>DATIZH010000040.1:0-152955 GCA_035517195.1 Nitrospiria bacterium | reverse complement strand
ATAATCAGGGGGAGGTGCCGGTTCCTCCCCCTGATCACCCCTATCGGATGTACGCTTCCCCGCTGATTACCAGCGTATCGCTCCCTCGTACCTCCCGCGTTCAACAAACAATGGGGGGTGGTCAGGGGGGAGATAGCGTCTCCCCCCTGACTCTAAATAGATTTCCCCTGGCGGAATTTGATAAGGTGTCCCGCCAATGCAAGAGAATTCCTATGAGATGGGCCGTCTGCTCGGCTCGCTGACGGCGATCATCATTTTGATCGCGGCCGCGGTGGTCTTGGTCCAGTCTCGGCAGTATCAGGATATCCCCAAGAGCGCCCAGAGGGTCAGCCTCTTCCTGGTCGTCTTCTCCGTGGGAATTTTGGTCTACCTTTGGGCGGCGCCCGCTCCGGCCCCGCCGCCTCCTCCCCCCATTTCGCAAGAAGAGGCCGAAGCGCGGTTTCGTGAATCACAAACGGCGCTGCCGACCGACACACCGGCCGTCATTGTTCAGAAGATGGGTTGTTTCGTCTGCCACAAGATCCCGACCATCCCCAACGCCAACGTCGGCACCACCGGCCCCGTGCTGATGCTTGGGACGACCGCGCCGCAGCGGCTGGCCTCGCCCGAGTATCAGGCCAGGGTCAAGGCGGGCTTGGCCCACGCGACGACGCCTCTCGAGTATGTCATCGAATCGATCATCGATCCCTCCGCCTTTGTCGTGCCCGGATACGACAAACGCGACAACCCAACAGCAGTCCCCATGTATCCGCACTATAAGGAACGCTTCACGCCGGAAGCGTTGCAGTTTTTCGCCATGTTTCTCCTCCAGTTGGATGAGAAAATGGCCCGAGATGAAGGCCTGCTCGGGGACGCGCGTCCTCCCCGGCCGGTTCACCCATGAGTCCGGTTGAGGCGTATCGCGTCAGGGTCTTCGGGGCGCAGCCCGGGACAGGCAATCCCGCCGTTGTCGTGCTCGAGAGCGGCGGATGGTCCGATGAGGTGCTGCAGGCGCTGGCCGCCAAGGCGGCGGTGCCCGATACGGCGTTCATCTCGACCGATCCGGTCAATCCCGGCCGGCTCGATATCAGGTGGTTCACCCCGACCACCGAAGTCGGGCTCTGCGGTCATGCCACGCTGGCCTCGGCCCGCGTGATTCAGGAGAAAACCCGCCAGGATCGCGTGGAATTTCACAGCGCCAAGACCCGGCTTGTCGTCACGCGTGAAGGCGACCTGAGCTGGCTGGAGCTGCCGGTTCCTGCGATCGGCTCGTTCGACGGCTCGCGCAATGACATCGCGGAGGCCCTGCAGATCTGGGGATCTGAGACGGAACTGAAGCTGCCGCTCGCCTTGACGCCGGAGCGGGATGTGATCATTCCCTTGTCGGAGGCGGCGGATCTCTACGCCATCGAGCCGGACTTCGATCGACTGGCGGAGGTGGGCCGCGCCGTTCAGGCAAGGGGTTTTTGTCTCCTCAGCCGGCAGAAGCGGGAGCCGGCGTCCGCCTTTTCCCTGCGCTTTTTCGCCCCGCACATCGGCATTCCAGAAGATCCCGCCACCGGTTCCGTCGTCGGACCTCTCGCGCTGTACGCACTCACCCATGGGTGGGCCACATGGGAGCCGATCGTGCGGCTGCGATTCGAGCAGGGTGATGCGGTCAATCTTCCCTGCCGATTGCAGGTGGAGATGACGTCTGAGGGTAACCGGCCAGTGCGGTTGAGAGTGGGCGGCCTGACGTCGACGCCCGAGTCCGTCACCCTCTAGCAGCCTTCCGTCGTCATCGCTTGATGGCCAGAATCGCCGCGGCCCGTTTGGCGTACTCCTTTGCCTCGGCCTCACGGCCGGTCTTCCGGTAGAGGCCCGCCAGGTTGTTCAGGCTCGTGGCCACGGCGGGATGCTCCGGGCCCAGGGCTTTCTCCATAATCGACAGCGAGCGCTTGAACAGCGGCTCGGCCTTGTCAAAGCGGCGCTGTGCAATATAAAGCACTGCGAGATTGTCCAGACTGGTGGCGACGGCGGGATGGTCCGGTCCCAGGGCTTTCTCCCTGATGGCCAGCGCGCGTTGATAGAGGGGTTCGGCCTTGGCGTATCGTCGTTGGTCATAGTAGAGCGCTGCAAGATCGTTCAGGCTCGTGGCCACCGCTGGCGCGTCGGGGCCAAGGGTCTTCTCCACGATCGCCAGCGCGCGCTTGTACATTTGCACAGCTTCATAGTAACGGCCCTGGTCGTGGTAGAACGCCGCGAGGTGATTCAGGCTCTTGGCCGTCGCGGGGGCATTGGGCCCGAAATGCTTCTCCGTGATGGCGTGCGCGCGCGTGTAGAGCGGCTCGGCCTTCGCGTACTGGTGCTGGTCGCGGTAGAGGGCCGCGAGGTTGCTCAGGGCCGTGGCCACCATGGGATCGTCAAACCCGTAGGCCTGTTCCATGATGGTCACCACGTGTTGGGACAGGGGCTCGGCCTCGGTATAACGGCCCTGCGTGCGATACAAATGGGCCAGATCGTCCAGGATCGGGGCCACCCTGGGATCGTCCTTGCCATACGTTCTCTCCGCGATGGCCCGCGCGCGCACGTAGAGCGGTTCGGCCGCCGCATAGCGACCCTGGGTGTATTCGATCACCGCCAGGGTGTCCAGGCTGGTCGCCACGGCGGGATCGTCGGGGCCCTTCGCCTTCTCCGCCGCGTCAAGCGCCGAGCGCGCCACCTCTTCCGCGCGGCCGTACTGGCCTTCCTCGTAGAGGGCCATTGACTCCTTGTTCAGCGCCTCCCAATCGGCGCCCGGCACAGCGCCGGCCGCACGAGCGCTGCAGACGAACAACCCGATCAGGAGCGTTGTCGTCAGTCTGTCCATGGAAACCTGTCTCAGCGCGTCAAGAGCATGGGAAGAAATCGCGAGCCTAGCCCCTCGGATCCGCGCGTCGATGGACTCGACTTCTACCTACACCTGTAACACTGTGATTGATCCGAACAACTCAGACGATCAACGTTCTCATCCACCCCTCGCAGGGAGGGACGGGGCGGCCATCTCAACGAGACGCCGGCGGTGTCGATTCGAAATTCTCCTCTTCAGGAGTCATCGGGGTCTTTGATGAGGATGGGGGGTGCGGCGCGGAGGGTGTCGTCGAAGGTTTCTGTGCGTTGCCATCAGCCTTGCCGGACCCGGTGTGCGATCCCCCTGACTGCGGTTGATCGATGAATTCAATGATATCCGCCGTGATGGTGATCCGGGGAATCGCGACCAGAATCAAATAGTACACCGACCAGTCTTCCGTGACATTGATCAGGGCCGTCGCTTTGTGTTCCATTTGGCGCCCCAGGTCCAGGTGTTCATACAGATCTGTCTTGGCCTCTGAAGCGGATGGACTGAACAGGGGGATCACCCCCAGCAACCACAACCCTTTCGATTGCCCCATGGCCCCCGTCCTGATCAGACGGTAATTGTTCTGGGACAAGTCGACCCGGGTCACCGTGGACCGGGACAGCCCTCCGGTTGAGACACAGCCGATCAGCGACATGGTCGAGACCAAGACCAGCATCATGACCTTCACAGGCTCACTCCCTCAGTGAGGGGGGGCGGCGTCTCCCTAGCGGAGAACGGGGCAGCCCCCCTTGGAGGAAAACCAATCGAGTTATACCAAATCGCCCTGACGAAGGCAAGAATCCTTGCATTCAGAGGGCAAAACGAGTATTGTGATCGGCCATGCGGATCGAAGCGCCGACTGGACGATTGCCCCCGTCGATTCGCCCCGAACGATACCGGATCACCCTGACGGTCAATCCGGATGACACCGCATTTTCAGGATCGGTCCGGATCGACGTTGTCCTCGCCCAATCGACCTCCTCGGTCGTCCTGCACGCACTGGAGTTGACAATCCGGAGTGCCACGATCGACGTCGGCGGTCACACACAGGAGGCCAGGGTCACAGACAACAAAGAAGCGGAAACCATCTCTCTGGTCAGTTCCGATCCCATTCCGGCCGGCCCCGCCACCCTGATCATCGACTATTCCGGCACATTGAACACCCAATTGCGCGGCCTGTATGAAGCCCGCGCCACGATCAACAGCCATGAAGAGAAATTCGTCTTTACCCAATGCGAGGCGACCGACGCGCGCAGAATTTTCCCCTGTTTCGACGAACCGGCGCTCAAGGCGCGATTCCAACTCGCCGCCCTGGTGCCCTCGCGGTTGACCGCCCTCTCGAACATGCCGGTTGAATCGGACAACCTCGAGGGCACAATGCGCCGGGTGCGGTTTCAGGAAACGCCGGTCATGTCGACCTATCTGTTCGCCCTGGCCGTGGCCCGGTTTGAGGAAAAAAGCGTAATAGTTGACGGCTGCCGTCTGGCCGTCGTCACGCTGCCAGGCCAGCTCCAGTACGCCGACTTCGCCCTCGAG
This sequence comes from Nitrospiria bacterium, assembly GCA_035517195.1. GTDB lineage: Bacteria > Nitrospirota > Nitrospiria > JACQCE01 > JACQCE01 > JACQCE01. The sequence continues at coordinate 148,583 of DATIZH010000040.1, read as the reverse complement.
GTGGGCGTCGCCGGCCTCAAGGCTTTAAACGAGTATTTCGGCCTTCGCTATCCGCTGGCGAAGCTCGATCTGGTCGGCCTGCCCGATTTTGCCATGGGTGCGATGGAAAATTGGGGCGCGATCTTTTTCCGCGACTCGCGGCTGCTGGTCGACGGCCGCCTCGCCTCGACTGAAACGAAGCGGATTGTCGCCAACGTTGTCGTCCACGAGCTGGTCCACCAGTGGTTCGGCAACCTCGTCACAATGGTCTGGTGGGATGACTTGTGGCTCAACGAAGCGTTTGCGACGTGGCTCGCGGTGAAGATCGTCGACCAGTACCGGCCGGAGTGGAACTCGTGGGTGGAATTCCAGCAGGAGAAGGAGGTGCCCCTGAGCATCGACGCGCTGGACGCCACACGACCGATCATCGCTGACGTCTCCAGCGCCGCCCAGATTGAAGAGCTCTTCGATCCGCTGACCTACGAGAAGGGCGCTGCCGTTCTGCGGATGATCGAGCAGTTTTTGGGTGAGCGCGCGTTTCGAGACGGCATCCGCCGCTACATCGCCGCGCATCAGCACGGCAACGCGACGGCGGCCGCCCTGTGGGAGGCGCTGGAAACGGCCTCCGGCCAGCCGGTTCGCGCCATCGCCCACGACTGGTTCGCGCAGGCCGGGTATCCGTTGGTGACGGTCGGCCCTCTCCCTGGCGGGGCACAATCCCCGGCTGCCGGCGGAGGACGCTCCGTGCAGATCGAACAGCATCGATTCCGGATCTCGGCCGACGGGGACTCGGATCACAGCCTCTGGGCTGTGCCAGTTGTGCTCAAATATCACGACAGTGCCGGCGTCCACACGCATCGCGTGCTTCTTCGGCGGCGGGTGGAGTCGGTCACGCTGACCGGCCGGGGCGCCGTCGACTGGCTGTACGGCAACGCCGGTGAAAGCGGCTTTTACCGCAGCCGCGTGGGGGAGCCGTTTCAGGAGACGCTGCGGACAGGCGCTCTTCCGCAGCTTGAACCGGCCGAGCGGATCGGTCTGCTCGCTCATCTGTGGGCCTTGAGTCAGCTCGGCGCCGTCGTCATCACCGAATTTCTGGCCTTCCTCCTTGCCTGTCGGAACGATCGCACCCGTGTGGTCGTCCAAGCCCTGACCGGGTACCTGGAAACGTTGTGCTTTCAGCTCACGGAACCGGACCATCGAGCCGGCATAGCCGGCCTGGCCCGGGAGGTGTTCTCGCCGCTCTGGACCGCATACGGGTGGGACCCCAAGGCCGGGGAAGATGATGAAGTGAAACTGGCTCGCGCCAGCGCGCTGTGGGCGATGGGGAGGCTGGCCGGCGATCCGTCGGTGGTTCACGAAGCCGCCCTCCGGTTCGACCGGATGATCGCCGATCCGTCGAGCATCGATCCCACCCTGGCGACGCCGCTGGCCCGGTTGCGGGCGGCCTCCGCAACGGGAGAAGAGAACGACGGGCAATTTCAGCGCTTCGTCGCTTTGGTCGAGCGGGCCGGGACACCGGAGGCCCGCGACCGCTATCTGCTCGCGTTGGCCGATTTCCCGGATCCCCGGCTTGCCCGGCGATATTTGGATCTCTCGTTGACCGACCTGATCCGCGGTCAGGACTGCTGGAAATCGATCCGTTATCTGCTGGCGCAGTCGGCTCACCCATCCGTGCAGGCCGAGGCGTGGGCGTTCATGAAACGGAACTGGAAGCCGCTCCGCGAGAAAGCCGGCAGCCTGGGGGCGACGAGAATGATCGCGGGCCTCCGGCACGTCTGGCGCGTCGACTGGCAAGATGACGTCCGCAACTTCTTTGCGGCGCCCGACAACCGGGTCGCCGCGGCCGAGCGGGTGCTGGCCCAGACGCTGGAATTCATCAGGATCGGCGCCGGGTTCAAGCTGCAGCAACAGCCGCACGTCACGGCCTGGCTCAAGAGCCGCCCGCCTACCGCAACATAATGACATCACGCTCTTGACAGACACTCGGCTCGTGTGTATATTAGACTACTATACAGATAGACTTTATAGGATATAGACCGATGCTCTCGAACAAAGCGACCTACGCCCTGAAGGCCCTCCTCGTCCTCGCCAACGAGCGGGACAAGGGGCCCGTGCTGATCTCCGATCTCGCCGAGCGCGAGGCGATGCCGAAGAAATTTCTGGAACAGATCCTGCTCGAGCTCAAACACCATGGGATCCTTCAAAGCAAAAAAGGCAAGGGGGGCGGTTATTTCCTTGGCAAGAACCCAAACGCCATCACCCTGGGCCAGGTGATCCGGTTGATCGACGGCCCCCTTGCCCCCGTCCCCTGCGTGAGCCAAACCGCCTACCGCCGGTGCGACACCTGCACGGATGAAGCCACCTGCGGCGTACGGATCGTCATGAAGGAGGTTCGTGACGCGATAGCAACGGTCCTGGACGGCATGACGCTCATGGACGCGCTGCTCGACACGAACCGGGCCAAGACGAGACAGCGGCACAGATCACGCGCGCGCTGATCCCGTATTTTTTGTTTTATTTGTATATTTATTTGATAGAGTATATAGATTAAATAGGATATACGATGACCGAGAACAACGCCGATCGCCCCTCCGACACCCCTCGCGCGCCCGATCGGTTCGGCCGACCCGAAATCGTGGCGCAGATTCTCAAGGCCCTCCAGACTATCGAGTTCGGATCGATCCAAATCATCATTCATGACTCCGCCGTGGTGCAGATCGAACGGACTGAAAAGATCCGTTTTGACCGGCGGAATCGGCACGGGGCGACATGAGCCATCATCCTCACGAGCAGCCGTTGGAATTGGCGGGCCGAGGCACCCGCCAAGCGGAGAAGACTCTTGTTCTCCGTCCCTCCACACCCCGCCCCGGTCTTCCACGGGGGCGGGGTGGCCTCACCATTCACTTCAACGGCCCGACCGGACAACCGGGGGTTGGTTCACCACACAACATTCGCTGGCGCGCCGACTGGACATCCGAAGCGCCCCACGCCAGAAAAAGGAACGTGTGTCATGAGACTGAGGGGAATCACCTTGCTAGTCGCGTTGGGGCTCACCCTGTCACCGCTCACAGTGGCATGGGCCAATGAAAGCACGCCCTTGAAGGAACTGCTCGTGGAGAAGGGCCTCATCACCAAGGAGGAGGCGTCGACCGTCCAGGACACGGTGTTTGCCCGATGGATCGACCGGATTGTCTTCTCTGGTGATCTCCGGCTTCGCCACTCGACATATTTTTTCGAGAATAATGCCGATGGAACCTACAACAACGGCGTCACGGAGCACCGGGAGCGCATCCGGCTTCGGATCGGGGCCGAAATCAAGATGGGTGATGTGACGGTGGGGATCCGGCTCGCCAGCGGCACGGGGCAGCAAACCTCCACCAATCAGACGGAAAATGATCTGTTCAATGGGAAAGGCATCTGGATGGACCGCGCCTACTTGAGCTGGCAGGGAGCCGCCACCAGATGGCTGAAGATCACCGGGGGCAAAATGTCGAATCCTTTTTTCACCATCTACACCTCCGACCTCGTGTGGGACGAGGATGTCAATCCAGAGGGGTTCGCGGAAAATCTCACTGCCAGGCCCTCAGCGCATGTGCATCTTTTTTTCAATGCGGGACAGTTTGTCTTGAATGAAGTGGCCATCAACAATCACGATCCCTGGCTCCTGGGCGAACAGGGCGGGATCAGCGTAGAACCCACCCGCATCGTCAAGGCGACCGTGGCCGCGGCCTTCTATGATGCCGTTAACGCCAGCGGACAGGGCAGTAATGCTCTTGGAGGCACGGTGCAACAGGGCAACAGTCGGTTCCCCGCCTCCTGCACCGCCACCCCGCCAGCCGACAGCTGTTATCTGCTCAACAACTACCGCATTCTTGATCTGGCCACCCTGGTGAGTGTGCAGGCCGGTCCGATTCCCATTGCATTTATGGGCGAGTATGTCCGGAACGTGGCCAATACAACCACAACTGGTACGGCCTCGGGCCAGGCCACCGGCAATGAGGGCTACCAGATCGGCGCAATAGTGGGCAAAGCGGCGGAGGCCCAGTCGTGGGAATTCGCCTACTTCTATAAGCTCCTGCAACTTGACGCCACCCTGGCCGATCTGGCCGATTCAGACTTTGGCACCGGCGGCACGGGGCGGCGAGGACATATCATCTGGGCAGCCTATAATCCCACACCCTATCTTCAATTCAAGACACGATATTTCACCACTAAATCAATACCGTTTGCCCCGGGCTATTCGACCGCCACGCCATGGGGGAATGCCGGCGATGTTAATCATATCCAGGTTGACCTGACTGTGAAGTTCTAAAGACGCCAAGATCCGTCACGCCCGAGATGAACCAAGGGGGATAGTCATGTCGATAAAATCTTGTGTCTTGTGCACGCTCACGTTGTGCAGTATGTTCGTCGTTTTTGCGGAATTCGCGCACGCGAACGAGGTCGCCTTGCTGAATGTGTCCTATGACCCGACGAGGGAACTCTATCAGGACTTCAACGCGGCGTTTGCCAAATACTGGGCGGCTAAAACAGGCGATACGGTCACGGTCAGGCAGTCCCATGGGGGATCGGGAAATCAGGCCAGGGCCGTGATTGACGGACTTGAGGCGGACGTCGTCACGCTGGCGCTCGCGTATGACATCGATGCCATCTCGGACAAGGCCGGATTATTGCCCCCTAACTGGCAGTCCCGCCTGCCCAACCACAGCGCGCCCTATACCTCCACCATCGTGTTTCTGGTGCGGAAGGGCAATCCCAAGGGGATCAAGGATTGGGACGATCTCGTCAAGCCCGGCGTGTCGGTGATCACACCCAACCCGAAGACTTCGGGAGGCGCGCGCTGGAATTATCTGGCGGCCTGGGGCTATGCGCTCAAGACGTACGGGAATGACGAGAAAAAAGCCAGGGAATTTGTGGGGCGTCTCTACAAAAACGTCCCGGTCCTTGATTCCGGCGCGCGCGGCGCCACCACCACGTTCGTTGAGCGCGGCATCGGCGACGTGCTGCTGGCCTGGGAGAACGAGGCGTTTCTGGCCGTCAAGGAGCTGGGTCCGGACAAAGTGGAGATCGTCGCCCCATCGGTCAGCATCCTGGCGGAGCCACCGGTGGCGGTCGTGGACAAGGTGGCCGACAGGCATCAGACCCGAGCCGTGGCCCAGGCCTATCTGGCCTATCTGTATTCGCCGGAGGGGCAGGAAATCGCGGCCAGGCATTACTACCGACCCCGGTTGGAATCGGTGGCGGCGAAATATGCCGGATTCTTCCCGAACGTAAAGCTGTTCACCGTTGATGAAATGTTCGGCGGATGGCGAAGAGCGCAGCGCACTCACTTCGAAGATGGAGGCATCTTTGATCAGATCTATCTGCCCAAATGATGAGCGGATGAAGGACCAAGGGCCATGAGCCGAAGGCCTCGCGGCATCCTGCCCGGTTTTGGCCTCACGATGGGCTTCACGTTGGTCTATCTCAGCCTGATCGTTCTGATTCCACTTTCCGGGGTGTTTTTCAAGACGGCCGCGCTGACCTGGGGACAGTTCTGGAGCACGGTGACGGCCCCTCGCGTGCTGGCCGCGTACAGACTGAGCTTCGGTGCATCATTGATCGGGGCGTCGATCAACGCGGTGTGCGGCCTGCTGGTGGCCTGGGTCCTGGTTCGCTACAGATTCCCGGGCCGGCGGCTCGTGGACGCCATGATCGATCTGCCCTTCGCGCTCCCGACCGCCGTCGCCGGCATCGCCCTGACCGCGGTCTACTCCGCACACGGCTGGATTGGCCGGTGGCTCGACCCGTTGGGCATCAGGGTCGCCTTCACACCGCTCGGCGTGGTGACGGCGCTGACGTTCATCGGTCTGCCGTTCGTTGTCAGGACCGTGCAGCCCGTGCTGGAGGAGATGGAGGCGGAACTGGAGGAGGCCGCGGCCAGCCTCGGCGCCACCCGCTGGCAGACCGTGACTCGGGTCGTTCTGCCCACGCTCTGGCCCGCGTTGGTGACCGGCTTCACCCTGGCGTTCGCGAGGGCCGTGGGCGAATACGGCTCGGTGATCTTCATTGCGGGCAACATGCCGATGGTGTCGGAAATCGCCCCCTTGCTGATCATCACCAAGCTGGAGCAGTTTGACTACGCCGGGGCGACGGCGATCGCCGTCGTCATGCTGGGCGTGTCATTCGCGCTTTTGCTCATGATCAATCTGCTGCAATACTGGACCCGGCAGAAACGGTGGCTGGACAGTACCGCGGATCTGCTCGATGGCTAGATCGACGCTCAACGAGCCGGCGTTCATCCGGCTGACGCTTATCACGGCGGCGCTCGGCTTTCTGGGGTTGTTCCTCTTCGTGCCGCTGGCCGCGCTGCTGACCGAGGCGCTGCGGAAGGGGCTGGCGGCTTATCTGGCCGCATTGGAGGAGCCGGACGCCCTCTCCGCCATCCGGCTGACGCTGTTGACGGCGGCGATCGCGGTGCCGTTGAACCTGCTCTTCGGCATCGCCGCGGCGTGGGCCGTCGCGAAATTTGAATTTGCGGGCAAGCAGATCTTGATCACCTTGATCGACCTGCCGTTCGCCGTCTCGCCGGTCATTTCGGGGTTGATTTGGGTCCTCTTGTTCGGTTTGCAGGGATGGGCGGGCCCCTGGCTGGCCGCGCACAACATCAAAGTGATTTTTGCCGTGCCCGGCCTGGTGCTGGCGATAATTTTTGTAACCGTGCCGTTCGTCGCGCGCGAGCTCATCCCACTCATGCAGGAACAGGGGGCGGAAGAGGAGGAAGCCGCCCTGGTGCTGGGCGCCTCCGGACTTCAGACCTTCCTGCGCGTGACGCTGCCCAATATCAAATGGGGGGTGCTGTACGGCGTAGTCCTCTGCAACGCGCGGGCGATGGGGGAATTCGGCGCCGTTTCGGTCGTTTCGGGCCATATCCGAGGCATGACCACCACCCTGCCGCTGCACGTGGAAATTCTCTATAACGAATACCAGTTCGCCGCGGCGTTCGCCGTCGCCTCGCTGCTGGCCCTGCTCGCCCTCGTCACGCTCGCAACGAAACAATGCGTTGAATGGGGGGCAATGCGACGCACCGGCGGCGGCCGCGCGGCTGAGCGGGGTGAATCGCCATGACCATTGCGGTCAATGCCGTCACCAAGCGGTTCGGTCATTTCCTCGCCCTGACCGATGTCAACCTGACTATTCCCGAAGGGGAACTGGTCGCCCTGCTCGGCCCGTCGGGCTCCGGCAAAACGACCCTGCTCAGGATCATCGCCGGGCTGGAGACGCCGGATGCGGGAACGATTCATTTTCACGGACACGATGCCACCACCCGGGCCGCGCGCGACCGTCAGGTCGGTTTCGTCTTTCAGCACTATGCGTTGTTTCGCCATCTCACCGTCTACGACAACATCGCATTCGGCCTGCGGGTCATACCGCGCCGCCTGCGCCCGTCGAGGCCGGCGATCGACCAAAAGGTGCGGTCCTTGCTCCAGTTGGTCCAGCTGGACTGGCTGGCCAGCCACTATCCGTCTCAGTTGTCCGGCGGGCAACGGCAACGGGTGGCGCTCGCCAGGGCGCTGGCCGTGGAACCACGGGTCATGCTGCTTGATGAACCGTTCGGCGCCCTCGACGCCAAGGTCCGGCTGGAATTGCGTCGATGGCTCCGGCGTCTGCACGACGAGCTCCACGTGACCAGCGTGTTCGTCACTCACGATCAGGAGGAGGCCCTGGAGGTGGCCGACCGCGTGGTGGTGATGAATGAGGGCCGGATCGAACAGGTGGGAACCGCCGAGGAGGTCTACGAACAGCCCGCCAATCCCTTCGTCTACCGCTTTCTCGGCAACGTCAATCTCTTTCATGGACGGGTGCATGGCGGGCGGGTTCAGATCGGCTCCATCCATCTTGACACCCCCGAGCATTCCGGCATTCAGGATACGCCGGCCGAAGGGTACGTCCGGCCGCACGACATCGAGGTGGACCGGACAGCCCCGCCGGCGGCGATCGGGGTCACGGTCGAGGAGATCCGTCCGGTAGGTCCGGTTGTCCGCTTGATCTTGATCCGCCAGGACGGCGGCGGACGGATCGAGGCCGAATTGTCACGGGATCGCCACCGGGAGTTGAGGCCGCAGAAGGGGGAACGGCTGTTCATCAGGCTCAAACAACTCCGTCTCTTCCTCAAGGATCATCGCCAGACGCCGCCGGCCCCCTGACAGGCCCAGGCCCCATTCACATTCTCATCGGGCTGGCGTATAATCGGTCTGGCCGAATTACAGTCAGGAGCAGATGGGGTTGGTCGTGAGGGCCCGCCTGGAAACCCATGGTGTCCGCCCCCACCCCCACGCGCCCATGCCTGACAACCTCTATGTGTGTGGAGCCTCGTTCAGATGCACTGCCGAGGGTGAGTCGATTCCATGGAACCGCTGATTGTTCTGCTCCTCGTGCTGCTGGTCGTCGGGTTGATGACGATCGGGGTCCTGATTTTCCGGCGGCCCGCCGCCGGACCCGACCCCGCCCTTCATCTCATGCAGCAGCAGGTTGATGCGCTGCGAGCGCAACTGCAGGAAAGCTTCACCCAGCAATCCCAGCTGGTCCAGCAGCAGTTGGGGCAGTTGACGATCCACGTCAACCAGCAATTGACAACCGTCGCGAAACAGCTGCAGGACACGACCGGGCAGATCGGCAACCGTCTCGACCACACGACAAAGGTCTTCGGCGAGGTGCAAAACCGGCTCGGCTCCCTGACCGAGGCCGCCAAGCAGGTCCAGGAGGTCGGCAAGGAAATCGCCGATCTGCAGAAGATCCTCCGTGCGCCGAAGTTGCGGGGTCAGATGGGCGAACTCTTTCTCGGCGATCTGCTGCTTCAACTGCTGCCTCCCTCCTATGTCTCGCTGCAACACCGGTTCAAGAGCGGAGAAGCCGTCGACGCCGCCGTCCGGTTCAGCCAGGGGTTGGTGCCGATCGACGCCAAGTTCCCTCTGGAGAACTTCAGGCGTGTGATCGATGCAGCCTCGGAGGAGGAAGGGAAGAAGGCCCGCAAACAATTCGCCGCCGATGTCAGAAAACACATCGACACGATCGCCGCAAAATACATCCTCCCCGACGAGGGCACGTTTGATTTCGCCATGATGTACATTCCGGCCGAGAACGTCTATTACGAGACGATCATCAAAGACGACACCACCAACGCCGAGAAACAGATCTCCGCCTACGCACTGTCCAAGCGGGTCATTCCGGTTTCACCCAACAGCCTCTACGCCTACCTGCAAGTCATTCTGTGGGGTTTGCGGGGATTGCAGGTGGAGAAAAGCGCCCGCACGATCATGTCGCAGCTGGATGCCCTCAAGGGGGATGTGAACAAATTCTGCGGCTTGTTCGACATCGTGGGCACCCATCTGACCAATGCCGGCAACAAGTACCAGGAGGCGAGCCGGCAATTGGACCACTTCACGGATCGGCTGGCCGTGACCGGCCAGGGAGCGTCGTCAGAGGCGCCGAATGCACCGGCCATCGAGCCATTGAACCGTGACAGCGACGACGAGTCGGCCCGGGCCGCCCAGGAATCGCTTCGGCTGGCGTAGCGCCCACCATGCCGGACGTGTCCACGCTTCACACGCGAGTGCTCGAGGCGATTGTCTGCGCCGATCCGGCCCGGTTTGCCGGGCTCGCCTTGGAGGTGTTTGCCTATCAATACGCGCGGAACGCCCCGTACCGGCGTTTCTGCGACCGGCGAGGGCTGACGCCAGACCGGATCGATCAGTGGCGTCAGATTCCGGCCGTGCCCACTTCGGCCTTCAAAGTGGCCGATCTGACGTGCCGTCCCGGCGATCCCGCTGAGGCGCTGTTCGTCACCAGCGGCACGACCCAGGGCATGGAGAAACGGGGCCGCCACTTGGTCGCTGATCTGACGCTCGCTCACGCGGCCATTGTGTCCAATGCGCAGGCGTGCCTCTTTCCGGATCTGCCGGTGGCCGGTGACCGGCGCATCCTGATCCTCTCGCTGACCCCGCCCCCCACACAGCGGCCTCACTCATCGCTGGTTCATATGATCGATCTGTTGATGCGCCGATGGGGCGCGGCGGAGAGCCGGTTTCTCGGCGGCACGGTCGGATGTGATGGGGAGAGCCTGCGGCAGACCCTCAGGCGCGCGGCGGACGAAGAGCGGCCGGTCGCGCTCTTCGGGACGACGGCCGCCTTCGCGATGTGGTTCGACGAGTGTGTGCATGCGGGCTGGCGCGTGGCGCTGCCGCCCGACAGCCGGATGATGGATACCGGCGGCCGGAAGGGTCTCGACGGCCTGTCCGCCCCCTCGCTCGCTGCGGTCGAAGACCGGAGCACTTTTCTCGGTTTCTGTGAGCGCCTGCTCGGCCTCCCCACCCACGCCGTCGTCAACGAATACGGAATGACGGAGCTCGGGTCGCAATTTTATGATGATGGTCTCGCCGCCGTGACGGCCGGCACCCCCCCCATCGGTGTGAAAATCATTCCACCCTGGGTCAGGGCGTGCGTGATTGATCCGGCCAGCGGCAAGGAGGCACCGGACGGAGAGGCCGGCCTGTTGCGTTATTACGATCTGTCCAACCTCCATTCTGTCATGGCCGTCCACACGGACGACATCGGCAGGAAGCGGTCAGGCCGGACCGGCGGATTGTCTCTCAAGGGACGGGCCGCCGGATCGGAGCCGCGCGGTTGCTCGCTCGACCCATCGGCCGCGTTGTCGACCCGACGATGACGCCTGTCGACCAACCGGCCCCGTTGCAGGCCTATTATCTCCCCCCGCAGCTCAAGACGACGATGCCGCCCCGGGCCATACGGACCGTGCGGTTTGATTCCATGACCGCGGAGGTGATCGATGAGGGCCCCGCGTACTTCCGGGCGTTGACCGAGCGACTGCGCATGACCCGCGCAGCAATCGCTCCGCATCTGAGTGATCACCACGTCATCGACCTGTTGGCCCGCGCGGCGGTTCGCTGGCGGGATCCGCGCTTCCCCTGCCGCCGTCTGGCCCTCTCGGTCCTGCCGGCCCTGACCGGCTACGCGCCGGCAATGATCGAGGAAGGGCTCGATCACCGGCTGGCACAATTGTCGCCGGATCGGCTGAGCCGGTTGATTGATGACGCCGCTGATCGGCTCGCCAGACGGGGTCGCGCGCTGCAGGGGCCGCCGGTCGTCCATCTTGTCGTTGCCGGCCACATTCCGGGGCTGGTGATCGACGAGCTGGCCGCGCTCCTCATGGTCAGGTCGGCTGTGCTGGTCAGACCCTCGGCCCGCGATCCGATCATTCCCCCGCTCTTCGCGAAAACGATGTCCGAACTCGATCCCCGCGTTGGCGAGCTGGTGGCCGTCGCCTGGTGGCCGAGGGAGGCCGAGGCGATCAGCGCCGTCATCGGAGACTCGGTCGATGCCGTGGTGGCGTCCGGCGACGATGCCACGATCGCCGAGCTGTCCCGGCATGCGGCCCGCCAGGACGCGCGGGGCATGATCGGGTACGGGCACCGTCGGAGCGTCGCGCTGATCGGCTCGGAATCCCTCACCGATGCCGACGGGTTGGCTGCCCGCACCGCCCGGGATGTCTGTTGGTACGAGCAGCGCGGCTGTCTCTCGCCCCACGTCGTCTATGTGGAAGAAGGCGGGCCGATGACCCCGCGCACCTTCGCTGAGCACGTGGCCGAGGCGCTGGGAAATGAGGCGGATCATTGGACTCCCTCGGCAATCCCGCTTGAAGCCGGCGCTGCCATTCTCCAACTCCGTGCCGAACTGGAATTTCAGGAATCGACAGGAGCTCAAATGCTGCCGATCAGAACAAAGCGGACAGCGATGGGGGGATCGGGGGGAGAGGACCATCTCCTCCCCGAATTGAGCGAGCGATTTGTGCGAGCAGATTTATTCGGCGGCTCGGTGCTCTTTGATCCCGACCCCTCTCCCCGGCCGTCGCCAGGCTACAGGACCCTGTGGGTCAGACCGGTGGCGAGACTCGAGAGGGCTCTGGAGGCGCTGACGCCGTGGCAGGGGAAGATCGAATCAGTCGGCCTGGCGCTCTCTGACGAACGGCTGACCGAGCTTCGACCGCAGATTGCCCGACTCGCCCCAAGCCGTCTGACGCCGATCGGAACGATGCAGGAGCCCTCGCTCCGGTGGCGGCTGCTGGATCAAGGCCTGTTGCTGCGACTTGCCGCATGGACCCATCCGCACTCCATCGCGCATTTCTGACCCATCTGTGCCAGACGTCCCCGGACCCGATCGGCCTCGACGTGGCCTCGGCGGAAGGGTGCACGATCACGGACTCGGCCGGCCGTCGCTATCTCGATTTTATTTCCGGTATCGGTGTCGCGAACGTCGGCCACCGTCATCCCGCGGTGCTCGCGGCCATCCGGGAGCAGCTCGACCGTTATTTGCATGTCATGGTCTACGGAGAATATGTGCTGACTCCGCAGGTCACGCTGGTGCAACAATTGGCAGAAATCGCTCCGCCTCCTCTCTCGGTGACCTATCTGACCAACAGCGGGACCGAAGCGGTGGAGGGCGCGCTCAAAACCGCGCGGAAATTCACCCGCCGCACCACCTACGTCGCCTTCGACCGGAGCTATCACGGTGACACGTACGGCGCGATGTCCGTCATGGGGCGCCCGGAGTGGCGCGCTCCCTACGAACCGCTGGTGCCGGGCGTGCGATTTCTGCCGTGGAACGATCCGGCCAGACTGGAAGGACCGGACGGGATCGACGATCGGGTTGCGGCCGTGATCATGGAACCGATTCAGGCGGAGGGCGGCGTCCGGCTGCCCACGGCCGATTTTGTGCGGGCGGTGCGGACGCGGTGCACCGCGGTCGGCGCCTTGCTGCTGATGGACGAGGTCGTCACCGGCTTCGGCCGGACCGGCCGGTTCTTCGCCGTCGAGCATTGGGGTGTGACACCCGACATCCTGATTCTCGCCAAGGCGATGGGCGGCGGATTGCCGCTCGGCGGATTTCTCGGCCGACCCGACGTCATGGCCGTGCTCTCACGGGACCCCCCGCTCAGCCATCTGACGACGTTCGGCGGCCATCCGCTCTCCTGCGCCGCGGGGCTGGCCTCGCTTCGCGTCATTCTCGACCACCGGCTCGCATCGGCCGCCGCGGACACCGGCGCTCGACTGCAGGCGGCATTGAACACCCGTGTCGGTCTGGGCGGATTGACCGCCGTCAGGGGGCTCGGGCTGTTGATCGGCATGGAGTTCGAGACGGCGGCGCACTGCGCCAGGTTCGTCGAGCGTTGCCGCATGGCCGGTCTGCTGTTGGGCTGGACGTTGCACGAGGACCGCGTGGTGCGGCTCGCCCCGCCGCTCGTGCTGTCGGCCGACGAGATGGAGGAGGGCCTCAATCGGATGGAACGCGCGTTGCGCTAACCGCCGGGGGCCGACGCGGGCTTTGTCGTCGGATGCTCCGCAAGGCAGATTTGGTCGCGACCGCTGTTTTTCGCCCGGTACATGGCCTGATCGGCGAGACGAATCAGGTCTTTTTTGTTCCTGGCGTGGGTCGGATAGCTGGCGATGCCGTAACTGGCCGTGAGCGTGATGGGATGGCCCTCCGCCTCCAGGAAGGTGTGCTCGCGGAGTGCCACGCGCAATCGTTGCGCAATCCGATAGGTGACGTCCAGCGGAGTTTCGGGCAGCACGACGACGAACTCGTCGCCTCCGTAGCGGGCGATGATGTCGACGTCGCGCAGGTTCTGGATCAATATCTGCGCCACCTCGATCAGCACCCGGCTCCCCATCAGGTGTCCATAGCGGTCGTTGACCTGCTTAAAATAGTCCATGTCCAGAAAAATCAACGACACGTTGGCGCCGTATCGCTGCCCGCGGCGGATTTCAATATCGAGCGTCTGGTCGAGATACCGGAAATTGAACAGCTTGGTCAGATCGTCGGTCACGGCCAGATCGGCCATCTTCTGGTATAGATAGGCCCGCTCGATCGCAATCTCCGCCTGGTCGATCATTTTGACCAGCAGCGTCAAATCCTGATCATTGAACGGCCCGTCGCCCGTTTTATTGACAGCCTCGAGCACCCCGATCGTCCGTTTCTTGTTCACTATGGGCACGCACAGGAGCGACCGGGATGGCGAGCCGATCTGCAGGTCGATGCCGCCGGCAAATCGATCGTCTTTAGACAGGTCCGGCACCAGCAACGGCTTGTTGTAGCGGACGACCCAGCCGGCAGCGCCTTGACCGGATTTGAGCCGCTGGGATTTCAGCGATTTTTCATGCTTGGAGTGGATCAGATCGAAATAGAGTTCGTCGGCCGCCTCATCGACCAGCAACAGTGCCCAGGCTTCGGCCTTGATCAATTGCTGGGCACGGGTCATGATCACTTTGAGAACTTTCTTGAGTTCCAGGGTGGAGGTCAGCGCCTTGGCCAGGCTCAGAAAGAACCCGAGCTCCTTGGTCCGGTAACGAAGGCCCGCCTTGAGCTCGCGATTTTCCCTGGTCAGAGCCTGAACCCTGTTCACATTGGAACCGGCCGTTCGCCGGTTCGCCGTCCGCCGGACAGCCGTCGTGTTCTTGTGTCGCGCCGCCCCCATGACGGTTCAGCTCCTCAGGTGCGGCTTCCGCAGCACTTTTTGTATTTCTTCCCGCTACCGCACGGACAGGGATCGTTGCGTCCGACCTTCTCGCTGTCGCGTTGAACCGGCGCCGCCGAAGCCGGCTCCTGTCCCGCGTCGCCGCGATGAAACACCAGACGGGCCGGACGGGCCGGCGCTGGAACCGTCGAGGGGGCCGCCTGTGGAGCGGCATCGGCTGGGACCTCGCCCGGCGTCATCGTCCGCATCGGCTGGACCCGCATGAGATTGCCGATCACCTCGCTTTGCACCCGGCCCATCATGTCCGCGAACAGGTCGAAGCCTTCGCGTTTGTATTCGACGAGCGGGTCACGCTGGCCGTATCCCCGCAATCCGATGCCTTCCTTCAGATAATCCATCGACAGCAAATGATCCTTCCAGAGCGCATCCATGACGCGCAACATGACCACCCGCTCGATCTGTCGCATGGGCGTCTCGCCGAGTTCCGACTCCCGGTGGCGGTACAATTCCTGGATCTGACCCAGCAATTCGGATCGAAGGGCGTCGGGCCCCTGGTTCGATTGCAGCCACGATTCCTTGACCGTGAGCGCAAACTGCTGGTGCAGCGACTCCGCCAGCCCCTTCAGATCCCATTCGTCGACATGCCGCTCCTTGCCGCAATAGAGCTCGAGCAGGGTGTCCAACCGCTCGTCGATCATCTCCCGGATCGTCTCCGCCACCGATTCCCCTTGGAGGATCTCCTTGCGGCGTTCGTAGATGATTTCGCGCTGCTTGTTCATGACGTCGTCGTACTCGAGCAGCTGCTTCCGGATCTCGAAATTGTGCGCTTCGACTTTTTTCTGCGCGTTTTCGATCGCCCGCGTCACCATGCGATGCTCGATCGGCACACCCTCTTCCATGCCCAGTCGCTGCATCAGGCCCGAGATGCGATCGCTGCCGAAAATGCGCATGAGATCATCTTCGAGAGACAGGTAAAATCTCGACGACCCGGGGTCGCCCTGACGGCCGGATCGGCCGCGCAACTGATTGTCGATGCGGCGGCTTTCGTGCCGCTCCGTGCCGAGGATATGCAACCCGCCCAGCGCAACGACATCCTGTTTTTCCCGATCCGTTTCCTGCCTGATCCGGTCCGTGAGCTGCTGCACCTCCTCCGGGGTCCACTCCGATTGCTTTTGCAGGTCGCGCTTGACGAGAAAGTCCGGGTTGCCTCCAAGCAGGATGTCGGTGCCACGGCCCGCCATATTGGTGGCAATGGTGACGGCACCCTTGCGTCCGGCCTGCGCGATGATCTCGGCCTCCTTCTCGTGATACTTGGCGTTTAACACCGAGTGCTCGACGCCGCGGCGCTTGAGCATGGCGCTCAACCGCTCGGATTTTTCGATCGAGATCGTCCCGACCAAGACCGGCTGTCCCTTGGCGTGGAGGTCGATGATCTCCTCGACGATGGCCTCGAATTTTTCCCGCTCGGTCCGGTAGACGACGTCGGGGGTATCGACACGACGCATCGCGCGGTGCGTCGGAGCCACCACGACGTCCAGCCCGTATATCTTGCTGAACTCCGCCGCCTCCGTATCGGCCGTGCCGGTCATGCCCGCCAGCTTGTCGTAGAGACGAAAATAATTCTGAAACGTGATCGTCGCCAGCGTTTGATTCTCGCTCGCGATCTTGACGCCCTCCTTGGCTTCGACCGCCTGATGCAGACCGTCACTCCACCGACGGCCCGGCATCAGCCGTCCGGTAAATTCATCAACAATGATGACCTGCCCATCCTTGACAACATAATCGACGTCGCGGCGGTAGAGCGTATGCGCCCGCAGCGCCTGTCCGACGTGGTGAACCAGGCTCATGTTGGCCACATCATAGAGGTTGTCGACGCCGAGCAGGCGCTCTACCTTCGCGTTACCCTCCTCCGTCAACGCGACGGTCTTGGTCTTTTCCTCGATCGTGTAATCGGTCGACGCCTTGAGGTAGGGGATGATCTTGTCAACGCGGTAGTACAGATCGGTGGATTCTTCCGCCGGACCGGAGATGATCAGCGGAGTCCGCGCCTCGTCGATCAGGATGCTGTCCACTTCATCCACGATCGCATAGTGCAGATCGCGCTGCACGCACTGTGCCGCCTCGACCACCATGTTGTCCCGCAAATAATCGAAACCGAACTCATTGTTGGTGCCGTAAGTGATATCCGCGGCGTAGGCGTCGCGACGGCCCGCCGGCCGTAACGAGTGCATCCGGCGGTCCGACGTTTCATAGGTGGGATCAAACAAGAACGAGGCATCGTGCTGGATCACGCCAACGGTCAGGCCCAGCGCGTGATACACCGGCGCCATCCATTGAGCGTCGCGCTTGGCCAGATAATCGTTGACGGTGATCAAATGGCCGCCCCGCCCCCCGAGCGCGTTCAAGTAGAGCGGCAGCGTCGCGACCAATGTTTTGCCCTCGCCGGTTTTCATCTCCGAGATCTTGCCTTCATGCAGCACGACACCGCCCAGCAGCTGGACATCAAAATGGCGCATGCCCAGGCAGCGCCGGGCCGTCTCACGCACCACGGCGAACGCTTCGGGCAGCAGCTGATCAATCGACTCGCCACCGGCCAACCGGCGGCGGAATTCCTCCGTCTTGGCCGAGAGCTGATTGTCGTCCAGCGACGTCACGGCAGGTTCGTGGGCATTGATCTGCGCCACGATGGGCCACATCCGCTTGAGTTCCCTGTCGTTTTTGGAGCCGACAACTTTTTTGATCAGGGTGCCGATCATCTGGTTGGATGGCGCGGGGACGGTCTCTGTCTCTCGACGACGACAAGCGGCCGCCACATAACGCAATTATAGCACAAAGCCCCGCATGCCACCACACGGGAGGCCGGCGGGAATGGTGATATTTGAAGGAAATCCTTGGGGATCAGTTGATGATATAGCGAAGCGGGTCCACCGTCTGACCGTTGACGTGGACCTCATAATGGAGGTGAGGCCCGGTGCTCAGTCCAGTGTTGCCCACAGCGGCGATTACTTCACCCCGCTTCACCCGCATGCCGGGGTGGACGTACGATTGAAGCAGATGGCCGTAGAGGGTCTTGATCCCGTACCCGTGATCGATCACCACCACATTTCCAAGCCCGCTGTCCCGGTCCACCGCTTCGACTTTCCCGTCAGCCGACGCCACGATGGGGGTGCCGGCATAGGCCGCAATATCAATGCCCTTGTGCATCATGATCGTGCCGGTAAAAGGCGACAGCCGCTTGCCGTACCCGGATGAGAACCACCCGTGCACGGGCCAGATGGACGGTGTCGACGCCCATTGCGCCATGCGTCCATTCAACGAGCTCATCAACTCCGAAAAGCTCGCCTCCTGACGGGCCGCATCGGCCTGCAGGGTCAACAGGGATGATTCGAGATCCGACATCGGGACCGGGACTTCACGACCGCCCTTTCCATCAAGAGGCGGACCGCCGGCCTGCTGAGGATCGGGGGCTGATTCGGTGCCGCCGATGCCGGCTTTGGCGTCGCCCTCCGGAGGCGGATTCAGGTTGGTCATCACGCGCAGCTTCACGTCAAAATCACGAAGTCGGTCCATCTGCCCCTTCAAATCAGTCACTAAATCATGATAGCGCGCCAATTCCTCCTGCTGCGCGGTACTCTTCGAGCGCAGCGTTTGCAGCTCCCAGGCGTGACCCAACATGACCAGATAATGCAAGGTGGCCACGCTCAACAGCAGCGCAACCCCGAGAGCCGCCCAACCCAGCCGTTTGGCCGTCCTCTTGGCGATTTGAAACTGATAGCCCTTGGCCGTCGGCTGGGGCAGGATCATGATCGTATAAGTTTCCTGAGGGTCGGCCATCTCATTCCCTCCAATAAACAGGAGCGGGCAGTCTCATCCGCCTATCTCCATGTATAAATAAAGCAATCCACATGCCAGCTAATTGAAATTTATCTATTTTATAACCTATTGTAAATAATAGCTTATTATGACAAGCCCGTTTCAGGTTCGTTTCAGCGTGAAACAATGAAGGCCAACTTTGTCCATGAGTGTGTAATTTTGTACAGAACGTTATCGGTTAAGCGCGGTCGAATCGCAAATCCATTGAAGATAATCCGGGGCACCTGCAACAATAGGAAGGGCGATGATCTCCGGCACGGTATAGCTATGAAGCACTTTGACCTCCGCCGCCAGCTGCTCGAAGAGCGACCGTCGCGATTTAATCACCATCAACCATTCGGCCTCTTCACAGCGCTGGCCTTGCCATCGGTAGACCGATTCGACGGATGACACCATGTTGACGCAGGCGGCCAATCGCGCATCAACCAGACGGCGCGCGATCGCGCGGGCCATCTCGCCGTGCGGCGTGGTGACCAGGACCATGATCAATTCGTCCGAAGGTGTCATGGTGGACATCACAGGTTCCGCGCGAGCGCCAGCCGAACAACAGCCTTGGAGCTATCACGAATCCGGAGGAAAAGTCAAGGCGAAGGCAGGGAGATGACGGTCGGATCGCCCCCTCGATAGAGATGCGGGGTGACAAAGATGAGTAATTCGGTTTGTCTGTCGGTCACCGAATGCTTCTCAAACAGGCGCCCCATCCAGGGAATGTCGGACAATACCGGAATGCCGGTGTGCTGTGTGGATCTCGATGTTTCGAAGATGCCTCGAATCACGACCGTTTCGCCGTCCCGTGCGATCATCTCGGTCGACGCCTCCCGCGTCGTCAACGTTGGGATTCCATGCACTTCTCGGGTGAAATCGGCCTCCTTCTTCTCCGCACGCAGTTTCAAATTGATTTGATTGCCTGGTGTCACATGCGGCGTAACCGTCAATGCCAGATCAACGTTGATATTGTCCACGCCCGTGGTGGCCTGACTGCCCTGTGCGCCTCCCAGCGTGGACACGCCTGACACCACCACCGTTGAGGTGAGCACCGGAATCGTCAGCCCGGTGGACACCCGGGCTTCCTTGTTGTTCTTGGTCAGAATTTTTGGGCTGGACAATATCCGGCCGCGTCCGCTGTTCTGCAGCGCGGTTAACTGCAGATCGAGTCGAGACGTGTGGGGCACGTTGCCAAATGAAAAACCGGGCGCTTCGCCAGAGCCAGGGCCGACGGCCTCCGGAAGGTTGACCAAAAGATGGCCCCCCGCTGCAGCGGCTTCACCCGTGGTCGCGGCTCCCCCGGCACCGAGCGTGCCGAGGCCGTCGCGGTCCGCACCTGTCGCTCCCCACTGAATGCCGATCTCGCGGGCAAAGTTCCTTTCAGCCTCGACAATCTGCGCCTCGATCAACACCTGAGGCGTCCGTTCATCCAGCTTCGACACCACCGTCTGGATGCGCTGTATGTTTTCCGAAACATCCCTGACCACGAGCGTGTTGGTCCGTTTGTCAACGGTGAGCCGGCCGTGGGAGCTGAGCAACGGCTTGACGGAGGTGGACAATTCATCCGCATCGGCATAGTTGACCCGAATCATCTTCGTGACGAGTTGATCCTCCTCCCCCGCCAACGGGGAGCGGACGATCCGCAAGATATTGCCCTCCTGCATGCCGCTGAGGTTTTGAATGTGTAAAATCGACTCCAGTGCCTCGTGCAGGGTCACGTCATGGAAACTCAGCGTGAGTTTCCCTTGCACCTCATCGCCGAAGACGACATTCACATGGCTTTCCTGCCCCAATGCCCTGAGCACATCTCGGATGTCGGCATCCCGCAATTCTATGGAAAACCGACCCGGCGTCTCGGCACGCGTCGGCCATCCGGATCCTGCGAGCAGTCCCACCACCGCCGCCGCCACGACCGTGCATTTCATCGCGCCCGTCCGCACGCATCGCACCTAGGGCGTCCCCTTCAGATTCTTGACGGAAAATCGCGGTACCTCCAGCCTCCGGGTGAATTCCCCTTCGCGCAGGATCACATAATCGGGACCAATCGACACCACCCTCCTGCCATCGATGTCGTCCCCGGCCCGAACCACCTGGCCGTTAATCACCGCCACCGCGGAGGCCTGACTATACAGAATGGTTGTCAACGCTAGGGTGCCCGACATCACCTCACGACTTGTCGGCGGCACAAAGGGATCCCGACCCCATTGCGGCCTCCGGAGTTGCTCAAGCGCGCGAACGTTCACGTCGGACATCCCTGACAACGCGATCGGCTGGCGTGCGGCCGCCGCTGAGACCGGGGCTTCGGCGGCCCAGGCAACGGCACACGCGCGGAAGACCATCAGTCCGAGTCCCACCATCACGAGCCGCCGCACCATCATCGCATGCCCGCTATTCACGCCTTCCCTACAAAGCTCACCGTCTCCATCTGCACCGTGAGCGCAGACCGTTCCACTGCCGACAGTTCGGCTCGAATCCGGCCAACCAGGACCACCTGCCGCAGCTGCTGGACCTGATGCAGATATTCTCCCAAGTCACGGAAATGCGCCTGAACCTCCAGGACGATCGGCCACTCCACATAACTCCCATGATCCTGCGGCTCTCCGGGTCTGATCGAGATCACCTGCACGCCGTTCTGTTTGGCCAATTGCATGAGATCGTCGATCAAGGTGGAATAACGGCCCTGTTGCGACGGTTGCGCCTGGGTCAGCGCCGCAAGCAAGGCATTCGTCTTGGCCGCCGCCTGCTGCCCCCCAAGTTGGGCCGCTTCTTGCTGCCGTTGCAGCACGTCCGCTTTTAAGCCGGTCACCTCACGTTGCAGATCGGCCAGCCGTGCACCGAGCGCGCGCAGTGTAGCCCGCTGCCTGTCATGCACATAGACGCCCGCCGCACCGATCATCGCGATCAGGACGAGAAAGATGATGACCTGCACGCGGGAGGCGGTCCGGTGCCACCAACGGTGGGAGGACAGTTTCACCACGCTCCCTCCCCACCGCCGCCGACTCCCTCAGGCCCGGTCATGTCGAGGCGCGTCACGACAACTCCCCCGCGATTTCGAAATCGACCCGTTCGGAGGTATCAGCGGCGTTTCGTTCAGCGGATTTCAAGAGAACCGCAGAGAATTCCGGCGATTGTTCCAGCGCCAGTAACAGCTGCCCCACCCTCGCATAGGATTGGGCAAAACCGGCCAGTGTAATGATCTTCTTTTTGGCAATCATGGTCCGTCCCCTGCCCTGGGGTATGTCCAGGGTCTTCACGTCCATTCGAACCAGCCAGACACCGTCTGGCACGCGGACACTCACGTCTTGGAACAGGTCGATCCACTTGGTCCGCTGGCTGATCAAGGGCAGCAATTCGGCCGATGCCGTGGTCGCCTGCGCGCTGGCGCCACGGGTCAGGGAGGCGAGTTGATCAGACAACTTTGTCAGTTGCCCGTAGAGGCGGTCGCGCTCGGCCTTCTGCGCGGAGATCTCCTTGATCACATCCCAACGTTGCTTGACATCCCACATCAGCACCGATGCGAGCGCCATGGTCAGCACCACCGCCGCCCCCATCACCCAAGACCTGTTGGATGCAGCCAGCCGACGGCTGATCAACACCGGACGGTACAAATTGATTCGCTGCTTGGTCTGGGCCATCAGGCGGTCCACTGCGCCAAACCCATGGCGGCGCCAAAGCGGGGCGCCTGGGCCCGGATGAGCTCGAAACCCGATTTGCCGATCGAGCAGGCGGCAAACGGGTCATCCAATTCAATCGGGGCTTCAAAATAGCCGGCCATATACCCGCCCAGACCGCGCAGCAGTGCGGTGCCGCCACCAAGCAGCAGCCGTTGCAACGCGCTTTGCCGGTGTTCCACCCGATAAAACTCGATCGACCGCTGAATTTCCAGAATCAACCGGTTGACCTCGCGCTTGACGACCTCCGAAAACCGGTCCGCGCGCGCCTGCTCCAACGCTTGGCCCGGGTTCTCAAGACCGATCTGCCGTTTGAGTTGCTCCGCCGAAGCCGCGGGCAGGTCCAATTCACGGGCCAAGGCGTCGGTAATGTCCTGACCGCCGCCGGTGACCCGACGCGTCATCCGGAGGGCGCCGTTGCGCACGAAATTGACCTCCACTTTTCCCGCTCCCATGTCGATCAGCGCCACGTTCCCCTCGAGCAGTTCGGGCGACCGGTTGTGGATCGACGCCACCCAGGCCAGCGGATTCGCATCGATCGCGACGATGTTCAACCCCGCCTGCTTGAGCGGCTCCACATCGGTCATGAGGGCCGCCCGTTCACCCGCCACCAGCACCACCTCCACCATCGCGCCGTCCGCGTGGCCATCGCGCCCGATAACCAGATAATCGACCACAAGTTCGTCGATGGCGCAGGAGAAATGCTTCTTCGCCTCCCATCGAAGCGCCTCGGTCAACTCATCATCGGGAATCGCGGGCATCGTCAGGGAAGTGATAAAAAGAGCCCGTTCGGTAAACGACACCGCCGCCGGTTGGCGCGCCAGCCGATATTCCTCGCTCAGGGAGGCAAGTCCTGAGGATATGCGGGGGCCGACCATCACCGTCTCCGGCGGGGCAAGTTCAACCAGGCCTGCAAACAGGACAGATGAATGGTGCCGACCGGACAAACTGACCGCTTTAATCGACCCGTGACCGACGTCAAGACCAATCAACGGAACGTTCACCCACCCCATGCAACGACCCTCCGCCGATTCAGCCAGGTGACGGGCCGGGCATAGACGGACTGACAGGAAAATTGCTGTACAGTATGTTCCATCCGATTCGATTCAGTGATACGACAGAAAATCGCTCATGTCAAGAGGAAAATCAAGATGTTGGGGTGTCGAACGAGGCGAACATCCATATGTTGATTCAACGGAAGGCTGGATCACATTGCATTTGGTCTGGCATAGGTGGTTTCTAATCGGCGCGATCGTCTGGAAACGGATCGCTACACCGCACATCCGCGGCCGGAAAGCCGCTGGAATGCATCCCCCCGGCACAAGGACTCCGTGCTCGGCGGCGGATCAGCGTCACCGGTTATGGAGGCGCGACGATCTTCTCAGGCGGACCGAGCCGTGTTCACAACGCTCGGAGCTGCTCCAGGGGATGGAGGGCTGATCTGGTTTAACTCCAGCCGAATGACGGTGTTGGCGGGATACAGTTCGGCGGCGCGCCGATAGACGCCCCATGGATCAAATTGCACAAAGTTCGATGAGAACACGGCATAGATTCTATAAAAACGACCGAGATCCAAATAATAGCGATAGTCGAACGGGGCCAATTCCGTCGCCAGGCGGAACTGTGATTCCGCCTGCACCAGCAGATCCAGTCGACGGCTGCGGTCGGCCCACATCTTGTAGGCCGATCCGAGATTCGAATGATACGCTGCCTGACTCGGATTCCACGCGGTGGCCTCCACGAACCGGTCGATCGCCTCCTCGTACCGTCCTTCGCTGATCAGTCGTTGCCCGGCCCGATCGGCCATCTCCGCATACCATATTCGTCCCACCCACAACGCCGCGACCACACAGGTGATCCCCACAACAGCAACACGAATCCCGCTCCCCGCCGTCGCCCCCCCGCCTGCCGGCGCGGACAATCGGTCGCGATCAAGGTGCCCGCACGATGCCTGCCATGACGATCGCAGATAACCCAGAAAGATGGCCATCACCGTGAGGATGGCGGGGACGTACAGATCAAAATCAACCAGACTATGAAGGAGGATGGCCGCCGTTCCTCCCGCCGCCCCGGCCAGCATGATCGGATCTCCGGGGGCTGGAATGGCGGCCGATGGATGGAAGCCCCGCCTCTGGTGACGGCGGCACCGCCGTGTGTCGACAACCATCCAGAGGACGGCGCCGATCAGACCGATCCAACAGGCCAGTCCTGTCAACCCCTGCTCCGCCGCCATCTGCAGATAGTCATTGTGAGCAAAGTATTGCGTGACCCCCTCAAACGCGGGCGACTTGAAACGCACATACGCGATCCCGAATGCGCCGATGCCCCATCCCGTCAACGGGCGCGCCTTGATCATGTCAATCGAGCTTTGCCAGATCAGATACCGAAATGGTTCGGCCGTTAACGGATGGACAAGCGAGGCGAGCCGGGTTTGAAGCAGCCCTGGATGCAGCCGGTCGATCAATCCCCCCGCACATCCCAGCAGCGCGATCCCAGTCAACAGGCTTCTCCACGCCACCAGCCGCCATCCCATCATTGTCAGGGTGAGCATCACACCGGCCGTCGCCGCCAGCCACCCGCCTCGCGACCCGGTGGCCGCAAGCGCAGCCGCCTGTAGGACCGCCAGCAGCCACGCTCCCCGAGCCACAAGCTGAGAGCGATCTGAAACCGACCAGGCGATGGTCAGGGGCAGGGTTGCGGCGAGAAAACCCGCCAGGCTGTTGGGGCTCAGAAACAATGAACGGATTCGGCCGTCCATACGATCGAACCCGTGGGGCCACGGCAGAAATCCATACACGGCCAGGCCCCCGGCCAGCACGGACGTCCATGACAGGAGCCACCGGTAAGACGACGGCGTCCTCAACACTCGGGGCAGAGAGAGGGCGATGAGGACAAAATTGACCAGCTTGATCAGGCCGAGCTGGCTCGCGCCTGGATCGACCGTCCACCGGAACATGGACAGGGCCCCCGCCGCCAGCACCCCGCTCAGCAGCAGATCGTACGCACGCCCTGCCCCATCTGGACCCAACAGGGAAGCACGCATGCCAGCGAGCAGGAGAAGCGCCAGCGCTCCTCCTGAGCACAGCATGGTGTACGTCAGACTTCGAGCGCCGGTATCATTGATGGAAGCGAGAACAACACCGATGACGCCGGCGGAAACGAACCACTCAACCCGTCGTTGCACCTCCGCGGACACGCTTGCCCCGATCTCCCGGGCCGCACCATCCGCTTGGCGACCTCAACGGGCCGCACTAGGGACAGTCGCCCCCCGAGCACACGAACTGGCCCGCGCTCACGCCGCCAGACGCCACGGGATAATAGGTCCACACGCTCGCCGCGCCGCTATTCCCCCAAGGGCCCTTGTAGGTAAAGGGCGTCGCGTTGGCCGTCTTGATCCAATTGTCGGATTCGATCGTTCCATGTTCCACCACAAATGAGAACAGCCCGGTTTGCCCCGATCCGTTAAACGCACCGACGGTCGAATTGTCCAGCGTATCAGGCCAATAATTGGAATCCGCATCCGCCGCCGGGCCCGATGCCGCTCGCTGCCCGAGGAGAAGCGACGCGTGGACGATGGCGATGCCGGCGCGCACGCCGCTGGCCACCCCCTTTTCGGCCGACTGTTGCGCACTCTGCTGCAGGTTAATGAACCTGGGAATGGCCACGGCTGCCAGAATGCCCAGTATCACGATCACGAGGATCAATTCGATCAACGTGAACCCTTGCGTAGGGCGATTTGGTGTCATGGTCACGCGCCTCCGTTTCCGCCGCGAGCGTGTACTTCTCGGGCGGGCATCGTGGGTGTGCGGCTCGCATCCTGTCCTCCGAGGCCGCTGCACGTAAAGGTAACCGAGGGCGCCCAAACCGTCAATCACGTCCGGCTGATGATCCCTCGGAGAACATGCATGAAGATGATGACGGGGCCGTGACTCACCCCATCCGACGGCACCCATGGCATCCCGGCCGATCATTTCACAAGACTGAACGATCCTCACGCCGATCGCGGTCACGGTCGGCCAATCCTCGGACGCCGTCGACGTCCAATCGGGGCACACAGACGATGGGCTGGGATCGGGACAGCGGTGAGAACATGCGCCATCTTGACGAGATCGCGGCCCGGCGACCGGCCGGTCACTCTTCGATGTCTTTCGTCGCCCGGAGCACCTCTTCCAGTGTGGTCAATCCCTGCCCCGCCTTGGCTAACCCATCTTCCCGGAGGGTGATAAATGCGGATTGTTTCGCCTGGACCAGAATCTCCCTGGTAGTGGATCGTCCGATCACCCTGGTGCGCAGCGCGTCGTCCATGATCAATAATTCATGAATCCCCATGCGGCCTGCGTATCCGGTGCCTCGGCACGCCTGACACCCCTTGCCCTGCACAAAGCCCCCTCCCGGTGTCGATCCATGGGCGCCCGGATGGCCCGGATTGTTCAGGCCCAAAGTCCGTAGAAGATCCGGGGGAGGGGTGTACGGCGCCCTGCAGCGACTGCAGACCCTTCGGACCAGCCGTTGCGCCACAACGCCGGCCAGCGCGGAAGCGATCAAGAATGGCTCCAGTCCCATGTCGATCAGTCGGGTGACCGCGCTGGGCGCATCATCGGTGTGCAACGTTGAAAAGACCAGGTGGCCGGTTAGTGCGGCTTGAATGGCGATGGCCGCCGCCTCTTTGTCGCGAAGTTCGCCGATCATGATGACATCGGGGTCCATGCGCAGGAGGGATCGCAACCCGCCCGCAAACGTCACGCCGGTCTTCGGGTTGACCTGCATTTGATTGATCACCCGAAGCCGGGACTCGACCGGATCCTCGATGGTGAAGATACTCTTCTCAATTGAATTGATCTCCAGAAGCGTTCCGTAGAGTGTTGTCGTCCTGCCGCTGCCCGTCGGACCCGTCACCAGAATCAACCCGTACGGCCGGCGGATCAAGGTGCGGTACGGCACCAGATGGCGCGCCGTCATGCCCGACTCTTCCAAGCCGAGCAGGTCACGGCCTTTGTCCGCCAGCCGCATGACAACCGTTTCACCGAACACGGTCGGCAGCGTGGACACGCGGATCTCCACCTCCTTCT
This sequence comes from Nitrospiria bacterium, assembly GCA_035517195.1. GTDB lineage: Bacteria > Nitrospirota > Nitrospiria > JACQCE01 > JACQCE01 > JACQCE01. The sequence continues at coordinate 121,479 of DATIZH010000040.1, read as the reverse complement.
TCCCAACCCTGGTCTGGATCACGCCGTCCTGCGGGATACGTTTTTCCGCCTGGTCGATATTGGCCATAACCTTGATCCGTGACGTCACGCCGGCCTGCACCTGGCGTGGCGAGGTCAGGACCTCCCGCAACAGGCCGTCCACGCGGAAGCGCAGCCTGAGTACATCGGAGTCCGGCTCAAGGTGGATGTCGCTTGCCCCCTCGCGCACAGCCTGCGCGATCATCGTGTTGACGAATTTGACGACCGGGGCGTCCTCCGCCTTCAACTCGCCCGTGACCGAACACATTTCCCTGATCAGCGTCCTGTCGCCCTGTTCATCTAGCCATACGGGGTCCACCACAGGTTCATCGGAATGACGGGCGTTGGAGGCCCCTCGATCCTGTCCGTTGCGTTGACCATTGATGGAGTGAACGGGACGCTCTACCGGAGAGGGCAGACTGTAACATCGGTTGATCGCCTTGAGCACCGCCTGTTCCCGACCGACCACCGGCACGACCTCAAGGCCGGTGACCTGACGGACCGCATCGATGGCGAAGACGTTGAGCGGATCGACCATCGCCAGCGTCAGCACGCGCTGTTGCTTCGCGACGGGCAGCACCTGATAGCGCCGGGCCAATTGCTCAGGGACCAATTTGATGACTGTTGGTTCGATGATCACGTCGGACGGCTCAAAGGGGGCGATGCCGATCTGGGTGCCGAGCATGTTGATCATGGTCTCCTCGGTCACGAACCCCATGTTCAACAAAATAGCGCCGAGTCGGCCTCCATGCCGATGCTGGTACGCCAGGGCCTGGCTCAGTTGCTCTTCGGTCAACCGGCCGTCGGCGATCAGGAGTTCGCCGAGTTTGCGCCGTTTCAACGGGGGAGCCGTCATCGTCGTGATGGCACGGGAATCGGGGTGACCGGCGCGCATCCGCCCGCACAGCTCCCCTGAGACAAAGATAACCGCGGACGAATGATCTGTCAAAACTGGTGCCAGGAGCGGGCGGGGCGATGCCGCATCGCCCTCCTCCGAACACATCATGGGGAAACCCTTTGGGCAGGAATGGAACCCGCCTGTTGTGACGAAATCGTTGGGGTGACAGGGGGCAACGATCCCGAGGTCTTGGAGGAGAGCAGCGGGGACTCGGGCGTTTAATGCGAGAGCGACAAAGAGATCTCCAGTTTGGTGCCCATTTCCATAATGACCACTTGTGTCGGCGAAATCGACTTGATGTAGAAGTGGGTCTGCACGGTCTCGCCCTGCCGCGCCGTCATTGATTCTCCGTTGCGGGAAAGAAACGCCTGATCGTTCCCGCCGCCCCTGTCCAAATAGCCCACATAGCGAAATTGAGACAGGTCCTGTTTCGCCTTCATGGCGGCAAGCTCTTCCGGTGTCGGTGGAGGAGGCGGCGGCGGAGGCGGCGGCGGGGGCGGAGGCGGCGGAGGCTTAGGACGAAAACTGTCGACGGACACGAAGAGATCCCGCGCGACCGCAGTCGGCGGCTGCGGGCGGGCCGCCAACTGATTTTTACGAACCACCAGATCGGCCAGATCTCCAGCCTGGGCGCCCTCGATATGACGGATCGCGGCGGAGGCAGACGGTTGTCCTTTGACATACTTGAGCGGCACGCGTCGCTCCTCGGGCCAGACGCTGAAGGCATACACGACGGCGCCGACCCACAGCAGCAGCAAGCCCGACAACAACCAGGCCTTTTTGTCCACGGCTATTCGTCCCTCGCGTAGAGGCCGACCACCAATTTGGCGACGATTCCGCCGGAGCGCTTATCCTTTTCCAGAGCGATCGACTCGATGACAAACGGCTCGACCGCGCCTTCCAGCTCCGCCAACAGTCTTCGCACGCCCGCATACGGCCCGCGCGCAGTGAACTGCAGCGTGACCTTCGCCCACTTGGGACTGGCGGTCTTGGCCGGCTGAAAATTCATCTCCGGGATCAACACCCCGGCCCGTTGTCCCAGCGCCGAGATCCGACCAATGGTCTGCGGAAGCTCCTTTTTGGTAGGGAACCGCTGCGTCAACGCGTCAAGATCCCGCTTCGCATTCTGATACAGGAAGAGCTCCTGCAGCCTTCGACGGACTTCCTGGCTCTGAGCCTCCTGGGCCGACAGCGCGGTCGTCATGGGATGGATCCACCAGGCGTAGAGCCCGACCTGCAGTCCTGCCAGCACGGCGATGAAGAGCAGCGGACCCTTCAACCAAGCGGCCCACCGCCTCCAACGGCCCAAGCCGCCCAGCGCCGAGACGGGTGGCGTCTTCAACACGTCAGTAGCGGGCATGAAGTGCGAAGCTAACCGTTCCATCCGGCTGTCCTTTTTGATCCTCGAGGAAGACATCGTGAAACGGCGCCGTCTCCTGGAGTTTCCCGACGAATCCGGTGAGTCGCTCCAGCGTGAGCGCTTCGCCCCTGAGCGTCAGTGTGGCGGTGGACGGTTGCGGCTGTACGCTGACCAGCGATACGCCGGCTGGGACCGCGCGCTCCAACGTGAGGAACAGCCGGGACCAAGAAAAGAGACGTTGTTGGATCATCTGGTTCGCCACCTTGACCTGCGCTTTGAGCGCCGCGCGGCTTTCATCGGTCAGGACGATGGACTGACGGCGCATCAGCGCCTCCACCTTCTGGCGTTCCGAGGACAATTGTGCGGTTCGCGCCGTCTCCATCTCAAGCGATTGGCGGAGAGCCATCCCCACCCCGACCAATGCGGTGCCCCCCATGAGGAGCACCACCGAAAGTCCGATCAACCCCAGACGCGTCCGTTTCAGGAGCACGACGGGCTCGGAAGCGAGATTCACGGTGAAGATCATCGGGCGCAACACGTTATCCTCGGCACCCGACCGCCGCGGCCACCGCCATCGTCACCGCTCGGCGCTCGTCATCACGGTCCGTGCCCGTTGAGGATCCCTCGGCGGCGCCGGGGGGCGCCCCTTGTCGTTCATCACGGCCGGCGCCCTCAACGGAAACCCCGGCCCCGTCTTCTGAGGGGAGCCTCGTCGTCTCAACCTGGTACTCATCGCGCATTCGACCGTCCAACTCGTCAAGCGGACGATCGGTGAAGACAAAGAACCGTTCGATGGGCGGCCCCTCGCCCGCGGCAGCGGCATCGGTCAACTGCAGTGACGCGTCGATCTCCGCCAGAATGCGCGTGATCAGGTCGGCGTCGCCGTCCGCGCCGGGGAACGCCTTGATCCGGATCAAAGTCGGCCCACTCTGATCCGCCATGATGAGCGTGAAATTCCGATCAAATAAATTCATAAACAATACGCGCCGACCGGGGCCTCCCGATTGCCGGATCGCATTGATGCGTTGTTCATACAAATTGAACAGATGAAAGGCGGACAGATCCACGACCGATGGCTGAAGTCCCGCCGCCCTGGCCACGGACTCGTATTCCTCGAGGATCTCCTCCCGGATGGCGGCCACCAGCCACCGTTCCCGGCTTCCTGCGTCACCAGCCGGCAGCCGCTGGCACGCAAATCGGCATCGGCCCAGTGGATTCAGAAAGAGTTGCTCCAAGTGGTGGCGAAACAACGCCTCCTGCTCCATCCGCCTGGCGGGCAGGTGAGCTAATTCGAGAATCGCCACGCGCACGGCGGCATCCGGCAGGCTGATTGCCGTCTCGCGCCGTCGGACCGCCGGAAGGGCCGCCTTCAGGCGCTCGACCACCAGGTCAGGCCGTCGGATGTTGGATTCGAGGGGCGACGGCAGCACCGCCCCGTCGGGCAACGCCGCGACACGAGACGCCTCAAGCCGGAATCGACCCGCCGACGCCGCAATGACCGCCGTCGACACGCACCCGGCGCCGATGTAGACGCCGATTTCCGGCGCGACGGTCCACCACTGTTCCACCCATCGCGGCGCACGCGCCACCACGCGGAAGGGCATCATTTACAGCGACTCAATGAAGGTCATTCGATTGATTTCGCGAAGGGTCGTTTCCCCCTTGAGCACCTTCTCGACCCCGGCATGGCGAAGCGTGGTCATGCCCTCCGCAATGGCCTGCTTGCGCAGTTCGGAGGACGGGCGCCGGGCAAGAATCATCTCACGTATCGTGTCGCTGAGGTGGAGAAACTCTGTGATGGCCCGACGACCCTGAAACCCAGTGCCGTTGCACTCATGGCAGCCGCGCCCCTGAGACAACGTCGCCTCCTTGAGCATGGAGGGCGTCAGCCCGGCCTCTTCGGCCTGACCCCGGTCGATGGTCGCCGGTTCACGACAGGCCCGGCAGATCGCACGCACCAGTCGTTGGGCGAGAATGCAGTTCAGCGAGGATACAAAGTTGTACGGTTCGATCCCCATATTGACGAACCGTCCGATGACGTCGAAGGCATTGTTGGCGTGCACCGTCGTGAACACCAGGTGGCCCGTCAAGGCCGACTGGATTGCAATCTGCGCCGTTTCCGCATCACGGATCTCGCCCACCATGATTTTATCGGGATCGTGGCGGAGAATCGACCGCAGCCCGCGTGCGAACGTGAGCCCTTTCTTTTCGTTGACCGGGATCTGCACCACGCCGTCGAGCTGGTATTCGACCGGATCTTCGATCGTGATCAGCTTGTCCTCCCGGCTGTTGATTTCACTGATGGCGGCATAGAGCGTGGTCGTCTTTCCGCTGCCGGTCGGTCCCGTCACCAGCACCATGCCGTAGGGCTCCACGATCGCCCGGCGGAAGCGTCGAAGATCCTCGGGATTGAACCCCAGCCGGTCAAGCCGCAACTCGTTGACGCCCGCCGTGATGTACTCCTTGTCCAGGATCCGGATCACCACATCCTCGCCGAAGATGCTGGGCAGGATGGAGACGCGGAAATCGATTTTGCGTCCTTCGAGTCTGAGCTTGAACCGACCGTCCTGCGGGATCCGTTTTTCCGCGATGTCGAGGTCGGACATCACCTTGATGCGGGAAATCAGCGCCGCCAGCAGGTGCGAGTCCAGTGGGGCCATCGCGGGATAGAGCACGCCGTCGATCCGGTATTTGACCTGGACCGACCGGTCCGTCGCCTCGATGTGGATGTCGCTCGCACGCCGTTGCACCGCGTTCAACAGCATGGAGTCGACCAATCGAATGACGGGGCTGGCATCCTTGGTGATTTTTTCGACGGAAAGCACCTCGTCGCCGGTCTCATCCTCTTTGATCAGCACCGGTCCCAGATCGGCGCCCACTTTTTTGAGGACCTGGGTCGTGCTCTCGCTGCGCTTGAGCACCTCCAGGATGGCGGTCCGGGTCGACACCAGGAGCCGCACCTGCCGCTTCAATAACAGCTCCAGCTCATCGAGGGCCCGCACGTTGGTGGGGTCGCTGACAACGATCGTCACACTCCCCTCCGTGGCTGCGTACGGGACAAACGGGTAGCGATACATCAACTCAACGGGAATCCATTGATACTCCGCCGGGTTGAACCGGAACTGCTCCAGCGGCTGATAAGCGAGGCGGGCCTGGTGCGCCAGCGCACGGGCAATCTGTTCCTCGCCCAACACCCCCTGTTTGATCAGGCGTTCGCAGGCCTTCATGTCGTCGGACACCGGGGAGGCCGACGCGCCCGACTCCCCCGCCTCACCCGCCTGCGGCAGGGATGCCGTTTCCCACTGCTCACGTGTCACGAAACCCAACGCAATCAGCACGTCGCTCAACCGGCGACGTCCGACCGCGCGGCCAAGATCGGCTTCAGTCACCCGGCCCCCACTCTTTGATTCAGCCATCAATGTCCCGCAATCGTGTGAAGACCGGTTATTGAATCGTCCCGGCCAGGTAAAAGATCGGCAGATACATGGCGATCACGATGATCGCCACCAACCCGCCCATGATCAGCAGAATCGTGGGCTCGATCCAGGTCATGAGTCGGCTCAACAGGCGGTCCAGCTCGCCCTCATGAAATTCTGATACCTCGTTAAGCATGTCCGGCAGCGCACCGGCGGTTTCTCCGATCTCGATCATTTCAACCGACATGCGGGGCAGCAATTTCACCCGTCCTATCGCCTGGGCGAGGCCGCTGCCGCTCACCACGGCCTCGGTCACCTGTGCCACGCCGGTGGTGAAGATGAGGTTGGTCGAGGAGGCCTGCACCATCCGCAGCGCAGCCACCAACGGGATGCCGCTCTGCAGCGTCATCGCCAGGGTTCTCGTCATGCCGACCAGGTAATGGAGCCGCACCGCGCGGCCCAGGACGGGCACACGCAGCAGCCACCGATGCCACCAGGTGCGCGCCTGCGCCTTCCTGACGACAACCCGCATGATCACGGCCAGCAGTGCGATTCCCCCCAGGACCCAGAGCCCTTGATGGCGCACAACCTGCACAAAGGCCAGAAACACCCGTGTCAGCAGCGGAAGCTCCACCCTGGCATCTCGATAGACTTCGGCAAAGCTCGGCACGACATACAGCATCAGGAAGGTGATCACCACCAGCCCGACCGACACCAGGAAAATCGGGTAGGCCATGGCGGAGCGAACCTTCCCCTTGACCGCGGCCATCCGCCGCAAAAAGGCCAGGTGGCGTGCGATCACTTCCACCACGTGACCGGTTTGTTCGCCGGAGCGCAGCGACGCCACATACAGATCTGAAAAATATACCGGAAACCGACCCATCGCCTCCGACAACGACGCCCCGCCTTTGACCAGATCGCGCACCTGCGTCAACGCATCCCGGAATCCGGGGTGCACGGACCGGTCGATCAACAGATCGAGCGTCCGCAAAATCGGGATGCCCGCCTTGAGCAATGCGGACAGCTCTTGATTGAAAATGAGAAACTCTTGCAACCCAAACCGAGTTGACCGGCTGGTCAGCCCCGACCAATCGGTGAACCGGGGCCGGACGGAGAAAATCAGATAGCCAAGCTCCTGCAGCCGGGCGGTGGCGCGTTCCGCGCTCTCCGCTTCAATCCGCTCAACTGTGACGGTCCCATCCGCCCGTCCCACCCGACATGAATACACCGGCATCATGCGCTCCGAACCGACAGAAAATCCCATGAGTGAGTATACGAGATCGAGGAGAATCTCGCAAGCAATGGAGGGGGGGTGGCCTTCCCGACCCAGCACGCTACGCCTGTTCGCCCGGCCCTCCCCCTTGTTCCCAGCTCTCTGATCGCTCGCGAGACTTCACCTGCTCCCACAACCGGTCGAGCTCTCCCGATGTCCAGCCGCTGTCGGTCTCCGACGGCTCAAGAGGCCGGCCCTGCGCCTCGGCCAGCTGCTCCATCCGTTGAAATCGGTCAATAAAACGCTGCGTCGCCCGATGTAATGCCGATTCGGGGTCGCAACGCAGATGACGAGCCAGATTGACGGCGGCAAACAGCAAATCACCCAATTCCTCCTCTTGCCTCGAGCGGGGCTGCCCGTCGATCGCCTCGGTCAATTCCCGCCATTCCTCTTCGACTTTGGCCAGAACCGGTCTGGGCCCAGGCCAGTCGAATCCTACCCGTGCCGCCTTGGCCTGGACCTGATGCGCGCGTAACAACGCGGGCAGCGACCGCGGAACCCCTTGCACGGCAGACGTGCGCGCGCGATGGCCCGCCTCCTGGCGCTTCATCGCCTCCCATCTGGCCAGGACCCGGGCCGGGGTCGACTCCCCGACGGCGCCGGAGCCGGTCAGCGGGTTCCCCTCGGGTTCGAACACATGCGGATGACGGCGGGTCATTTTCCTGACGGTGTTCTCGACGATGTCATCGATGTCAAATTCCCCCTTCTCTGACGCAATCTGCGCGTGAAAGAGCACCTGGAACAACAGATCGCCCAGTTCCTCCTTCACAGCGTCGGACTGGCCGGACTCGATCGCCTCCAGCACCTCATGGGTCTCCTCGAGAAGGAACGGCGTCAAACTTTCGCGTGTCTGTTGCCGGTCCCACGGACACCCGCCTTCGCCGCGTAACTGCCTCATGACCTCTACCAACCGCTCAAATGCCGTGGACATGACACCCGTCCTCCCCCTTCGTCTACTCGCACGAACCGTTCGCCCGAACCCGGGGACGTGCCTCCGAATCCGCCCAACGATCCCGACCCTCGAACCACCGCACCCCTAATTGCATGACTCCGCAGGCGTACTCGCTTGCTGCATCCGTGCCGTTCTGGTCTTGATTCCCCCTCCGCCTTCGATTCAAGGTCCACAGGTGATCGGCTCTTCCATGGCTGCCATTATACCGTGTTCAAGAATGATCGCAACATCATGGAATTGCTTGCAAAGACCACGAGGCTGTGATAGGCTGATGGTGCGTGTTTTCGACTGAAATTTCAGGGACAGCGTGGGAGACACGCCATCATGGGTGATGAATCTCCGTTTACCGTTCGAGACCGTCGTCGCAGTCAAGGAGAGACCGCTTCTTCCCCACCCCCCCGTCCTTCTCCGCCGCCGGCCTCTCCTCCAGCCCCCTCATCTGCCGCCGGTCATCCCGATCAGGGACAGGCCGATCGGCGAACGGTCCTTCAGCCCGCCTCACTCTCCGAATTGATCCTCAGCCTCGGGACGTCTGCCTTCGCCGCACTGGGAGCACAGTTCCCGCTCGGAACGGAGGCCTCCGCTGGGGCCGCAGCTGACCAGCCGCCCGATCTCGATCACGCCCGCCACCTCATCGACCTGCTGGGCGTGGTGGAACAGAAAACCGCAGGCAACCTCTCTTCCGACGAACAACAACTGCTTCAGCAACTGCTCTATACCCTTCGCCTGACCTTCGTGGAGCAGAATCGTTCCGGGCCTCCTGCGCCGCCTGGAGGCGCACGGTGACGCCGGACGAACCGCCTTCGCTGTCCGACACGCCGCCTCCTCCCCTCCCCCCTGCTCCCCCTTCGCCGTCTCCTCGACGACGAGTGCTTCGATGGGTGATCGGCCTTACGGGGGTGGCCGCGCTTCTGCTGATCGGCCTTGTTGTGGCTCAAGCCCGTCTCACCCAGTTGGCCAGCCGCTCGATCCAAACCGTGTTGAGCGAGGAACTGCGCCTGCCCGTCAGCCTAGAGGGAGTGCGCATCCATTGGTTCCCTTCGGCCGTCATCCTTCAACGGATGCGGGTCGGCAGTCCCGATGCGGATCCGTCTCCGGTGTTGACGGTCAGCTCGGTCGAAGTTCGGTTCAGCCTGCTCTCGCTACTGGCCGACCATATCATCATTCAACATGTCCTCATTGACACGCCCGCGCTGGAGCTGACCCCCGATCGCGTCGCACATGTCATGCAGTCCATCCGACCCCATGAAGGGGCCGCACCCATCCTGGTCCGACAGATTTCCATTCATGACGGCACCGTCCGTTACACCGATCCGGGTTCCCAGGTTCATGCCGAAGCCGACCAGCTCAACGGCACCGCCGATTTCGGACTGGTGTTCAAACGGGCCACATTCATTCTGACCAAGGGACGCGCACGCTTGAATCGTGGCGACTGGGGCCAGGTGGTCACCTCGATGAGCGGACGGGCCAACTGGAGCCCCGACCGCCTGACGTTGCACCGGCTGAGCGTGAACGGGCCGGACAACCGCTTCTCCCTCGACGGCACGGTGGATCTCAACGCCGCGCATGCGCTCCATCTGGATGTCACGGCCTCCCTGCCGCTCAGCCAGCTCAAGCCGTGGCTGCCGGCCGATCATACCTGGGCGGGCGCGCTGGACATGGAGGCGAAAATTGCCGGACCTTGGACGGCTGGGCCGGATCCATGGCGCACCGCGGCGGCCCTCACGCTCTCCGGGCATGCGGACCTCGATCACCTGACGATTGACAGCCTGCCGATCGGCACGGCGACCGCGCTCTGGCAGTGGCATCAGGCCCGTCTGACGCTGACGCGCGTGACCGGTGCGATGCTGAATGGGACGGTCGACGGCCACGCGACCGCTTCATTCCCCCCGTCTCGACCCGCCTTCGATGCGGTGGTCGAATTCACCGGGCTGCAAGCGGGTCCCCCGTTGCGCCGGTTCGTGGCCTCCTTGTCCGATGTACCGGACGGGCGAGCAAGCGGTCGTCTGGCCGTGCGCGGGGACGGGTGGACGCTTCCCCACCTGAGCGGTGAAGGGCGGGTCACCGTCGAGGCCGATGAACCCGCTCGGCCGTCTTCCACAGCCTCACCCCCGCCTTCCCCGCTGCGCGATGCGCTGCGCCGGCTTTCCCGCATGACGGCAGATGCGCAATGGCGCGCCGACCAGCTCACCGTTCGTCGTTTCGAAGTCGTCAGCCGGCGTGATAATCAGCTGGCGGTGCAGGGCATCGTCGCCGTACACGGATCGATGGCGCTGTCCGGCTCCTGGCAAGTTACCGACCTGAGCGAACTCGGCGACTGGGCCGCCTCGGCCGGCCTCACCGGCCTGGAGGGATGGACGGGCACCTCTGCGGGCACCGCCAGCGCAACCGGGAGTTGGGATCAGCCGCGCGTGGCCGGAACAATGACCGTCCGGCAGCTCGGCCACCACGGGGAATCGATCGATGATGGGAGTGTATCCTTCGATTACAATGCCGGCACCCTCACCATACAGAATGGTCACCTTCATCAAGGCGGCGGGATCGCCGACTTCAGCGGAGCGGTGACGTTTCCGGCGAGGCGACCTCGTTCAGGGCTCCCCGGTCCTCCCTCGGCCGCTTCTGTGCGTTTTCATTCCTCCATCACCGTCGCCAACAGCGAGTTGGGACGGATCCTTCGCGTGATTGATGTGGCCGTTCCCATCGACGGACGGGCGGGCGGCACGTTCACGTTGATGGGCTCATCCTCGTCGTTCCATCTCCGAGGGCCGATCCACGTGACGGATGGCCGGCTGTTCGGACAGCCGATCGCCGGCGGCGATGCGATGATGGACCTGACCCACGACGGGATCGCCTTTCCCCGTCTGGTCCTCACCGAAGGCAAGGGGGTCCTTCACGGTTCAGGCCGGATTGGATTTGATGGCACGTATCAGACGACCGTCCGGGTGGACCGGCTGCCGCTGGAATCGCTGCGATCGATCCACGCGGCCGCACCGCTCGTCAGCGGCATCCTCTCAGGGACACTCTCCGGTTCCGGCACCTGGCAGCAGCCGCAGGCGGATTGCCGGCTGGCTCTGAGCGCACTGGCCGTCGGGACCTCAGCACTGGGCCGCGGCTCGGTCACGGCACGACTGGCCGGCGCGCAACTTGACGTCGCAGCCGCCCTGGACGATCCGCAGTTGAGCGCGGCAGGCACGGTGCAACTGCGCAACGACTACCCTGCGAGGGTGACGTGGCGCGTTGCCCAGTTCCCGATCGCCCTGCTCCTGCGGCCGTTCATTCCCGCCTGGCCCGAGCAGGTCAAGGTGACCGCTTCGACCGAGGGGGAGCTCTCCGGTCGATTTGCCGGGCCCCCCGATCTACAAGGCCGACTGGCGTTCTCCGCGCTGTCCGCGCAGATCCTTGATTATTCCATCGTCAACGATGGTCCGGTCGAGCTTGAGGTCCGAAACGGACGGATCGAGGTGCGTCGGGCTCGATTGACGGGCACGGGCACCAGCCTGTCCGTGGAGGGCAGCCTGACCCCCTTCGTGCGATATGATTTGTTCGTTCACGGCGAAGGGGACCTCTCAATTCTCCGCCTCTTCATCCCCAAGGTCTCCTACGGCAAGGGCAAGGGATACCTTGCCCTCCAGATTTCGGATCGCTGGCTTGACCCTAAGATGGCAGGCGGCCTCAGCATCCAGGACGGGTTGATCCGGCTGGAGGCGATCGACCAGTCGTTGACGATCACCTACGCCGATCTGGTGTTTGATGGACAACAACTGGTCCTGGATGAATTGCGAGGCGGCCTCGGCAAGGGCAGTATTCTCGCCTCGGGACGGATCACCTTGCGCGGCCTGCGTCCCGCGGATTACCGCATCCTCGTCGAGCTCAACAACGTGTCAATCGCCCCAATCGAAGGATTGACCGGGATGGTCGACGGCTCTCTCTGGATGCAGGGAGGACCGGCCAGCGACCAGTCGACCGGCGGCGGGCTCCATCTGCTGAAAGGCGATCTGCAGTTGCTGCGGGCCACGTATTCGAAACGATTCGACGTGAAAACGCTGCTCAGCCAACAATCCGGCTTGAACTCAATCACGCTGTCGCTCCCGTCTTTTTTGAACAGCGTGGCGCTGCAGGTGCATTTCTGGGGCCATCAGGCGATCTGGATCAGGAACAATATTGCCACGCTCCCGCTGGATATCGACCTTGAAGTTCGAGGAACCGTGGAGCATCCCGTCATCGTGGGCCGCATCTTCACCACCGGAGGAACCTTCACGTTCCAGCATACGCCGTTTCGAGTCTCGCAGGGATCGATCGATTTTCTCGACCCCAAACAGACCCGCGCCGTGATCGATCTGAAAGCCAGCGCCAGAGTCAGGGAGTACGAAATTGACCTGTCGTTGACCGGCAAGGCCGACCGGCTTGATCTGGAACTCTCATCCGATCCGGTCCTGAGCCAGTCCGACATCTTATCGGTCCTGACGGTCGGTCGCACCTCGGAAGAGGTCAGCACCGCCGGGGCCGGTAGCGTCGCCACCAGCGAGGCCGCTTCCCTGCTGGTCAACGAATTTCTTGAGGAACCCGCACAACAAATTGGAGTCGACTATTTCCAGATCGATTCGGCCGTCAATCGCTTAGGCCTCGTGACAGGGCCGCAACTGACCGTCGGCAAATCGCTGCTCGACCAACACCTGCTCCTCCTTTACTCTCGCCCCATGGATCCGACCACTCCACAGTCGTACCGGGTGGAGTATGAGTTTAATCCTCATATGTCGGTGGTGCTCGACGCGGATGACAGCCCAAGCTTCGGCGGCGACCTCAAATTCCGATTTGACTTCCGGTAGCAAGGGGCCGGGACGGGGCCGGAATGCCGTGGCGCGGGGGACGTGGTGTCGGCTGCCCTCCCTCGCCGGCCTCGCGCTGATGGTACTTGCGCAGGCCGCCATGTCGAACGCCACTTGGGCTTCCACCCCCCCTCGGGCCGACGCCGTCCCGGCCATCGACCTGGCCGCCTACGAAGGTCGGCCAATCGTGTCACTCATCGTGGATAGCCGCACGTCGTTTGACGTCAACACCCTGCTGAGGCAGTCCGGTATTAGCGTCGGCCGGCGATTTGACTCCCCGGCGATCCGGACCAGCGTGAACCGGTTGTATGAAACCGGCCTCTTTGCCGCCGTGGCCGTGGAAGCCGAATCCCGCGCCGACGGCGTCGCATTAACCTATCATGTATGGGCCAAACAGCGGATCCGGGAGTTGATCATGACGGGACGATCACTCTCATTTTCCATCAGTGGATTGCGCAAGGTGCTGCAGTTGAGCGAGGGCGAAGAGTTCAGCCATGAACAACTGCAGACCGCGCTGGCACGTCTGATCCAGTTCTACGCCAAACACGGCTATATGCAGACCCGGATCACCCCAACCGTGACCGCCCTCCCCGATCATACCGGTGTCCGAATCGTGATCACGGTCCAGGAAGGGCCACCCGCGCTGATCGGACAGGTGGCCCTGACGGGCCAACTGGGACTTCCAGAACAGGACGTTCGCAAGCGCCTCGATCTGACACCGGGCGCGCTCTACATCGGCGACGTGGGCGACCGGATCGCCGAGCTTAAGCGGCTGTACACCAAGGACAACGATTTCCTGCTCGCCGCCATCGATTCCCCCACCGTGCACTACAACCCGAATACCAATCAGGTCGATCTGACCATCAACGTGCACGCAGGCCCCCGCATCACCATCAACTTTCCCGGCAATCCCTATTGGCGGGATTCGACGCTTCGCGAACGCCTGCTGATTCAGACCGAGCGCAGCGTGGACGAGGACGTGCTGCAGGCCAGCGCCGAACGTGTCCAAAGCGCCCTGCGCGATGATGGATATCTGACGGCCGTCGTCCAGGTCCGGCGGACCGATTCATCTGATCACGAGCGGGTCGCCCTGGACTTTCAGATCGCCGCAGGGCCTCGGTTCACGGTGGGGCGCGTGACGGTCACCGGGGCGCAAGAGGATCACGTGGCGCTCTGGCGTCAATCGTTGCGGATGCGCCCCACGATGCTGGACCTTTACCATCCCCTGTTTGATCGCGTCGCATGGGAGGAGGATCAGGCTCGGGTGCACCAGTGGTACCGCGAGGAGGGTTTCCTGTCGGCCGAGGTGAACAGCCGCACACTGCTGCAGACCCGGACGGGCACGGTCGATCTGGCCTTCGAGATCCGGGAAGGCGTTCAAACCCGCATCGATCGCATCACCTTCGCCGGGAATGTCCATGTTCCCGATTCGGTCCTCCTGCAATCGATCCATGCCCGCGTCGGCCTCCCCTTCGACCCCGCGCAGGCCCGGGCCGACCGCTTGGCGTTGCTCGCCTTCTACGCCAGCAAAGGGTATCTCTCGGCAACCGTCTCCATGGACCCGCAGATGAACGCCCCCCGCACCGGTGTGGGCTTATCCTTTCTCATCTCTGAGGGTTCCCCGACCTTTGTGGGCAAGATCAACATCGAGGGCAACGAGGAGACCGACGACGTTGTCCTCCGCAGGGAACTCGTGATCCATCCCGATGACCCCTTTAACTACGAACGCATATTGCAGAGCCGACACAATCTGGCCAGATTGGGCATCTTCCAGAATATCAAAATCGAGCCGGTTGAACCCCAGGAGGTGGAGCTGTTGAGAGACCTGAAGCTGTCGGTGGTCGAGCGGCCGGCCGGTTCGGTCGAGTTCGGCGGAGGGTACGGGTCCTACGAAAAGGTTCGCGGGTTTGTTCAGATCTCGCATAAAAATCTGGCCGGCACGGGCCGCCGGATCAGCCTGCGCGTCGAGGCCGATTTCATCGAGCAGCGGGCGGTGCTCAACTATGTGGAGCCATGGGCGGCCGGGCTGCCCATCGATCTCCGGTTCACCACGTTCGCGGAGACGATGCAGGAGGTCACCTTCAAACGGGAAAGTTACGGTGGCACGATCGGCTTTGACAAGAACCTCACCGCGCAGTTGAAATTCTCGCTGTTGTACCGTTACAGCAGAGACCACTATAACATCCAGCCGGGGGCCACCTTGCCGGCGGATGAATTGGATCGCGTCAATATCGGCAGCATCATGCCCGGACTGATTCTGGACCTGCGCGACGACCCGTTCAACCCCACCCGGGGATCCATCCACAGTCTGACGTTCGAGGATGCGGCGCTGAGCCTGGGCTCCCAAATCCAATTCGTCAAGGCGACCGCGTCGAGCAGCTGGTTTTTCAGTCCCAATCCCGTCATTGTCTTCGCCCTGTCCGCGCGGGGGGGCATTGCTAAGGAGTTCGGGAACACCACGCTGATCCCCCTCGGCGAACGGTTCTACCTCGGCGGGCTCAGTACCGTCAGGGGCTACCTGCAGGATACCCTCGGGGTGCTCCGTGTCGTGAAGGATCCCAATAACCCCGGCAACGTCATGATCTCTCCCGATTCCACCATTTCCGCCAGCGGCGACCCCATCGGCGGAAACGTCATGCTCCTGACGAATGTCGAATCCCGCATTGCGCTGCCGGCTCATCTGGGGCTGGTGCTGTTCCTGGACGGGGGGAACGTCTGGACCAAACCCAACGCCGTCAATCTCGCAGAGGTGAAATTTTCAGTCGGCGTGGGGATCAGGTATAATACCCCGGTGGGGCCATTGCGTCTCGACTGGGGGTACAAACTTCGGCGCATTGACGTGTACTATACCAACGCCTCTCCCGTCATCCGCATCAATGAAAGCCCGTATGAGTTTCATTTCACGCTGGGCAATGCATTTTAGGGATTTCCGCACACCTGTCCCCGCCTCGAACGCCGGCCGGGTGCCAGCCGGCGTTCTCTTGCTGCTGACCGCAGCCACGCTTTTTCTCAGCGCGTTGACCGTCTCCCTGCTCACCCGCGCCCCCCTCCCGCCCTCCCCCAACGACCAGAGGGCTGATGCGCCGTCGTCGACTGGCCCGTCCGAGGAGCCCCCCCCTCCCCACGCACCGCCTCGTCAAACCACCGATGAACTGCTCCAGCCGCTGCCGCCGGTCGCACCCAGGCATCAACGCCTCGGCTCGCCCGTCCCGGCCTCATCGTCTCCGACGCCGCAATCCGCGCCTGCCGCGGTCAGTGCACACCCGCCTGATGCCGACAACGCAGAGGGGACCGCCGCCTATGAAGCGGGCCGCTATCACGATGCCGTCCGGGCGTTTGAACGGGCGCTCACCACACAGCCGGACAACCCCACTTTCCGCCACAACATGGCGGCCGCCACCGCGGCGCTGGGGTGGGCGGCGATCAACGATCGCGATCCCGATGAAGCCATCCGGCAGTTTCGCACGGCCATCGACTATGACCGCCGGGAGGCGAGTCTCTACGCCGGCCTTGGAGCCGCCTATCAGCTGCAACGGGATTCGCCCCATGCGATCGAAGCCTTTCGTGCGGCGGTGGCGCTCGATCCCACCCGCGTCGAGCTGTATGAGCAGCTGGCCGATCTGCTCTATCAACACAATCAGCTGGCGGACGCCATCGCGCTGTTGACGTCGGCCATGCAGCGGGTTCACGCACCAGACCGCCTCGCCCCTCTGCTGGCCAAATTAACCCGGGAGCAGTCGCTGCAAAACAGCTTTTTGCAGACCGGCACGCGCCACTTCTTGATCCAATTCGACGGAGGCGAGAATCAGGACCGCGCCTATCAGATCCTGGATCTGCTGGAGCAGGCCTATCGTGATGTCGGTCAGGCCTTCGGGGTGTTTCCTGACGAGGAGATCACGGTCATCCTCTACAGCAACGAGCAGTTCAGGGACGTGACACAGACGCCGGGCTGGACCAACGGTATTTATGACGGGAAAATCCGGCTGCCCGCCGGCGGCGGAACGCCCGACCGCGCGCTTCTGGCCAAGGTGCTCTATCACGAGTACACCCACGTCATCGTGCACGAACTGTCGGACAATCGTGCGCCGACGTGGCTGAACGAGGGACTAGCCGTCTACTTCGAGGGCTTGGCTTCCGGAAATCTTCCAGGCTCGCAAGAGAACTCCACCCGGTCGATTGCCCATCTGACGCCAGGCGCCCTCATCCCCCTGACGGCGTTGCATGGATCCTTTCTCGAATTCACATCAAATCAGGCCGCCCTCGCCTATGCCGAGAGTTTTTCCGCGACGCGATTTCTGATCGATCGCTACGGCCTGCCCCGCGTCAAGGAGTTGCTGCAACAGTTGTCGGCCAGCCATCCGTTTGATCAAACCTTCGAGACCGTGTTTTTCCTTCCGTATCATGATTTTGAACACCTCTGGCAGGCAACACTGACATCCTGATCATGGAGGGGGTGAACCTTCAATCGGACCGGTCCTGGCCAGCGTGCGTCATCGCGCGCGGCCGCCGCATCCGGCGGGCCGTCGCGGTCGCGGCCTGGTGTGCGATCGCACTGGGATGCACGGAAGCCCTGGCGGCGGAATCCGCCCGCATCACACACCTGGCGGTCAGCACGGGACGGGAGCAGGTCAGCGTCTCGGCGTCCCTGGTCCAGGGACTTCCGACCGATGCGAGAGACGATTTACAACACGGCATCAGCAAAATACTCTATTACTACGTCGTCCTCAAACGCCATGTCCCCTTCTGGATGGATGAGGAACTCGACTCGTCCACCGTCCGGTTCCGCATCTGGTACGACCTGGTCAAACGGCAATTCGTTGTCGCCAAACGGCAAGGAAACACAGAGATCCGACAGACGGCGGACCGGCTCGAAGACGTTGAACGTTTGATCTCCCATATTCAGGATGTTACAATACCGCTGACGGTTTCCTCCCAGCCGAGCAACACCTACTACTATATCAGCGTCAGAGCGGAAATGCGGTCCGCCAAACTTCCCGTCTATCTTGAATATTTTCTGTTCTTTCTCCCCGTCGCCCAGATTTCCACTCCATGGACCGATTCACCACCGCTGACCCTTGCGGCGAACGAGCCGTGAGCGAGATCCCCTTGTCTTCGCGGCCCCCCATGAAACCAGGTCGACATTCCATGCGCCCGGTCTGGATCACCGCGGTCTGCCTTCTGGCGTCGTTGACCGTTACCACCATCATCTTCTACCGGCCGGTGGAGACTTCGCTATTGCCCAGCAATATCTGGTTGCTGACCCTCATCAACGTCAACGTCATTTTGGTCGTCGTCCTGCTGTTGCTGTTGTCCCG
Organism: Nitrospiria bacterium; assembly: GCA_035517195.1. Classification (GTDB taxonomy): domain Bacteria; phylum Nitrospirota; class Nitrospiria; order JACQCE01; family JACQCE01; genus JACQCE01. Next base: position 103,421 of record DATIZH010000040.1, on the reverse strand, counting down.
GAACCTAGTCAAACTGTATTTTGAACGGCGCCACAGGTTGCTCGGCGCCGGGTTCCGCACCAAACTCGTCGCCGCCTTTGTCGGACTGACGTTGATTCCCACTTTTCTGCTTTTCGTCGTCGCCAGCGGTCTCATCAGCAGCAGCATTGAAAATTGGTTCGGGATCCAGGTGGAGCAGTCGCTGAAAAGCTCGCTCGACATCGCCAGATGGTACTATGACGTGACCAAAACGCGCGCGGCGAATGTGGGCCGGTTGGTGGGGCGTGAGAGCATCAAAGAAAGCCCCGATCCGTCGGCCCAAGAACGGATGCTCAAGCGGTTGATGGCCGGGCCGGTCGCCACTTCGGGCGTCACCGGCCTTTCCCTCTACACCCGCGCCGGCGCCCTTATCGCTGAAACGACCTCCGGGGAACGCACCGTCCCCCATCCGGGCAAAGTCGGACCACCGCGCCGATCAGATCCCTCCCTGCTCGGCCAGTTGCTGTCCAAGGCCGCCATGGGACGCGAGGCGGATGCCACCTACTCGGACGAAAGCGGGGATTTGCTCCGAGTGGCCATCCCGATCGACGGCGCGGGGCCGGACGCGCCGGCGGTCGCGATTGTCGATTCATTGCTGCCCAGCCGGGTCGCGGACGATCTGGATGACATCAACCGCGCCATGGAGGATTATACCCAGCTCAAATCGTTTAAAACACCGATTAAAAGCACTTATGTCGTGCTCTTCCTGGCCGTCACGCTGTTGATCGTCTTTTCAGCGACCTGGTTCGGCTTCTACATCGCCCGGGGCATCACGGGTCCTATTCAGAAACTGCTGGACGGGACCCGGGCCGTCGCCGCCGGAAACCTGGCCGTCCGTGTGGAAGGGGAATCGACCGACGAATTGAAGGAACTGGTCGATTCCTTCAACACCATGACCAACGATCTGCGACTGAGCAAAACCTCCCTCGAGGCCGTCAATCAATCGCTGCGCCGCTCCAATGTTGAATTGGAACAGCGCCGTACCTACATTGAAACCGTGCTCGAAACCATTGCCACGGGGGTCATTGCCACCGATCCCGAGGGCCGGATCACCACATTCAATCGGTCGGCCGAAATGATCCTGCAGTCAAGCGCCGACACCGTCAGGGGGCAGGCGTACGACGACGCGTTCAAACGATTCGGGCTCGAGTCCCTGGCCGCCGACCTCCGGCGGCTGATCGCCCAGAACGGCGATACGATCGAGCGAGAGCTGTCGGTCGAGATCGGCGGCGTCGCCGCCACCCTTCGCTTCAGCGTTGCGCTCCTGCGCGGCCAGGAGCGGCAGTTTATGGGGGCGGTGCTCGTCTTTGACGATCTCTCGGAATTGCTCAAAGCGCAGAAACTGGCGGCTTGGCAGGAGGTCGCCCGGCGGATCGCCCATGAAATCAAGAACCCCCTGACGCCGATCCTGCTGGCCACGGAACGTTTGCGCAAAAAATTTGTGCAACATCCCGATGAATTTGCGCGCATCTTCGATGAATCGACGCGGATCGTCATGAATGAGGTCAACACGCTCAAAACCATGGTGGATGAATTTTCCAATTTCGCCAGAATGCCCGCCCCCTCTCCCCGCCCATGCGATCTGCATGCATTGCTACAGGAGGTGGTGTTTCTGTACCGCAGCGCACATAAGGACCTCGAAATCACCGCGCAATTTGCGGACCGCCTTCCGCCCCTGCTGCTGGATCCGGCGCAGATGAAGCAGGTGTTCATGAACCTGTTTGAAAACTCCGTTGACGCCATGAGCGGTCGAGGCCGGTTGTGGCTTACCACTCGCTATACGCCGGGACAATCCACCGTCCAGATCCGCATTGATGATGAGGGCGTCGGCGTGGCTCCGGAAGATCTCGGCAAGCTCTTTCTGCCGTCCTTCTCCAAACGGCGCGGCGGCACGGGGTTGGGCTTGGCCATCGTGCACCGTATCATCACGGACCATAACGGCCAGATCGGCGTGCAACCCAACCGCCCAGCCGGGACGACCGTGACCATCACCCTCCCGGTCCCAAGCGCGGCATGACCGACACGGTTCTGATCGTGGATGACGAACCGGCGATTCTCAACACGCTGTCCGGCGTCCTGAGCGACGAAGGGTATCACGTGGTCACCGCCAACGGCGGCGCGGCGGCGCTTGAGGTGCTGCAACGTGAATCGCCGGCCATTGTCCTTCTCGACATTTGGATGCCTGGGCTCGACGGGCTGGAGACGCTGCAGCGCATCAAGCGGATGCGTCCCCACCAAACCGTGGTAATGATGTCCGGCCACGGATCGATCGAAACGGCCGTCCGCGCCACCAAACTTGGCGCCTATGATTACATCGAAAAACCGCTTTCGTCGGAAAAGGTCCTGCTCGTGCTGGGGCACGCCATCACGGAACAGCAGCTGACGGCGGAGAATCAACATCTCCGGCAGGCGATCGACGAGCGGTACGAAATCCTTGGCACGAGCCCTGCGATCCAACGGCTGCGCGAACAGATCGCGGTCGCCGGACCGTCGCTCAGCCGGGTGCTGATCTCGGGGGAAAACGGGACGGGCAAGGAACTGGCGGCGCGCGCCATTCACCAACACAGCCCCAGACGCAACCGGCCGTTCATTGAAATCAATTGCGCCGCAATCCCTGACACGCTGATCGAGAGCGAGCTCTTCGGATATGAAAAAGGGGCCTTCACCGGCGCGGCCGAGCAGAAAAAGGGACGGCTGGAACTCGCTCACGGCGGCACGCTCTTTCTGGATGAGATCGGCGACATGAGCTTGCCGACACAGGCCAAGATGCTGCGCGTGCTGGAAGAACGGGAATTTCAACGCCTCGGCGGCACCAAAACCATTCGGATGGATGCGAGGATCATCGCGGCGTCGAACAAGCTGTTGTCTGATGAAATACAGGGGGGCCGGTTTCGCGAAGATCTCTTCTACCGGCTCAACGTCATTCCCCTGACTATGCCGCCCCTCCGGGAGCGGAAGGAGGACATCCCGCTCCTGGCCCGCCATTTTATCGACCGGTTCTGCCGCGAACAAGGCGTGGCGTCCAAACAGCTAGCCGATGACGCCGTCGCCGCGCTGACCGCCTACAGATGGCCCGGCAATGTGCGGGAATTGAAAAATTACATCGAACGCATGGTGATCATGGTGCCGGAAGCCGCGCTGTCTGCGTCCCACCTGCCGTCGTTTGGCCCGGCAGCCCCCGCTGCGCCGTCCGCCGCCCCGTCAGATGACGCCATCCATCCCCTGAAACGGGCCCGCGCGCAGTTTGAGCGCGAGTACATTCTTCACGCCTTGGAGCTCAACCGGTGGAATATCAGTCGGACCGCCGAAGCGTTGGGCATCGAGCGCAGCCATTTGCACCGCAAGATCAAGGATCTGTCCATTCGGGGCACCACCGCCGGAGAGCAGCTCCCGCTCGTTGACTAATCGGCGCGGGCCTCCTGCCATTGACTATCCCCCGCACAGACACACCGTCAACTCGTCCACGGTGGCACAGAAGTAATCGGGGGCAGCCGATTGCAACAGGACGCTTGGCGCCAAGCCGTAGCCAACGGCGCAGGAACGAACTCCGAGGGCCCGCGCGGCCACGATATCGTTGACGCCGTCGCCCACCATGATAGCGCGTGCCGGAGGGATGTCGAAGTGGTCCAGCGCCCGCTTGAGCATATGAGGATCGGGCTTGAGCGGCGTCGACGGATCGCTGCCGATCACCAGCTCGAAATAGAAGCCCCCGTCCAACCCTTCCAGAATTTTCGACGTGTACTCCATCGGCTTGTTGGTGACGACCACACGTTTCCTCGAAGACAATCGCCGCAGCAACGTCGTCATGCCCGGATAGAACCGGGTCGTATCAAGCAGGTGAGTCAAGTAGTGGGTTCGAAACAGGTAAAGCGCTTCGGCATAGCGGGGGCTCCCGCTCTCCCCCAGCGTCTTGGCAATCAATTTTCTGATGCCGTCACCAACGTAGCCTGCAATCACCGTTTCAGGCAGCGGGGGCAGCCCCAAATCGGCAAACGTCAGATTGACCGCCGTGGCCAGATCGCTCTTGGTGTCGGCCAGCGTGCCATCCAGATCAAACAGCACGAGCTCCGCCCAGGCGCAGTTGATGCGGGACATCGCCACACACTATAGGGCATGCCCCATGGCATTGCAACCCGGGCCTGTGCACAGCACTCGGGACACCATGGCAACCGCGCCATGGATCTCCCCGTCGAGAATCGGACCAACGGCTCGCCTTGACTTGGCGCAGCCCTATCATTAGAATAGCGCGCCATCATCCGGCACCGTCATTGATGCCCCGTTATGGAACATCACGCCGACTGTTCGCCGCGGCTTGCCGGCGTCTGCCCGGGGGAGTCAGCAGCCCTGTACGTGCCTTCCGGTCGGTCGGGTCGCCTGACCCCGCAATACCCCGGGCCGGCCATCCGCTCTTCATCGCCCGCGGCAAGGGCAGTCATCTCTGGGATGCCGACGGCAATCGGTACATCGATTATGTGCTCTCGTGGGGACCGCTGATTCTGGGCCATGCCCACCCGGAGGTCGTGAAGGCGGTCACTGCGGCCGCCCGAAAGGGAACCAGCTACGGAGCGCCGACCGAGGCGGAGCTGGAGCTGGCCACGCTCATTCAACGCGCCATGCCGTCCATAGAAATGGTGCGCTTCGTCAATTCCGGCACGGAAGCGACCATGAGCGCGTTGCGGCTCGCCCGCGCCTATACCAAACGCGATCTGATCCTCAAATTCGATGGGTGCTATCACGGCCACGCCGACGGTCTGCTGGTCAAGGCCGGTTCCGGAGCGACGACGCTGGGCGTGCCAGACAGTCCCGGCGTCCCGAACGCCACCGCCCGACTGACCTTGCGGGCCCCCTACAATGACCTAGCGCGGGTGGACGCGCTCTTCTCGCGGCACGGCGGCGACATCGCCGCCGTGATCGTGGAGCCGATCGCCGCCAACATGGGGGTGGTGCCGCCCGCCGAGGGGTTTCTGGACGGGCTGCGCGCGCTGACCCGCCGGCACGGCGCCTTGCTGATCTTCGACGAGGTGCTCACGGGTTTCCGCGTCGCCCTAGGCGGCGCGCAGGCCCTTTATCGGCTTCAACCCGACCTGACCTGCCTGGGCAAAATCATCGGCGGCGGGTTACCCGTCGGCGCCTACGGCGGTCGGAAGGAAATTATGGAATGGATCGCGCCGGCCGGCCCGGTCTATCAAGCCGGCACCCTATCAGGCAATCCGCTCGCCATGAGGGCCGGGATGGCCACGCTGCGGCGGCTCCACACCGCCGGCTTCTACAGGGATTTGGAACGGAGAGCCGCGCGACTCTACCACGGTGTACTCGAAGCCGCCCGCGCCGCGGAGGTGCCCCTGCAACCGGCTCGGATCGGTTCGTTGATGGGCTTCTTCTTCACCGACCGTCCAGTCGTCGATTACGCGTCGGCCAAATCGGCCGACACCCGACGATTTGCCGCCTTCTTCTGGGCGATGCTGGAAGCGGGCGTCTATCTTGCGCCGTCGCAATTTGAGGCACTGTTCGTCTCCAGCGCTCACACGGCGCGCGACCTGGACCACACGGTCGAGGCGGCGGCTGGCGCGTTTCGTCGCGCCCGAGCCGCGGGCTAGGCCACCGTCCGCCGCGGACTACTTTTTCTGCCCCAAGAGGCAGAATTTCTCCAGATCCTCCTCACGTCCCACGACGACCAGCACGTCGCCCCGTTCCATCACGTCGGAGGGGGAGGGCGTGAAATTGACGGATTCGCGGCTCTGGAGATTGCCTTTGATCATCGTTTGCACCTTTTTCTTGACCGCGATAATGTTGACGCGAAACCCCGCCCGGATCTGGCTGTCGCCGATCGGCTTGCCGATCAACGGCTCAGGCACCTCCACCTCCTCGATGCTGTACCCGGGCGACAGCTGCAGATACTCCAGGACATTGGGCGCCGTCAGCCGATGGGCGAGGCGGATGCCGGCGTCCCGCTCCGGATAGATCACCTCCGACACGCCCATGTTTTCCAGAATCTTGCCGTGCAGCGCCGTCACGGCCTTTGCCAGGACGCGCTTGACGCCCAGCTCTTTGAGCGTCATGACCACGAGCAGGCTCGCCTCGATGTTCTCCCCGATGCTGACCACCGCCATGTCGACGTTCTGGGCGCTGACCGCCCGGAGGGCCTTCTCATCGGTGGCATCGCACTGCACGGCATAGGTGGCAAATTCACCGGCCCTCGCGACCTGCATCTCATCGCTGTCGATGGCCAGGACTTCGTGTCCCAGCTTGGTCAAGGTTTCGGCCACGTGAAATCCGAACCGACCCAATCCGATCACTGCAATCTGCCGCATGGTCCTCTCCTTTAAGAAAGTCAAGGGTCAGGTGGCACGGGTCAGGGCGGGAACCAGGGATCTCTATCCTTGACCCTTGCGACGTGTCCCTTGACCCAATCAGTATAACCCTTTTCAGCCGATCAGCACCTTTTCCTCCGGATAGCGCACGCGGGATTCGGTCCGCGCCACCACCAGCATCCCGATCGTGATCGGCCCCAGCCGTCCGATGAACATCATGAGGATGATGATGATCTTGCCGAGGTCGCTGAACGTCGCCGCATAACTGAGCACGCCGCCATCGCCCGTCGACAACCCGACCGTGCCGAAGGCGGACGAGACCTCGAACAAGACGGGCAGAAAATGCTCGAAACTCAATTGTTCGACGGCCAGCAGCAGCAGGGTCGCCCCGGTCACCAAGGCAAACGCCAGAAACGCCAACAGGAACGCATTGGCGACCGTCTCGAGCGGCAGCCGTCGATGAAAGATGGTCACCTCCTGCCGACCCTTGGCCGTGTCCCAGAGCGTGGCGAAAATGATACCCGCCGTGGTGGTTTTGATCCCGCCAGCCGTGCTGGCCGGAGAGCCGCCGATCACCATGAGCAAAATCAGCAGATAGAGGGACGCGCCCCTCAACCGGGAAAGGTCGATGGTGTGGAAACCCGCCGTTCTCGCCGAGACGCTGTGGAAGAACGAGACCGTCATCTGTTTGGTCCAGCTCAGCCCCCCCAGGGTTGCCGGGTTGGTGTCCTCCAGCATCCAAAGGCCCAGGCCGCCGATGAGGATCAGGACCAACGTCACCACCATCACCAGCTTCGTGTGGGACGAAATGCGGAACACCTCGCGCCTCGCAAAGCGGTGCAGTTCATACAGTACGATGTGGCCGATGCCGCCCAGAATGATGGTCACCGCCACGATCAGGTTGACCGTCCAATCGAATCGATACGCCTCCAAATTGTCAGAAAAGAGCGAGAAGCCGGCATTGTTAAAGGCCGCCACCGCGTGGAACAACGCGGTGTAGACCGCCTGCCACAACGGGAGGTCCCCCATCCATCGCAGCATCAGCAGCGCCGCGGCTGTGCCCTCGATCAAGACCGTTAACAGCACCAGCCAACGCAGGAATTTCACCAACCCGCCCAAGGTCAGCAGGTTCAAGGCCTGCTGAAACATCATCCGCTCCCGAAGGCCGATTTTCCGACCGAGCGCCACTCCCAGCATCATCGCCGCACCCGCGTACCCGAAGCCGCCCAGCTGAATCAGCGCAAGAATCACGAGCTGTCCGAAGAGGGAAAAATCGACCGGCGTGTCCTTCACGATCAAGCCGGTCACGCAGACGGCCGATGTCGAGGTGAACAGGGCATCCACCGCGCCGATGCTGTGGCGGTTGGAAGACGCCCACGGTAGCGCCAGCAACAGCGTGCCGATCAAAATGATTCCCGCAAACCCCGCGGTGAGGGCGGTGGCCGGGGAGAGTTGGGTCGGGTTCAACCGTTCGCGACGACGGCCCGCTTCAGCGGCCTGACCGACCGTTGAAACCGGGTCTACCATGTCTGGCAATCGGTGACCGGGAACAGAGGAGGAGCTACAGGAGGACGGAGGGGCGCGCCCCCCCTCACGCGAGCAAGCATGACACGCGCACGATGCGAGCGAGCGGTCATCCTGGCGCGGTCATTTCGATGGGCTCGCGACCTCGTCACGAACCCGCCTCGGGCCGTTTGAGCAGCGGCGTCAGGAGGTCGATCGGCACGGGGAAGATGATCGTGGAATTCTTTTCCGCGGAAATCTCCGTCAACGTCTGCAGGAATCGCAGCTGGAGCGTTGTCGGATTGACCGACACGATATCGGCCGCATCCGACAGCTTCTGCGCCGCCTCGAATTCACCCAAGGCATGGATCACTTTGGCCCGCCGCTCCCGCTCGGCCTCCGCCTGCTTGGCGATCGCGCGGATCATCTCCTGGGGCAAATCAACATTTTTGACTTCTACCGTTGACACCTTGATGCCCCACGGTTCTGTTTGCTGATCGATAATTCGTTGCAAAGCCGCGTTCACCTGTTCTCGCTTGGTCAACAGTTCGTCCAGTTGACTCTGTCCCAGCACACTCCGCAGCGTCGTTTGGGCAATCTGCGAGGTCGCGTAGAGATAATCCTCGACCTCCAGAATGGCGCGTTGAGGGTCGACCACCCGAAAGTAGACAATGGCATTCACTTTGACCGTGACGTTGTCGGCCGTGATCACATCCTGCGGCGGGACATCCATGGTGACCGTACGCAGGCTCACCTTGACCATTTTGTCGATGAACGGCAGCAGAATGATCAGGCCGGGGCCGTGGCCACCGATCATCGCCGTGGTTACGCGTCCCAACCGGAAAATCACGCCCCGTTCATATTCCCTGAGGATGCGAACACCGTTGAGCAGTAAAATCACGATCACAACCAACAAAATCCCGATCGGCGTGAAGACCATGGTCATCCCTTCTGGGTCGACGATTCCGCCGCCCGCTTAACATGCAACCGCAATCCTTCGACCGCCGTGACCTCAATCGCGTCTCCCTGACGGATGGTCTCGTCACCGCGCGCCTCCCATAATTCTCCGTGGACAAACACCATGCCCAACGGCGACAAATCACTCCGGGCGATCCCATGCACGCCGACCAGCCCTTCCACACCCGTCAACGGCCTCGCTCCGAACGTCCGGACGGCCATGCCCACCACGAACAGGAAAAAGAGTGCGGTGCCGAGCACCGAGGGGATGATCACCTTCAATGAAATGCGCAGATAGGGCAGCTGGCTCTTCATCAGCATCACGGAGCCCAGAAACATCGCCACGATGCCGCCGACCGTCAGCAGGCCATAGCTGGGCACCTTGATCTCGGCGACAAACAGGACAATCGCCAGCAGAATGAGCAACAGGCCGGCGTAGTTGATCGGCAATGTTTGAAAGGCATAGAAGGCAAGAATCAGGCAGATGCTCCCGACCACGCCCGGCAGAACGGCCCCCGGACTCATCACCTCATACAGCAGACCGTACGTCCCCACCAACATCAAAACATACGCCACGTTGGGATCGATCAACGCGTTGAGCAGACGCAGCCGCCAATTAAGCGGAACGGGATGCAGTTCGGCCCCTTTGGTGGACAGCCGTCGCACGCCCGCCTCAGTCTGCACCGTCCTGCCGTCCACCGCGGCCAGCAGCGCCGGGACATCGGCCGCCACCAGGTCAACGACGTGCAGCTTCACCGCCTCTTGCTCGGTCACATTGACGCTCTTGCGCACAGCCTCTTCCGCCCATGCGGCGTTGCGGCTCCGTTTCTCAGCAATAGACTTGATATAGGCCGCGGCGTCGTTCTCCACCTTCCTCTTCATTTCCTCGTCCATCTCACCCCCGCCCATCGACACCGGATGGGCCGATCCGATATTGGTCCCCGGCGCCATCGCGGCGACATGGGCGGCCAGCGTGATGAACGTTCCCGCCGAGGCCGCACGGCTGCCTGAGGGCGCCACATAGACGATCACGGGAACGGCCGACGCGTTGATCGCCTTGACGATGATCCGCATGGAGGTATCCAGCCCCCCGGGGGTGTCGAGCTGAACCACCACCGCCGCGTGGTGAGCGGACTCGGCCGCCGCAATCCCGTCCTGGATATATTCCGCGGCCACCGGATTGATGACACCGTCATAGGTCAGCAGATCGACGATCGGAGTCCGGCCCGTGTCGTCCGGTGCAGACGCGCCGGCAACCGGTCCCGGCCACAACAACACCAGAAGAAGCAGCGCATGACGGCTCATCCGAAATTGTGGGCCGTGAGGGATCAACACGGGTTGCCATCTTAGCCTGTTTTTGTCGAGGGTGTCAATTTAAACGGGGGGAGACTCTACCTCCCCCCGCCGCCTCCCATTGATTATGGGACACGGAATGTACGATAGACATGCACGCTGGTCATGTGAGGGGAAGCGTACCTCCGATGGGGGGACCGCAGAGTGGGGGCGGCAGCCTCCATGGAAGATGCCGGGAGAAAGCGGCACTCTCCCCCATCTGAGCAAGCGGCCAGCATAAGAGTTAGGGGGAGATACTCCTCCCCCCTCACAACCCCCACCGTCCATACGCAGAGCATGACTCGAAACTCCGATGGGGGGGACCGGGTGAAGATGAGGATCTCTCCCCCCAATCCAATCAACGCGAAGCGGATATGCCAGGGAGACTTTATCTCCCCCCGCTCCCCCCCCATTGGTTGTTGAACGGGGAGGTTTGAAGGAGTGAGACGCCTGTCGTGAGCAAGGCAGTGTTTATCCGATGGGGCTCATCAGGGGGAACCTGCCTGCTGCAGACAGGAAACCGGCATCTATCCCTTATGATCATACCGGTGGACCTGGTCGATTGACGCCGCAACAGGTTGAAGGTTCCATGATGGGCGTGTTATATCACTAATATCTCTATGATCCAGCTGTTGAGACGCTTCCTGCCCGTTGGATGGATTTTCCTCACGCTGTGCTCGGGTTGCTCCCATTCTTCTCAACCGACGTGGGTGCCGGGATGGAGGTCGGCGGAGCCGCTGATCGTCCCGAGAACCGGGGCCGGCGCGGTCATTGCCAACGGCCATCTCTACGCCATCGGCGGCATCCGCGGCGGAGGACTTGAGCAGGGGTTCGTCAACAGTGTCGAATTCGCCGGGATACAACCGGACGGATCGGTCACCGACTGGCGGATGACCAGTCCGCTGATTGTCCCTCGGGGCTTCCTCAAAGCGGTCACCAGCCACGGGTTTATCTATGTCATTGGCGGCGAAACCTATCACAACGGGCTTGTGCTGTTGAATACGGTGGAACGGGCGCACATCCTGCCGTCCGGCGGTCTGGGTCCTTGGGAGGAGATGAACGCTATGACGACCCCCCGCCGCTCTCCCTCCGCGGTGCTCGCCCACAATTACCTCTACGCGATCGGCGGGTACAACGGCCTTTTCCTCAATAGCGTCGAACGGGCGGCCGTTCGGCCGGACGGTTCTCTCGGTGCATGGGGACTGCTGCAGACGAGTCTGACCACGGACCGGTACATCCACGGAGCCGGCCATGTCGGCGACTATATTTATATTGTCGGCGGCCACATCCAGGATGTCGGCGGCGGGAAAAGCAGCGTGGAGTGGACGAAGGTGCATGCCGACGGCAGTCTGTCACCCTGGCAATTGACGGCGACCACCAAGACGCCGAGATTTCTGGCCTCAACGATCGCCGCCGGGCCGTTCGTCTTCACGCTGGGAGGATTCCAGGACGGCTATCTGTCTAGCGTCGAACGGGCGACGTCATTGCCGGATGGCTCATTGAGCGCCTGGGCAGAGGCGGCTCCCCTGCCCCGTCCCAAGGAAGGTGCGGCCGCAGCGGTTGACGATCCCCTCCCCTCGGCCTCGGAAAGGCCCTCCAATGCGGCCGGACGGCGGCTCTATCTGCTCGGCGGCTCGCGCGAAGGCGAGTACCTGCGAGACGTCGAATGGGCAGTGGTCAACGACCGGGGGGAGTTGGGTTATTGGGCTACTCCGATTTCTTCCGGCGGCCCTTCTTTGATGCAGGGGTCGCCGGCGGCGCCTCTTCCGGCACGACCGACACCCGGAGCGGCGCACTCACAGAGGGATGCAGTCGCACCACGGCCGTAAATTCGCCCGCCTGCCTGATCGGCGCCTCCAGCTCGATCAACCGCTTTTCCACGGTCACCCCAAGGGGCTCCAACGCAGCCGCAATGTCCTTGGTGGTCACCGAGCCGAAGAGTTTCCCCCCTTCACCGACCTGGGCGGAGATGGTCACCGCCAGCCCCTCCAACCGCCGGGCCAGCTGTTCCGCAGCCTCCCGTTCCTGGGCCAATCTGACTTGCACCTGCCGTTGCAGCCGTTCGGCCTGTTTGATATTGCCGGGGGTCGCCGGCATCGCCTTTCGTCTGGGCAATAGAAAATTTCTCGCGTAGCCGTCGGACACGTCGACAACGGCGCCCGGCAGACCGAGCGACTTGATCTCTTCCGTCAGAATCACCTTCATGGCTCTCCTCCCTGGCTCCCTGACCGATCTCTGCGGAGACCGGCTGCGCAGTCTAGCAAATCCAGCCGGCCGCCCGCAATCGTCCCGGACCGGCCTAGTGGAACACTTTGAGCAGGTCCCAGTCGTAGTACCAGTCGACAAACACCAACGCGTGGCTGTGGTGTTCGTCCCACTGGACCTGTTCCCAATAATATTCCACTCCTGCGCGGAAGAACGATTTTTTGATGGCGACTCCCAGCGACGGGCCCCATTCGTTATAGTACTGCCCCTGGTGGGCCTGATACTGCCACCGCAATTGAACGTAGGTGTTGAGTTTGAAGCCTTCTTTCTCGAACCAGTCGATGCCCTGGTTGACGTACCCCAGCGTCTGGAGTCGGTCATCGTTGAAATTCTGAATGGCAGTCCCCCATGTCGATCCGGTCAACCCAACGATCGCATGCGCCGGAGCGGCCCATAACACCAAGGCGATCACCACCAGAAATCGGATCAATCCTTTCATGCCATCACCCCCTTTCCAAACAGATGGTTGATCAGTCTGCCGCAATCCCCGCCACCCATGCGTGCGCGCATGAACGGACCAGTACCAGGTCGCGGCGGCGTTCGACGGCCTGTGAAACACGCGGCACTGGTTCGCTTACATTGACGATGGGGCACGGGGCGCAGGCCCGACGCGCCGGTAGATCTGAACCATGCGCGTGCCCCACGACACACCCCCGTCATATTCGAACACACGTTTATACTCCCCCCGCATGGCCGCGACCAATTCGCGATCCTGGACGGGCGTGGCGTACCATGACAGGACAATGAAATCGGGAACGCCGTCCCGCACAAATCGTGTCATGGCCTCCTCACCCCGCATATTCCGATACTCCATATAATAGGTCCCATACACACGATCGCGGGACAGATGGGAATCGCAATAGAGGTCATAGATATAGGACTCCTCGGCCAGCAACACTGAATGCGGGCCCAACCTCTCCTGAAGATAGGCCACGGCGGGGTCTGTATTGGGATACTGGTGTTCGAGCCACCGGAGGTTCTTCATCATGAACACCCCCATCAACAGGATCAGCAGTCCGTAGCCGAACGGCCGCAAATCGACCGCGCGCGGCACGCGAAGCATGTCCCGGAATGTGTTTCCAACCCCAACGGCCGCCACGGGCCCGAGAAAGAGCAGGGATTGAATAATATTTTTGTGCAGTCCCTGTTCCGCTCCGGTCACCAGGTGAATCAGAGGATGCGGCAATGCCAGGACGCACAGCAGCGCCACCTTCGGACGGGTTGGTTTGTCGACCCATCCCAAGAGCGCCAGCACCGCCATCCACAGGAGCCATCGGGAGAGCATCTGTCCGATCTCGCCACGCGTGAACCCGGCCTGCCCGAGCGCCACGGTGCTTTCCGTCATGCTCCCCAACACCGCGAGCCGCGGCAACACGTCAACTGGCACCAGTGCCACAAGCCCCAGCGCCAGCCCCGGGATAAACCAGAGACTCCATCGGCGCCAGCCGAACATCCAGAGCACGAGCACGACCCCGATCGGCAGATAGACTGCCGTGACAAATTTGATCAGCGCGGCCAACCCCAGTACCAGCCCTCCGAGAAACAACACCACTCCCGACCAGGCCGTGCTCGTATAGGCCCGTGCGAGACACCAGGCCGCCGCTGCAAGGAAGGCGGCGGACGCGCTGTCGTACAACCCGACGCGCGTCACATAGAGCATCGGCGCCTGCACCGTCAAGAGCACCGCGCCCAGCAACCCGACGGGGGCGCCGAACAGGAGCCGTCCGATCCCGTACACCGACGCAGTCATGATCAAACCGAACACGATGCTGACCGCCCGCGCACCCCAATGGCCGAGCACCGGGCCGAGGCGGTCATAGGCCAGAGCTGCCAGCACCGGGTGGAGAAAGACCGAACCCGTGTGCTGGGCGCAATCCGGACAGGGGCCGCCCCGCAGGACATCCCGGCCGATGACAATGGCCTGCGCCTCGTCATACCGAAGGGAATTAAAGTCGATCCGGGCGGCCTGAAAGAGCAGCTCGGCAAGCAACAGGACGACGAGGAGAGACCGGGAGTGCCACAGGGCGTGCGACGCGTCCGATTGCCCGGGCATCAAGCCGCCCAGGTCCCCTCGCCCATCGGTGGCGGCCGCGCGATTGCCGTTGTGAGGGCCGCCGCTCACGTTCGGATAATCCGTTCCAATTCAGCCGGATCATACCGCGTCAGCACGATGCCCGCCGTCGGACGCACTCGATCCGGACGCGCCCAGATCACGTCTCCGCCGCACCTGACTTCCCGGCCATCTCCTGGATAGATTACCAGCTGGACGGGGCCCCGTTCCAATTGCACGCCGGCCGGCAGGGGCTCCTGCAGGCGCAGGCACAGGCCGTTCAAACCGATGTCCTCCGTCAGCGTCTTGAGCCGCCACCCGTTCGCATGCAAGTCGCACCGCAATTCCCTCCGCACCCGGGGTGAAAATCGACGGACCACCATCTCCTTCAAGAACGCACGCAATCCGGCCGTGAGCAGCAGCATCAGCGACGGCCAGATCCCGCCTGCCGCGGGCGGCGCCGTCCAGGCGTCGGGCGCGCTGTACATCTGACGCACCAGGCTCTGGTGCTGCGCCTCACTCATGCCGGAAAACTCCAGTCCGACAAACGAACGACCCGATTCCTGCCGGTCATGACGCACCACGCGGGCGTTCAGGACGGTTTCCTCCTGCAGGCCGTTGTGGAGCGTCACCACCACCGACGGCGGAAGCCGCAGGGGCTGCTCCGCGGCCAGCGAGACGCCCGTTTCGCTGATGTCCAGCACGGGGAACTCCCGCCGTTGGCCGTTGAGGTGCACCCTGGCGGTCAGATGGCGGGTCAACCGCGGTGAATCCCGAAGTTGAGGTCGCTGCCGCGCTATCACCAGGGCCACCGAGAGCAGCAACAGGTTATAGACACCCCAGAAGAGACTGACGATGGCCGCCTGCGTGTCGCCCCGCCCTGCGGCGACCTGGAGACCGCCCAGGATCAGCCCGACGAGCAGCGCTGCGGCAAGGACGAAATGCGGAAGCGCGTTCTTGCCCATCTTGCTCCGAATTCGGCGCACGCCTTTGGGCGTCACATAGAACGTCACCAGGCGAGGATGCAGAAACGCGCGCATCGTCGCGGCCGTGACGGCAAAACAGACCGCCGTTTCGTACACCTCGGACCAGAAGGGGTTGCGGTACCGGCCGCTCGCGGACGTGAAGACCAGCAGCGAGGCAAGATAATACGGGCCCAGGTGCGCCGCAAGCATGCCCGAATCGACCGTCAACGGCGGATGGCCGAACAGCAGGTAGGAGAGGGGCGCGGCTAGGAAAATCAGTCGGGGCAGGCCCAGATAAAAGTAGCTGATCGATGCCAAGTAATTCAACCGCTGCGCCACGGTCAGTCCGCGGACCCACAGCGGACTTTCGCGCGTGAACAGGATCTGGGCGTGCCCTTGCGCCCACCGTTCGCGCTGCTTTAAATAACTTTCGAAACTCTCCGCCGACAGACCGGCTGCCAGCCGCTCGCTGACGTAGACGGATCGGTAGCCAGCCGCATGGAGGCGGATCGAGGTATGGATGTCCTCCGTCGTCGTGCTGGTCAGAAACCCCCCGATCGCTTCCAACGCCGACCGGCGGAGCAACCCGCCCGTGCCGCAATAAAACGCGGCGTTGTACCGGTCGCGACCCGGCTGGATCTGAAAGAAAAACAGCTCCTGCTCGTGCAGCATCTCCCGCGTCAGGCGGAGATTTTCCTGGTAGGGATCCGGATTATAGAAATGATGGGCGATCTGCACCAGCGCGACGGCGGGGTCCTGAAAATAGCCCACCGTCCGCTCCAGCAGTGTTTCAACCGGGACGTGATCCGTATCAAAGTTGACGATCAGGTCCCCCCGGGTGCGGTGAAGCGCATGGTTGAGGTTGCCGGCCTTGGCGTGATCGTTGGTCGGACGGCTCATGTATTCGCATCCGAGCCGCTCCGTCATCTCGCGCACCTCCGGTCGACGGCCGTCATCCAGGACGTAGATCCGTTTTTTCCCCTCCGGGGCGCGCATGGCCATACAACCAACCAACGTGCGGTAGAGCACTTCAAGCGGCTCGTCGAAAATCGTCACATAGACATCAATGGTGGGCCACGCGTCGGCGGCGGGCGGGGGCGGCGCGGATCGGTACAGGGGCGACCAGGTCTGGAAGTAGAAGAACGCCACGGACATCCAGCCGTAGCACTCGGCGAGAAACAACCCCACACTCACCACCGCGGCCCAGCGCGGCTCGAGGACCAGAGTGTCGGTCGCCCGCCACCAGAGATACCACCCGCCGATCGCCAGCACCGTGAGCGCGCTCAACCGGGCCGCGGCCGGCCAGCGCGTCGACAGGCGGATCAACACCAGCACCACCGCCATCATGACGACGGCGGTGACCGCGGCGGTCCAGGCAGGCGTCATCGCGGGGCCATCCTCCGGTGTCTGCGTCCCATTCGTTTACCGCAACAAATATGAATTTCCCCTTAGGTGAGTGTACCCGAAAACGGGAAAATGTGGTGGAAGGACGCCCGATGGCACGGTCCGGCTTGCCACGGCCGGCGCGGGCGCCGTATGGTTGCTATGTGCGGAGGGTCTTGTTTAGAATACCCCGAATTGAGCGAAGCCTGGAACCCGAGGCCCGTTCATCACCCCGATGCCGACCGATTCCGATCTCCTCATTCTGATTGCGGTTGCCCTGTTTGCGGCGATTGTGAACGGCGCGCTGGGACACGGGTTTTCATCCATCACCGTCCCGGTGGCCTTGCTGTTTTTTACGAATCGCGTCTTGAATCCGGCCCTGGTGTTGGTCGAGATTTTTATCAACAGCTATATTCTGCTGACGAACTGGCGGGGATTGACTAGGGTGTGGAAACGCGTGTTGCCGATCATCGCCGGTCTGGCGCCGGGCGTGATGGTCGGCACCTACGTGCTCTTCTTCGTCGATCCCGCCTGGATCAAATTGGCGACCTTCGCCGTCCTGCTGCCGCTGATCATCCTCCAGGCCGCCGGCGTCAGAAAGCCGATCCAGGCCGAACGTGCGGTGGCGGTGCCGTTCGGCGCCGGCGTGGGGGTGCTCTATGCCATCACCACCGTGTCCGGCCCGCCCCTGGCCCTAATGTTCAACAATCAAGGATTCATCAAAAGCGAATTCCGCGCGGCGTTGGGCCTCATCCGGGTCACGGAGGCGGTGCTCACCGCCAGCGCGTACTACATGGTCGGACTCTACAGCGCGCCAAGCGTGGACATCCTCCGCACGATCGCGCCCTGCGTCCTCATCGGGGTGCCCGTTGGCGCCTTGTTGATCCACCGGGTCAATCCCGAGACCTTCAGGCGGCTCTGCATGAGTTTCGATGCCTGGGTGCTCGGCTTCGGTCTCTCGCGGGTGGCCATCGAACTGGGATTCCTGTCCAGCCCAGCCGCCTACCTGATCATGTGCGTCGTAATCGTCGTCGATACCGTGTTGCTGTACCGCTTTTTCCGCACGGGGAGGCGCTACGCCGGTCACAGTCCCACACACACACTCCCACCGTGAGCCGTTGAAGAGTGGGCGAGGTGACTGAACGGAGGGGAACAGCGCTTATTTACGCCGCTGATGGCGGGTACGTTTGCGCAGTTTGCGATATTTGTGCTTGCGCATCTTCTTCCGCCGCTTCTTGATCACTCGTGACATGTCGCCGATCTCCCGCCACTCGATGAAAAGCGCCGCCATTGTAGCGGGTTTGTCACGATTTGGCAAGCCGCACGAATCGCACCCAAACGGTTCTTGACCCGCACGGGAGCGATTCCTATAATGCAACGATGACCTTGTGTGACGGCCCCGCCTTCCCCGTGCATCCCCTGCACGGTCCGCACGGCCGTCGGATCATGGCCGTCGCAGCGTCGATCGTCCTGGCTTGCGGATTCTCCGCCTGCGGGGGCACCAAGAAGCCGCTCTCCCTGCAAGCCCAGACCGCGACACGCATCAACGCGGTCATCGAGGACCTGCAGACCCGGTTGGGGCGTTGCGACCGCAGCGGCATCGCCTCCCTCCTGGCCCCGCCGCTGTCGAACGACGCGACCTTTGCGCATGGGCTGGCAGATCTGTGCGACCGGGCGTCCGCCCTCCACCCTGTATTCATTGTGGAGCGACTCTGGCTGAAAAACGCCGAGACCGTCCGGGTCGATCTGCAATGGACGCTGCGCGCGAATGCCACCGCCCCGACCGGGCCGCCTTCGTCAACGGGTGGACGACAGGCCGGGGAACCGGTAATGGTGATGGGCACAGCCCACTTTACATTCATCGGCAAGGATTCGCCGCGCTTGACGGCGATTGAAGGAGACAATCCCTTCGCTCCCCAGGCTGATCAAGTGCTCCTGCCTTGATGCCCTTGTTGTCCAGCATCGAGTCTCGGCGCATGAAACACCTGCAAGCCGATTACCTCGTGATCGGCCGTGGCATCGCCGGCTTGCGGGCCGCCATCGAACTGTCGAGGCGTGGCTCCGTGCTCGTCATCAGCAAGCGGCCGACCACGGAGGCATGGTCCCCCTCAGCCACCCCTCGACAGGTCGATCAGGGCAGCAGTCAGTACGCCCAGGGTGGAATCGCCGCAGCCATGGGCGACACTGACGGCACCGCGCATCACGCCCGTGACACAATCCGCGCCGGCCGGGGGCTTTGCTCGGTCGAGGCGGTCGATGTGCTCGTCTCCGATGGCGTCCGGCGCGTGAAGGAATTGATCCGCTGGGGCGTACCGTTCGCACGGGCGAACGGTCAGCTGCATTTTGCTCGCGAATCGGCGCACAGCCGGAGGCGGATTCTGCACGCGCGCGGCGACGCGACGGGCGAGGCCATTCTTCAAACGTTGCACCACCGGCTCCGACGCTGCCGGACTGTGCGGTTCTTCAACCACCACTTTACGATCGATCTGTTGGTCGACGGCGGCCGGTGCGCTGGGGCACTGGTGCTTGATGAATCGGATGGCGGACTCATCGCCATCTCGGCCAGAGCGGTGATTCTGGCCACAGGCGGAGCCGGCCAACTCTACGCCCGCACCACAAACCCAGCCGTCTGCACCGGGGATGGGATGGCCATGGCCTACCGGGCCGGGGCGGCGCTGCAGGATCTGGAGTTCGTCCAGTTCCACCCGACGGCGCTGGCGATCGACAGGGCGCCGGCCTTTCTGATTACCGAAGCGATGCGCGGGGAAGGGGCTGTGCTTCTGAACGGGCCGGACCGGCAACGGGGCAGACGGTTTCTTCTCGCCGCACACCGCGCCGGCGAACTCGCCCCCCGAGACCTTGTCGCGAGGGCGATTTGGAAGGAGATGGAACGAAGCGGTCGAACCTGCGTGTGGCTGGACGCCACCCAACTCGATCCGGACTACCTACGGGGCCGTTTCCCC
Source organism: Nitrospiria bacterium (assembly GCA_035517195.1). Taxonomy (GTDB): domain Bacteria; phylum Nitrospirota; class Nitrospiria; order JACQCE01; family JACQCE01; genus JACQCE01. The sequence goes on along the minus strand of DATIZH010000040.1, from coordinate 83,674 downwards.
ACCGTCTACGCCGCCTGCCTGCGGTACGGCGTGGATATCACCAAAACGGCGATCCCTGTGAGTCCCGCCGCCCATTTTTTCATGGGTGGAATCACGACCGACATCGACGGCGCATCCACCCTCCCAGGATTGTATGCCGCCGGCGAGGTCGCGTGCAGCGGAGTGCACGGTGCCAACCGCTTGGCCAGCAACTCGCTCCTGGAAGGGCTGGTCTTCGGCTGGCGGGCCGCACGGGCGGCCCTGGCGTATGGGGGCCGGCTCGGGTCGGCACGGAACCCGGCTCGTCGTCGCTCGCAGAGAACACTGGGCGCATTGACCGCCGAGAACATCACGCGCCTGGCACGGCCGGATGCGTCCTCCTCGAAGCGGATGATCACGCTCCAGCGCGAGCTTCAGCGCCACATGTGGCAATGGGTGGGAGTCGTCAGAACGGGCGACGGGCTGGAGCAGGCGATCAATGAGATCGGCCGGATTCAAACCCGGATGGGGGAAACAGGCCTTGGGCGGCCCGGACTGGAATTGCGGAATCTCGTGCAGATGGCGGAGTTGGTCGCCCGTTCTGCGTGGCGTCGGCGCGGCAGCATCGGCGCTCACTATCGAGAGGATTATCCCGCCAAAGGACGGGGATGGCGGCACCACACCGTTGTCAGGGTGGACACCGACGGCTTGTCCAAGGACGGGTTAGGGCGAGCCCGGGTAGGATCGCGCTGGCGCATTGGTCAGTAAGATGCCGCCATCCGCCGTGATCACGCGCCGGACGGGCCACGCCCGGGCGGGCGGATCACGGCGCACGTAGTCACGATAGTAGGTCAAGACTCGCTGCACGTATTGTCGCGTCTCATCGATCGCCGGAATGCCGCCGGCCGCTTCAACCCGCAGCGCGCCGGCGTTATACGCCGCCACCGCCAGGGGAATGTTCCCGTCAAACCGGTCGAGCAGCTCGCGGAGGTGACGTACACCGGCGAAGATGTTGGCGGACGGGTCGAACGGGTCCTCCACCTCCAGCAGTTCGGCGGTCGCCGGCATCAGCTGCATGAGCCCCTGGGCGCCGGCCCGGGAGACGGCATAGGTGTCAAAATCCGATTCGGCCTTGATAACGGCCTTGATCAGGCCGACTTCGACGCCGTATTGACGGGCGGCCTGCCTGACCAGCCGGTCCAGGAGACGGGAGGACAGCGGCGACGTGGGGAGGGAGCGGCTTCTGAGCTGCACGGCATCAGCGGAACGCAACGGACGGAACCGGGGATCGGTGGGCACATTACTGAAATGCAAGACCCCCTGCTCATCCATAAAATGATAGAGCTCCGTGGCGCCGGAGGCCGGCGGGGACATGACGCCCATGCCTCCCACGCCCCCGACCACGCCAGCGACCAGATAGACACCCGCCATGCGCATCACCCGGTTGCGCCGCATACCGATGAGAATAGCAACGGACAGGACGCTTGTCAAACACAAAACGCGACGAAAACGTCGATCAAGATGCTCGGGAAATTGGTCCTCCGCAAGGGGGTGGACAGGGCGGGGTGATCACGGTGCTGGAGGCAATGCCGACAACGATGAGGGCCGACACAGCACCGCCTGGCCAGGGGACACGCGCAGGCAGACCGGCGACGATTCCCAACGCGGCCCCTTCAGCCCCTCACCACCCAGGTGCGCTCCAAATTGACATCTCCCGTGGAAACCTTTTATACTTTTCCCACGTCCGTCCGCGCCGGGACGTGCGATGCCAAATCGGAGCGCGACGAGGAAGCCATGGGACTCGGGCCACCAGATCCGTTTCGAGACCTTCTCTCCCTGCAAGAGCGCATGAACCAGCTCTTTGAGGAGAGCGCCCGGCGAACGGGTCTGCGTCCGCACGGCGATCAGTGGACGCCACTGGTCGACATTCTCGATACCGAGGAGGCCATCATTCTGACCGCGGAAGTCCCCGGCCTCGAGATTGGCGATATCTCGCTCGAAGTCACGAACCACTATTTGGCGTTGCGCGGCCAACGGCTGTTCCCCCACGGCGACGGCAACGTCCATTACCATCAGCTGGAGCGCGTCTACGGAACGTTCGACCGCCTGTTTCACCTGCCGGAGGAAATCGACCAGTCCCGGATCAATGCGACGCTGCGCGACGGCGTGCTGGAGATCGTGCTGCCGAAGCAGCCCGCTCAACGCGCCTACACGATCCCCGTTCACACCGAGGAGCCGTAGCCCCGCCGCGCCGTCACCGGCACGCCCGCGTCGCCGCCATGCGCCCCGATCAACTGACCGTCAAAGCCCAGGAGGCCCTGCAGGCCGCGCAACAGGAGGCGGAGCGCCGGCACCACCCGCAACTTGACGTCGAGCATCTGTTGCACGCGCTTGTTCGGCAGCGCGACGGGCTGATTCCTTCGCTGCTTAAAAAACTGGGCGTGAGCCCGGACGCGCTCGCCACACACCTGGAGCGCGAATTGAACCGCCTCCCGACCGTCTCCGGTCCCACCGCCCAATTGTCGCTCGCGCCGGGGCTGGCCAGTCTCTTCGAGCAGGCGGAGCGCGAAGCAGACGGGTTGAAGGACGACTACATCAGCACCGAGCACCTTCTGCTGGCGGCGATCGAGAGCGGCGGCCCCGCGGGTTCGCTGCTCAAGGCGCAGGGCATACACCGGGACGGGCTGCTCAAAACGCTGGCGGAGCTGCGCGGCTCCCAGCGGGTCACCGACCAGAACCCGGAAGAGAAATACCAGGCCCTTGAGCGGTACGGCCGGGATCTGACGGCGCTCGCCCGTCGGGGCAAGCTGGATCCGGTCATCGGCCGCGATGAAGAAATCCGCCGGGTGATCCAGGTGCTGTCCCGCCGGACAAAAAACAATCCGGTGCTCATCGGCGAGCCCGGCGTGGGAAAAACCGCGATCGCGGAAGGACTGGCCCAACGCGTCATCGCCGGCGATGTGCCGGAGGGGCTCAAGGACCGGCGCGTGGTCGCGCTCGACATGGGCGCGTTGCTGGCCGGCGCCAAGTTCCGGGGGGAATTCGAGGAACGGCTTAAGGCCGTCATCAAGGAAGTGGTCGATTCACAGGGGCAGGTCATTTTGTTCATCGACGAACTGCACACCTTGATCGGCGCGGGAAAGGCGGAAGGCGCGATCGACGCCTCCAACATGCTCAAGCCGGCGCTTGCACGCGGCGAGCTCCGCTGCATAGGCGCCACCACGCTGAACGAATACCGCCTGCACATTGAGAAAGACGCCGCCCTAGAACGGCGGTTTCAGCCCGTACTGGTTAAGGAACCCGACGTTGAAGAAACGATCTCAATTCTGCGGGGGTTGAAGGAGCGATACGAAGTCCACCACGGCGTCCGCATCCACGATGCGGCGCTGGTCGCGGCCGCCACGCTCTCGCACCGTTACATTTCCGACCGGTTTCTGCCCGACAAGGCGATCGACCTGATCGATGAGGCGGCAGCCAAGCTCCGGATGGAGATCGACAGCATGCCGTCGGAACTGGACGAGATCGAACGACGGATCCGGCAGTTGGAGATCGAGCGGCAGGCCATGACCAAGGAAACCGCGGCCTACGCCAAGGAACGGATGACCAAACTCGCCAAGGAGCTGGGTGACCTGCAGGAACAATCCAAGGGACTCAAACTGCAGTGGCAGAGGGAGCGGGAAGCGATCCAGGCCATCCGTGAATTGAAGAGCCGCATCGAACAGACCAAGATCGAGGCGGAGCGTGCCGAGCGTGACGCCGATCTGGCCAAGGCGGCCGAGCTGCGGTACGGCCGCCTGACCGAATTGACCAAGGAACTGGAAACAAAAAATCAGCACCTGCTGGATCTGCAGAAGGATCGTCGGTTGCTCAAGGAGGAGGTGGACGCCGAAGATATCGCCAAAATCGTGTCCAAATGGACTGGCGTTCAGGTCTCCAGGCTGCTGGAAGGCGATCTCCAGAAACTGATTCAGATGGAGGAGCGGCTGAAGGCCAGGGTTGTCGGTCAGGACGAGGCGGTCTCTTCGGTGTCAACCGCGGTCCGCAGGGCCAGGGCGGGCATCCAGGATCCAAACCGGCCGCTGGGCTCATTTCTGTTTCTTGGCCCGACCGGCGTGGGCAAGACCGAGTTGGCCAGGGCGCTGGCCGAGTTCCTCTTCGATCACGAACAGGCGATGATCCGCATCGACATGTCGGAGTACATGGAAAAGCACGCCGTCGCTCGCCTGATCGGCTCCCCGCCGGGCTATGTCGGCTTCGAGGAAGGCGGTCAGCTCACCGAAGCGGTGCGCCGCAAACCCTACTCCGTGATTCTGTTCGATGAAATTGAGAAGGCCCATCCGGACGTCTTCAACCTCCTGCTGCAGGTGCTGGACGACGGCCGGCTGACCGACAGCCACGGACGGACGGTCAACTTTAAAAATACGGTGATTATCATGACGTCGAATATCGCCAGCCAGGACATCCAGGAGTTGTCGGGCCGCGACGAATCCGCGTTGCGCGCCAAGGTCATGGCGGCGTTGCGTGTCAACTTCCGTCCGGAATTCCTCAACCGGATCGATGACATCGTTGTCTTTCATGCGCTCGCGCCCGCGCAACTGCGTGCCATCGTGGACATCCAGCTTCAGCGCGTCCGCGAACGGCTGGACGAGAAGCGGATCCGCCTGCAGTTGACCGATGCCGCAAAGGAATGGCTCGCGCGGGAAGGGTACGATCCCGTTTTCGGAGCCAGACCGCTGAAGCGGGTCGTTCAGCGCGACCTGCTCAATCCGCTGTCGATCCGCCTCCTGGACGGCACGGTCAAGGAGGGCGACACCGTCACCGTCGACGTCCAAAACGGCTCGTTGCACATTGCCTCCGGCGCGCCGTCCAAGGCAGCGCCCGGCTCCAAGCGGCCGCACACCACTCCTCCCAAGAATGCGAATTGACACGCCACGCGAGTCTGTGCTAACTGTAACCCCGCGCGGGCGAGGCATGGGGCTTCACCGCAGCCCCGCGACAGGCTGACGACTCCTCTTACAGGCACGACGCCGCACAGCTCACGCCGACCGATTGGGGGAACTCCAGCGCAATGGCCGCCTTTCACGTCATTCTCATCAGCGATGACCACGCGCTGATCCAGGGTGTGCGCGACCGGTTTGCCCACGGGGCCAAGGTCACCGTGATGCACCGGCTGAGACGGCGGCTTCCCTCTGCCGCGCTCAACGACGGCCCCGTTCTCGTGTTGGTGGAGTTGCTGCACGCATCCGCCTCGGTACTGGCGAAATTGCTGCGCACCGCCCACCCCAGCGCCTCCCCCTACATGGTCATCGGCTCCTCCGATCAACTACTTCGGGCCTGCGATCGGCTGCGCTCGCTCTTGAATGAGAGCGGCCAGGAGTCGCCGGCCGCCGCCGGGACATTACCCGGTTCAAACGGAAACGGATCGGAACCATCCGTTCACTACAAAGGGATCGATCTGTCGCTCGGCGACTTCATGGAACGCAAATTTCACGAATTTGTAAGGAAAATCAAGCTGAGCGGGGGGAAAAATCTCTTCCAACTGCTTCGGCATGAATTTGAAAAACCCCTCATCACGCTCACCCTCAAGGAAACCAGGCACAATCAGGTTCAGGCCGCCGAATTGTTGGGCATGAATCGCAACACCCTCAGGAAAAAAATCAAGGAACTGAAGATTCCGGTCAAACGCTGACGCACGATCCCGCTTGGCGTTTGCTTCGGCCGGCCCGCGCGCGTTCCGTGCAAGGCCGCCGCGTGCGGGGGAACCGGAGCGTTCCGGTCTCAGGCGCCAACTCCTGTCGGATTCCTGCCCGCTCCCGCATGTCTGCGACCCTCCTTGCTGTCGTGCGAGCCAGCGCCTTGCTGATTTGTTGTCACGATGGTGAGCGTTTTTTCCTTGACATCATGCTGCACGATTGCTATTCTACGGCCGTCTTTCCCGCCGTCAACGACGACATACACTCCGGCGACGACAGCACCCCCAGGGATGAATATTTTCAAAGGACCGTCCCATGACAAAAGCCGAACTGGTCAAACGAATCGCCTCCACCGCCTCCATTCCTGATGTCACCGCCGCCAAGGCGCTGACTGCCGCCCTGGATGGCATCACCGGGGCGCTGAGTCGCGGACAAAAAGTGGCGCTGGTCGGCTTTGGCACCTTTTCCGTGGCCAAACGGCAGGCCCGGAACGGACGAAACCCGCGAACGGGCCAGTCGATTAAGATCCCTGCCGCGCGTGTCCCCCGTTTCAGCCCGGGCAAAGATCTGAAAGACGCCATTCGATAGCACGTCCTTCTGCCGCCCGCTATCCCTGTACACCCCGTTGCGGGACCCGTGATTTCACCAGGGCTTGCTTGACAAGGGGAAGAAGGTTCGGCTAGGATTTTCGACGATTAGGCGCGTAGCTCAGGGGTAGAGCGCTACCTTGACACGGTAGAGGTCGGCGGTTCGAGACCGCCCGTGCCTACCAAGTTTCATTCACGGGTCTGTCCGCCAGTACCCGCACCAGAGGGAGGAAGAATCAGCGCATAGACCGTTCGGGCGCTTTGGGGGAGGCCGACGGAATCATCCCATGCCGACGGTCCGATCATGTCCGGTCACCCGCGTCCCTTCGTGCTCGACCCAGTGTGCGATCGTTCATCATGTCATCCACCCGCCAGCGCTCATCTCAGCATGCGCAGGACCAGATCAGTGTCACGCTCAGCCCCCCCGGAATGCCACAACACACCCTGACCTGCCCACGCGGCATCACGGGAGACGAACTGCTGTCCCGTGTCCAGGGACAGGTTGCGCCAACGGCGCCCCATTCCGCCCCATTTGCCATGAAGGTCGACGGCAAACCGATGGACCTGCACACGCCGTTGCTGCACGACGCCACGGTGGAGTGGCTGACTTTCGCCTCCCCGGAGGGCAAGGAGGTCTATCGACACAGTTCAGCCCATTTGCTGGCCCAGGCCGTCAAACGGCTCTTTCCGGGGGCCAAACTCGCCATCGGTCCGCCGATCGAGGAGGGGTTTTACTACGACATCGAACATGAGCGACCGTTCACGCCGGACGATCTCGCCAAGCTGGAGACGGCGATGGCCGAGGTGATCAATGCCGATCTGCCCATCACACGGCATGAGATTGCGAGCGCCGAAGCAGAGAAACTGTTTGCCGAGCGCCAGGAGCCGTACAAGGTGGAGCTGATCCGGGACTTTCACGTGCCGACGGTGAGCTATTATGAACAGGGGGACTTCATCGATCTGTGTGAAGGGCCGCACTTGCCGAGCACGGGCAGGATGGGGGCGGTGAAGCTGTTGTCGGTCGCCGGCGCATATTGGAGGGGCGATGAAAAGAACCGGATGCTGCAGCGTATCTACGGCACCTCTTTTCCCACACCCGAGGCCCTGCAGGCGCACCTGGATCGCCTGGAACAGCTCAAGCAGCGCGACCACCGCAAGGTCGGCCGCGAGCTCGACCTGTTCAGCATTCAGGAGACGATTGGACCGGGCCTGATCCTCTGGCATCCGAAAGGGGCGGCCATCCGGCAACAGATCGAAGCCTTCTGGAGGAGTCTCCACGAGGAGCACGGCTATCAGTTCGTCTACACCCCGCATGTCGCCCGCCTGGATCTCTGGAGAACCAGCGGCCACGTGGAATTTTACCGTGAGAATATGTTCCCACCGATGGAGGTCGAAGGCACCGAATATGAATTGAAGCCGATGAACTGCCCGTTCCACCTCCTCATCTACCAGTCACACTTGCGCAGTTACCGGGATCTGCCGGTCCGCTATACCGAACTGGGAACGGTCTATCGGTTTGAGCGGTCCGGCGTGCTGCACGGATTGCTTCGGGTGCGCGGCTTCACGCAGGACGACGCCCACATCTTCTGCCGTCCCGATCAGGTGGAGGAGGAGATCAGCCGCGTGCTTGAATTAACGACCACTCTGCTCGGCGCGTTCGGCTTTCACGAGTACGACATCTATCTTTCCACCCGGCCGGCGCATTACGTGGGTACGCTGGAGCACTGGGAAGCGGCCACCGCCGCGCTGTCGACCGCGCTGACCCGTCGGAAACTGGCCTATCAAATCGACCCCGGAGAAGGCGTCTTCTACGGGCCCAAAATCGATATCAAGGTCAAGGACCAATTCGGCAGGGCCTGGCAATGCGCCACGGTTCAAGTCGATTTCAACCTGCCCGAACGGTTCGGACTTGCCTATCGAGGCGAGGACAGTCGCGAGCATGCGCCGATCATGATCCACCGCGCACTCATGGGTTCATTGGAGCGGTTTTTCGGCATCCTGATCGAGCACTACGGCGGCGCCTTCCCGACGTGGCTCGCCCCCGTGCAGGCCGTGGTGATCCCTGTCAGCGAAGTGCACATCGCCTACGCCGAATCGGTCGCCGGCCGGCTGCGCGCCGGCCGCGTCCGGGTCGACGTCGACCGCCGCAATGAAAAAATGGGGCTGAAAATCCGCGAGGCGCAGGTGCAGAAAATTCCGTACATGATTGTGGTCGGCGGCCGGGAGCAGGAGCAGCAGACTGTGTCGCTCCGGATGCGCAACGGCGAGCAGATTGCCGCCCTGTCGATCGACGCGCTGCTCGAGCGTCTCACGCGTGAGATTGAGCAGCGCGCTCCGGCCTCGACCTGACCCCATCCCCCACACGAAAGGAGCTGCGTATCGCCACAAAACCACGAGTCAACCGGGAGATCAAGACCGATAAAATCCGCGTGATCAGCTCAAAAAACGAGCAATTGGGCATCTTGTTGGTGCCCGAGGCGTTGCGGCTGGCTGAGTCGGAGGGGCTGGATCTGGTCGAAGTCGCCCCCACGGCCGCGCCGCCGGTCTGCCGTATCATGGACTACGGCAAGTACAAGTACGAGCAGACCAAAAAGCAGCACGCGGCCAAGCTGCATCAGCGCGGCACCCAGCTCAAGGAGGTCAAATTCCGTCCCTTCACGAGCCAGCATGATGTGGACTACAAGCTCCGCCACGCGATCGATTTTCTGTCCGCGGGCTACAAGGTGAAGCTGACGGTGATGTTTCGCGGGCGTGAACTAGCGCATCAGGAGGCCGGCCACGCGCTTCTTGATCGGCTGAAAATTGCGTTGGCTGATGTCTGCACCCCAGACCATCCGGCACGCACGGAAGGACGGAACATGATGATTATCGTGTCGCCAAAGGCGCAGGCCACGGGCAAGCGCAAAACGGCGGCAAAACCCAAAAAAGCGGCTGCCTCAGGCTCGGCCACAAGTGCACCATCGTCGACCGAGGCCACCGCGGCCGCCGCGCCCACGACGGGTCCGGCGAGCGACACCACATAAGGAAACAGTATGGCACGCACAAAATTGAAGACACATCGCGGCGCGGCGAAACGGTTCCGGATCTCCGGCACAGGAAAGGTGGTCAGCACGCCAACCGGCCGCCGCCATCTCATGACGGATAAGCGACGCAATCGCAAGCGCTCACTCCGGGGCAACGAGCCGATTTCAGCGGCCGATCAACCGGCGATCCGGCGGCTGCTGCCGTACGGGGTCAGATAAATAAGAGTCAAGGGGCAAGTAGCAAGGGGAAAGAAAACCCTCATATGGGTTTCTAGACCCTTGACCCGTGACCCTGCCATTTATTATAGTGTGCCCTCGACAAATTCAGGTTTGCAATTGAGGTAGACCATGCCGCGAGCAAAAGGCGGGCCGAAAACCCGCGAGCGAAGACGGAAACGACTCAAGCTGGCGAAAGGGTATTACGGGGCGAAAAGTAAGCTCTTCCGCACGGCCACCGAGCAGGTCGACAAAGGGCGCCAATATGCCTATCGCGACCGTCGGGCCCGAAAGCGGACATTCCGCAGCCTCTGGATCGCCAGAATCAACGCCGCCCTGGCGCTGGAAGGGCTTTCCTACAGCCGATTTATCGCCGGATTGAAGGCGGCGGGCATCGGGCTCGATCGCAAGAGTCTGGCGCAGCTGGCCGCCGATGACGCGCCCGCCTTTTCTGCGATCGTCAGCCGGGCGAAGGCGGCGCTTCCGGCCGGCGGACGGACGGCGCTGGCCGCAGCCGGGTAAGATCCAACTCCCAGGCGACACAGGGCATCGCGATCTTCCACCGATCCAACACGGCGGGGTGGAGTTCGCCAATCCATCCCGCAGGCTTCCCCTCAATCCCCACCACGCCGACGCGTCCGTCCTGAAACGAGGAATGGACCGTGGGTTCGAGACGATAGACAACGCCCGCTTCCAGCATGAACAGCTCCAGCGACGAATGGAGCTCTGAAAAGGCCGCCGTCGGCGAGGCGAGCAATGCCGCGAGACGCAACACCGTCCGGCTTCGGCGCGCGCCGTCCGGCTCCTCGACGATCGCCGCCTCCCCGACTTCAAAAATCCTGTGCGGGTAGAACGCGTGGCCCGACGCCGCCTCGACCCGCAACAGCGAGGGCAGCAGCCACGGCCGCAGGGCGGCGTGCTGCAGCGAAAGGGCGTTTTCAAGCTCCACCATCGGCACCTCGACCCCCATCTTTTCCGCAAGGTCGCTTCGTGAAGAAAGAATGTTGGTCATCACCTCCTGAAAACCCATCCCGATCATCCAGCGGCGGATCCGTTCTTCGAGTTTCGATTCGGGCGACACCCCGCCCACGGTGAAGGTTGATGGCAGTTCCGGGGCCAGCCGGTCGTAACCCAGCTGCATCGCAATATCCTCGATCAGATCAACCGGATGCATCACGTCGCCCCGATAGGGCGGCGGCGTCGCCGTCCAGCGGCCCGGCGCGGCCTTCACACGATGGCCGGCGTGTCGGAGCGCTCGGGTGATGTCCCCGTCGGAAAGCCGTTCCCCCAACACCGAGTCCACTTCGGCTCGCCGCACCGTCATGGACTCGGAGATGTCGCGCGGCATCATCACCCGCCGTCCGTATAGTGTGGTCCTGGGATAGATGATTTCAACCGGCTCGATCGTCGCACCGCGATCGGCCGCATTCTGGGCCAGGAGATTGATCAAAAGCACGACCAGCCGCAGATCGGTCCCCGTCACCTCGATCAGGAGATTCCGATCGCCGGCGCGCACCTCGCCCATCTCCCGGCTGTTGACAATCGGCGGCAGCGAGAGCGGCCGTCCCTGGGCGTCGGCCAGATACGGCACCAGCGGCGCGCCCTTCAGCAGATGGCCGTATTCGCGGCCTTTCGGGTGCTCCTCAATGATCGCTTCGAGCGTCAGCGGCTGCTCCATTCCCAGCGGCGTGAGGGCCGCCGCCGTCGGTTTGACCGCCGTGTAGGTCAATGGAAACACCAGCGGATCGAGCCGGTAATACCCGATGGACAATGCGCGGCGTTTCTGGCCGAAAATCTCCGCCAGTTTCTCCTGCGTTTGGATCAGCTGATCCAGCACCGGCGCATCGATCGTGAGGGCCCGCGCAATGCAGGCGCCCACATACGGGCGAATCGGCACGACCGGGGCCTCCACCTTGATCTGTGGACCGCGGTGCGCGCCCGCGCGATGCGTCAACGGGCGGACGGGCTTGCCATCATGCAGCCGGATCTGTCTGGCGATGCCCTCCACGCACCACCAGTCGGGTCGGTTGCTGTCGTTCAGCTCGATCTTGAGCTCGTCGTCATCGGCAGCGACCTCTTTGATCTCCCCCTTGACCAGCGGCAGCAAGGCATCCAGTGCATCGATTGTCATCGGCCGGCCTACCAGCCGGCCGAGTTCACGTCGTCGAATCGTGATCGTCGGCATCGGCTACGCGCCCCGGCCCGTCTCCGCCGAAGATCCCGGCGGGCGAAGCGTCCGCAGGAAATCCAAATCAGTCGAGAAGAGGTCGCGAATGTCGTGCAATCCCATCGCCACCATCGCCATCCGGTCCAACCCCAATCCCCACGCGATTACCGGGACCGTCACGCCCATCGGGGTCGTCACTTCGGGCCGGAAGAGACCGGCGCCGCCCAGCTCCATCCACCCCAGCTTAGGATGACGGACGTGCAACTCGACCGATGGCTCGGTGAAGGGAAAATAGGCGGGCAAAAACTTGATCCGGTCGGCGCGGGCCAATTCGACGGCGAACAGCTTGAGCAGCCCGAGCAGCGTTCGGAAGGTGATCGTCGAATCGAGGACGATGCCCTCGATCTGGAAAAAATCCGGTGCGTGGGTGGCGTCGACCTGGTCGTACCGGAAGCAGCGGGTGACGGAAAAGTACTTGCCCGGCACGGAGGGGCGGTTCGCCAGCGTCCGCGCCGAAACCGCCGTGCCCTGGCTGCGCAGAATGGGCTGGCGGGCGCGGGACCGGTCGAAGGTGTAGCGCCAGCCGGTCGATCCACTCGTTCCTCCACGCTCGTGCGTCGCCGCCACCCGCTCTAGCAGCGCCGGATCGATGTCATCCGCAGGTGATAATCCCTTGGCAAAGTAGACATCATGAATATCGCGGGCGGGATGGAACTGGGGCATGAACAGGGCATCCATATTCCAGAATTCGCTTTCAACCAGCGGCCCCCGCATCTCCTGAAACCCCATGGAGACAAGCTTCGCCTGTACATCATCCAGAAACTGCCGATAGGGGTGGACGCGGCCGGCCGCGATTCGGGGCGGCTTCAAGTCGATATGAAACTTTCGGAATCGCTTCCCTCTCCATGACCCGTCCTTGAGCATCTCCGGCGTGAGTTGGGAGACCTCTCCGGCAAACGTTTCGGCGGGCAGGCGTTCAAGAAGAACGCGCCCCAGCGGCGCCAGAGTAAATACCTTTGTCGTTTTCTCGGACCATTTGATCACCCCGCGCGTCTTCCAGTCTTTTTCCAGATGCTGTTCCAGAAACAGTTGCCGCTCCGGCTCCAGCATCGCATAGGCAACAGGCTGCGTCGCGCCGCTTAATTCTTGAAGCAATCCTTTATAAATAGACTCGTAAGGCCATGACTCTCCGATCGCCTCAATGGCGCCCCCATGTCCGATTCTGATGACGCCGTGCTGCTTGAGATTGCCGATCGCCGTGCTGACCTCGAGTTGCTCAAGCCCCAGCCGAGTCCTCACCTCCTGGATCAGCAATGGCCTGCCGCCACGAAGCTCCTGAAGGATCCTCCCCTCCGGATAGTTGTGAGTGGCGTACGCCCGTCCCAAATCGGTCAACGAAACAAATCGGGCTGTTTGTTCATGTTCAACAACGAGAATCTCTTTCGCCAGCAACCACCCCAGGGCCATTGAAAGACGTGACTCGTCCAAACCCGTCTGCGCAGCTATTCCTTTATCGGGAACTGACAACTGCTCCTCAAGACTGACTGAGCCACGAAATACATCCAGCACCTCGCGCTCGAGCGGATGCAGGCCGGCCAGCAGTTGTTCGATCGATTGAGACACGGAAGAAATCGGCTACCGACCCGCTCCGCCTTCGGCGGACTGGCGCATCCGGCGGATGGTCTCCTTGTAATCGTTGCTGCCGAAAATCGCCGAGCCGGCCACAAAAATCGTCGCCCCTGCCTCGGCCAGCGCCTTCATATTGTCCACCTTGACGCCGCCGTCGATCTCCAGCTCGACCGGCAGTCCCCGCGCGTCAATCATGGCACGCGCCTGCCGGAGCTTCTCCAGCGCCTGGGGGATGAACCGCTGCCCGCCGAATCCCGGATTGACCGACATGATCAACAGCAAATCGGCGTCGGGCAGAATCGGTTCGATCAGACTCAACGATGTGGCGGGATTGAGCGTCACGCCCGCCTTGACTCCGCGTTCCTTGATCATCTGGACAGTCCGGTGCAGGTGCGGACAGGTCTCCACATGGACGGTCAAATAATGGCTGCCGGCGTCCGCGAAATCCGGGATCAGCCGCTCAGGCTCGACGATCATCAGGTGCACGTCGAGCGGCAGCCGCGTGACCTTGCGGACCGCCTCGACGACCACCGGCCCGATGGTCAGGTTCGGCACGAACCGGCCGTCCATGACGTCGATGTGAATCAGATCGGCGCCGGCCGCCTCCACCGCCTGGATCTCGTCGGCCAACCGGGCAAAATCAGCCGACAGGATCGACGGAGCGATCCGCGCCGGGCGCGCCCCCCGCGAGGCCACAGGATTCGACGACGCGGGGCTCACGGCCCCCGCTCCTTGATCATCCTGGCGGCAAAAAAGCCGTCCATCCGGCCTCCTTTCAACACGGTGGAGAGATAACCTTCCCGCGTGAGCAGCGTCGCCGCGGCAGCGGGCAGCAACGGTCCGGGATGCTCCAACCGGACGTTCCGGTGACGCTCCAAAAACGCGGCCACCACCTCCTCGTTCTCTTCCGGCTCGGTGGAGCAGGTGCTGTAGACCAACACCCCTCCCGGCCTCAACAATGGAATCACATTCGACAGTATCGCCGACGCCGTCCGCGCCGAGTCATGAATTGATCGGGCGGTCTTGATCCATTTCCCTTCGGGGTGGCGGCGCAGGACGCCCAGTCCTGAGCAGGGGGCATCCACCAAGATCCGGTCATAGCGTTCTGGCTCACCATCCGGCCCGATCATCGGCAGTCGACGGGTGGCATCGGCCGCCACGGTTCGAACGATCGTCACCCCCAGTCGGCGGCAGTTCTCTTCCACCACCGCCAGCCGTTCCGGGCTGCGATCCACCGCCGTCACCGTCCCACGGTCTTCCATCAGTTCGGCGATCTCGGTCGCCTTTCCACCCGGCGCCGCGCAGGCGTCCAACGCGGTATCGCCCGGTTTGGGCGCCAGCAGCAACGGCACCAGTTGCGAGGCTTCATCCTGCACGTAGAACCAGCCCGATCCATAGCCGGGCAATGCCGTCACCGGTCCTTCGTGCTCCACGTAAAGTCCGGCCGGCGCGTAGGCGCAGAGGGTCGCTTCGATTCCCTTCTCCTGCAACACCCGTTGGAACTCCTGCGCGTCAAGCTTGAGGCGGTTCACTCTGATGGTCAGCGGCGCCGGCTCGTTGTTCGCCCGGCACAACGCGATGGTCCGCTGGACGCCGTAGCGCTTGAGCCAGCGTTTCACCAGCCAGGGAGGGTGGGAATAGTTGATCGAGATGTGCTCCACCGGCTGCCGCAGCAGTTCCGGCATCGCCCAGTCGTGACGGCGCGCACTCAGGTTGCGGAGCAACGCGTTGACCAGCGGCGCGCTCTTCGGCCCCAGTCGAGCCTTGGCCAGCTCGACCGATTGATCGACCGCCGCGTAAGCCGGGATCCGTTTGAGCAAGAGCAGCTGGTAGGCGCCCACGCGGAGGATCTGCCTGAGCAGCGCCTGCCGGGTGTAGGGTTGCTCGCGCGCCACCTGTTGCAGCGCCCAGTCGAGAAACAGCCGATGGCGCAGGACGCCGTTGACCAGTTCGTGGAGAAGCGCGCGGTCATCGACAGACAACGGAGACCCGCGCGCGAACTCCCGGTCCGCGTGGTCGATCGCCTGCTGAACGGTCGTCCGTCCAGTGTCGAGCGCCACCAACGCTGTCACCGCCGCGTGGCGAGCGGGCGTGCCACGGGTCGCGGCCGGTGATCCCGATTGTGACTCGCGGGAGATAGGCATCGGCGTACTTTCTGCGATCATCCGGTTCGATGGGGGTTGTCAGGGGGAGAGGAAGCGGATCTCCCCCTGGCTTGAGCTTGCCGCTCTGCGGCAAGCGGATGAACCTCGCCGAGCATCGACCTCACTTTGACCGGGTGCCCGGCCAAGAATTCCGACGCCGTCATCCGACGCCGGTCGGGCAGTTGCAACTCATGGATTGTCACCCAATCTCGGCCGGTCGCCACGTCGATTCCTCCGGAGCCGGCTTCATGGCCCTGACGCGCTCCCGCGATCATTCCCGGCGGCCATTGGCCCTCGCCGCGCGGCGTCACGGACGCCCGCCAGATCCGCCAGGGTTGATCGCCATAACTCGTCCAGGCCCCCGGCCAGGGATCGGTGCCACGCACGAGATTGACGATCTCCCGCGCGGGACGCTCCCAGAAGATTTGCCCGTCCTGTTTTTTCAAGAGCGGCGCAATGCTCGCCTGGGCATCATCTTGCGGTGTCGGCGTCACCGTGCCCCGCGCCCAGGCGTCGACCGTGTCGATCAGGAGCGCCGCCCCGATCCGAGACAGCCGTTCGGCCAGCTCCCCCGCCCGCTCTTCCGGCTTGATCTCCAGCGCCTGCTGCATCAACATCGGCCCCGTATCCATCCCCTCGTCCATGAGCATCGTGGTGACGCCGGTTCGGTCCTCGCCGCGGATGATCGCCCACTGGATGGGCGCCGCGCCGCGGTAGGCGGGCAGCAACGACGCGTGGACATTGATACACCCTCTCGGAGGGATCTCCAGCAGCGCCTTAGGCAGAATCTGCCCGAACGCCACCACGACGATCAGCTCCGGCCGGAACGCCCGGATCTCCTCGACCGCTTCCGGAGCCCTCACCCGCGCATATTGCCGGATCGGGATGCCGAGGCGAACCGCCGACTCCTTGACCGCCGGTTGCGAGATCGCCTGACCGCGCCCCTTGGGCCGGTCGGGCGCTGTCACGACGCCGATCAGTTCAGCGCCGCTCCGGACCAGGGCCTCCAGACTCGGCACGGCAAACGCCGGCGTACCCATGAAGAGAATTCTCAACGGTTCCACCTGAAGGAAGGGGTATCAGTCGCCGAGCGCCGCCTTACGGCGCACCGGCCGACTTTTCCAGCTCATCATGGTCGTGGTCGCAGGTCTGGTCGTGCTCGTGCATCGACCGCAATCGTTTCCGGTAGCGCCTGAGAAACATGTTCCGTTTCAGGCTGCTGATCCGGTCGATCAGCAGGCGGCCGTTCAAATGGTCCGTCTCGTGCTGGAACAGGCGGGCCAGCAGCCCCTCCCCCTCCAACGTGACCACTGACCGGGAGCGATCCATTCCCTGGATCTTCACCCAATTGGCCCGGGACACCACCACACGATAGTCGGGCACGCTCAAGCATCCCTCGTCGTCCGATTGCGTGCCCCGCCGTTCGAGAATCACCGGATTGATCAACACGTTGGGTTGCCGCTGGCCTTCGGCGTGGCCGATGTCATAGACGAACACTCGCAGCGGCACACCAATCTGAGGCGCGGCCAGACCGACGCCCGGGGCATCATACATGGTTTCGATCATGTCATCGATGAGCCGTTCGACCTCGGCGTCCACTCGTTCCACCGGTCTGGCGGGTTGACGCAGCACCGCTTCGGGGTATTCAACAATTGTCCGCTTCATCAGGCTCGACCGCGACTCCCTCGATCCATCGCGCAGCGTCGTCATTCTGACACGCTTCCCTCGTAAAATCAACCGCCTTGACACTCCAAGAAGCGCTCTGTTACGATGTGGTTCGCGGGGTGGAGCAGTCTGGTAGCTCGTCGGGCTCATAACCCGAAGGTCGATGGTTCAAATCCATCCCCCGCAATACAATGGGCGAGACGGAAGTCTCGCCCATTGTATTGCGGGGCCATTCATCCGCAACCAGCCGGTACCCGCTTGCCAAGGAAATTTGGCTTCTGTAGAATCCCGCACAAACGCGAGCCGCAACCGTCTACACCCCGGTGAATGGCGCTCGCGCAGATCCAACGTACCCACCCGATCATGAACCACCACATGCGCCGGCACTGGCATCAGCTCACGGGAACACGGGGGTGAGAAAATCCGCCTTCTGGCTGCTGTGCGCCTGCGCGGTGTTGCTGGCCGGCATGGCCATCTTTATCGGACTCGCCCCATGGCTCATGAATCAACCGGCTGTCAAAACCCGCATTGAGGCCGCCGCTTCGCGGATGGTCGGCGGGCAACTCGAGTATGAACGGGTACGGTTGTCGCTGCTGCCCCGTCCCACCGCCGCCGTCACGGGAATCCGATTGACCATTCCGGGAATTGCCTCGGTGTCCATTTCGCGCCTCGACCTCTCCGCGACGCTCCCGCCTCTCCTTCGTGGCGCCGTGCGCCTCTCCAAGGTGGGGCTTGATCATCCGACTGTCGAGCTGACTGCGTCAACGCGAACCGGATCAACCGGGCAGCCGCCATCAACGGGTCCCACGCCAGGCCAGACGGTGGGGAGCATATTGGGCGCGATCGCCAGCCGCATGCCTGATGGCGTCATTGCCGTCCATCAGGGGCGAGTGGCCGCCGCGGGCCGGGGGACACCGCAATGGGCGCTTGATCATCTGGACGCGCAGATCACCGTCAATCCCCCCCCGGCAGAAACCGAACGGCGCGCCCTCTCCGCCTTGCCGGACTTCAGGTTTGTGGGCGCTCTGCAAGGCGACCTGATGAAGAAGGATTCGCTGCCGGACACGGTCCACTTCGCCATCAAGCGATGCGACCTGCTCCCCCGGACGGTCTCGTGTTCCGGCGCCGAGGTGCGGCTGCTCGATGCGTCGTTCACCGTCGGCACCGTCCTGATCGACGACTATCTGACTGCGGGACGGTCGATGGATCTCTCGCTGGGCGGGACCGTCGGGCCGGACGCAATCCGGTGGCTCGACACCCTGTCGTCCTTGCCACCCGAGGTGACCATCCATGCCCCCGTCCTGTTTTCCTCGACCCGGGTTCGATGGAACTTTGACGGCGCGTTTCAACTGGAGGGCTCCGCCTCGGTACAGAAAGGCCTGACCCTGGCATTTGAACTGACGCGCACGCCGGAACAGATGACCCTGAAGGCGCTGCGCATTCGGGACGCGGAGTCGAACGCCACGATTTCGTTCTCGCTCGGGCACGACAGCGCCGATCTCAGCTTTTCGGGTCGCCTCACTCAGGCCAGCCTCAACACCCTCTTTGAACACGAACGGTTCCAGTTTGGCTGGGTGCAGGGGGGGCTCACAGCCCACGTCGTGCCCGATCGGCCTCTGGAGTCGACGGCAAGCGGCCGGCTTGAAGGCGAGCGGCTTCTGCTGCCTGTCTCGCCGAACACTCCCGTGACAATCAACCGCATCATCCTGCGGGCCGACGGTCGCACCGTCACGCTCAATCCACTTACCCTGACGTGGGGAGGCCACACGCACACGGTGAAGGCGATCGCGACCGCTGCTCCTGATCGCTGGCAGCTGGATCTGAAATCGGATGGGATGGAATGGGAGCCGTTGCAGGCGCTGTTCGCTCACAATGGAGGGACCCCGCCGGGGAACCGCCCGCCGGCACCCCGCCCATACCCGCCCGTGCGGGCGACCGTCCGGATCGACACACGCTATCTCACGGCCGACGGGTGGAGGGCCCGCCGGGTTCGCGCCGTCCTGTCACTGCAGTCGGATGGAAGCCGGGCGACGCTGACCGGCGGCGTGCAAGGCGTGCTTGTCGGCCACAAGGGGCTGCCGGGACCGGTCGAGTTCAACGTCAAGCGGTTTGAAGTGCACCCGCCTACGATCCTCATCTCCGAGGCCAACGCGCGGCTTCTCGACGCCTCGGTCGTCGCGTCCGGGACCGTCTCTCAGGACAGGACGGCACCACACGCGGCGGCACTGACTGCGAGGGCGACGATCGGACCGACTGCGATGGCATGGCTCAGATCATTGACATCCCTGCCGCCTGAATGGGCCCTGCGCACTCCGGTCACCCTGTCTCAAACCCGTCTTCTGTGGGATCGAAACGGTACGGTCAGCCTTGAGGGAACGGCCGCCGTGAAGGAGGGGCCGACTCTCGCCTTTGAGGCGGTGCGCACCCCCGACCGACTCGACGTGAAATCCCTCCGCGTTCGAGACGCGGAATCCCACGCGACGCTCGCGTTCTCCCTCGCGCACAACCGCATGGATCTCAGGTTTTCCGGACGTCTCACTCAGACCAGCCTGAACACGCTCTTTGCACATGAGCGGCTTCATCTCAGATGGGTGCGGGGTGAGTTCACCGCCCACATCGTGCTCGATCACCCGATGGAATCGACCGTGAAAGGCCGGCTCGATGGGGAACGGCTGATCCCGCCGGTCGCCTTTGAACGTCCCGTGATCATCAACCGGTTCGTCGTGAGCGCAGCCAATCGCACCCTGACGTTCAACCCTCTGGTTATCGCCCTGGATGCGACAGTCCACACCGTGACGGGGCATGTGACGGCGTCACCGGATGGTTGGCAGCTCACGGTGCATTCCGATGGGCTGGAGTGGGAGCCGCTTCGGGCGCTCTTGGCTTCACAGTCCACTCACGATCATCCGGCCACGCATGATCGGCCTCTGTCCGCCGTTGAAGCCGCCATTCACGTCTCGACCGACTATTTCTCCGCCGGGGGATGGACCGCGGCACCGGCTCGGGCCGACATCATCGTGAAGGAGGGCATCACCCGCATTACCGTCAAAGAGGCCGTGATCTGCGGTGTGAATGTAACGGGCCGTGTCACGATCGCGCCTGACAGGGTCGGTCTTGATTTTCACCCCGAAGCCAGGCGGCAGGACCTGAGAGCCAGCATGGCCTGCCTCTCAGGAGATGAGAAGCGGATGACCGGCGCGTTCGATCTCGCGGGCCGCCTCGACGCGGCCGGGGCCGGTCAGTCACTGCTTGACAAGCTCCAGGGACAGTTCGCCTTCACCGCGACGGAAGGACGGCTGTATCAAAATTCCCTCACCGTCCGGATCCTGTCCTATCTGAATCTCACCGAACTGTTGCGTGGCAGTTTTCCCGATCCCGGCGAAGAGGGCGTGCCTTATGCGTCGATTGTCCTCCGTGGGATCGTCCGACACGGCCTCGTGACGCTGAACGAAGCGGTCCTGATCAGCCCCACGATCGATCTGGCTGGCAAGGGCTCGATCACATTGGCAGATCGGACCATGGATGTCATCGTCCTGGCGACCCCGTTTACCACGGTCGCGTCCTTGGTGAAGAAAATTCCGCTGTTGGGCACGATCCTGGGCGACTCGGTGGTCAGCATCCCGATTCGCGTCAGCGGTCCCATCGACAATCCGAAATTCACCTCGATCCCACCCTCCGCGGTCTCGGATGAAGTGATCGGCCTGATGAGCCGCACATTGAGTCTTCCGTTCACAGTGATGGAGCCGCTCATGCCCAAGAAGTTGATCCCCTAACGTGCGATCGCCGGGGAAGATTCACGAATGAATAACGCTGTGAGAATGCACCCACGGAGTTCATCTGACGGCCATCGAGGGACGTGAGACCCGCGAGCGCCAACAACCATCCCGCGCACTTCCGCTCCACGCAGTCAACTGATCGGCGCTGAGCCGCCGGACCGCAGGCCGCAAATCAGCCTCGCGCGGGGACGTCCTCGTTCCCAAACATCTCGGCGCTCAACAGAATCAACTCGATCTCTTCGGTGATCTCCTCTTGACGAAGGGCGTACCCTCTTCGCGTCAATTCCGCGCACTGCCGGTCCAGCCTGAGGATGGCGCCGTCCAGATGCTGCAGCCGATGCTGGTGCTCCGCCATCAATGATTGATACAGGATACCCTGCAAGTCGGCGAACAAATAATAGTGGACCAGCTCGGCGAACATCCGCTCGGGGGTCAGGTTGAGCACGGGGGGCAGAGCGTATCTCCGCCCCTGCACGCCTAGTGATTGCAACGGGCGGCGGATGCAGACGCGGCTACTCTGATCCTGCCACTCATGGTGGATGACCACCAGCGACAGCGGTGAAAACGGTTCGCCCATGATCTGCAGGGCGCCCAACGCGTCAACCAGTCGAACGAGCACCGTCTGCACTTCATCGGCCACGCTGGGGCTCTCCAGCGAGACGTCAACCCGGGCGTCTCCTTCCAGCTTGACGGACAACTTCCTCCCCATCGGCATCACCACCGCCCGCCGCTCTGTCGACGCGCCAAACTCCCCGTCCAGGGCGCGGCGCACCGCCACGTTGAAATCGCCGCAAAAGCCCCGCTCGGAGCCGACCACGAGGCAGACGACCGGTGCGTTCGCCGGTGGTTGAAGCGGCTGGGGCCAGTGGGACAAAAAGTCCGCCGCCATCCGTTGGGCGCTGTCGACCACCATCCGCTGTGTGGAGAGAAACCGTCTCAGCCGGTGGGTTTCGATCTGGGAAATATTCTTCATCGCCGTCATCACCTCGCGCAGTTCCCGGAGCATCGCGAGCTGCTCCTGCAACTGACGGCGGCCGCTCACGGCGACGGCCGAAGCCACTTCGTGACGGCGGCGACCCAGCGCTCCCGATCGGCATGCAGGCCAAGATCTCCGCGGCTCAATTCGTCCCGGAGATGGTGGAGGCGGGTGGGGACGTCGGCGGGGGCGACGGCGTCGAACAGTCCCTCGTTGAAGGCGATCAACCAGGCCAGGTGAAACTCGACGGGCAAGGGGGACAGCCGCTCCTGCTTGAACAGTTCCCGCAGGACGGTACCCCGCTTGATTCTGTACTCCATCGCCGGCTCGAGTTTGGTGCCGAAGCGCGTGAAGACCAGCAGGTCGAGAAACTGCAGATAGTCCAGCTTCATGCGGCCGGCCTCGCGCTTGATCTGGTCGTTCTGCGCCCGGCCGCCGATCCGGGACACCGACCGGGTCACGTCGATCGCCGGCAAGTAGCCCGCCACGAACAACTCCCTGCTGAAGTAGATCTGTCCATCGGTGATGGAAATGAGGTTGGTGGGGATATAGGCGGCAATCTCCCCCTCCTTCGTCTGGATGATCGGCAATGCCGTCATGCTCCCGCCGCCGGCGGAAGCGGCCAGATGGGTCGCCCGCTCCAGGAGCCGCGCGTGGAGGGAGAAAATGTCCGCGGGGTAGGCCTCACGACCGGGCGGATGGCGGAGCAGCAGCGACAGCTCCCGGTAGGTCTGGGCGTGCGTCGTCAGATCATCGTAGATGACCAGGGTGTCCAGCCCGTGGTGCATCCACCACTCCGCCACCGCGCAGCCGGCGAACGGGGCCAGATATTTCAGGCCTGGTTGGTCCGTCGCTTCGGCCGCGACAATGGTCGTATAGGCCATGGCGCCGGCTTCGCGCAGCGTCTCGATCGTGCCGACTGCCGTCGACCGTTTCTGCCCGATCAGCACGTAGACGCACCGGACATCCTTGCCGCGCTGGTTGATCACCGTGTCCAGGGCCAATGAACTTTTGCCCAGCCCGTCGTCGCCGATGAGCAGCTGCCGCTGCCCCTTGCCGATCGGGATCATCGTGTCGACGATCGTATTGCCCGTCAGCAGCGGCTCCCGCACAAAATCCCGGTCGATGATCGGCGGAGACAGGACGTCCAGCGGCTGGCTGGCCGCGCACTCCGGCGCGGGCAGGCCGTCAAGCGGCGCGCCCAGCGGATCAATCACCCGGCCGAGCAGGGCGTCGCCGACCGGAAGGCTCAGACGCCGCCCGGACAGGACCGCGGTCGTGCCCGCGGTCAGTTGCGCGCCCTGGTGCAGCAGGACGGCCCCCACCAGCTCACGGCCGAGATGAAAAACAAGGCCGCGGCTGCCATCCCGGAACCCCAGCAGATCGTCGATGGCCGCCGACGGCAGGCCGTGGATCCAGGCGACGCCGTCGCCGACGGAAAGCACACGGCCTTCTTCTGAGACCCGAAGCCCCGGTTGGTATTCCTCAAGCCAGCGCCGCTGCCGGGCCAGGGGCTGCCGGTCATCAGCCATCGGCGCCGTCGGCGCGTCGTGACTACCGTTCATCGCGGGTCGACTCGGTGAATAACCGCAGTTCGTGCTGAAGATCGGCTTCCAGAATCCAGGGGCCGATCGTCACCCGCAGCCCAGCAAGTTGCGCGCCGTCCTCGGAAAACCGGCAGGCGACCTGACGGCCGAGCCACTTGCCCAGCGCGTCCGTCACGACGGCGCGACGGTCGGGCGCCAGCGGATAGGCGCTGCTGATCGTGATCGGCTCGTCAGAACCTTGAACGGCATGCCTAACCGCCTGGGTCCGCTCCTCGGGCTGGCGGGCCAGTTCCTCCAGAAAGAGATCGGCCAGCCGCGCCTCCACTTCCGGCGACGCGATCCGGCCGAGCAAACGCGCCGCGAACCGGGCGCCGTGAACGACGGCGTCCTGTTCAATCCGCCTCGTGTGCTCCCGCTGGCGCCGCGCCTCGAGCACCTCGTGCTTCTTGCGCTCCTCGTCCAGCGTCGCGCGGAGCGCCGCCATCCGCCGCTCCCGCTCCGCTTGCAGCTCCGTTTGCAGCGCCGCACGGACCCGCTCCTTCTCCCGCTCCAGCGCCGACAATTTGTCATTATATTGCCGCTTCAACGCCTCCGCCCCGTCGCGAATCGCCCGGGCGTCGGAAAGCGTTTTGGCGATGCCGGCCTTTCGCCGTTCGATGACGTCCAGCACCGGCTTGTAGAGAAACCGCTTCAGGATCCAAACAAGGACCAGGAAGTTGATAATCTCCAGCAGAAAGGTCGACCAGTCCAGATTCATCGACGCGTCCCGCGTCCGATCTCAATGTCCCCCGTCCTCATCACCGCCGCACCGTCAGCCGGACGCCGTCACTTCACCAGATAGCCGATCAGCGGATTTCTGAACAGAATGATCAGGACGATCACCAGGCAGTAGATCGCCAGCGACTCGATCATGGCCAGGCCGATGATCAGCGTCCGCATGATGGCTCGCTCCGATTCCGGCTGCCGGGCCAGCGAGGCGAGCGCCTCCCGGATGGCGCGTCCCATCGCCAGCGCCGGAAACATCGTGCCGAGCGCGATGGCCAGGGCCGCGGCCACCGTCGAGCCCAACACAAACCACGTCATCTCCGTCATACTCCTCCCCCCTATGCTTCCCGTGTGAGTTGTTGTGATTGAATCGCGCCGGCGATGTAGATCAACGCCAGTGTCCCGAAAATATAGGCCTGGATCAACGCCTCGACGATGTGAAGCATCAGCAGGGGAATCGGCGCGAGAAACCCCGCCACAAGCAATACCAGCAGGGCGGCCAGCTCCAGGCTCATGATATTGCCGAAGAGCCGCACGGCCAGCGCCACCGACCGGGTGATCTCGCTGATGACGTGAAACGGCAGCATCACCGGGCTCGGCGCCAGATAATGGCGGAAATAGCCGCGCAACCCCTCGCTGCGCAGGCCGAACCAGTGCACGGACAAAAACACCAGCACGGCCAGTCCCGCCGTGACGGAGAGATCGGCCGTCGGCGAGTGCAACCCCGGCACGACGCCGCACAGATTCGCCACCACGAGAAAAATCCACATCGTGCCGAGAAACGGCCGGACCAGGTCGACGCGCCCCGGCAGGACGACGGCGATCGCATCGGTGACGGCGCCGAAGATCCCCTCCAGCACCGACTGCGCCAGCCCCGGCGCCTCCACGCGCAGCTGTCGCGTAGCCAGCCACGACGTCAGCCCGAGGGCCAGCATGATGCCCCAGGTGGTGACGACCGGCCCGGTGATCAGGAGCGGGCCGAATTGCGCGACGACGCCCTCGCCCTGCGGATTCATCCTTTTTCCCTGATGAAGTAATAGACATTGACCGCGCCGACCACGACTCCGAGTACGATCAGGCTCGGCGTCCAGCGGCTGGCATAGGGCTCGCTCAGACCGTCGAGCCACAAACCAAGATAGGCGCAGCCAACCACCGGCAGGACGAAGAGCAGCCCGACGGTGCCAAGGTAGACGGTCTGGGCCAGCAGCGTCCCGCGATCCTTGACAGCCTTCTGCATCCGCCGGACGTCTTCCTCCACGCCGCGACGCAAGCGGGACTGATCGTCAGGGCGCGGCGACACGCTTCATCCTCCAGAGGTGCCTGAACAGCGCCTCTTCAATCCGGCGCAGACTCTCTTTGAGCGTCCGCAGCCCCTCCTCCTCGACCAGCAGCTGCCGTTCGAGGGCCTCGGCCATCCGCTCGAACTCGGCCCCCCGGAGGTAGCGGCGGGCGCTGACGGTCAGCTCGTTGTCGACGAAATAGAGCAATGCGCCCGGCAGCGCGACATACTGCCAGTCGGCGCCCGCCGGCCGGTAGCGCGCCAGCCCGAAGGTGAGCGCCGTCATCATCCGCGCGTGGCCGGCGAGGATGCCGAAACTCCCGCTCTCGTCCCGCCCCACAAAACTCTCCACATGATCAATCCGCTCGTACTGCGACGCGTCCCGCAGGTGCAGCGTAAAGGTGCTCACGTCCGCACCTGCTGCATGGCGCCGCGCATGTAGCACTGATCCTCCTGCACCGCGTCATGCTGGCCGACCAGAAACGCCTCGCAATCGGCCAGAGTCTCCTCCAGACGCACGGAGACCCCCGGAATGCCGGTATGCTCAGCGGTCACAAAAAAGGGCTGGGTCAGATAGCGCTGCAGCTTGCGGGCCCGGAGCACAATGCGCTGGTCCTTCTCGGAGAGTTCTTCGATCCCCAGCATCGCGATCAGATCCTCCAGTTCGTGATAGCGGGCAAGGTGCTCCCGCACCCCCTCCGCAACGGCATAGTGGCGGTCGCCCAGCACACGACGGTCCATCATCTTGCTGGAGGACTGCAGCGGATCGACGGCGGGATAAATACCCTTGGCCGTCTGATCCCTCGACAAGATCACCGTCGTGTCCAGATGGCTCAGGATGGCGCTGACCGCAGGATCGGTCATATCGTCCGCGGGCACATAGACCGCCTGCACCGAGGTGATGGCGCCCTTCGTGCTGGAGATGATCCGGTCCTCCATCTCGGCGATTTCGGTCAACAGCGTCGGCTGGTAGCCGACGGTCGCGGGCATCCGCCCCAGCAGGCCGGATATTTCACTGCCGGCCTGCACAAACCGGAAGACGTTGTCCATCACGAACAGGACTTCGGCATGCAGGGTGTCCCTCAGATATTCGGCGTAAGTCAGAGCGGTCAACCCCACTCGGAATCGCACACCCGGCGATTCGTCCATCTGACCGAACACCATCAACGTGCGTGGCATCACACCGGCCTGCAGCATTTCTTTCCACAACTCATGTCCTTCTCGAATTCGTTCCCCCACGCCGGCGAAGACCGATACCCCCTGATGCAAGGCGACGATTGCGTGCATGAACTCCATCACCAGCACGGTTTTTCCCACCCCGGCGCCGCCGAACAGGCCGCTCTTACCCCCTTTGACGAAGGGGCAGAGTAGGTCGATCACCTTGATCCCCGTTTCCAAAATCGCCTGCGCGCCGACCGTCTCGTACAGGGCCGCCGGCTTTTCGAGGATGTTGCGGTACGCGTCCGGCGGCAGGGGCGCCTGTCCGTCCAGCGGCTCGCCGAAGATGTTCAGCAGCCGCCCGAGACACTGCGGCGTGACTGGCACGTGCAACGGCCCCCCGGTATCATACACGGGCATACCACGCCGAAGGCCGCTGGTACCATGCAGGGTAATGGCGCGGACGTGACGTTCGTCCAGATGGTGATGGACCTCGAATATATAGGTGTCATGGTCGAGTCTGGCGGACAGCGCGCGGTTCAGCGGAGGCAGTGCGCGGCAGGCGATGTCGACGACCGGGCCATGGACGTCAGCGATCGTACCAATTGGGGTGGAACGGCTGCTCTGCATCAGGACCTTCCCGCCACGTGCGGCGGCATCGCGAAGGCATCCCCGGAATCTTGCCAAGGCCCGCCGGCCTGAACCGACATCATGGATCAGGCGGGATCAACTGTCCGCTACCGCTTCCAGCTCACCCGGAGCAGCCGGGCATCCTCGGCGTAATGGAGTTTAAGCTCTCCGTGATAGGCATGCCACAGTGCCTCGCCGATGCGGCGGGGCAGGTGCATATCCGTGGTCGTCACCGTGACCCCGTCCTTCGACTCCTTGATGCCGATCAGCCGGCTCAACGGATGCTCCCGTTTCTCCTCCCGTTCCTGATGGCGGATCGCGTTGAGCAGCTCCTCGCGGTGCGTTCTCAGAAAGGGGCCGCTCAGCCGCAGCGAGCCGGCTGGATAGTTGTCGGCAATCCGCCGGCAGGCGGGACAGATCGCTTCGTGCGCCTTGACCGGTCTGATCGACCAACTCCAATGGCCCCTGTGATAGACCGCCCCGCAACGGGAGCAGACCGTCGGCTCCGGCAGTTTGCCGCGCAGCTTATAGGTGTCGTGCACAAACTCCCGTTGCAGCCCAAGCCAGTGCAGGACGCGCTCCTTCCGCGGTTCCCGCCTCCCCCTATTTTTCGCCCTCAGCCTCATTGCAGCCCTTTCTTTTGTCCGTGCATACTCGTTGTGGTTGTCAGCTTCGGCGGCTCGTCTCGACCCGGCGCCGCACAGATGACGGGCCGTCTGTCATGCCGAGGCATGGCGTGTTCGACGGCGGCCTCGCGACCGTTTCCGTCAATCGGGCACCATCCTACCATAGATGCCCCCTGGCAAAACCAGAGTCTTCGTGTCGCACCGCTCCATGCGCCAGACCGCATGCCCACCCGCTCACGGCCGCACGTCCAGCTCGTTGACAACCCCGTCGACTCCGAAGACGTACCAGGCGTCGTGCTCGGCCATCCGCTTCTCCGTGTCCGTCCGGACTACGCCGCTCAAGGTGACCACGTCGTTTCTGGCGCTGACGTGAATCTGATCCGCTTGAATGAACGGATCCTTTTCCAGCACGATGCGAACCGCCTCGACGACCAGATCGTCCCGGTCCTCCTCGGGAGGATCGACCTCCATGCCGTTGACAACGTCTCGGCTGCCTGGCACCCACCAGGCCAGCACGCCGGCCAGCCGCTTCTGGACGAGGTTGGTCACCCGGTCATCGAGCAGCACCACGCCGTCGTTGACCGACACTTCGATCGCGCCGGCGGGTTTGAGATCGGTCTCGCGGATCGTCCTGACCCGCCCCTTGGACCGGACCCTGATGGCGCAGTTCGCAAGAGCCGGCTCCTGGATCAGGGCGGTGCAGACCGCGTCCAGGATCGCCCCATCACCCGCCCGCACCGCCGGCACGACATGGAGTCGATCAATGATCGCGTCGACTCCAGGGACGGTGATCGCCAGCTCCATCGCACGCTTCTTGGCCGCGATGGTCTCGACCTCGCCCTCCAGCGTCAGATCGCCGTTGCGGTAGGCCATGGTGATCCGGTCATGATGGAGATTGATCCTCCGCTCGCGCTCGAACGCGGCGCGCACCACCTTGAGAACAGGCTCCTTCCCGGTCATTCAGACGTGTCCCTCCGGCGGTCAACGGGCCGCCGGCCCCTTAAATCCCCGACGCCCCGCCAACTCGTTCAGCTTTTCGTGGATCGACTCGTTGTTCAGCTGATGGAGTTCGGAGAGGGCGAGTGAAAAATCGGTCAAGGCGTCGAGCCATTCCCGCAGGCTCTCGGCCGTCGCCGGCATCGCTCGCGCCTGTTCAATCCGCCACGTCGCTTCTTTGAGCCGGGCCGCCGCCTCTTCAACATGTTTGGCCAGTGTCATCATGCGCCTCCTGTTCTCATCGCATCACGCGTTCACGGTCCCTGAACCCGGGTCAGTCGAACCCCGGCGCCGGCAGGCTGACCGGCAGCCTCCTGGCCCCCCACCGGCCGGGCGACGCTTCGAACACGCCGGGACACCGCGCGCCGCAAAATCGGCACTGCCCCTCATCAATCAGGTTCCACTCGGTCAGCTCATAACCGTCCCGGCCGATCACGACCCTGCCGCACTGATGGCAGGAGGTCGTTCCCCCTTCGACGTCGTGCACATTGCCCGTATAGGCATATCGGATGCCGTTGCCCAGGGCGATCCCGCGCGCCCGCGTCAACGTCTCCGGCGGCGTCGAAGGCCGATCGAGCATCCGGTAGTCCGGATGAAAGGCGGTGAAATGGATCGGCACGTCCGGCCCCAGGTCATTGACGACCCACCGCGTGAGGGCATCGATCTCCCCATCCGAGTCGTTCTCTCCCGGGATCAGGAGCGCGGTGATCTCGAACCAGACCTGGGTTTCGTGCTTGAGGTAGCGTAGCGTGTCCAGCACAGACTGCAAATGCGCGCCCGTGACCTGATGGTAGAAGCGGTCGGTGAAGGCCTTCAGATCGACGTTGGCCGCATCGATATACCGATAGAACTCGCGCCTCGGCTCCTCGCAGACGTAGCCCGCCGTCACGGCGACGGTGTGGATCCCCTGTGCGCGGCAGGCCTGCGCCGTATCAATGGCGTATTCATGGAAAATGACCGGATCATTGTACGTGAAGGCCACGCTCCGGCAGCCGAGTCGTTTGGCCGTTCTGGCAATCAAGTCGGGAGGTGCGACATCGGCCAGGGTGTCCGCCTCACGCGACTTGCTGATGTCCCAGTTCTGGCAGAACCGGCAGGAGAGATTGCAACCGGCCGTGCCGAAGGACAACGTGGGCGTCCCCGGCAGAAAGTGGTTCAACGGTTTCTTTTCGATCGGATCGATGCAGAAGCCGCTGGAGCGGCCGTAGGTCGTCAGGACGATTTGATCGTGATGCCGGGCCCGGACAAAACATAACCCCTGCTGCCCCTCGTGCAATTGGCAGAATCGGGGGCACAGATCGCACTGGATCCGTCCGTCATCCAGCCGGTGCCAGTAGCGCGTCGGCCAGTCGCGGGGCGGGTCCTTGGCGTCAAGCCGGCTCATCATCCCGCGCTCCCGTCCGGTCAGTCGCGCGTTGAGGCTGACTGGGTCCTGGAACGGCGGTGCGGATGGACGATCTCGACCGTGCTGGCCTGCGGCCCCTTCTCACCAATCTCCTCGATGAATCGCACCGGCGTGCCGACGGCCAGGCGGTCGAACGCGGCATGAAGCACGCTGTTCCGGTGAAAGTAGATCTCCAGACCGTCGGGCGACTCGAGAAACCCGTAGCCCTTCTCAGGAAACAGCCGGATCACGCGGCCGTGGGGCGCTGCCTCGTGGACCTTGATGACGCCTCGACGCTTCCGCTCATACTCCTCGAGTTTGCGACGGGCGGCGTCAAACGCGTCGCGGAGGGCCACGTAAATGTCCTCATGGGCCTGGCGCTTGATCACGATTTCCTCCCCCGGAAGGGTCAGATCGATGTGCACGTTGTACCGCATGCCCAGATGTTTGTGCCGGGGCGGACTGTCCACCGTCACGCGGCAGGCCATGATATGGCGTGAAAATTCATCGAGTCCGGCGGCCTTCTTGCGGATGTCATCCATGACCACGTCGGACGCGGACACCTTCTGCACTCGGATCTGAAGCGGGAGTTTCATCGTCGTCTCCTGTCACCTCTTCTTATGAGGCGTCACACATCGGCTCTTTCACGCGCAGCGAACGCCGCTTGGCCGGGGTCAACGCCGTCGTCAACGTCCATGATGGATCGGCGAACGGGTCATCCTTTTTGATCAGCAACCACTCCTTGCCGGTCCCTCCCCGCCTCATGCGCACCAGGGCGAATTCCCCCTTCAGCCGCCTGCCGCTGAGACGGAACGCCAGCCGGCCCCTGGCCAGCCCGGCCTCAGGGTCGTCCAGCGGAGTAAACGTGCCTTCATCCCAGATGACCACCGCCCCGGCACCATAATGGCCCTCCGGAATGATGCCCTCGAACCCGCCGTAATCAAGCGGGTGATCGTCGACCCTGACGGCCAACCGCTTGTCGGCCGGATTCATCGACGGTCCTTTCGGCACCGCCCATGATTTGAGCGCACCCCCAATCTCCAGTCGAACATCATGATGGAGATGCGAGGCCTCGTGCTCATGCACCACGAAGCGTGGCAAGCGCCGGCTCATCATGGCCGATTCTCCCCGCCCGGCCCGCCGCAGACGGCCGACTCGAAGGGCCCCGCGCAGCGCATGGCCGACACCTGACGGACCTACTCCCCGCTTTGCGGTTGGCCGGCATCCGCCCGCGTCGTTCCTACCTTCCGCGACGGAGACCTGTGCGGCCTCGGCGTCCGCTGAAGGAGCTCGATTACTTCTTCATCCGTCACTTGAGGAAAATCAAGATAAAACTGCCCTACTGCATAGAATTCCTCTGGCGCCTCGAGACAGATTGTGTCGTCAGCTTCCCGGGAGATGCGACGCAACGTCTCGGGCGGCGCCACCGCCACGGCGGCAATTAATTGTTCCGGCCGTTTCACGCGTACCGCCCGGAGCGCGGCGATCATCGTAGCGCCGGTCGCAATCCCGTTATCCACCACGATGACGACACGGCCGGACGGATCGATCGGGGGGCGGACCGGGGTATAAAGAGCCCTCCGCCGGTGCAGGACGGCCAGTTGTTTCCGCGCCTCCCGGTTCAAATAGTCGTCGCCGATCATGAGCGCGCGGGCGTCCTCGCTGATATAGACGTCACCTGACTCATCGACCGATCCGACGGCGAATTCGGGGTTGTCCGGCGCGCCGAGCTTATGCACGATCACCACGTCCAGGTCCCCGTCGATCGCATCGGCGATGATTCTCCCCATCGGCACGGCGCCCCGCGGAATGGCGAGCACGAGGGGGCGGAGACCAGCGTAGCGGGTCAATTTCCCGACCAGCAGGCGGGCGGCTTCCTCTCGATTTTTAAACGGGTCCATGATCCCCTCTCATCGGAATTCATCCTTTGATGCAAATAAGCGGCTCCAACCGGGCGACCTTCCGCGCCAGCTTCGCCTGATCCGCCGCATCAACCACGGCGCCGACATCCTTGTACGCCCCGGGGGCTTCCTCGGCCACGCCCCGGTCGGAGACGCTGCGGATCAGAATACCCCGGCCGGCCAGCTCCTTGATCACCTCCCGCCCCCTCCACTGTTTCATCGCCTGATGGCGGCTCATGCTGCGGCCCGCGCCGTGGCAGGCCGACCCATAACTGAGTCCCATGGCTTCCCGGGTGCCGACTAGAATATAGGACGCCGTTCCCATCGTGCCACCGATCAGGACGGGCTGGCCGATCTCCCGAAACGGGACGGGCAGATCGGGATGGCCGGGGCCGAAGGCGCGGGTAGCGCCCTTCCGGTGGACAAAGAGCCTCTTGTGCTCCCCATCGACCAGATGCTCCTCCACTTTGCACGTGTTATGGGACACATCGTACAACAACCGGAGGCTGACGGAAGGCAACACATCGGCAAAGGCCTGCCGGACAAGATGGGTGATGATCTGCCGGTTGGCCAGGGCGCAATTAATTGCCGCGCGCATCGCGCCCAGATAATCGCGGCCGACGTCGGAGTCGATGGGCGCGCAGGCCAGCTCGCGATCGGTCAGGTCGATTCCATGACGACCTGCAGCAACCGCCATCCGTTTTAAAAATTCGGTCCCGATCTGATGGCCGAGGCCCCGTGAGCCGCAGTGAATGCTGACCAGAACGTCGCCCTCTCGGATGCGAAACGCCCCCGCGGCTGCGGCGTCGAAAATCGCCGCGACCCGCTGCACTTCGAGATAGTGATTGCCCGATCCGAGCGTCCCCATCTCGTCCTGCTGCCGTTTCTTCGCCTGATCGGAGACCTGGTCCGGCGCGGCGCCCTCCATCCGGCCATGCTCCTCGATCCGCTCCAGATCATCGGCAAGACCGTAGCCGCGTTCGACGGCCCACCGGGCGCCGCCCGCAAGCATCTGATCCATCTCCTTCAACGTGAGATGCAGCCGGCCCCGGCTGCCCAGGCCGGCGGGAACCGTGTGGAAGAGCGAGTCGGCGAGCTGTGCCTTGACCGGTTGAATGGCCTCCAGCGTCAGCCCCGTGTAGAGGGTGCGCACTCCGCAGGAGATGTCGAAGCCCACCCCGCCCGCGGAAATTACCCCGCCACGGCTGGGGTCAAAGGCGGCCACCCCACCGATGGCGAAACCGTAGCCCCAGTGAGCGTCGGGCATGGCGTACGAGGCTCTCTCGATCCCGGGCAGCGTCGCCACGTTCACCACCTGCTCATAGACTTTTGTATCCATCTCTCTGACGAGCGTCTCGCTGGCGTAAATCACGCCGGGCACGCGCATCTTCCCGACCGGCGGGATCCACCATTCGCAGTCAGCTTTACGGATCAAACGTGTTAGGTCCATTTATATATGGGGGCCCGTGCGGAAGAAGCAGGACACGGTCCTCCGATGCCCCCATACCCCCAGCCGTCCAGTTTCTCCCATCGGCCGCATGATGCCCTTCATGACCGCCAGTCCCGAAACGCGCCCCATAACCAATGGGGGGCGAGGGGGGAGATAGCGTCTCCCCCCCCCGCATTCAATTAATGGCCCGTGCGGAAGGGGCGGAGAAAGGGGATCGGAATGAATTCCCCAAAAGTGTTCCTTTTGGGCGGGCGCTGCCCCCACACCCTGAGCCGCCTCCTCTTTCCCATTCGCCGCTCATAGCCCTTGCCTGCTCTCGAGCTGTCCGGTGGAATGTATTTATACATCTACAACACATTGCGCCGACCACTCGCCCGGCGTATTCTCCCGCACCCGAAGCTCGGTGTAGGTGGCGCCCTTCACCTCGACCGCCGGTTGATGGCGGGCGGGATCAAGCGGCTCGCCCCACGCCGTCGCCTGCAACCGCCCCCCTTCAAAGTCGACCTTGAACCGGCCGAACACCATCCGGCGCGTCGCCATTTCATAGACAATGGCGTTCAACCAGTCGACCAGCCCCAGTTCATCATCCGACGCGTCGCAACTGATTGCAATCGGCTCCTTGGTCGCCAAGGCATCCGGATCGGTGATCACGGCCGTCAGCGCCAGCGCCGCCTGCTCGAACGCCTCCGCCTTTGAACGACCCACGCCGCGCACGCCGATGTCAGCACCATGGGGAAAATGTTCCCAGCGCGGGAGGGTCGTCATTAGATGTGGGGGCCCGTGCGGAAAAAGCGGAGAAAGGTCCTCCGTTGCCCCCACACCCCGTGCCGCCATTGTTTACCCATTGGCCACAACGATCTCTATATCATCTCGAGCCCGTTCAACAATAAATCAGGGTTAAGGATTATGGGTTAAGGGGCGGTCTATTCTTTTCATTCCTGACCCTCATAATCCCCCCCATCCCCACGACCCGAGCCTGCTGTACAAACCGGCCATCCCAGCGCGACCGTTAGTCCAGCAGGAACGTGATATTGGCGTTGATCCGGTATTTGACGATCTTCTTGTTCTCCACCTTGGCTTCGAAGTTTTTCACGTAGATCGATTTGATTCCGTGAATCGTCTTGGCCGCACGGGAGACGGCCTGTTGGGCCGCATCCTCCCAGCTCTTATCCGATTCCGCCAGGACTTCGATCACCTTCAACACACTCTCGTCCATGATTACTCACCTCCATTGGAACAGAATGTCATGCAGCTATCCCCTGCTGCGGTTCTCCATCATTTCTCCTTCACGTTCGATGACTGCGGAGACGGCCCGCAGGTGTT
Source organism: Nitrospiria bacterium (assembly GCA_035517195.1). Classification (GTDB taxonomy): domain Bacteria; phylum Nitrospirota; class Nitrospiria; order JACQCE01; family JACQCE01; genus JACQCE01. The sequence continues at coordinate 48,781 of DATIZH010000040.1, read as the reverse complement.
GACGCCGAGCACTTGCCAGAGCGGGCAGAAACGAATCGCGCCGGTCAGGAGCGCGATCGCGCCCGCGATGTATGCAACAATCGACGCCCATGGCGGCAGCCCAGCCGCATAGCCGACAACAAGCAGGACAATGCCCAGCACGATCCGGATGGTCCGTTCCGTCGATCCGATATTGCATCTCATTGCATGCTCCTCCAAAATGTCACCGGCCTGCGCCCGGGCCCATCCCGCCGCCAGGTCCCATGCCACCACCCGGTCCCATCCCGCCACCTCGAGCGGGCGGCTCATCGGGCAGGGTAAGGCCCTTCGCTTTGGCCCGCTTCTGCATCAATGCATGATGCTCCTTGCGGATTTTTTCCCACTCTTCGGGCGTCTTCGCCGCGTGCATTTTGGCGCGGTATTCATCGCGCTCCTTCGGCGTCATCAACTAACTGCCGTAGATTTGCTCCTGTTTTTTTGTTTGGGCTTTTTCCTGGACAGGCGCTTGATCGGCCGTGTAGGCAGGCCAGGCGATCAGCCACAGCACACCCGTCACAGCGGACACCCCGAATAATTTCCGCATCATCGTCCCCTCCTTCCGGTCTTCGAGGGTCTTCTTTGGTCCCACTCCGCTTTTCACTCTGCGCTGCTCTTAGTCTACCTTGATCGTCACCTCTCGCTGCTTGGCCTGCTCGGTCTTGGGCAGCCGGATCTCCAGCACCCCGTCCTTGAACGTGGCGCTGGCCTTGTCGGTCTTCACTTCGGCGGGCAGTTGAATCGAACGGGTGAAGCTGCCATAGGAACGCTCTGAATAGTAATACCCTTTCTCCCTCTTCTCCGTCTCTTCCTTCCGTTCGCCGGAGATCGTCAAGAGCGTGTCTGAAAGATTCACCTGAATATCCCCCTTCTTCAGGCCGGGGATCTCCGCTGTGACGATCACCTGCTCTTTATCTTCGGCGATTTCGACGGCCGGCTGCCTCGGCATCAATTCCCGTCGGCGCCACCAATCGGGCAGTCCCAGCCTGAACCGGGGGCGCCCCATCATGTCATCGAACCATCGCTCCATCTCCCGCTCCATCTGGGTCAATCCCGAAAACGGTTTCCTTTCCGAGATCGCCTTGCTCCCTTTCTCAGTTTCCGTGGCCATGTTATTCTCCTTTCCGGTGAATCGATCGTTGAGATGAGGATCGTCACGGGGACGGTCTTCGACCTCCCGTTTAATCCTTCTCCCCTGCTTCATCGCCCAGCTCCGCCAGAACGAGCTGCTCCGCCTCCAACCAGTCCTGAACGTCGTAGCCGTCGAGCTGCCCGCGATCCAAATAGCGCTCGTAGGCTTTTTTCGCGATCCGCCGTTGCAGCGCCTCCCCGTTCAGGGTTGGCTCGCTGTTTGTCAGATTCTTTTTTCCGACTTTCAAGGGTTCCGCCTCCTCTCACATTGTTTTTTCCGCCTTTAGATCCGTCCCCTCCGCCGGAGGCCCGAAGTACAAAGGACCGGTTCCGCGGGCCGCAGCCGTTTTCAAGAGCCCCGTGACCAGCCGCTGCTCCGAGCCCCAGTCGCTCCAGGAGACGCCGCGCACCGGCAGGACCGTCACCCGCAACGGATCAGTCGGCATCATCCGCTCCAATACCTCTCTGGAAAAATTGAGCGACTCCACCGTCCGGTAGACTTCCTCCGCCGCCTGCTCCTCCCCGCTCCCGATCGCCTGTCGAAAACGGGAAAACTCCTGATAGAGTCCCGGCGCCAGCCGACGGATCAGGTCCAAAAGGGCGGCGCCCTGCACCACCATCACGAAGGTATTCCAGAGCGCTCCGGAGTCGATCAGCTGCTCGGCCTCAGCCAGATCCGGCTTCTCCACAAAACGGACGACCCGTTTGACCCCGCCTACGCCGTCCATCAACCGCCGCCCCGGCACAATGTAGCCATACTCCGGCTCGGGCGCCTGCGGCTCCACGCCTAGCAGGACCAATTGGGCCGGATCCTGCTCCACCACCCGGCAGGCCAGATCGACATAACCCATGAAGAGCGCTTCCTCCGAGATTGAGTGATCAGAGGGAAAGATGGCCACGACCGCCTCCGGATGGCGCGCGGTCAGATGCAGCAGCGGAAGGAGAATGCCGGGGCCCGTATCTTTATTGGCCGGCTGGATGATGACCGTGCCCGGCGGCCGACCGGTCAGTTGCAGGACGGCTTCACGAAAGGCCAGATGATGGCGCCCCACCACGGTGAACAGACGGTCGGGTGGAATCAGCAGTTCGGCCCGGCGGATCGTCTGCTCCAGCAATGACCGGCGGCCGCCAAATCTGACGTACTGCTTGGGCAGGGCGTCGCCGCGCAATTGTTGAATGAATGGCCGCAGCCGTCTGCCATCCCCGGCCGCCAGGATGATACCGGATCGCTCCATATTCAGTCCTCCTCTTCTGGCGGGAGCTAACGAAGGGCCGTCCGATCAGGCGCATCTGCAGCCCTGCCCTGTTGCCGATCGAAGAACATGCGTTGATCCGAGGCGCGCGCGCCTGAGGTCACGCCGTGCGGCATCACTTCCTCCTGTTCAGTAATGCCACCCGAACGGCCGACTTCAACTCTTCCATCTTGAACGGCTTGCGCAAGTAAGCCACGAACTCGGTATGATAGGGCTTCACAAACTCAGGCTCGTCGGCAAACGCAGTAATGGCGATCACCGGCATGGCGGGATAGCGCTCATTGACAATCTTCATGAGCCCCTGTCCGCTTAATTTGGGCATCTTCAGATCGGTGATCATTAGGTCATATGCGCCTGTTGCGGCCGCCTGCAACAGCTTCTGCACCCCGTCGGCTCCATCAACCGCCTGGGAAACGTGATAGCCGGCCTCCCGTAATTCATCCATCAATAGGGCCCGCATGGCGGTATCATCCTCGACAATAAGAATACGAGCATGGCGATCGTGTCCATTCTGGCTGGTCATTGCTGATGATCCCTCTATTTGTAAATGCAAGAACTGTGCAAATTGAACACAAAAAAATTAACGGTCTATTTAATGCGGGAAAACAATCGGATGGAATTTTATCGTGTGGTAAATTCACAGGTCTTGAACTCTTGATGTGGGGATTTTTGCCACAGCGAACCGACTCACGTGGGGCGATCTGCTTCAATCAATCCCCGGAACATGGGATGGGGGCCCTTGTCTTAAGCTAATAGAACGGCCAGAATACCCGTCACAAAAATTCCGTCAAATGTCCCGGCCCCCCCGATCGAGACGATCGGCGCTCCGAGCCCCTGCACTCTGCCAAGATTGAGCAAATCCGCGCCGATGAGGGTCCCCAGCGTGCCGCCGATATAGGCCAGAGAGGGGGCCGCCCTGGGAGCCAGCAGATAGGCGACCATCGCGGCGATGACAGGGGGAAGGAAGATCGGGACGGCGATCCCCACTCCCCGTACAGGCCGGGCCAGCCAATGCATGACGACGGCCACCGCCAGCACCGCGATCGCCCCCCGGACAAACTGTCCGTGCTTGGCCAAAAGATAGAGCGAGAGCAGCGTCGGAATCACCGCGCCCCCGACGTTGACAGCCACCACCGTCTTCGGTTGTTGCTCGACTTCGGGCACGACGTACCGCATGCCGAAGAAGGGTATCACCCGGTTTGACACGACTTCTTTCGCGGGCAGTTCGGCGACCGGAATGTTGACGTAGCTGCCGAGCAACGAGAGAACCAGAACGCCAAAGACATACTGGCGGTTGACCCCCATCTTCTCGTAGGCGTAGCTGAGCGCGCCGATCTCCACCAGCACGAAGACGATCCCGATGAGAAAGAACAGCGCGACCAGAAACGGCCAGGCCAGCGGGAAAAAGTGCAGGTGTGAAGATCGCATCTCATCCTCCTTGGCGTGCGTACACGGCGGCCGTTGTTCCGTTCAGGCTGTGCACCGTGTCGGTGTGAAAGGACGGCACGATCACCCCTCCGCCTGCCGTCGCATCAATACGCGGTAAGCCCCGATTTTGACCGCATCATTGAAGACGAACCACGCCAGCGCGTAGGCCCACATCCAGAGCGCATACGTCCAGCCGATCGGCGTGATCAGAAAACCGTAGACGGCAATCAGGGTGCCGATGATCTCGGTGCCGAACGTGGCCCCGAACAGCAGCGGCGATGGCCAGGGACGCCGCCAGAACCACTCGTGAGCGCGCGTGATGTAGAGCGTGCTGTGCCCCGCCACGATCAGCTTGAGAAACAGCATGCTGCGGATCATGTCATCGGAGAAGCCCTGCTCCTTGAGCAGAAAGAACAGCAGAAACGAGGCGATCACGCCGGCGACGCCCAGGACGCTGGAGACCGTCAGCATCTCCGGCATGTTCCAACGAACCGGCTTCATGTCCACCCGCGTGTGGTCATAGGCGATCGCCAGAATGGGAATGTCATTGAGCAGGGCCAGCAGGATGATCATCAGCGCCGTGATGGGATAGAAGTTGAACACCACGATGCTGAGCGTCAAGAACAGGATGATGCGGATGGTCTCGGCGATGCGGAAGATGGAATAGCTCTTCATCCGCTCGAACGTGATGCGCGCCTGCTTGACCGCCTCGTTGATTACCCCCAGCCCCGGAGCGGTCAGAATAATGGCCGCCGCCGCCCGCGCCGCGTCAGTGGCGTTGGAGACGGCGATGCCGCAGTCGGCCTTCTTCAAGGCGGGGGCGTCGTTGACGCCGTCGCCGGTCATGCCGACGATGTGCCCGGCCTTCTGCAGGGTCGCCACGATCCGGTATTTGTCCTCCGGCACCACCTCGGCGAAGATATCCACCGACTCGATCATCTCGACGATGGCCGACTCGTGGGTGTGCAGGAATTCCCGCTCCAGCAGGCGGGTGTCGTACATGCTTCCCACGCCCTTCATCACCTCGTCGGCGAAGCGCTGCGCCTCCCTGTGGGACACCTCCGGCTTGAGCCGCTGGTAGATGGCCGCGGAGAGCACCGCAGCCAGGGCCAACAACTCGTTGCCGGCGGTGCCGGAGAGCTGGTCGGACCGCATGGTGCGCGGCTTGAGCCCCAGCAAGCCGCCGATTTCCCTGGCGATGGCGAGGTTGTCGCCGGTCACCATCTTGACCTCGAGGCCATGGCGCTGCATGTCCGCGATGACTTCCTTGGAATCGTCTCGGGGCGGATCATAGAGCGGAATCAGGCCCAGCAGCTCCAACGGAGCGTCGCCCCGCCGGCGGCCCACCGCAAGCGTGCGGTAGCCCTTGGCCGCCAACTGGTCCACAGTCTGGTTGATCTGCTGTGCGTCATTGTCGGGGAGTTGGGCCATTTCCATCAGCACCTGCGCCGCCCCCTTCATGGCGACGAATCGCCCTTCCCCTTTTTCAATCTGCGCCTCGGTGCGCTTGCGGATGGGATCAAATGGGGTGAACGTCATCTGCCCGTAGGACTTCCAGTCCAGGTCCGGGAAGTGCTCGTCGATATATTGAAAGATGGGCAGCTCGATGGGATCGCGGTTTTCGAGCTTGGACGCCAGCGCCGCCACGAGAAACAGTTCGCGTTCCTGCACGCCCTCCCGCACCACCGGCTCGGCCACCTGCATTTCGTTCTTGGTCAGTGTGCCGGTCTTGTCGGAACAGAAGACATCCACGCCGGCCAGCTCCTCGATCGCCGTCAGCTTGCTGACAATCGCCTTGCGCCGCGCCAGGTTCATTGCCCCCACCGCCATCGTGACCGACAGCACCGCCGGCAGCGCCACCGGGATGGAGGCGACCGTCAGTACCAGGGCGAAGCGGGCGATTTCGAGAAAATGCTCATGGCGAAAGAGCGCCACCATGACGATCAGCACCACCAGGGCGACGGTCATGGCGATCAGAAAATCGCCGATCCGGATCACCATCTTCTGGAAGTGGCTGCGCTCTTCGAGCGAGGCCTTGGCCACCAGGGCGACCACGGTATGGAAGTTGGTCCGTGCGCCGGTATTCACCACCACGGCCAGCATCTCGCCCTGCTTGACGATGGTACTGGCATAGGCGGCGTCATTGATCTTCTTGCTCACCGGCAGCGACTCGCCGGTCAGCGCCGACTGGTCGATGAGGAGGTAGTCGCCCTGCAGCAGTTGGACGTCGGCCGGCACAATATTGCCGATTCTGAGCTTGACGACGTCGCCCGGCACCAGCTCCCGCGCCGGGAGCGTTTTGAATTCCCCGTCGCGCAGCACGATGATTTCGGCGGTCATGCGCTGTTTCAGGGCCTTGAGCGCGTTCAGCGCCCGGTGCTCCTGGAAGAAATCCAGACCAGCGTTGACCAGCAGCATGATGGCGATGATGATGAAATCCTCCCACTTTTGGACGACAGCGGAGAGGATGGCCGCCGCCTCGATCATCCAGGGGATCGGCCCCCAGAAGCGGCGGAAGAGACGGTGCCAGAGCGACTCCTCCTTTTCCGTGATCTCGTTGTATCCGACACGGTCGAGTCGCGCGGCCGCCTCGGCGCGGGCCAACCCGCGCGCGCGATCGGTTTGCAACTCGCGGATCGTGTCATCGATCGGCTGTTTGCTGTAGTCGTCGGTCTGTTTGGTCATCGTTGCCGCCTGTGTCTCGTATTCTGGATACCGGTCGTCATCCTGCAAGCATCCCATCACATAAGAAAAGGGGGCTGATTTCGCCCCCCCACGATCGCTCAATTATTGGCATCAGCCGGCGCCGCCCGGCGCGGTCTTCCGACCCAAACAGTCGCCGCGTCGGAACTCCCGAGGCGCCTCTTCGGTCAGCCCTTTCGGTGTTCTCCCCAACCGTTCTCTCGCCAAATCGATCGCAAACGTTATCGAATGTACGGTCCAGTGCCGTACCGGCGCATCATCCGATGGCTGGTGAAAAACGACCCGTTTGTGCCGATCGCCCCCTTCATGACGCGAAGCCAGCCGGCCCGGTCCCGATCATAGAGCGGGAGGACCGTCTGTTCCAGTTTGGCATACAACGACGCCGCATCTCCGTCGTTGGCCGACTGCTCGCCATCGCCGATGGCCCAACCGGTGAGGCCTTCAATGCACCCCTCCAGCCACCAGCCGTCCAACACGCTCAGGCTCGGCACGCCGTTGATGGCCGCCTTCATTCCGCTGGTCCCCGAGGCCTCCAATGGACGGAGCGGCGTGTTCAGCCAGATGTCCGACCCTGAGACCATCGCAAGCGCCAGCTCCAGATTATAATTCGGAAGGTAGGCCATCGGAATGACGCCGGACAGCGTCTTGATATGATCATGCAGCAGTTCGATCAAGCGCTTCCCCTCCCCGTCTCGAGGATGAGCCTTGCCGGCCAGCACAATCTGAATCGGGAACTGCCGCGCAATCGTCTTGAGCCGGTCCAGGTCAGCGAAGAGCAGGTCAGGCCGCTTGTAGGCGGTCATGCGGCGGGCGAATCCCAGGATCGGGCGGTTCGGATCGAGCACCACGCCGCTGTGCGTCCTGACGGTTTCGATCAGGTGCGCTTTCGCCTGGCAGTGGGCTTCCCATATCGCCTCATCCGGAATCTGATTGACGCGCACCAACATGCCAGGCTCATGACACCAGCCGGGAATATAGCGGTCAAAGAGCGCCGCGATGGCCGGATGGGTCCAGGTAAAGGAATGGACGCCGTTGGTCACCGCTTCCACACGATAGCCCGGATACATCTTTCTGGACAGCTCGGCGTGGCGTTTGGCGACGCCGTTGATGTGCTCGCTCACGTTCAGCGCGAGGCGGGTCATGTTGAGCGCGTCCTCCCCCGCCATGGACTTCAGGGTCGCAGGATCAATAAATTCCTCCAACACCCTGTCGACCAGGTCATACGAAAATCGATCATGTCCCGCCTCCACCGGCGTGTGGGTGGTGAAGTTGCAGAGCTCCCGGACGCGCGGAATGTTGAAGCGGGCTTCCCCGGGCCGCACTTCTTCCGGCGGATAGGCGTGCCGCCGGAGCAATTCCAGCCCCAACAACGCGGAATGGCCTTCATTCATGTGATAGTGGCGGATATGAAAGCCCAGCGCGCGCAACAGACGCACGCCGCCGATTCCCAGCACGATCTCCTGCTTGAGGCGGTAGGTCTCGTCCCCGCCGTAGAGGTAATGGGTCAGCTCCCGGTCATCGTGCTGGTTCTCCTCGAGATCCGTGTCCAGCAGGATGACCGGCACCCGTCCATTCGTCTGCCCGGTGAGCACATAGAGCCAGCCCCGGATCCAGACATCCCGCCCCGACATCCGCACGGCGATTTTCGCTCCCAGGGGAGTCGCCAGCTTGGCCGGGTCCCACATGTCGGGTTGCTCGATCTGACGTCCCTGGCTGTCAATTTCTTGGCGAAAATAGCCGGACCGGCTCACGAGGCTGACCGCGACCAGGGGCAGCATCAGATCGGCGGCCGACCGGACCGTATCGCCGGCCAGCACCCCGAGGCCTCCGCTGTAGGTGGGAATGTCGTTGCGGAGCGCAATCTCCATGGAAAAGTAGGCGATGCGCGGTTCCTGCGTGAATTCATCCTGCATCCGTCTCCCCCGGCGTCTCCTCAGGCTGCGACTGCTTGCGCGTCGTCAGGTCGGCCCCCGTCCCGGCGCGTCCGCGCCATCAGTGCGTCTCCTTCACCATCTCGATTGCGCCACAGGGGCATTCCTGCACGCAGATCCCGCAGCCTTTGCAATAGTCGTAATCGAATCGAAACCGCTTGCCCGGCCCCAGCTTGATCACGGCGTTGTCAGGGCAGACGCCGTAGCAGTTGTCACACTCGAAGCAGTTGCCGCACGACAGACAACGGCGGGCTTCCAGGAGCGCGGTATCGGGATCGAGGCCGCCCGCCACCTCGTCGAAGGTTGATCGTCGACGGACGGCCTCCAGCAGGGGCTGCGTGGACCGTTCGGCGTCGGTGTAATACCAGGTGTGGATCGTGTCATAAGTCGCGATCGGATGGGACTCCGGCTTGACGTAGCGGCTCCCGCGCAGATAGGCGTCGATGTGACGAGCCGCCTTCTTCCCGTGGCCGGTGGCCGTCGTGACGGTCCGCTCCGACGGGACCATGTCGCCGCCGGCGAAGAGGCCGGGTCGTCCGGTCATCATGGTCCCGTCCACTTGAACGATTCCATCCTCCCCGATGACCAACCCCGGAACGTGGCGAAGAAAGGCGGTGTCGGCATTCTGTCCGATCGCTAGGATCAGCGTGTCCGCATCCAGCTCCTCGTACCGGCCGGTTGGCCGGGGCCGGCCCGTCGCATCCAATTCCATCACCTCGACCGTGACCGTCTCCGCCTCCACCCCCTTGATCGTGTGCAGCCACCGGAAGACCACGCCTTCCTCGATCGCCTCGTCGATTTCATAAGCGTGGGCCGGCATGTGGGCGCGGTCGCGACGATAGACGATGACGGCCTCTTCCGCGCCCAGCCGTTTGGCGGTGCGCGCAACATCGATCGCCGTGTTCCCCCCGCCGTAGACGACCACCCGCCTCCCCACCCTCGGAAGCGTCGCCCCCTCCATGCTCCGGAGAAAACTGGCCGCGTCGAGAATTTTTCCCGCATCACGCCCCGGGATCTCGGTCCGCTTGGCCAGATGCGCCCCGATGGCGAGAAAGGCCGCGTCGAACCGCCCCTGCCGCATCTCGGCTTCCAGGTCGGCCACGTGACAATTGAGATGGATCGTCACGCCCATCGCTACAATCCGGGCAATCTCGGCGTCAAGGATCTCGCGCGGCAGGCGGTACTTTGGAATGCCGAACCGCATCATGCCGCCCGCCCGAGGGCCGGCGTCCCGGATCTCCACGGCGTGACCAACGCGGGCCAGATGGTAGGCGCACGACAGGCCGCTCGGGCCTGCGCCGACGATCAGCACCTTCTTGCCCGTCGGCGGTCCCGGCTCAATGCGCCACCCCCGAGCAATCGCCTCGTCACCCAGAAAACGCTCCACGGAGTGGATACCGACAGCCTCATCCAGTTGCGCCCGGTTGCAGGCGGTCTCGCATGGATGATAGCAGACGCGGCCGTGCACGGCCGGCAGCGGATTATCGTCCATCAAGACCCGCCAGGCCTCCTCGTACCGCCTCTCCTCGGCGTGGTAGAGCCAGGCCTGAATGTTCTCGCCGGCCGGGCAAGCGTGGTTGCAGGGCGGCAGCCGGTCGACGTAGACCGGCCGCATCGTCCGCCAGGCGCCCGTGTGGTTCGCCCGGCTGCTATCGGGGTCAAGCGTGATTGCGAAGGGCTTCGTGTCCAACACCATCCTCCGGCGGCAGCAGGTTGTAGGTCTCGATGTTCTCATCGGCGATCGCCTGAATCGCGCCTATCGTCTTATGGTCGGGCGGATCACCGAAGAGGTGCTTGAAACGGCCCTGCGGTTCCAGATACTGCTCCACCGGCACTTTGCGCCGGATTGTCGTGCGGGCGACCACGCGCCCGCGCTCCGCCTCGAACAGGGGAAACAGACCCGTTTCGATGGCGAGACGGGCGATCGTGATCGTCAACGCCGGATCATGCGCCCAGCCCAGCGGACAGGGAACAAAAATATGGATGTAGCGCGCGCCCCTGAGCATGGTCGCCTTGGTCACCTTCGCCTCGAGATCGTGCAGGTCGGCAACCGAGGCGGTGGCGACGTAGGGAATGGCGTGCGCCATCGCGATGCGCGGGAGATTTTTCCCCGTGCCGAATGAATTGCCTGGCGAGGGCCCCACGGCCGGCGTCGTCATCGTCCGGGCCGCGGGGGGCGTGGAGCCGGACCGTTGCACGCCGGTGTTCATGTAGGCGCCGTTGTCGTAGCAGAGATAGAGGACGTCGTCATTCCGCTCGAACAGGCCGGAGAGGCAGCCGAAGCCGATGTCGACCGTCCCGCCGTCGCCCCCCTGCGCGACGACCCGCACGTCAGACCGTCCTTTGGCTTCCAGCGCAGCCGCCACGCCGGCGGCGACGGCCGGGGCATTGCCGAAGAGTGAATGCAGCCAGGGGATCTTCCAGGAGCTCTCGGGATAGGGGGTGGAGAAGACCTCCAGGCAGCCGGTCGCATTGACGGCGACCAGCCGGTTGTTGGAGGCGCGCATCGCCGCATCGATCGCATACCGCGCGCCGAGCGCCTCGCCGCAGCCCTGGCAGGCGCGGTGGCCGGAGTCGAGCGAATTGGTCCGCTCCATCCGCGCCTGGACCGTGCGCCGCTCCGGATCCAGCAGCCGGTTGCCGACCGTGAAGGTGCCGGTTTGATAAAATTTTATCCGCTGATCCGCCATGGGGCCGTCCTACACCACTTTTGAGGCCACGGCGTTCACCTGGCGCAGGACGTGCTCCGCCGTCGGGCCGGCCCGCCGCCGCTGTCGTCGTCGGGCGAGCTCCGTCCGGATCACGTCCCAGTCAAGATCGAGGAAGTGGGGTTCGTCCAGTTTGCCGGCCCGCGCCTCGTTGATCATCCGGATCAGCGACGCCTTGGTGATTGATCGCCCGCCCAGGCCTGCGATGACCGTCTGCACGATCACCGGCAGGCCGCGCAGCGCCATTTTGACATCGCTCGAGACGATGCCCCCCTTGCCCGGCGCCAGATCTTTTTCCACCACGATCGCCCGTTTGCACGGATGCAGCGCCTCCCGCACCGCGCCGACGGGAAACGGCCGGTAGGCGCCGATTTTGAGGCTTCCGACGGGGACCCCCGCGTCGCGCATTTCATCCACCACGTCGCGAATCGTGCCGTTGACCGAGCCCAGCGCCACCAGAATCGTCTCGGCATCGCCGGTCCGGTAGCACTCGGTCAGGCCGCCGGACTCCCGGCCGAATTGGCGGAGAAATTCGGCCTTGAGCGTGGCGATTTCCTCCAGCGCCCGAAGCTGCGTATGATGGGCCAGATAGCGCACCTCGGCGAAGGCCTCGGGCCCGACCATCGCGCCGATGGTCATCGGATCGTCGGGATCGAGCAGTTGGATCGGCTCGTAGGGGGGCAGATACGCGTCCACCTGCGCCTGGGTCGGCAGATCGACGGGCTCATACGCGTGCGTCAGGACGAAGCCGTCCATGCAGACCATGACGGGACAGCCGAGCGCTTCCGCCAAGCGAAATGCCTGGATGTGCAGATCGACCGCCTCCTGGTTCGACTCGGCGTGGAGCTGGATCCAGCCGGCGTCGCGCAGCGCCATGCTGTCGGAATGGTCGTTCCAGATGTTGATTGGCGCGCCGATCGCCCGGTTGCCGATCGTCATGACGATCGGCAACCCCAAGCCCGACGCATTGTAGACCGCCTCGGTCATGAAGAGCAGCCCCTGGCTGGCGGTGGCGGTATAGGCGCGGGCGCCCGCCGCGGAGGCGCCGATCAGGATGCTCAAGGCGCCGAACTCCGATTCGGCGTTGATGTACCGGCATCCGCCGGAGGCGGAGCCGATCTCGCCCTTGCGCACCATCTCCGACAATCGCTCGACAATGTGCGTCTGCGGCGTGATGGGATAACAGGAGATCACCTCCGGACGGCAGAGCGCCACGGCGGCGGCCACCGCCTGGGATCCTTCAATTTGCGTTTGCAAGCGGGCTCCCCGTCCCGGCTTCCGACGGCTGCAACGACCGGATGGCCTCATAGACGGCCGCGGCTGCGGCCGCGTTGGCTTCGCCGATCCTGCCGGGAAATTTCCGGCCGATCGCCTTCCGCACCGCCTCGAGCGTCACCCATCCCGTCTGCGCGGCCAGTCCGCCGATGAGCGCGGCGTTTGGAATCGGCCGGCCCGTCTGCGCGAGCGCGATGTCCGTGGCCGGCACGGTTCGGACATGATCGGCGGGAAGGCGCGCCACCAGATCGTCGAGGCCCAGCTCGGACAGCTCCTGCGACGTGTTCAAGAGCAGATAGCCCGAAGGGGACAGGCCGGCGAACAGGTCGACCTGGTGCAGTAGTGTCGGATCCTGAATGATCAGCGCATCCGGGTTCATGACCGGCTCGCGTAACCGGATGGCCCGGTCGGACATCCGGCAGAAAGCCATGACCGGCGCCCCCATCCGCTCCGATCCGAAGCTGGGAAAAGCCTGCGCGTATTTCCCATCAAGAAAGGCGGCGATGGCGACCAATTCCGCCGCGGTCACCACCCCCTGGCCTCCACGACCATGGATCCGCAGTTGGACCATCCGTCACGTTCCTTTCACTACCCGGGTCATGAGCGCCTTCGCACCGCTCGCCTTCAGCCACCGTTTCTCCGAGCAGATCGCGGCCAGGAGCGCCAGTGCGCCCAACGCATACCCCAACCCGAACAACATGGCGACGACCGCCTTGACGTCGGGCGGCCAGGGCATGTAGAAACAGAGCGCCAGAGGGATCAGGAGCAATCCGGAAGCGAAGACCACGATGCAGGCCGCGGCCAGACAGAAAAAGATGAACAACGATCGGACGCCCAGCACCGCTTCCGCATAATAGATCGCTCCTTGCAGCTTGACCCGCGACACGTACTGGTCCCAATACGACCTGACAACCCCCTCCAGCACCTCGCATAGCTCCTTCACGACGCTCCCTCCGGCACTCGCACGTTCTGTCCCCGCCTACCGGCGGGAGTTGCCAAACAGATAGCCCAGAATGAGCGCCGTCAGGGCGGCGCCGGCGATATAGGGCCAGGGATGGGCGTGCACGCTCTGATCAACTTCTTTCACCGCATGGCTCACCTGGTCCTTGCCCCGGCGGTAGGCATCGGCCGATTCCCGCTCGATCTCCTCCCGAATGCCCTCGAGCATCGATTTGAGATTGCCGTATTTGACGGCAATCATCTGCGCTAGCTCCGCGCGCTTGTCCTTCGCCACCTCATTGAGCAAATGCAGCGCCTCGTTGATCCGTTGATCCGAAAACAGCTCAGCCATGGCATCCCTCCTTCGACAGTGATGGCCGGCACAGTGGCCGTTCACCTGTTATCATTGCAAAAACCATGCAAAAGTGGCCGCCGCTCTCAATCCATGAGAAATACCGTTAAAAATCAATCTGGTATGAAAATCTAGCTCGATCGGATCGAATGGGCTCTCATGACAAACTGAGGAGTTTTGCCCTACAGGCCAAGGAGCGGTGGGGAAAATTGACCAAAGAGCCCGACGCGAACAGGACAAGATACCGCGCGAACGAGCGAGAGAAAGGAATCCCGGCGCGGGAAACCAGCGACAAGCAGTCGGCCACCAGAGGGGAGGGAGGCAGGAGGAAGGCTGACGCGGGGGACTAACCGGGGGGATCGGCCTGCGAGTGGCCGAATCTGAGGCCAAGTTTACGGTAGAGCGTTTTCCGATCTATTCCCAAAATCTGAGCCGCGCGGTTTTTGTTCCCTCCGGTCTGTTCGATCATCCGGGCAATGTAATCCCGTTCCAGCTCGGCCAGGGACAGGTGTCGGCGGGCTGCATGCTCGACGGCAGCGTAATCGACCCGGCTGCCGGTCATCTCGGAGGGAAGATCCTCCATTGAGATCAGCTCCCCCTTCGCCACCACGACAGCCCGTTCCACGACATTCTCCAGCTCCCGCACGTTGCCGGGCCAGCCGTAATCGAGAAACAGTGCCAACACCTGTTCGCTGAAGCCCCGGATCTTTGTGGCGCCATTGCCCTGCTGACGGGCGGCCAGAAATCGCTCCGCCAGCAGCAGGATGTCGTCGCGTCGTTCCCGAAGCGGAGGCACATGGATGTGAATCACGTTGAGACGATAGAACAGATCCTGCCGGAATTCCCGGCTCTCCACCCGACCGGCCACGTCAACATTGGAGGCGGCGATCACCCTCACGTCAACCGGGGTCTGCCTGGTCGAGCCCACACGGCGAATCTCCTTTTCCTGAAGCACTCGAAGCAACTTGGCCTGGAGCGGCAAGGGCAGTTCGGTCACTTCATCCAGAAAGAGGGTTCCCCCTTCGGCCTCTTCAAAGAGGCCCGCCTTGTCGCTTCTGGCATCGGTGAAGGCTCCTTTGACGTGGCCGAACAGCTCGCTCTCCATCAGCGTGTCGGGAATGGCCGCGCAATTGACCGGCACGAAGGGGCGCTCTCTCCGCACGCCGTTGTAATGAATGGCTTTGGCGACCAGCTCCTTGCCGGTACCGCTCTCTCCGGTAATCAGCACATTGCTGGTCGCTGAGGCGACGCTTCGGATCAGATCGAACATCGACCGGATCGCCTTGCTTTTGCCGATGAGGTTGCCGAACCGGTAGTCCCGGCTCAGTTCTTCTCTCAGCCGGGCGACTTCCCGCCGCAATGCGCTTTCCCTAAGCGCCTTGCTCACGGTCAAAATCAGCTCCTCGATCTTGAACGGCTTGGGTAAATAATCGTACGCGCCCTGTTTCATCGCGTCGATCGCCGATTCGATTGAACCGAACGCCGTGATGATGATCACGGAAAGGTCAGGCTGCCGCTGCCTGGCTTGGAACATCAAGTCGAGCCCCTTCATCGCCGGCAGGTGAAGATCGGTAATCATCAGATCGAAGGGCTCCCCGTCCGATCCAACAAGACGCGACAACGCCTCTGCGCCGTTCGTAGCCGTGAGGACCGTGTGTCCTTCTTCGGTCAGCACATCGCCGACCAGCCGGCACATCTGCGGGTCGTCATCCACCACCAACAGCCGGCCCGGGATCTGTTCCCCATTCTTACCCATGCACGGGAGCCCCCCCAGTCACAGCCTCGTCGAGCGGATTCGGCCGACGCGGTGACATCGGGAGGAAGGTGCTGAAGGTGGCGCCTTCCCCCGCCCTGCTTTTCACCAGCATGAACCCGCCGTGCTTGTGCGCGATGCTGTTGCTGACGGCCAGGCCGAGGCCGGTCCCCTTGCCGACATCCTTGGTCGTGAAGAAGGGATCGAACACGCGAGAAAGATTTTCTTCTGGTATCCCGACGCCGGTGTCGGTCACCTCGATTTTCAGATAGTGATCGCCGAGCCGGTCCTCCCGGTCCCGCCTCGACACCGTCCGGCCGGCCCGGATCGTCAGCCGCCCCCCCCCGGGCATCGCCTGGATGGCGTTGACGAGCAGATTCAACAGCACCTGCTGGAGCTGGTCGGGATCGGCGACGATGCCGGGCAGATTGTCGGCGCAGTCAACCTCCACGCTGATCCGGCCGTCCCGGCACTTGTGCTCCACGAGCGACAGCACCTCCCGGATGAGCGGTGCGAGAGAGACGGACCGCAGTTCCAACGACCGGGTTCTGGTGAAATTGAGCAGCTGATTCACGAGTCTTGTGATCCGGTCGATCTGGCCGAGGATGCTATCCAGATTGGTGCGCAGGGCGTCATCGGGGCTCATCTTGCGGAGCATGTATTCCGCGCGTCCGCTGATGACGTTGAGCGGGGTGCCAATCTCATGGGCCAGGCCGGCCGTCAATTGCCCCACCACGGCCAGCTTGTCGGCCTGGCGCATTTGCTCCTCCATCAGCAGCTTTTCGGTAATGTCCTCACCAGAACTGATCGTGGCACGTACCCGCCCCTGCTCGTCCCTGACCAAGGAATTGTGCCAGACAATTGTCCGCTCGATCCCCTGCTTCGTCATGATCTGGTTTCGATAATATTCGACAAACTCCTCATAGCCGGATACCAATTGTTCAAATACTGCCTTGACCTCATTCCTGATCCGATCGGGCAGAACGGCCTCGAACCAGTTTTTCCCCACAATCTCCTCTTCCCGATAACCCAGGACTTCGCAACCCCGTTTGTTGATCAACGCCACCGTGCCATCGGGACGAAGGGCCACGATCATCACGCCGGCGACATCCAGATAGTCGCGGAACAACCGCCGCTCGGACGCCAATTCGGCCGTCCGCTCGGTGATTCCCACCTCCAGCTCGCGGTTGAGCCTCCGGATCTCGTCCTCCCGCTTCTTGCGGTCGGTGACGTCCCGAATCACGCTCATCACAAGCAGGCCATCCTCCGTCGCGATGGGGCTGAGGCTGATGTCGACAGGGAATTCGCCGCCGTCCTTCCGGCGGGCCAACAGGTCGAGGCCTGCACCCATGGGGCGAGCGCTGGGATCCGACAGAAAGTCCGCCCGATGATCGACATGCGCGCGCCGGAAGTGTTCGGGCAGCAGCAGTTCGATGGAGGCGCCGACCAGCTCACCCCGACTGTAGCCGAACACTTTCGCGGCCTGAAGATTGGCGAAGATGATCCGCCCCCGGTCGTCCGAAATGATGATGGGGTCCGGCGCGCCGTCGAGAAAATTGACGGAGTAGTCTCTTAATCCGGATTGATCGTCAGCCATATTCGCGTTCCACAGGCGGTCGCCTCGCATACGCAAGCCCGGGGATGAGGCGCCCGATGCAGTCCATCGATCCGCCCGTCGAGAAATATCAACCATTATAAATAGAAGCAGAAATCGGCGTCAAGGATCGGGCCGCCGCCCCGAACATGGGGTGCAGGGCGCGAGTGGATGGGGCGAGAGCCCGCGCCGGTTAGAGGCCGCGAAACGCCATGTGTCTGGCCGCAACCAGGAGAAACACGGCCACTCCCACCAGAATAATCGAGGGCCCGGCGGGGAGGTCGAGCAGGTAGGAGAGGAGCAGACCCAGAATGATGAAGAGCTCGCCCGCCAGCACGCTGACGCCGATCAGGGCCTTGAACGAGGGGGAGAGCAGTTTGGCGATCGTCGGAGGAATGATCAGCAGCGCGCTGACCAGGATGATCCCGAGCAGTTTCACCCCCAGCACGATGGTGACGCAGAGCAGTTCGTAAAAAAAGAAGTCCAGCGGTTCGGCGCGCACCCCGTACAACCGGGCGCTTTCCTTGTCCAGCGCCAGCAGGGTGAGCTGCCGCAGCAGCAGGACCAGGACCGTAACGATCACGGCGGAGAAGCCAAGGATGATGCCGAGGTCCAGCGCGCTGATCGACAGAATGCTGCCGAACAGAAAGCTCATCAGCTCGGGCTGATAGCCGCGTCGCTGGCTGATCAGCACGATGCCCAGCGCCAGGCCGCCCGTGAACAGGACCCCGATGAGCGCATCGGTGGAGATGGACGTTCTGCGTTCCAGCAGATAGACGCCGGCCCCGAACAAGACGCCGACGGCCAGGGCCGTGATGAACGGGCTGACGCCGGCGATGAGGCCGATGGCCACGCCGGCCATGGTCGCGTGGGCGATGCCGTCGCCGAAGAAGGACATCCGGCGCAGCGTCACAAAGACCCCGAGGAACGGCAGGATCAGTCCGATCGCGACGCCGGCCGCCAGCGCCCGCTGCATGAACGGGAGGCGCGCCATCTCCAAGAGCTCCATCGTCATCGATCCCTGTGATGGTACAGCGCGGCGTCCTTGCCGTAGAGTTCCCGCAGCGTTTCCGGACTCAGCGCCTGCTCCGGCCGCCCCTGGCAGACCAATGTCCGATTCAGGCACAGCACCAGGTTCGAATAATTGGCCACCACGTCCAGCTCATGGGAGACCATGATCACCGTGCTCCCATGTTCCTTGTGCAGGTGCATGACCAGCTCGTAAAACGTCTGCTCCCCGCCGATGTCGATGCCGGAGGCCGGCTCGTCCAGGAAGAGGACCTTGGGGTCTCCGAGCATGGCGCGTTCGATGAGCACTCGCTGAAGCTGGCCGCCGGAAAGCGAGCCCAATTTGCTGTCCAGCATTGCGCCCATGCCGAGGTGGCTCACGTACCGCACGATCTTCTCCTTCGGACATTCGGGGTGGGAGAACCGGAGGAACTCCATGACCGTGATCGGGAAGCTTTTGTCAAACGTGAACCGTTGGGGCACATAAGCCACGTCCCGCCTCGCCTGCCGGGGCGTCCCCCCCAGCACCCGGACGCGCCCGCGCTGGGGGGCGACGAAGCCCAGCAGCACCTTGAGCAGCGTCGTTTTCCCGGAGCCGTTCGGCCCGATCACGGCGGCAATGCTCCCCTGGGGGACGGAAAACGAGACGTCCTCGAGGACCCAATTGCCGGGCTCGAACGCCACCCACACCCCCTCCGCTCTCACCGCGTCTTCCACGGGTCAGTGGGATGGTTGAAGGGCGCGCCGAATCACGTTCGCGTTGTAGGCCATCAGATCCAGATAGGTGGATCGTCCTTCCCCTCCTTCGAGGGGATCGAGCACCGCGATGCCCAGATGATTGTCCTCCGCAAAACTGCGCACGACCCCGCTGGACATCTGCGGTTCGATGAACAGGATGCGGATCCGCTCCCTGGCAATAGTGCGCTGCAGAGAGGCCAGATATCGGGGCGTGGGCTCTTGACCTGCCGCGGGCTCAAACGTCCCGGCAATCGTCAAGCCGAATTCATCCGCGAAGTAGTACCACGCGTCGTGGAAGGTCAGGATGGGCATCCCCCGCGCCGGCGCCAACACAGCCATCAACCGGCGCTCCTCATCGGACAGTTGCCGTTGGTAGGCCTCCGCGGCCGCCCGATAGGCCGCCGCATTCGCAGGATCGATGTCGCTCAATCCGGTCGCAATGGTCTCGGCGATCCGCCGCGCATTGCCGAGGTGAAGCCAGTAATGCGGATCGGTCGTCCCATCCTCGAATGTGCGGAGGGGGATGCCCCGATCCACGATGATGATCCTGACGCCCGGCGCGACAGTGGCGACCTGTGTCGCCCAGTCATCGAGCCCGTGCCCGATCGCGAAGATCGCCTTGACGTGACGCAGCCCTTCGAGCTGCCGGGGGGAAAATTCGAAAAGATGAGGAGACGCGCCCGGAGGCAGGATCACTTTCGCCGCCACATGTGCGCCCCCGACGACCCGGATCATATCATAGAGGGGATAAATCGTGCCGGCCACCGCCGGGGGTTCCGCAGCCTGCAGGTCGACGGCCATCGCCTCCAGGAAACCCGCCAGGCCCAGCAGGAGCACGGCCAGCCAGGCCGAGGCTCTGGATATCAGGCACGATCGCGTCATCGATGGCTCCCCTCGCCGCGCCGGCCCCGTGGCGCAGCGTCGGAAGCCCCGCATCATATCAGAATGCGGCGGACTTTGGAATGGAACCGGGGGGACGGGCTTCCGGAGCATGACGGCAACCGCTTTCATGCGCCCCCTGGCGTATGGACGGCGTTCTCCACCGCCCCTTGCACAGGCAGTTCAGCCCTGACGACTCCCCGCTTCGGCACGGCCTGGAATTGAAAGCCCAGGCTCCGGCAGATGCGCTGCATCCCCTGATTCTGCACGTCGATCTCGGCGGTGATCCGGTCGAGCCGTTCATCGCGCCCCACCTGCACCAACCGTCGGAGCAGTTCCGTGCCAAGCCCGAGGCGTTGGCAGCGCTGATCGACCAGGAGCGAAAATTCGGCCTCGTTCGAGCCATGCACCCGGCTCAAACGGGCGATGGCGAGCATGGTGCGCCGGTCGGAGGCCGGCTCGCGCCGTTCGGCCACGAGCGCCATTTCGCGGTCGTAGTCGATGAAGCAGATGCGCGTGAGCCGTTCATGCGCCGATGAAGGCGTCAGCTGCAAGGTCGCGAAATAGGGCGAATAAACGCTCTGGCCGGAGACCGTTTCGTAAAAGGTGACCATCAACGGCTCGTCTTCGGGCCGGATCGGCCGGATGGTCACGCCGGTCCCGTCCCGGAGCGTCCACGGTGAGAGATACTGCCTCGGATAGGGCCGGATCGCCGGTCTGGGCAGGGCCGCCTCCTCAGAATCGGGCGCGTGCAGGATGGCCCGCGCGTCAAGGGCGATGAGGCGATCGGCGGAGATGAGCAGGGGGTTGATCTCGATCTCGCGAATCCCCCGCTGCTCCATCACCAGCCGGCTGAACCGGACCATCAGCCGCTCGAGCGACGCCAGATCGACCGGCCGGCGGCCGCGCACGCCTTTCAATGCCGTCGCGATCCGGGTCCGTTCGATCATCCGGTGCGCCAGGGTCGTCGTCAGCGGGGGCAGATCGAGCGACCGGTCCGAGAACACCTCCGCCAGTTGCCCGCCGGCGCCGAACATCAGGACGGGGCCGAATTCGGGATCGAGACTGCTGCCGATGATCACTTCGTACCCGCCGTCGAGCGCCGCCATCGGCTGCACCGTCACGCCTTGAAACCGGCCAGCGCCCGCCTTCGCCGTTACCGACGCCTCGATGGCCCGGTAGGCGCGCCGGACCTCGGCGTCGTCGCGCAGCCCGAGCCGGACCCCTCCCACGTCGCTCTTGTGGGTGAGTGTGTTCGAGTGCAGCTTGAGCGCGACCGGATAGCCGACCCGGTCTGCCCATGTCACCGCCGCCGATTCGCCGTCGGCCACATGGGTCTCGACCACCGGAATGGCGTAGGCCGCGAGCAGCGCTTTGGACTCCGCCTCCGTCAGCAGCGTCCGGCCGGCGGCCCGCGCGCGCTCGATGATGCCGCCGGCCTCCGCCGGATCGATTGAATCCGTCTCGGCCCCGTCGGACAGCGCGGGCGTTTCGTACAGGTCGCTGAGGTTCTTGGCGTACTGCCACATGTAATTGAAGACGCGCACCGCCGTGTCGGGATAGGCGAAGGTCGGAATGTCGGCGCGGTTGAGAATCCGCTCCCCGTCGGCGACACCGCCGCCGCCCATCCAGCTGGCGAGGATCGGCTTGCCGGTCAATCTGGCATGGCGGGCGTGGGGCGCGAGCGCCTCGGCCGTCCGCGTCGGATCGGTCATCGCCTGCGGGGTCAGGATGACCAGCAGCCCGTCGCTGTTGGGATCCTTCGCCGCAATCTCCACCGCGCGCGCGTACCGTTCGGGCGTCGCGTCCCCCAGGATATCGATCGGATTGTGGTGGCTCCATTGCGGCGGCAGCAGCCGGTTCAGGGCCTCGAGCGTCTCCGGCGACAGGTCGGCCAGCAGCCCCTCACCCGGAATCAGCGTATCCGTCGCCAGGATGCCGGGCCCACCCGCGTTGGTCAAGATGGTCAGGCGGGGACCCGGAGGCCGGGGTTGCTTGGCCAGCACCTCGGCCATGTAGAAGAGGTGGGCGATATGGTGCACGCGCAGCACGCCGCAGCGGCGAAGCGCCGCCTCCACCACCTCATCGCGCCCGGTCAGCGCGCCGGTGTGCGAAGCGGCCGCCTTGGCCGCCGCGTCCGTCCGGCCGGCCTTGATCACGATGATCGGCTTCGTCAGCGCCACTTCCCGGGCCGCCGAGAGAAACGACCGGGCGTCCCCAATCGATTCCATGTAGATGACGATGCTCTCGGTGTTCGGATCGCCGCCCAGATAATCAATCAGGTCGCCCCACCCGACATCCAGCATCGACCCGATCGACACAAAGGCACTGAAGCCGAATTCCTCACGGAGGCTCCAGTCGAGAATCGCTGTGCACAACGCGCCGCTCTGGCTGACGAACGCCACATGGCCCGGACGGGCCATCGCGTTGGCGAATGTTGCGTTCAGGCCGGTCAGGGGGTTCATCACGCCCAGACAGTTCGGCCCGACCAGTCGCATCGCGCCCCGCCGCAGGGCGCCGAGGAGCCGCGCTTCCAGCGCGGCGCCCTGCGCACCGGTCTCCCGAAAACCGGCCGACATGACGATCGATCCCTTCACGCCGGCGTCGACGCATTCCTCGATCAGCCCCGGAACCGTGGCCGCAGGGGTGATAATGACGGCCAGATCGATCGGATCGGGCACGGCGCCGATCGTCGGGTAGGCCTTGACCCCGAGCACGCTGGCGTGATGGGGATTGACAGGAAAGACGGTGCCGCCGAACGGATTGTCGATCAGATTCTTGAGGACCGTCCGCCCGACGCTGCCCGGCGTCTCCGACGCGCCGATGACGGCAACGCGCCCCGGGGCAAACAGGGCGGACAGCGGATGGGAGCGTCGGCGCAGAACGTCGTGGGCCGACTCGGCGCGCTGGCCGTACAGGGGCTCCATGGCGCGCTAACGACGGCCCAGCACCTGCTCCGTCTCCACAATTTTCGCGGTGGTCTTCATGACGGCGTCCGGATTGAGTGAGATGCTGTCGATCCCCTGCTCCACCAGGAACCGGGCGAACTCGGGATAGTCGCTGGGCGCCTGGCCGCAGATGCCGATTTTGCGCCCCTTCGCTCTCGCCGTCCTGATCACCGAGGCGATCGTCGAGGTGACCGCCTCGTTCCGCTCATCGAACAGCGACGCGATGATTTCGGAGTCACGGTCGACGCCCAGCGTCAACTGGGTCAGATCGTTCGAGCCGATCGAAAATCCATCGAAGAGTTCGGCAAAGGCGTCGGCCAGAATCACGTTGCTGGGGATTTCGCACATGACGTAGAGCTCCAGGCCGTTCTCCCCGCGCGTGAGTCCGTGCTTGGCCATCTCGGCCTGGACGAGTCGGCCCTCCTCGATGGTGCGGCAGAAGGGGATCATCAGCTTGATGTTGGTCAACCCCATCACATCACGCACCTGCTTCATCGCCCGGCACTCGAGCGCGAAGCCCTCACGGTAACGGGGGTGGTAGTAGCGCGAGGCGCCGCGGAAGCCCAGCATCGGGTTCTCCTCGACCGGCTCGTAGAGCCGACCGCCGATCAGATTGGCATACTCGTTGGTCTTGAAATCACTCAACCTGACGATGACGTCCTTCGGATAGAAGGCCGCCGCGATCATCCCGACGCCCTGCGCGAGCCGGTCGACGAAGAAGCCCGCCTTGTCGTCATAGCCCGCCGTCAGCCGGTCGATCTCGGCCTTGACCGCCGGCGCTTCGAGCCGGTCGTATTGAACCAGCGCCAGCGGATGAATCTTGATCCAGGTGCTGATGATGAATTCCAGCCTGGCCAGCCCGATCCCGTCGTTCGGAATGAATGACAACCCGAACGCCTCCTGCGGATTGCCCAGATTCATCATGACCTTCGTCCTGGGTCGGACCATCTGTTTTACATCGACCCTGTCCACCTCATACGGCAGCGTGCCCTCGTAGACGACGCCCGTCTCGCCTTCGGCGCACGAGACGGTGACGGCCTGACCGTCCGTCAGCCGTTCCGTCGCCTGCTCGGCCCCGACGACGGCCGGCAGTCCCAGCTCCCGGCTGACGATCGCGGCGTGGCAGGTCCGGCCGCCCCGGTTGGTCACGATGGCGGCCGCCTGCTTCATGATCGGCTCCCAGTCGGGATCGGTCTTGTCGGTCACCAGCACCTCGCCCGGCTTGAACTGATCGATGTGCTGCACGCTCTTGATCACCCGGACCGGTCCGCGCCCGATCTTCTCCCCGACGCTGCGCCCCGTCACCAGCACCCGCCCCCGATGCGTCAGGCGGTAGATCTCGATCTGGTCCCGCCGGTGTTGCGATTGCACTGTCTCGGGACGCGCCTGCACGATGAAGAGCTCGCCGGTCAGCCCGTCCTTGGCCCATTCCATGTCCATCGGCGTGAGCCGCCCCTGTTTCGCGCTGTAGTGCGCCTCGATCGCGCAGGCCCAGCGCGCCAGCGTCAGGATCTCGTCGTTGGAGAGGGCAAACCGGATCCGATCCTCGGGCGGCACCGGCACGTTCTTGACCATCTTGCCCCCGCCGACGTCATAGATCAGCTTGAATTCCTTGGTGCCCGCCATCTTCTGCAGAATGGGCCGGAAGCCGGCCGCGAGCGTCGGCTTGAAGACGTAGTATTCGTCGGGATTCACGGAGCCCTGGACCACGTTCTCGCCCAGCCCGTAGGCGGCATTGATCAGGACGACGTCGGGAAACCCGCTCTCCGTATCGATCGAGAACATCACGCCCGACGTGGCCAGGTCCGACCGCACCATCCGCTGGACGCCGATCGAGAGCGCAACTTTGAAATGATCGAAGCCCTTGTCCGTCCGGTAGGAGATCGCGCGGTCGGTGAAGAGCGAAGCGAAACAGCGCTTGCACGACTCCAGCAGCGCCTGGCGCCCCTGCACGTTCAGGTAGGTCTCCTGCTGGCCTGCGAAGCTGGCGTCCGGCAGATCCTCGGCCGTCGCGCTGCTTCGCACCGCCACATCGACCGGGGCACGGCCCGGCCCGCTCAGCCGATCGTAGGCATCCGCAATGCCGCGCTCCAACTCGGAGGGCAGGCTCGCCGCCACGATCGCCTGGCGGATTGCCGCGCCCCGCCGGCGGAGATTGTCCAAATCCCGGGTGTCCAACCCCTTCAACGTTCCCCGGATGACCGTCTCCAGCCGGGCCTCTTTCAGGAAAGAACGGTAAGCGTCGGCGGTCACGGCAAACCCGTCCGGGACCTTCACCCCGCGCGCCGACAACGCCCGGACCATTTCACCGAGCGACGCGTTTTTGCCGCCGACGACAGGCACGTCGCCGATGCCGATCTCGTTGAACCAGCGGATGAATGTCGTGCGCGCCGTATCAGCCATGATCGGTGCCTAGCTCAAGAGATCGGAGCGGTCCGTTCAATGGAACACCATTGCCAACCAATGACGACATGTCTGTGTCCTTGCCTTCTGGCGTCCAGCTTAACACCGTGGTCCACTCTTTACAATCCGCACGGGTCAAGGACGTCGCGGATTCAGGCGGGAGGAGCGCCGCCGGAATAGGGCACATGCCATGTATCCGGAACAGGGGTCAGATTCGCCGATACAACTCAAACCGTTCACGGGATTCCCCGGGTCGGTGGCCTTCCCACAGCCAGTGCCAATCCGGTCCGGGATTGACCGGCTGCTGACGGCCGCGAAGCTGGACCAACAGCAAATCGCAGTCCGCGGAGGAATTTGCTTCGACGCGCGCGGTGACGATTCCGCCAAGATATTCAAATGCGGCCCGTTGCGGCTCATCGAGATCCCGGCTGGCGATGCACTGATAGTGGGCCGGCAGGACCCGCATCATCGACAGGACCACGGGCCGGTAACTTTTGGCGTCGTCGATCCAGGGGAGCCAGAGCGTCATCGTCAATCCCCAGACGAGCAGCATGCCCGATGACCAGCTCAGCAACAATCGGAGGGAGGAGGGCCACGGCCGGTTGAGCGCCGCGAGCCAGAAGAGGCTGCAAAGCAGGGCGACCGCAAACAGCACGGGGTGAAACGTGGGCGCGTAATCACCGGGCAGGCCCTTGGAGAGCAGCGACAGATGCGGCGGGCGGCCCGTCATCATCATGATCAGCCAGCCGCTCCAGATGAGGGCCGCGATCAGCCCGAACAGGGCGCCGTGGCTGGAGCGCACGGCCTTGACCACGCCGGCCGGGAGCGCGTGGATCTCGGCGGCGCCCAGGAGCGACAGCGGCAGCAGCAGGGGAAGCAGATACATTTCCCTCGCCGTCGCCGCCAGCCACAGGGTCACCATCATGACCACCGCCGAGATAAGCAGCAGTTGCACCTCGGGATGGCGCCAGCCGTCCCTCCCCTTCCTCCAGAGCGTCCAGAGGGCCAGCGGCCAGGCGGGCCACAGAAACCACGGGAGCGTCTGGGTATAAAACCATGGCTTGTGCACCGCGCCGACATCAACGCCCCCGACGAAGCGGCCGAGGTTGTTGACCCACCACCATGCCTCGAAGAGCTGGGGCGACCGCTCGTACAGGGCCAGCGGCCAGATCACCAGCCATGGCGCCGCGGCGACGCCCGCCACCAGCAGCGTGATTAGATAGCTGCGGCGGCGCCATGGTGGGAACAGGAGGGGTAACACAACGGCAGTCACCCCTATCATCCCGGGCGCGATCACGCCTTTCGACAAAAATCCGACGCCGACTCCAGTCCCGACCCACACTCCCGCGCGCACGGGGAGGCGCCGGCTCAGCACCAGTCCGTAGAGGGCCATCGCAACACCCGACAGCAGCGCCACATCGGTGACCAATTTGTGGGCCTGCTGCCACAGCCCGATGCAGCCCGCGAGGATCAACCCTGCCGCCAGGCCATAGCCTCTTCCCCACAACTCCCGCCCGGCAAGGCCCGTGAAGACGAACACAAGGATCACATACAAGCCGCTGGTCAGACGGGCCGCGTCATGCGGCGGCAGCCAGGGCGAGAACCACCGCATGGACACCGTCGCCGTCAGATAATAGAGCGGCGGCTTTTCCATGAAGGGTTCACCGGTCAACATGGGCACCACCCAGTCGTGGCTCACGGCCATGTGATGAATGATGCTGAAGCTGTACCCCTCATCCGGGTTCCAGAGATCGCGACCGACCAGCCCCGGACCGAGCGAGAGCAGTCCGAAGAGCGCGATCAGCCACGCCGCGGTGCGGGGCTCCAGATGAAGCTCGCGAAATTCGTTCACCGTGGCCCGGCCCCTCGCCCACGCGCGGGTGAACAAGGAAGAGGTCGTCATGTGATTGTCTCCTGTCCCCTCGATCGCCATGCGGTCACCCGGGGCGGACCAGTGCGCCGCCCAGTGGCCGACCGCCGTGCCGATGACGGCTCCGATGGCGACATCGGAAGTAAAATGCGCATCGAGCGAAACCCGCGCAACGGCAACCAGCCCCGCGAGCAGATACCAGATCCACCGACCGGCCGGATACGACGACGACAACACAGTGGCCATGGCAAACGCCATGCCGGTGTGGCCCGAAGGCAGTGAATCATGGCCTCTGGCCAACGATGGTCCCCATCTGAACAGACCTTCCTCGACGAGATGGGGTCGAGGCCGTCCGACCAGGTGCTTGATCATCTGGACGATTGTGCCCGTCACTGCCAGAGCCATCAGGCTCCGCCGGCCCGCCTGACGTGCGGCACATTGACCTGTCCACACCCGAATCGTTCCGATTCCCCCCATCCCATAGAGCAGCAACCCCGCCCCGACGAGCAGCCAGCCGTTGCCCAGCCATGCCAGCAGTCGCATCCCATCCGTTAAGCCTGAAAAAGACCCTGTGGTGATCAGGATGTGAATCGACTCATCTTCCAACGAAATGAGCGTTGCTGCCGAGCCGAATAATATAAAGAGACATGCAATCCAGCGATTCATCGGGCGAGGCGGCAACCTGTGGCGGCTCGGTGAATGATGTCGGCGTTTATGATGAGACTGTCGGCGGCGGATTGATCCACGGTCGAATCAATTGAAGCTAGCAATTTGCATGCCAATCACTTTTCCGGGTTTATACAGAGGAACCGCCCGATTGCACACCAGCGTGCCTCCCTATACATGACACTCAGGCATCGCCACCCGGTGCGGAGCGACCGATTTCCGGGTAAGACCGCCCTATTTATCAGCGCCGGTCGCGCTCATCGCCCTGAAGATCGTCCCGGCATGGACTTGCCACCGCGGCGCACGATTTGCTAAATAGAGCCGCGATTGTCATCTTCACATGGGGCCGACCAAGGCCTGCGGAGGGCACCGAATGAAGTCAACCACGGTCCAAGACCGATTGATGCCGAGTATCATCCTGGTGCTGTGGTGGATCGCCGCCGTGGGCTGCAGCTCGGGCGGGGCCTCATTTATTGCCACGGGTGTGGCGACATCTCCAGCCGGAACCCTCTACGTCGCCGACGGCGGCAACGAACGGATCATGCAAATGACCGACATCTCCGGCGCGGGGCTCTCGATCCTCGGCTCGCCCGGCACGGCGACAGCGCAGTTCGTCAGTCCGGCCGCCATCGCCGTCAATTCGTCCGGGGCGATCTACGTGGCCGATGAAGGCGGCAATCGGATCATTCGGATGGATGACATCAGCGGCTCGGGCTGGACCACGCTGGGTTCGCTCGGCGACGGGGTGGATCAGTTCTTCGGGCCGTCAGGCATCGCGGTGGATGGATCGGGAAAGATCTACGTGGCGGATGTAGGCAACGGCCGGATCGTCCGGATCGACGACATGACGGGAGCCGCCTGGACCGCGTTGGCCTACGATCCCAACACCCCCACGGACACGCTCAACAGGCCGACCGGAATCGCCGTGGACGGCGGCGGGAAAATCTACATCGGCGATGCGAACAACGGCCGGATCGTGCGGGTGGATGACATCAACGGGGCCAATTGGACCACATTTGGAATGCCGGGCATCGGCACAAATCAGTTCGATCTGCCCCAGGGCGTGGCCGTTGACTCGTCTGGCCGCATCTATATCGCCGACTCGAACAACTACCGGATCGTCCGGATCGATGACATGACCGGCGCGGGCTGGACCACGATTGGAACGAATGGCGGGCAAACCGGCCAGTTCTTGGGGCCCGTCGGCGTCGCGGTGGATGGCGCGGACGTCATCTCCGTCGCCGACAAGGGCGCCAACAGCGACAGCCGGATCGTGCAGATGAATGATATGACCGGCGCGGGCTGGTCCGTTTATCCCTGAGGATCCACCAACTTGTGGTGCAGGCCGGGGCGGCATCGACTGACTCGCCGCGTCAGAGACAGCGCGCGATGACACCGAGAATGCCCCACGCAATGGTTCTGAAACCAATGCAGTACCGAGGGACATGGGGGCTGTGCGCCATGGTTCTGTCGCTCTGCGGCTGCGGCACGCTGCCGAACGGCCATGGCTGGGGGGAGGATGCCACGCTCTGGCCTGGTTTCCATCAACTCGGTCACGCCGCGCTTCAGGCCGCGGTCGATCCTGTGACCTGGGTGCCCACGGCCGGCGCCATGGTCTTCGCAGTGGACCATTTCGATAAACGGGTCTCAAACTGGGTGTCGGAGCACACCCCGATCTTCGGCTCCCAGTCCACTGCCGGCCGGACCAGTACGATCCTGATGGACGTCACCTGCGGCGGCACCGTGGTCACCGCGCTGGCCGCGCCCAGCGGCCCGGAGCCTGAAGACTGGACGCTCAACAAACTCAAGGGGGGAGGGATCGAGCTCGGGGCGGGGGCCGCGGCCGGCGGGGTGACGAGTCTGCTCAAACTGGCGGTCGGCCGGGAACGGCCCGACGGGTCGAACAACAACAGCTTTCCGTCAGGTCACAGCACGGGCGCCTTCGCCTGCGCCGCGCTCGGCGGACAAAATGTGCGGACCTTGTCGCGCTCCCCAAAAGCGGTGAGTACGCCCTGCGCGGCGGCTTTCTCGTGCTGGCAACCGGCACCGCCTGGGCCCGGGTCGAAGCCAAACGACACTACCCCTCCGACGTGCTGGCCGGGGCGGCGATCGGCAATTTCGTCGCCCGTTTCATCCATGATGCGTTTCTCGGGTTGGATCTGCGCACTCCGCCTCCGGTCGATGTCCTGGTCGCACCGAGCCGGAATGGCGTCATCGCGGGGCTGAGTCTGCATTTCTGATGTCGCCGCCGGCAGGCATCGTCTCCTACCACGAAAGCAGCAGTTTGCAACTGAGGCTGTGCCCGAGTTGCTCTCCGATGAGCGGTTGCACCAGCGGCCGCAGATGACCGCAGGAGACCCCCGACCGCTGCAGGGCGGCCGGCGCCGCCCGTTGCCCTTGGAATAGCCACAACCCGACCGGGATTTGAACCTGAAGATGGGGTTTCCTGTTCAGGTCCTGCTCCATTGACAGGGCCAGCAGATGACCCCATGCCTTCAGATAGATCCAGTCATCACGATGGTCGGTCCGAAAGCTTTCCGCAAACCGGTAATCTTTCCAGAAGAGGATGCCGCTCGTCATATTGAGCTGCACAAGGGAGGCTGACGATTCCTTGAATTCCCTCGGGATCGGCAACATGGCGTGGCCCGAGAGCGAGAAGGCACGTCCCGATCCCCACCCATCATCGAGGAAGAGCGGCAAAGGCGGACCTGCCGTCACAGGGGAAAGGTGTTCGCCCGGCGTACTCTCAGCATCGACAAGCGCCATGCGCACCACTGCACCCGCCGACATTCGCCGTGTCTCATGCTCGATCAGCATGGCCGTTCGCATTTCCTCTTCCATCAGGCCCGTCCGCGGAAGTGAGACCCCTGTCGTGTCAAAGGTTTGAGCCAGACCATCGACGCTGGAGAGGATGGGTAGGGGGAGGAGGAGGCCGCACGCCAGCAGACACAATAATATTCTCCATTGTCTTCCGACAATCCGGCGGCTTGCTGCGGCTGACGCCCCTCGAACCTTCATCGAGGCCGTCCTCCTTGTCGAGCATTTATATTATAAGACCTTTCGACTGCTTCCTGCAAACCACTCCGGTATTCTCCTCGCGGATGCCTCGTGCGTGCCACCTCCATGGATTGTCTTTGGCTCCCGTCATACCATCGTTCGTGCCGCCACGGCCAAGCCGGCCGGCGTTGGAGGGTTTCTGGAAGACGGTCTGGCCGCCATGGTTGGCGCCATGTTTGTCTCCATGTGGTTCGGCCTTTCGCACAGGAAGGGGGGACCGGCCACACTTCGATCCATTTAAGTGCGTATTGTTGGCCGACACGATCAGTGAGGGCGGCGGGGCGTGACTTCCGGGCCCGCTCGGCAGATTTGCCTAGGGGGCAAGGACTGACACTCCATCAGCCCCCGCACTCCCGAATTGAGGCCGTGGTTTCCTCGACGGCCGCGACATGAAGTGATCGGTCTTACGCGTTGATCTCTTTCCTGAGGCCGTCTATAAGTGCGTCGAAGCGGTGGCGATCGCCCTCCTGCAGCGCGGAGACAAGCCGCACCGCATGGTGATTCTGCACGCCGACTCCCAGCTCCTGCGCATGCGTGATCTGCCTCTGCTGCCAGACGGGAAGCGCTCTCACGGCATCCCATTGGCCGAAGTGTTTGATCAACGCCAGGCCCGTGACATCGGCGGCAATCCGATCTCCGCTGGCCAAGATCATCGCAGTCTGTTCCGATGGTCCCTCCCACGGCCCGCCGGCCACCATGATCGTCGTTGCGTCGACGATGTTCAGGACCGGATGGACGGCCAAGTTCAGCTCGGCGACCACCTCCTCCCATTTGGCCGGATTGACCCGGTAGGGCCGGTAGCGCGGATGCGTCACGCCGACAAGGTTCTTCAGACAGATGGAATAGGTCGCGTTCCGGTGGGTCTTGACCACCGGCACGTTGACGAGCAGATCGGCCTCGTACACCGGTTTCGCCACGTGGATGCTGGGGGTGAGCCAGGCGCCGGGCGGCTTGAGCTCGACCCACTCCGCCTCGTCGAAATCGATCACCTCAGCCCCCGCTTCACGGGCCGCCTTGGTCATGCCCGTCCGTTCCATATTGCGGGCGGTCGGCAGCCTCATGATCGCCGACATGTCGCCAACGAGCACCCGACCCGCCCCCGCCTCCTTGAACAACCGCACAGCGGCTCCGACGACCTCGGGATTGGTCGTCGCCGGAGGCGGCTGATCGGAGACTACGTTGGGCTTGACCAGCACGGTCCTGCCGCGCACGGCCAGCCGGTCGATTCCTCCGATCAGCGACACGGCTTCACGAACCATCCGATCGACCTCGCCCCCACGCACGATGCCAACCAGCGCCTTGTTGTCTTTGGTGAAGGGATTGGGAGGCGCAGGCCGCCAGACGCCCACTCTGCCGCGCGGGGAGAACAAGGACCGGAACAGGCCGAGGGAATCCATGCCGAGGAACAACGCGGGCGCCAGCGCGCCGGCCCGACGCAGCACTTCCCGGCGCGACGGGGCCATGGCGCCGTTCACACCCGCTTGGCGTGAGGCCGCTCGATCAGTTCGATCTCGTACTTGTCCGGCGCGTCGATAAAACAGAACCGATTGCCGGATGAAGTCGTGGTCGGACCGTCGGTGACGGGAACGCCTTTCGCCTTCAGCTCGGCCATCGTCCGATCGAGATCGTCGACTTCGAATGCCAGATGGACCAGATCCTCCGGCACCTGGACCTTGCCGCTGGACGGAAACAAGCAGAGCTCGATTTCTTCATCGCTATTTGGAGCGCGAAGGAACGCCAGTTCGGACCCTCGAGGCGAGCGATGGCGTTCGATCACTTCCAGCCCCAGGATGTCACGGTAAAACCGGATTGTCTCGTCCAGATTGTTGACCCGCATCCGGGTGTGGAGCAGTTTGGTGATCACGCTCGCAGCCTAGCGCGATGATTCACCTGCTGTCAAGAGAACGCCAGGCCGGCATGCGGAAGGCTTCTCCGGATGGGGCGGGAAAATCCCGATGTGCCCAGTCGGAAAACTTGACAGTCCGTTTTAACACCGTGTTGACACTATCCCCATTGTATTTTTGCTTCTTTCATGGCCATGCCTCAATCGCTCATTTTAACCTGACCGCCGGAAAAGTTGACGGTATTGAGAAGGGGATTTCCACCCATTTAATAAATTCAGCGGGTTAGTATTTGGCATGGAACCTGCTAGTAGATATTCAAAACTCTACAAATTAACTGCAGCATCATGATGGATCTGACAACTAAACGGACTGGACTGCTGATAACAAGGGAGATCACCATGATTCGTACACTGTTCTCACTGGCGGCGGCCGCCGCGTTTCTGGCCGCGGCCGGCGCGGCCCACGCCACCTCCTACACCAGCGACACAACCCTGGCTGACTTTACCGGCGCGGTGATCGAGTATGCCACATTCAGCAATTTCTATGGAGGCGATGTGGAATCACCCTACACGCCCACATCGACCGATGTGGCCAATGGCTACCGGGTCTACAGCGGCGGGACCGTCAGCGGGTTGTCGGGGGGCGACTGGATCCTCGCGTCGTTCGCCAGTCCGATCGCCAACATTCTGGTGTTCCCGAACATCGACCATTACGGGGCCGCGTACGACGGTTATCAATACTCGATCTACGGCAGCAACGACGGCTCGACCTGGACGGCGCTCTTCGATGCGTGGACGGTGTCCGGCTCGGGTGAACCGTTCACCCTGGACACCTACGCCGGCACCGCTCCGACCACCGTGAACAACGTCCTGACACCAGGCGCGGGACCGGGCGGCACCGTCGGCTATGAGACGCTGTTCAATTTCGGCTCGTCCTATCAATTTTATGCCTTTGGCGCCAGCACGGAAGCCGTCCTCGCCGTGAATGCCGATCAGGAATTCAGCGCGGTGGGCGCGGTGGAAGGTTCCACCAGCACGGTTCCGGAGCCCGGCAGCCTGCTCCTGCTCGGTTCGGGCCTGATCGCCATGATCATGTGGCGACGATATCTGCCGGCCTGACGAAGAGTACGTGACGCAAGAAGGCCCCATCCCGTGCACGGGATGGGGCCCTTTCTTTCTCGCGCCATCGGCTGCCGGTCCTCCCTCCATTGACTTTTCCGCAAAACGATCGATAGGATGGCGCGGTGATCGCCTCCTCGACGGTTCTTCTGGCCGATCATGCTCATCGGCCATCGGCCGACGCGCCGACAAGCTGCCTCGTGCGCACGAGACGATGAGCGGCGACAAGCCGGCGACGCTCAGCAAAGTGCCGGAAGTCACCCTGGTCTTCTGGATCATTAAGATCCTGGCCACGACTCTCGGCGAGACCGGCGGCGACGCCGTGTCGATGTCGATGGGGTTCGGGTATCTCATGAGCACCGGTATCTTCGCGGTGATCTTCATCGCGGCGGTGTTCGTCCAGATTACCGCAAAACGATTCCATCCGGTGATCTACTGGACCACGATCGTCGCCACGACCACGGTCGGCACGACGCTGGCCGATTTTGCGGATCGCTCCCTGGGCATCGGCTATGGGGGCGGGACGACCATCCTGATCGCCCTGCTGGCGGCCTCGCTCGTCACCTGGTATCACGCGCTCGGCTCGGTGGCCGTGGAGACCGTGAGCTCTCCGAAATCCGAGCTCTTTTACTGGGTGACCATCATGTTTTCTCAAACGCTGGGCACGGCGCTGGGCGATTGGACCGCCGATACGGCCGGGATCGGCTACAATGGAGGCGCGTTTCTGTTCGGTGCGATGCTGGCAGCCCTCGCTGCCGCGTATTATTTGACCGCCCTTTCCCACACCGCGCTCTTCTGGGCGGCCTTCATTCTGACGCGACCGCTTGGCGCGGTGGTCGGCGATTTCCTGGACAAACCCGCCGCCCAGGGCGGTCTGGCGTTGAGCCGCTATTCGGCGTCGGCCACGCTGCTCGTATTGATCGGATTGTGCATTGTTCTCTTTCCGCATCGGGCGGCCTCACGGGGGCATTGAACCTATGGAGACCGGGGCTGCCATGTTGATGCGTCACTCGTTCAGCCGGCCACTCGCCCGTATCGCTCCTTTCCGCCCCTTCCCCATTGCTTGACATCATCCCGAATGGGCCGATAGGATGCCGCCATGGTCGCCTCCTCGACGACCGCGGAGCTGGACCGGCTGTTGTCACTCGCGGCCTGGACAAGCCCTGAGGCCTTTCTTGCCGCCGATGCGCCGCGGCTCGCCCCCCTGTGGCGCACGCTTCTGACCACCGATGGATCGACGACCCTCTTTCTGCAGGCGCTCTGCCGCGCCCCGATCACCCTCGAGCAGATCGACCAGCAGCCAGCGCGGCTGCCGCCGTTGACCGGCTGGCTGGAGCTGGCCCCGGGCCGGCCCGTGGTGCAGCGCCGCGTCTGGCTGACCGGCGGCGGCCGACGGCTGGCCCTCGGGTACGCCCTCATTCTTCGGGAGCGGCTCAGTCCGGCGGTCCAGAAGCGTCTGGCCGAGGGCACTCATCCGATCGGCCTGCTGGCCGAGGAGCTCGAGCTGCCGTCAGTCCGCGACCGGCTCCAGGTGGGCCGTTTGACCGACCCGGCGCTGGCGCGACAATTCGGCTCGTCGGGTGAAACCCTCTGGTGCCGCCGCTACCGCCTGCACATTCCCGACGCGATGACCGCCGCCATCCTCGAAATTTTCTCCCCGTCGCTCGATGAATACCAGGCGCCGTGAATGCATGAGCCTCGTGGGATGAGCCGGGTGGCCGACAAGCTGATCGCCCTGACCGAACTGATCCGACTGGAGAAGCCCTACGGCGCGCTGCTGCTGCTCTGGCCCTCGCTCTGGGCGCTGACGATCGCGAGCGAGGGGCGTCCTTCGGTGAGATTGGTTGTCCTGTTTTGCCTGGGCGCCTGGATCATGCGGAGCGCCGGCTGCGCGATGAATGATCTGGCCGACCGCGGCATTGACGGCCGGGTGGCGCGAACCCGCCACCGCCCGCTGCCGTCGGGCCGGCTAACGCCGCCAGAGGCACTCGTCACGATCGTCGCGCTCCTGCTGATCGCCGCCTGGATCGTCTGGCAGTTGCCGCCGCTCACCCGTTGGCTCAGCGTCCCCGGCATCCTGCTCGCCGTCAGCTATCCGTTCACCAAGCGTTTTTTCCCCGCCCCCCAGTTCGTCATGGGCGTCGCCTTCGGCTGGGGTGTCCCGATGGCCTGGTCGGCCGTCCGGTCGGATCTCAATCCGACGGCCTGGCTGCTGTTTGCCGCCACCGTCTGCTGGGCCGCGGCCTACGACACGATCTATGCGATGATGGATGAGACCGATGACGCGCGGCTCGGCGTCCATTCCACCGCTCGGCTCTTCGGCCGCGGCAGCTGGCTGGCGGTGATCGGGCTTGAGGTCATCATGCTGGCCCTGCTCGTCTGGGCGGGGCGGCGGGCCGGGCTGCATCCGGTCTTCTTTTCGGCGCTGGCGGCGGTCGGCCTCCTCTTCCTTTACCAGGCGTCGCGTGTTAAAATGCAGCCCGATCGCGAAACAGCCTTCCGCCTCTTTCGCGCGCACGTGGGTGTGGGGTTGATCATTCTGCTCGGCATCGAACTCGATTATGCGCTGGTCCCGATGGTGATTCGCTAACCGCTTGTTGCTGCGTTGTCGCCCCGTCGCCTCCTTGGATCACTGGTGCTGCTGTCGGCCGTCATGATCTCCCTGTCAGGCGCGCTGACGGGCTGCCAGCGCACACCCGCCGGCATGGTCTGGATCCCTGGTGGCCCGTTCATCATGGGCTCGAACGACGTGGACGCACAGGGGCTCGCCCTGCAGTACGGGTTGACCAAACCGTGGTTTGAAGACGAGCATCCCGCGCATACGGTGGATCTACCGGGCTTCTATCTGGATCGCAACGAGGTGACCAACGCCGACTTTGACGCCTACGTAAAGGCGACCCATTCGCGGGTGCCGGGCACGTGGCGCGCCGCCACCTACCCCGGCGGTGCGGCGGATCTGCCGGTGGTCAGTGTGAACTGGTATCAGGCGCTCGACTATTGCGCCTGGGCGCACAAACGGCTTCCGACCGAGGCGGAATGGGAGAAAGCCGCCCGGGGTACCGACGGTCGGCTCTATCCCTGGGGCAATGACTTCACCCTCGACAAGGCCAACCTTATGTCCAACCAGGTGCAGCCGGTGGGCCTCTTCCCTCAGGGCCGGAGTCCCTACGGCGTGAACGACCTGATCGGCAATGTGTGGGAATGGACGGCTGACTGGTACGAGCCCTATCCGGGCTCGACGGCGGGGTCAAAGGACTTCGGCCAGAAATTCAAGGTCGTGCGGGGTAAATCATGGACAGTGGGATTCGGGCATCAGCAGCAGGATGAAGTGAAGCGGATCATCGCGCACGAATCCCGCAGCAGTTACCGGCTCTATTTCGATCCGATCTTCGGGTTCAACGATCTGGGGTTTCGATGCGCCGCGTCGCCATGACCGCACGCCGCCGGACGCGTGCGCGACGCACACTCCTCGTCCTGCACGCGCTGATCGGCATCGCGATCGGGGGCACGCTCGGCGGAGGCCATACAGACGGCAACGCCAGCTTGGGCGACGCGGTCCGCTCCTCTTCCGGAACGGCGGCGTCTGCGGCGGCCCCTCCAGCCGATCGACAACCCGATAGGGTCGGCGCGCTCGGTGTGGCGGCCGCGAACCCATCGGCCTGCGGTCAGTGCCACGTCGCCGGCCGCAAACCCGTGGCCGATTACAATAAGCCCGAATGTCGGGAATGCCATGTGCCTTCAGCCCGTGATGGGGGGCACGCCGGGGACGGAACCACCCGGCCCTCCTTCATTCCCGTGGCGCTGCCGGAACACCAGGACAAACAGGCGCCGCATCACTCGGCCGCGCAGCCGCCCCATCAGTCGATCATCAAGCAGAAAATGATCCTGATCCCCGCGGGGCCCTTCTGGATGGGCAACAACGGCCGGGGCGCCGACGGGCCCGGCGACGAGGACGAGCGGCCGTTGCACCAGGTGATGGTCGAGGCCTATCTCATCGACAAGTATGAGACCACCAATGCCATGTACAAGGAATTTGTCGACGCCACGAAACATGATGCCCCAAAGCTCTGGCAGAACGGCACCTACCCGCCCGACAAAACCAACCATCCGGTCGTCTACGTGTCATGGCACGACGCCCTGGAATTCTGCCAGTGGGCCGGCAAGCGGCTGCCGATCGAGGCGGAATGGGAGAAGGCGGCCCGCAGCACCGACAAGCGGGTCTTTCCGTGGGGCAACCAGTTCGATCCGATGAAGGCGAACACGCCGCAATACTGGATGGCCATCCATCAGACCGAACAGGCCGATACCATGCCGGTCGGCAGTTTCGAGGCGGGCAAAAGCCCCTACGGCCTCTATGACATGGCGGGCAACGTCTATGAATGGGTCAACGATTGGTATCTGCCCTATCCCGGCAACCAGTTTCCGAACCAACACTACGGCTTTAAAAACAAGATCGTCCGGGGCGGATCATGGTATGACTGCCTCTCCTACGGGTGCGGCCTGAGCTCGCCGACCTACAACCGCAGCCGGTTCAATCCGGACATCCGCAACAAAGGATTTGGGTTTCGCTGCGCGAAGTCCCCCGCCCATCACGCCAAGCGCGCCACATCCCGCTCCGACCGACCGACTCACTGACCCGCTCCGCCATGCGATCCCATCCGAACCTCCGGCTCCCGCTCGCCGCGCTGCTCCTTGCCGTGGTCTCGGGCTGCACTCACCCTCCCCACGGCATGGTGCTGATCCCGGCCGGCAAATTCATCATGGGCACGGACGAGGTGGACACGAACAAAACGGGGCTCAGCTATGGCATCGTCAAACCGTGGTTCGAGGACGAGCACCCGAAGCGGACGATCAACCTTCCGGCCTTCTACATCGACCAGTATGAGGTCACGAACGAGCAGTATCAGGCTTATCTGGTCGAATCGAACCGCCGGCCTCCCCGCTACTGGGTCAACAACCAGTACCCGGGGGGCAAGGAGCGGTATCCAGTGTCATGGGTCACATGGGAGGACGCCAACGGCTATTGTCAGTGGCTCGGCAAGTCGTTGCCGACCGAGGCGCAGTGGGAAAAGGCGGCACGCGGCCCGGGCGGCCTGATCTACCCGTGGGGCAATGAGTTCGATCCGGCCAAGGCGAATATCGGCGGGTCGGCCGGCGGCAGCAAGCCGGTCGGCAGTTATGAGGCGGGCAAAAGTCCCTACGGCATCTACGACATGATCGGCAATGTCTGGGAATGGACGGCCGACTGGTACGATCCCTATCCCGGCGCAACATTGACCGCTGACTTTTATCAGAACAAGATCGGGCACCATTACAAGGTCATCCGTGGCCTCTCGTGGTCGCCGATCGGCCACTACGACGCCAAGGATGCCGTGGCCGTCGAGCAGCACTACGCCCGGGCCTCCTACCGGCTCTTCTACTATCCGAATGACGGGCTGGAGGATCTGGGCTTCCGGTGCGTCAAGCCGGCGTAGCGTCGCCATCTGCCACTTGCCACTGTTGATCCGCTCATGCGTCTACTCGCTCATCCGTCGAAGGTGGAGGGGGAGCGAGGCGCTTCGACTCGGTCACGGCTGGCGGCCATGGTGCCGGCTCAGCCGGCTAGCAGGATTCCGCCTCCGCAGGCGGAGCCTGTAAGACTGCATTCACGCTTCCCCGTACCCCTCTCGCCTTGACGCTCTTATGCGAAACGATCCACCCTTCACTCTTCTTTCTTCCCCGCCGTGTTGATCTTCAACAGATCACTGATCGGGCAATAGCCGGCAATCCCCGTTCCGATGCCGGCGACCGCCACGATGCCGAAGACCACCTTCCAGACCGGATGATCGGTGGCAAAGACGACCGCCAGACAGACAAACCCGACGCCGAAACGGAAGAACCGGTCCAGCCCTCCGACATTCTTCTTCATCCATCCCTCCCGTCCACTTGGGCTGAACAAACAGATTCGCCCTCGCGAATTCACCCTCATCAATTAGTCCAGCCGCTCAGGTGAGCCAACGGCTGCCAAAGCAGGCAGCCTTCTTGTCCGGATGGGTCGAACGGTCAACGCGCCACAACATGGTCAGCTGCCTCCTGACCAGCGTGCCGAACCGGTTGACGCGGCATCGCCCGGTCCTTCGCCTCGAGGGCCTGCTCCCAGCCATGGGAGCAGGTCCAATGGCGGTCGATGAACTTCGATGCGGGAGAGCGGGACTGGGGCTCGAGTTCGAGGGCAATCCGCCGGCGCCTGGCGGTACGGGCGAAAAGATGATCGACGGGCGTGGGGTTCGTCGCCTCACAATCACCCTCCCAAGCCACTGCAACCGGCCTGCTGGCCGGCGCACGCCACAGCGATGAATCACCTCACCGCGCGGCGAGGAAAGCCCTCTACAGTTTCGGAGGCTCGATGGTCTTGTCCGACCTGAGGGTGTTGAGGTAGGCCGTGATGGCCAGCGCTTCGTCGTCGGTCATGCCGAAGTTGGGCATCTTCGTATCGGGCTTGATCGCCTGGGGGGATTTGATCCAGCGGTACACCCACCAAGGATTCAACCGGATGCCGGACCGGCTTAAATCCGGCCCCACCCGTCCGCCCTTGTCTTCGACGCGGTGACAGGAGTAGCAGACGAACTTCGCTTCGAAGAGATGCCGGCCTTGCTCCTGGAGTGATTTGAGCTGGTCCGGTTTGTAGTCGGCCAGATTGATTTTGGCGGTGATCTGAAAGCTGGGTCGCACCGCGTTCATCGGCTTGGTAAAGTCGATCTTGCCCGCGTCATTTTTCTGTAGTGTGCGGACGAAGGCCACGATCTCCCATCGCTCCTTGTCCGAGAGCGTGTACTTGAACGTGGGCATGAGCGCCGGGACCCAGTTCTCCTCCGGCTTGCTGTCCTTTTCCTCTTTGACGTCACGGCTGAGCGTCTCGTAGATGTCCTGATTCGATTGGGGGCCGATATACGCCTCACGGGAATCGGTCAGGTCACGGGGACGGGGATCCATGAATTTCGCGTTAAACCCGTCGCCCCGCCCCTTGGATCCGTGACAGGGACTGCAGTAGTACTCGAAGAGCGCCTTCCCCTCGACCACGTGCGGATCTTCAAAGAGCGAGCACCCGCTCATGCCAGTGGCGATGACCAGCGCGGCCGCAATTCCGATCAGCTGCTTCATGGCGACGATCCCTTCTTGGTCGACCCGGTCTCGCCCGGTTTGGACTGCCCCTTCTGGTTCGCTCCAGCCTCACCCGTTTTCTCACCCGGGTTGGTCTGCTTCTCCAGCTCTTTCACGGCAGCCTGGGCCAGGCCCAACGCCTGCTCCATCTGCGCGATCCGTTCCTCCGGCGTCACCGCGGGCTTCAGGGCAAGCGGCTGCGGAGCCGACTCTTCGTCGGGCGGCTCTTCGCCCTCGATCACCAGTTTGATATGCACCGGCAGCGCGATCCACAATCCCAGAATCACGGTCATGCAGATGCCGACAAAGACGGTGAGAAACAGGCCTTGATCCTTGGGCGGCCGCACGCGTCACTCCCGAAACATGATGGCTCGGATCGTGAGGATGACGATCGACGTCATCACCACCAGCCAGGAGGTCAGAGCGATTGGCCGCTTGAAGATGTTCCGCTCAGGACTCCGGTCGATGAACGGCAGCGACGCCAACAGTAGCAGGAACACCGTCGGCAGGGCGATGGCGCCCAGGAATTCGCCCCATTGACCGGCGAACAAAAAGGAGAGCGCCGGATCCCTCAACAACTGAAAGAGAAACAGAAAATACCATTCCGGCTCTGGGTTCAGTCCCGAGGCAACCGGGCTGGCCTCCTCCAGCATCTGGTGGGGGTAGCGAATGGCCAGGGTGCAGACAACGACAAACACGAGCCCCATCACCACGATATCCTTCCAGACCTGAGTCGGGAAAAAATATTCCATCTTGGATTTGAGCTCTTGGGCCGTCCCCTTGTAGGGGCCGGCCGGACCGGCCGAGCGGAAGAAGAACAGGTGCAATCCGACCATGGCCATCAAAGCGGCGGGAAGGATCATCACGTGAATCACGAAAAATCGAGTTAAGGTCTGGGCACCCGGCACGGACCCGCCCCGCAAAAATCGGCCCAGAAAATCGCCGATGATGGGCGCCTTGTCTACAATCTCGATGCCGATCACCGTCGCCCAGTAGGAACGCTGGTCCCACGGAAGCAGATAGCCGGTGAAGCCGAATCCGATGACGATGAGGAACAACACCAGACCGGCCAGCCAGACCATTTCCCTCGGCTTCTTGTAGGCGCCCCAGAGATAGACCTGGGACATGTGCGTCACCATCACCGCCACCATCGCGGACGACCCCCAGAGATGATAGCTCAGGATAAACCAGCCAAAATCGACCTTTTCAATGATGAACCGCGTGCTCGCGTAGGCATGATCGGCGGTGGGGGCGTAATAGAACATCAGCAGAAGACCTGTCACCGCCTGCATGATGAAGATGAAGACCAGCGCCGAACCGAAGACGTAGGCGTAGCGGGCGCCTCCGGCCATCGGCTCGTTGAGCATCTTGGCCTGAAGGCCCTTCAGATCGATCCGCTCGTCAACCCACCGGTAGACCGCGTCAAACATCACTAGGCAATCCGTATCTGCTTCGCTTCGCCCGCCTTGAATTCCATATCGATAATTTCGAGTTCGCCGCCCGGCGCCATCTTCACCGGGAGCTTATCGAGCGGGCGGGGCGCTGGACCATCCAAGACCTTCCCGGTGGCATCATAGATGCTCAAATGGCACGGGCAGACAAAGACCATTCCGAACCGCTTGTGCTTCCGCCACCGGAAGGCGCAACCCAGGTGAGGGCACTTGCCGGAGAAGACGACCACATCGGCGGCCTTTTGATTGACCCATATCAGGTCGCCTTTCTCATCCCGGAAATCCAGATTGCCATTCGGATAAATTTTATTGAGCTGTTCCGGCGTCGGCTTCAGAACCCAGTGTGATTTTTCATAGTGGCGGGTGATGACCCCTTCCGTCACCGTCTTCGCGAACTTGTAGATTTGAGGCACTCCTGGCGGCTGCCGGTCGGCGCTCAAATTGCCCAGCTTGATCCAGCCATTGGTGAAGGGCTGGTACATCGGAAAGATCAGATACCGGATGACAGGATAAATCAAGGGCAGCGAGAGCATCGCGCCGATCACATTGGTAAACCGGGAAAAAAATTGTCGACGGGACAGATCTTTTTCCAATTCGGGCAGCGGAACGAGCACTTCGCCGGGTTCCACGTCCAGGTGACGCTCCAGATGGGGAATCTCCACCTCATCGACCGTCACGTAATCACCGCGACGAAAGGGGCCGGTCGTCACCAGCGCACTGGAAGGGCACTGCAACCTGACTTCCCGCTCCGTACAGCTGGAGATGAGCCCGTCGACGGCAATCATCGTCTCCAAACCGTCCGCCTTGACCACCAGGTGGCTGATGGTTTTCGATAGGGGGTCGACGATGATACGCGACACTTCCCCCACTTCTCGATCGGTGCAGAACAGCTTCGCTGTGATCTTCGGCTGCATCCGTCACACCAGACGACTACTTGATCGAGTATCCCGGCGGGAAGATCGGATGGGGCGTCTTGACCTGGGTATCCTTCAGGGTCAGCAGGTAGGCCACAATCGCATTGAGCTCTTCGTCGCTCATCAGATCGGCGAACTTCTCCGGCATCTTGTCCTTTTCCCGCTTCTCGAAGCCCTCGGCGTGCCAGTGATTGGGATGGAAGATTTTATCCTTGAGCTGTGCCTCGGTGGCCAGGTTGCCGATGTTATCCAGTTCGGGCCCGCGTTTTTTTCCGCCTCGGCCGCCGACCTTGTGGCAGTTGTAACATTCATAGTCCTTGAACACCAGCTTGCCGCGCTCGACGGGA
Source organism: Nitrospiria bacterium (assembly GCA_035517195.1). Classification (GTDB taxonomy): domain Bacteria; phylum Nitrospirota; class Nitrospiria; order JACQCE01; family JACQCE01; genus JACQCE01. The sequence continues at coordinate 5,316 of DATIZH010000040.1, read as the reverse complement.
TTCATGCCGGCAAGATTGCCGCCCGATGAAGCCTCGACCGCGGGTTGCGGGACGGCGCCGCCTTCGATCTCTCCCAGATGGGCGCCGGCCGACTGCAGTTGATTGAGTTTTGCGATCAACTCCTGGGCCTGGGCCGACAATTCCTTGGTCTTCTCCATCAGCGAAGCCGTCTGGGCCGCGTCAAGACGATACTTCTGCTCTTTCCGGTTGATGCCCTCGATTTCAACTTCGGGGTTGAACTGCGGCAGCAGCGTGCCCGCCGACACCAGCACAACCGAGCAGATCAGGTAGAAAATGACGATCCCGATTCCGGCCTTCCACCCCGACAGCGGCCTGCTGCTCGGCGCGTCAAGCGCGACAAAGACAAGAAACCCCATGATCGCAAAACCGACATACATCCATTGAAAGACCCTCGGGAATCCCAGCGCCCCGCTGGCCACCCACAGCCCCCCACCGGCAATCACCGCGGCCAAGAGCTTCCAGCGGATAATTTGCACCCAGCTTTTTTTCGTCGCGTTAGGATTCATCAATGCTGCCCTTTTGACTGTCCTACGCCGAGCGCCAGCCAGATCGCCAGACTCACCACCGCAAAGTAGATCACCGCCAGGATGGTGATCACCGTGCTGGATGTGGCCAACGTCGGGGTATAGGAGGAGGGGCTCAAATCAGGCAGGAGATCGTAGATATGAAAATACTTCCTCAGCAACGAGCGGATCGTCCCCATCAGCCCCATCAACCAGATGGCGGCAAAGGCCAGGAAAATCAACGCAAACTGTGAGGAGAAGTCGATCTTTCCCCATCGAATTGTGCCGCGCTTGATCGCCCGGATATAAATGATAAAGCTCAACAGGATCATCACGACCATCAGCGAGACGGCGGTCAGCTTGGCCGGCATCAGCGCAAGAAAATCCCAGTTAGACGGCAGGGACAGCAGGGGATAGTTTTGATCGGTCAACGCCGAGACCGCCCCCGCAAAGGCATGCGGCGTCATCCAGGTGGCGTTCCCGATCAGCAGCACGATAAAGGAGCTCTTGATCACCAGTTGGCGCTGACGCAGGCAGAACCGCTCCAGGCCAAGCAGCAGATGGGCGATCAATTTCACCGGGAGGACCAGCAGCCCACGGCCCGGCGGCTGTGACGATCCGTGGGACATGGCCTGCGACGAGCTGGCTATGAGCAGGGCCAGCGGGAAAAGGAACAGGAGCACCAGCAGCCCCAACTCCCCTCCCCCCTGCAACGAGATCAGATAGAAGGTGCCGCCGAGCAGCACCACCTGTCCCAGCAGAAACGCCATCCCCTTGATCCATTGGCCGTTATACATCTGCCCCAGCCCGGGGATGACAGCCGACAGAATCCCCGCCACCAGCTTCTGCGAGACCGCCGTGGAATAATCAGGGATTTCAATCCGTTTCAAACTCATCCAGATATAGTAGGCGCTGAAGAGAAAGATCAAACCCACCATGGCGCCCTGCATGATGAAAAACATCGACAATTGATCGGCCATCATATAGGGACCGATCGAGGCGTCGTAATCATAGAATTCGGCGGCGTACACATAGCCCATCAACGGGAGGAAGAGCAAGGCGCCGATGCCGATGAAATTGCCGACGAACCCCATCCAGTCGTAATAGGCACGCTCCTCATCCGACCTGGAAAACATGTACCGGTAGGCGGCGATCATGGCCGTGATGAACCCGCCGAAGCAAATATTGCCCGCAAGACGGTGGAAATTCATGGGCATCCAGCTGTAGTTGTTCATCATATCCCAGAGCGTCGCCTTCAATTCGACAAAATCCCGAAGGTTGATGTTCAACCCCTCCGGGGCTCTGACCGGCGTGTTCATAAACGACGTGGGGCCGTCGATGAGCACAAGGGTGATAATGCCGATCAGGTTGAGCACCAGGCCGATGGCGAGATGGCGATGCTTCCGGTTCCCCTGGAGCGCGTCCCACGAGTACCAGTAGATATAGAGCAGCAACGTCTCGAGGATGAACAGCAGGGGATAGCCGATGCCGAAGACCGGGAAGAAGTGGTTGAACAACCAGCCGGTGAAATCGGGATAGAGCGTGATCAATGCCAGCAGAAAAAACCCGCCCGTCAAGGCGGTCATGCTATAGAGGATGGCCGTGACCTTGGTCACCTCCTTGGCCAGCCGGTCATACTTCGGATCCTGGTGCCGTATCCCGAGCCACTCCGAGATGACGACGAAAATCGGGGCCCCCAGGATGAAGCCGGCGAATAGGATGTGCAGTTGGGCGATCGCCCAGACGGCCACGCGATTCCCCAGGTAGGGGAAGTGGGCGGGTTTCAGGATCTCAATCGTCTGCGCCAGCACCGACGGCGCCGTGAGTGCCACCATGATGGCGCAGACGGCCAGCACAGCCACTGTCCACAGTCCGCCCATAGGGCGGAATCTGCCCATACCAGCCCGGCTATCCATTACTGCGCCGGCGGCGGCACGTACTCTTTGCTGTGATCGAACGGTTGCCCCCCGTGCGCGAAGGTATTCTCATACGTCATCACTTTCCAGCGTTGCTCTTCGGACAGCTTGGTTTTCCATGCCTTCATCTTGGTGTTCGGCACCCCTTCAGAGATCCGCCAGAACCAGAAGCTGTCGGAGAAATGCTTCATGTTTTCGCCGTTGCGGAAATCGCGCGCGCCGCGCTTCTTGGGCTTGCCGTCCCGGCCGTGGCAGCTGGAGCAATCGACGTCCACATCGAATTTCCCCTCGAAAATCTCCTTGCCTTCCGCGACAATTTTGGGATCCGTCCACCAGCCGTCGGGCATATGTTTGCTGGCATATTCAGCCGGCACCGGAGGAAACGATAACGCGCTTTCCCCCCCCCCGCCGCTGCACCCCAGTGCGAACAATAATGACGCCGTGAACATCCCCGACACCACCCGCCCCATCTGCTCTCGCCCCATCCGATCCGGCTCCTTTCTCAAGGTGTTTTCGCGTCGCCATGTCGCCTGGCAACACCTCGAACCTTTAATCCCTCGTCGTGCGAGGGCCCCCTGCATCCATGCCGCTCAAGCACGGCGTTTTTTCGCTTTCGAAGGTCCTCCGCCCTTGGGCCGCTTGGCCCGCAATCTTGAAAAGAGCGTCACGGCGCCCACGATCGCCACAACCACGATACCGGCCCCTATCCAGATTTGGCGCGGTTGAGCAACACCCGGTTCGCCGGCTCCAGGCGCCGGTGCGGCCACGGGGCCAAAATCGACCTCCATCCGTCGTTCAGTCGTTGTATCTTGTGGATTGAACTGGGCGGCAATTCGCTTGGTATCGTCACCTGTCGTAACGTCGATCGGTTCGCCCAAATCGGTGTCATGGATATGGAGGGTAGATTCGTAATAGCCTGTTCGGTCAGTAAACGCCGTGGCACCCTCGCCCAAGCGCGTGGCGCTGATGATCACACGGGCATCGGCGACCGGTTGGCCTTTGGTGTCTTTGACAGTGCCATAAATGGTCAACCGGTGATTGACCTCGTGCATCGCCTGCGCGATTGAGCCACCCCATGCTCCACCCCCGAGCAGAGCCCCCAGCATCAGTAGCAGACGCCAAATCGTCCGTCGATTCATGCAGCCCCGTGAGCCGTGTGGCTGCCCGTCACTCCGCATGCACCGGTGAATCGCCGACCGGCAAAGACCCTCTGTCGATTTGACGATAAAACCAACATATCACGTGATAAAACCAACACTTTTGCCGAATAAGGCCACCACTTATAGCACAGGAGTTCTGCAATGTCAACACAAAATGGCTCCTCCGGCTCAATAATTTGTCGTCGATTCACCGCCCGTCAGGCCACTCCAGCAGCAGTTGAATTTCTTCCGCAGTCAGCGGTTCCGCGGGCGCGGGGGCACCCGCCTGAGGAGGCGGCACCGCCCGATGCCTCGTGACCAAAACAAGCTCGGATGACTCTGCCCCTGCGCCCCCGAACAGACGGGCCAGCGCCAGCAGTCTGGCGGCAGCCATCACGCGGGTTTGCCCGGCCTGATCCGGAGACATCCCTGCGGACTCCGGGGGAACGCTTAACCGAAGCTGCAGGCGGCGAAGCGGCATGGCTGACACGGCGGCCCCCATCGTTGAGAGCAGCCGTTGCCCATCCGTGGTCAATTGAATCCTGTCCGGAACAAAGAGAAACGACTCGGTCAGACGAAGGTCCAGTCTGTGCCCGAGTCGATGAACCGTCAGGTGACCAGCCGTGATGTCGTCGTGAAACTGGACGTTCAGCCGTTGGGCGCCCGCCTCCACCTCCGGCGATGGTGCCTCCCCCGCGCCGGCAGGCAGACCTGCGGATGGCGGACGGGATTCATCCTGGTTGAGCAGCAGCTCTTCCCGCTCGGCCGTCAATGAACGTAGTTGCTGAGCCAGCGCTTCTTGGGCAAGATTTTGATCGGCGGTCTGGGCCTCGAGATCGGAGACCTTGGCTTGAAGGATGCGATTCGCCTGCTGTTGTTCCGTCAGGGCGTTCCGCAGGGAGACGGCCTGCCGCTGTTGATCCGCGGCCTCCGTCTCCACCTGTTCTGCGCGAGCACGGAATTGGTCGCGCTCGTGCAGGGTGCGCGTGTAGACATCCGCGCTGATTCCGCAAGCGGCTAGCCCGCCCGACAGGCAGAAGGCGACGCAGCCAATCGTCGGACTCGCCCACCATGAAATCACGGGGTGGCGACCACGCATTTCACCACCCTATCATGACCGGCCCGTCATTGAAAAGGCCAGCGAGGGGCCGGGTCAGATCCGGTCGTCAAGCCTGCTGATCGATGAGCGCGGATTCACCCTGAGATTGATCGCGCAGTTCCTTGGACAAACTGAGGATTCGGTTGGCGTAACCCAGGGGAAGAGGTTTGCCTTCGGCCAGCCATTCAGAGACCCTGGTGGGCCCGTAATTATAGGCTGTCAAGGCCATTCTCAGGTCGCCGAACTGCCGGACCAACTGAGAGAGATATCTCAAGCCGAGCCTGAGATTGATGACAGGATCAAATAAGCTGTCCTCGCCGCTCCACTTCATCCGTACCCCTGATGCCGACCATTGGCGCACCATGGCCTCGGCAGTGTTGGGTGAGAGCTGCATCAGTCCCACGGCACCCTGCTCGGATCTCGACCAATTAAAAAAGGAGCTTTCCGTGGCAATCAGGGCCATGACCACGCTCGGCTGAAGACCGTACCGCTGGCTTTCCTCATAGAGCGCGTTCGCCAACTGCCGTTTCTGAGCCGTGGTCAGGCCGGTTCGGTAGTCCTCCAGCCATTGATGAACCGTCCTGGCATCAATGGAAGAGTCGTCTTGGTAGGAATCTGCTGCGGCACCCAGGTCATTC
>DATIZH010000039.1:0-1312 GCA_035517195.1 Nitrospiria bacterium | reverse complement strand
CTTCGCGGCGCCCGCGACTCCCCAGGGGATTTCCGGCTACGGGTCCCGGATCAGCATCAACCACGGGCAATCGATCACCTTCTATGTGACGACAACAGCGCCCAGCGTCGATATCAGCATCTATCGCATGGGCTGGTACGGCGGCGCCGGCGCGCGGCTCATGGACGATATGGGTTCGTTCCCCGGCGTCAACCAGACCCAGGCCATGCCCGATCCGACCACCGGCATTGTGTCGGAGAACTGGAGCCAGACCGCGACCCTGAACGTGCCCTCAACGTGGGTCTCCGGCGTGTACATCGCGCGCCTAATGGCCTCCAACGGCTACGGTTCGATGATCGTGTTCATCGTGCGCGACGACGGCGGTCATGAGCCGATCCTGTTCCAGGCCAGTACCAACACCTACGAGGCCTACAACAATTACGGAGACACCAGCCTGTACAACAATTTGATCGGCACGTCACAGGCGATGAACCCCCTCGACACGTCGTCGTTCGCCGGGCCCCACGCCATGAAGGTGTCGTTCGATCGGCCGTTCTGGGACGGCAACGGCGCTGGTGAATTCCTGGAATGGGAGTATCCCTTCGTCAGGTGGCTCGAGAAGAGCGGCTATAACGTGGCATACACCACCGATACCGACACCGATAGCGCCACCGCGAATCCGCTAACGAACCACAAGGCCTTCCTGGTCGTCGGTCATGACGAGTATTGGACCCAGGGCATGCGCAACAACGTCCAAGCGGCGATCAACGCCGGAGTCAACGTAGCGTTCTTCGCCGGCAACGAGTCCTGGTGGCAGGTGCGCTACGAGGCCGATGCGGCCGGCAATCCCAACCGCGTCATGGACGGCTACAAGGACTGCGCTGATCTAGCCTGTAAGGGACCCGCGGGTCCAGATCCCGAGTTGAACGTCAATAACTCCGTCCTCACCACGTTGTGGCGTGACCCGCTGGTCAATCGGCCTGAGGATGCGATGATGGGCGAGATGTACGGCGGCGAGACGCCGAATGACAACCCGACATACTACGAGGTCACCGATGCCTCGAACTGGGTCTTCGATGGGACGGGGTGGACGAACGGGACGCAGGTCCCGGGGATCGTGGGCTACGAGTACGACCATTACTACGGTGATTCGACGACTCCACCGAACACCACGGTGCTCTCAAGCACGCCTTTGATCAACGCGGAGACGAATCAGCAGGATACGGCGAACTCGAGCATCTACACGGCGCCTAGCGGCGCCAAGGTGTTCGAGGCCGGCACGATCCAGTGGAGCTGGGGCCTGGACAACTTCGGAGGCACGTCGTACGTGAAT
>DATIZH010000038.1:0-91106 GCA_035517195.1 Nitrospiria bacterium | reverse complement strand
CCTCCTCCAGGACGGCGAACGAGCCCCACGGTCGGGTCTCTGCGTGAGGGAGATGGTAGTGGGACGAATTGCGCCGTTTCAATTCGCCGACGATCGCCTTCACCTGCTGCGCCCGATCTTTCGGGCAGACGAGCAGGGAGTCCGGCGTATCCACCACCACCATGTCCCGCAGGCCGATCGCCGCCAACAGCCGACGTCCGCCGTAGAGAATCGAATCAGACGTGTCGAGCGCGATCACCTCGCCGGCGATGCTGTTCCGGGCTCGATCCCTCGGGACCAGTTCGGCCAGCGCCGTGAGCGAGCCCAGATCTGACCAGCGGAAGCGTGCCGGCACCACCACCGACCTGGCGGTCCGCTCCATCACGGCGTAATCGACCGAGAGTTCCGGCATCCGGCGAAACGCCCGTTCGACGTCCGCCGACGCTCGCGACCGCTCCATCGCGGCCAGCGGCACCAGAAATCCCCGCGCATGCCGGCGCAGTTCCTCCAGGAACGCGGCGGCGCGCCAGAGAAACAGGCCACTGTTCCAGAAAAAGCCGCCCTCCCGGAGCAGCCGGCGCGCCACCCGTTGCGAAGGTTTTTCGATAAAACGATCGATCCGGTACCCCTGCCTGTCAACAGCCGCTCCCCGCTTGATGTATCCGTAGGCCGAGGTCGGTTCCGTGGGAACGATGCCGAAGGTGACGAGTTCGCCGGCCGCCGCCAACGGCAGCGCGCGGCGGATCGTCCCCCACAGCGCCGAGACGGGTGAAATCGCGTGATCCGAGGGGAGCACCAGCATGATCGAGTCCGGATCCTTCCGGATCAGACTGATAGCCGCCATTGCCAGGGCCGGAGCCGTGTTACGTTGAGAAGGCTCAAGCAAAAGGTGAACATTTTTGGACCTCCGGTACGTGTCGCGCAACTGCCAGGCGACGTCGTCCCGATACGTCCGGTTTGTCACGATCATCACCCGTTCGGGGGGCAGCGGCGGCGACACGCGGTCAAGTGTCTGCTGCAGCAGCGTCCGGTGTCCCGCGATTCGTAAAAATTGCTTGGGCGCCGTCCGGCGGCTCAACGGCCAGAACCGATTTCCCTCGCCGCCCGCCAGCACCACCGCGAACAGATGCGCCGACGAGCGCGTCACCGGCCTTCCCCCGACGCCTTGTACCAGTCAATCGTCCGTTTCAACCCCTCCTCCAATGAGGTGGCGGCCCGAAAACCGAACAGCTGTTCCGCCTTGGCCGTATCGAGCACACGCCTCGGCTGCCCGTCGGGGCGAGACGCGTCCCACACCAGCCGGCCTGAAAACCCCGTCAGGTTTGCGATCAGCTCGGCCACCGCCTTGATCGTCACCTCCCGGCCGGTGCCGACGTTGACCGGCTCCGGCCGGTCGTACCGTTCCAGCGCCAGCCGGATCGCGTCGGCCGCGTCCTCCACATAGAGGAATTCTCGGGATGGTGTGCCGGTGCCCCAGCAGCCGACTTCGGGCCGCTGTTCTCGTTTCGCGTCGAGACATTTTCGGATCAGGGCCGGAATCACGTGGGACGTCTCCAGTTCGAAATTGTCCCGCGGTCCGTAGAGATTCGCCGGCAGCAAATAGATCACATTCAGCCCGAACTGCTGCCGGTAGGCCTGGCCCTGGACCAGGAGCATCTTTTTCGCCAGGCCATAGGGGGCGTTCGTCTCCTCCGGATACCCGTTCCACAACTCCTCCTCGCGAAACGGCGCCGGCGTAAATTTGGGATAGGCGCAGACCGTCCCGATCACCACGACTTTTTCGACGCCCGTCCGCCTCGCCTGCTCGATGAGCTGGATGCCCATGACGGCGTTCTGATAAAAAAAATCTCCCGGGCGGCGCATGTTGGCGCCAATGCCTCCAGCCAGTGCGGCCAGATGGATCATCGCCTCCGGCTGCGCATCGGCGAGAAGCCGCTCCACCGCGGCCGTCTGTGTCAGGTCATAGTCGCGCCGTCGAGGGATGAAGAGGGAATGGTAGCCCGCCTCCCGCATCCGCTCGACCAGCGCCGAACCGAGAAACCCGCTCCCGCCGGTGATCACAATCCGTCGATCTTTCCACGCCGTTGCCATCCCGATCTCCCCATGGGCCATGCTTCACGCGTCGTGTACCCGCTTCGCGATACGCCTCGACCCTGTCCCCCAGTGTTCCCACTCTTCGGCCAATGCCCGAATGACCGGCTTCTTCCCGGCCAGGATCGTCTTCTCGCGCTCGATGTCCGACTCAACCATCATGCGGACCAGCGTGTTGAAATCGACCTCAGCGTTCCAGCCGAGCTGCCGGCCGGCCTTCGACGGATTGCTCAATAGCACATCGACCTCCGTCGGGCGAAAATAGCGGGGATCGATCTCGACGTATTTGGCGTAATCGAGGCCGACGAGGCCGAAGGCCTCCTGCAAAAAGTCCCGGACCGAACGGGTCGTGCCGGTGCCAATCACGTAATCGTCCGCGCGCGGTTGTTGGAGCATGAGCCACATCGCCTCGACATATTCGCCGGCGTATCCCCAGTCGCGCTTGGCGTCGAGATTGCCCAGGTAGATCCTGTCCTGAAGCCCCAGCGAAATCCGCGCGACCGCCTGGGAGATTTTCCGGGAGACGAAGGTCTCGCCTCGACGGGGCGACTCGTGATTGAAGAGAATGCCGTTGCAGGCGTACAGTCCGTAGGCTTCCCGGTAGTTGGCCGTCATCCAGTAGGCGTAGAGCTTCGCGGCCGCGTAGGGGCTGCGCGGCTGGAAGCGCGTCGTCTCACACTGGGGCGTTTCTTCCGCCTTGCCGTAGATTTCACTCGATGACGCCTGGTAGAACTTCGGCCGGATCCCCAGTTCCCGGATCGCCTCCAGCAGGCGGATCGTCCCCAGCGCGTCGACGTCGCCGGTGTACTCCGGAATGTCAAAGCTCACCCGCACGTGACTTTGCGCGCCCAGGTTGTAGATTTCATCGGGTTGGACGGTCCGCAGCACCCGGTTGAGCGAGCTGGCGTCGGTCAGGTCGCCGTAGACCAACCGCAGCTTCGTGTCCGGCTGGTGCGGATCCTGATAAATGTGGTCGATCCGGTCGGTGTTGAACGAGCTCGACCGGCGGATGATGCCATAGACTTCGTAGCCTTTTTCCAGCAACAGCTCGGCCAGGTACGATCCGTCCTGTCCGGTGATTCCAGTGATCAATGCCTTCATGGTCGCTCCCCCGGCTTGAGAGAGTGCTCGGCATACCCGAGCACGTGAAAATCATCGGCATAATACTCATACACCAGTTTCCGCAGCGCCTCGGTGTAAAAATCGCCATAGGCGGGGACCACCGCCCCTTCAAAGCCGATGCCCGCCGCGTGCGGCGGGTCGACGGGCGTCATCCGCCGTTCGGCGATGTCGAACTCCCCGTAATACTGTTGATGGGCGTTTGGGACATGTTCATGCCGTAAGGAATATAAATGATGGCTTCGATAGTTCAGGAATTCGTGCGTGAAACCCAGCTCGCGAAGCGCGTCGTGAATGCCGCGTTCCTCGAGCTTGTAGATCCGGGCTCGGCTGCACATCCTGAACAGCGAGGTCTGGGGCTGGAAATGAGGATCGACAAGATGCGGCGGCTGAGCGACCAGAAAGGTGACGAATTCTTCAAAGTTGACACGTCTGCCGTCGTGCATGCTCCGGCGGTAAAAGTGCATCGCCGTCTCACAAAAAGGCAGCAGATGAAAGTTGCCCGTCAGAAATTTGTCGAGGTAGCCGGACACCAGCCGATGGTAGGGGTTCCTGACGATGACGAGATAGGCGTGGTCCGCGGGAAACGACCTCCGGATGGTGATGATATATTTGTCGAATCTGGGCTCCCAGATCCGGTGCGGATTGGGCTCCCTCTCTTCCCTGAGGATCAGATATCGGAGGCTCTCCACGCCGGATTTGGGGATCGCCGAGAAAATCACTTTCCGTGAGGGACAGATGAAATAGCTCCGCCCCCGTAATTGGTGCATCAACGACAACGACGGCCTCACCGACGGTCTATGTCGTCCCATGGCCGCAAGCGTCCTCCGTCCCTCACCCGCCGTCACGCGAGACCTGCCGTCAGGCCTCATGACCGGGCGCCAACTCCAGCAACAAGGCCTTGATCCGGTCCGCCTGGCGCTCGGCGGTGAATGACGCCTCCACCCGGGCGCGACCCGCATTTCCCATGCGACGCGCGGCTTCAGGATCCTCGAGCAGACGGCAGACGGCATCCGCCATCGCATCGATCTGGCCAAATCGGATCAGTCTGCCGGTCACGCCGTCCTCCACCGCTTCCGATACGCCGCCCACATTGAATGCGACCACGGGTTTGGCCGCCGCCATGGCTTCCAACGCGACACGAGGAAAACCTTCCGTCATCGACGTGATCACCAGCACCGTTATCCGCTCGAGCAGCACGGGAATCGGCTCGACGAATCCCGTGAAGAGCACCCGCCCGTTCAAATCTAGCCTCCGCCGCAGCCGGATCAGCCGTTGAAAATAGCGCGAGCGGTCATCGTACCGTCCGACGATGATAAATCTTGCCTCCGGCGCGCGGCGCGCCACTGCCGCCGCCATCCGCAGAAACGCCTCGTGTCCCTTGATCGGATGAACCGTTCCGACGAGACCGACCAGCGGGCCTCCATCGGGCAGCGTCGGGAGCCCGGCGTCCGTCGGCGCCTGCCGATCGCGATTGAGCTCCACCCCACCCGGCACCACCGAGAGGTTGGCCGGCACCTGGCCGTCCCCTGCCGGAACGATCGCCCTGGAATTGGCGATCACGCGGCGGTTCAACCGCAGGAGCAGGCGGCTCAATGCCGACCTGACGACCGGGGGAGAGACGATCTCGCGCATCATCGTCACCCCCGGCACGCCGCAGAGTGCCGCCGCAAGCGGTCCGTACAGCGCCACTCCCGTGTTCGTCAGCACCAGATCGACCGGATGGCGCCGGATATACCGCCGAAGCTTCATCGTATTGACGACTGTAGCATAGAACGCTCTCGCGTACGAAGGGATTTGAAACGTCAGCGGCAGATAGCCGCGCCGGAGCGTGACGGCGGGCCGGCAGCAACGGAGAAACCGGTCTCGCATCGGGCCGTCAGGGGCGGCCAGCAGGCAGTCGAACGCAGTCCGGTCGAGCCGCTCGAGCAACAGGAGCAGCGAATGCTCCGCGCCGCCGTGCTCAAGACTGTGCGCGACCACCAGCAGACGCACCGGCAGCGCCCGATCGCCAGGCTCTCCGATCTCGGGCCGGGCTAGGTCCCGGCCCCATGGACGCGGGTTCTGCGCCATCCGTTGGGCTCCGATGGGGCCTCCGTCCGATGATGCCGTCATGATGGTTTCTTCCCCCGCCCGATGATCAGCGCCGACGCCTCCCACACGTCGACCTCCCCAAGGCCCGCTTCATCGAACCAGGAGCGGACCGTCTCGCGCGTCCGGGGATGCTCAAAGGGCGGTGACAACAGGTTGAAGGTGTCGAGAACCGCCCACTCGCGCAGCAGGGGTTCCGGCAAATCGTAGGTATAAGAGTGGTCGGCGACCAGCAGCCGCCATATCAACGGCCGGCCGATTGCCGGGACTGATCGGAGCAATCGGGCAAGCGGCCACATCAGATGAATGTAGCCTTCGACCAAGCGGGACAGCCGCGCGGGGGGCAGACGTCTGGTGAGGGGTCTGATCCAGACTCTCGTTTGCGTCAGCTGTTTGAACCACCCCCAGCGGCGGTAAATGTCGACCGCCAGCCGTCCGCCGGGCTTCACGTACTTCGGAAGCGTGAAAAACGCGCGCGCCGGATCGGGGGTGTATTGCAACACGCCAAAGCAGAAGAGCCTGTCGAAGCTCGTCTCACGAAACGGCATCTGATGGATGTCCGCCTGGATGATGAGCACATTCTCCCTGTCGCCGTGCGACGCATAATTGGCGTCGACCGAATAACTCAGATCCATCGACACCACCATCGCACCCGTCGCCGCCGCGGGTTCGGTGAACCGGCCCGCCCCGCAGCCGACCTCCAGAATCGTTTCACCCCGCAGGTCCTGCGGCCAGCCGGTCTGGCCGAAGAACCGGTCACGGGAGATCGTCGTCCCGTTGACGCTGTCGTATTGCGTCCGGGCGTGCTTCGTCCACTGCAGCCCGAATCCATCGGCGTAATTGCTCATCGGCACGAACCGGGGAATCGAGCGGAGAATCGGGAAGCGCGCGTCGCACACCGGGCAGACCAGCGTGCCGGTCTCGATTCGACCCGCCGCTTCACGCTGCGCCTCCGCCTTCAGCGCGTCCGACCGGCAGCCCGGACAAATCAGGTACGCAAGATGGGCCCGCTTCACGGCGCCGCCTCACGACCGCGCATCGCGTCCCTCCCGTTCCCCGTACCGTGTGAAGCTCCGTCCGTCGCCCCATCGCGCGCGCAGCCGCACCCACCACCGGCGCGGCAGCACCACGCGCATCAGACTTGAGAGTGCGGCACGGTTGGATGGATTCAACAGCAACGCGCCGACCAGCAGCCCCGGCGCGACGAACGACCGGCCGTCCGGCAGCCGTCGCTCGGCCGCCCGCCATAGACAGTTCGACCAAGGACGCGGATCCAGCCGGCCCCATCCGAGCAGATACCTGGCGCGCAGCTCTTCCCCGCGCTCTTCACGGCCCGACCGCCGCCGCCGCGCGCAGAGCCTGGCCACACAGGCCTGACGCTCCTGCTCCAGACAATAACGCGCGGTGACGTTCCCCCCGTGCGCGCGCCAGCGGTAGAGCACCTCGGGTACGACGGCGAGCCGCCATCGTTCGCTCATCCTCAGCCACAAATCATAGTCTTCCACGTGGCGCATGAACGGCCGGTACCCGCCGGCCTGCAGCGCGACGGCGCGCCGGAACATCACCGAGCCGTGGCTGAAGCAGTTGAGGCGCTCCAGCAGTCCGACCAGCTGGTCGTGGTCGTCCGGAGGCTCCTCCGTCTTCACCAGCCGCCCCTGCTCGTCCACCACGTCGCAGTGCGCGCCCACCAGGCAGAGCTCCGGCCGCGCGTCGAGCAGGGCGATTTGCCGCTCGAACCGCCGCGGGAGAGACTGGTCGTCCGCGTCCTGCCGGGCGATGTAGTCGCCGGCCGCCATGGCCAGACCGGCGTTCAATGCCGCGATCAGCCCCTCGTGGGGACGACGCACCACCCGGATTCTCGAATCGGTCAATGACATGACGATCTCGGCCGTCCGGTCGGTCGACCCGTCGTCAATCACCAGCAGTTCGAAATCACGCCAGGTCTGCCCCTGCACGCTCCGAACCGCGTCCGCCACATACCGTTCGCCATTGTAGACCGGCAGCACGACGGACACCTTCGGGCTCATGCCGCATTCCTCGCGCCCGCCAGCTCCGCATACAGCGCTTCATACCGGCCCGCGATCCGCTCCCAGGTGTAGTGCGAACGCCATGCCGCCTTCGCTCTCCGGCCGATTTCGGCCCGCTCCCCCGGATGGGCCAGCAACCGCCGCACCGCCTCCGCCATCGCGCCGGCCGAGTCGATCACGGCGCCATACGCCTCCAACTCGGGCACGTTGCCGCACGGGGTGGAGACGAACGGCGTGCCCGACGCCATCGACTCGTAGATCACCAACGGCGCGCATTCGATTTCGGAGCCGAACAGGAAGAGATCCGCAGCCTGATAAGCCGCCACCACCTCGGCGCGGGGGAGGTCGGTCATCATCCTGACGTTGCCGGCGAACCACGACTTGAGAAGACAGGCTCGATAACACCCTTGCCTCAGGCCGACCGGATACGGCTGGCCGATGATCACCAGCGTGCAGTCGCGCCGGCGGAGCCGTCGAAACGCCTCCAGCACCAGCCGATGGCCTTTCGACGGATAATGATTCGCCACACAGAGCAGCAGATGGGGCGTTGTAATGCCGTGTCTCGCCCGGAAATCGCCGGCCGGCCCGTCAAATTCCCGTTCGTCGGCGCCATTCGGAATAATGGTCGCGTTGGTCAGCCCATGCATGTCCCCGAACCGAGTATCTTGATAGCCGGGTGACAGATAGATCACCCGGTCGTAGTGTCGCAGCACTGAAGGCATGTTCCTGAAATACTCCCGATAGGCCGGATCATGCAGCATCGAATACCCGCACGGAACGAACACGGTCGAGCAGGACAAATCCCGTAACAGGGAAAACACGAGATCTGACGACCAGATCTGCGCCGCGTAATTCATCATCACATCGTACGCTCCGGTCCGGACGAACTCGACGTACCTGCGCCAGTCGCCATGAACGCCACGAACGGCGTTGCCGGATACATGGAATTCCTCGATCCTGACCCCGTTGTTGATGCAGGCCGGACGTTGCGGGTGCGCCGCCGTCGCCACCGTCACCTCGTGACCACGCGCGACCAACCGTTCCGACAATTGCCGGACGACCTCTTCGCTGCCGCCGACGGCAGGCGCGTAGGCCTGGACCGTGTGCAAAATCCTCATCCCTTCATCCCGTTGGCGCCGGCCGTTCGCTCACATCGAGGGGGAATGCGATCCACTCGCGACGCCCCCGGTCTCCGCCGGTGTTACGTAACTATGGACTCCAATTCGTTCAAACATCTCCCCGAAGCGCTTTTCATAGGTGTGCTCCGCCAGCGTCCGCTTGTAGCCCGCCTCGGCAATCGCCCGCCGCTCGTCCTCGTGGGCCAGGTAGTAACGAATTTTGTCGATCAAATCCCCCGTCGAGCCGAAACAGACAATCTCCCGGCCGATGTCAAAATAGTCGCCCAGGTTGTCGGCCACGCCCGATAACTCGAAACCGCCGCATCCGGGAATTTCGAAATTTCTGCCTTTGATCTGGTCATGAGGCCGCGTCCAGGGGAGCAACGCATGGCGCAGGCTGACGACCGACGCGTTGGAGAGATTGAGATTGATCCGGCTCTGATTGAACGTCCTGATCATCTCTTCCTGCGACAATCGTCCCGACTCCCATCCATACCCCCACACCTTCACCTCGAGACCAGCCCGGCGAAGCCGGTCGATCACGCGCCTCCGATCGCCGTGCGGCTGGCCGATGAACGTCACCTCATGGATCAGCGGCAGGTCGAGCTTGCGGTATGAAAAATGATTGCAGGCCCACTGGGTGTGGATTACGTTCCGGTAGCCGATCCGCTCATACTTGGGCAGCGCGCTCGTCGCCGTCGTGGCCGACCAGGTGAAAGCCGGGGCCAGATACCGGGTGAAATCGTCGAAGCGCCAGTGATCGTCGCAGAACCAGGCGAGCGTGACCGTGTCGACGGAAATCCGTGCGATCATTGCGGGATCGAGCTCCCACCCGAATGGAACCGCAAACAGCAGCGCCGGCCGCACAGCCCGGACCGTCTCCCACAGCCGCTGATTCATCTGGTTGCGGCCGGTCGATTGTGTCAGCGCCATGAAGTCGAAGGGGATCACCTCATGGCCCATCCTGACCAATGAGTCGTAAAAATTAGCCTGCTCGAAGCTGACCCCCCGAGCGGGATCGCCGTAGTCATCGGCCATGGCGACATAGAGGATTCTCATGGCGGATCCGCGCCTCCGCTTGACAATCCCAGATAGGAAAGGCCCGGCAGGCCGGTCTGCAGATGCAACACCTGGCGGACCGGTACTCGACTGATGAATTCGTTCATGGCCTCGTAGGGGCCGTGGTTGTAGGTTGAGCCGGGCTGGTAGAAGGTGTCGTGCACCAGCAGGCAACCGCGCCTGACCGCGGTCGCCAGTTCCAATTCGCGCGCCACCGATTCACGGCGGTGATCGCCGTCGCAGAAAATCAAATAGACGGCGGAGGGAGCGCGCTCAATGAGCCCCGTGGCGACAGCCACCCCGTCACCGACGTGCTGGGTGACGGGCAATCCCCGCACATACCTCCCCAGCTGTTCGGCCGGGAATTCCGGATGCGAGGCATCGCACAGATCGATCGTGTGAATCGACGTCTTCGTCCCCAGCTCGCGCGACAGCTCGTGCCAGATCCGCGCGCTTTTCCCGACATGCGTGCCGATGTCGATGACGACCTCCGGCCGGTGATAGGCAAACGCCGCCGCCATTAACAGCAACTCGTCGAGTGGATAGGGATGCGTCCCGACGATGCGAATCAACTTCAGCACCGTTTCGGACATCGCCCATTTGTCGACCTCCAGCCGCTCAGGCCTCGGCCCGCTGGGCGCGGTGGCGAAGCCCGGCCGGCGCAGAAACCGTTCCGCCCGGCGCCGCCATCGTTGGAGGATCACCGGCCAGCCGCCGAACGTCATTGCGCCCTCCCGTTCGCGTCGCACTGCCAGCGCCACGTCCGTTCGAGGCCGTCGCGGATGGGGATCGATGGTGCCCAGCCCGTCCGCTCGCGGAGTTTTCCGGCGTCGAGGACGCTCGCAGGCACGTCAAACGGACGGGCCGGCCGCGTCACAATCATGGGTTCAAAACCCGACGCTCGGGCCAAGGGCATAATCACATCCAGGAGATCCCGGTTGCTCATGCCCACGCCCGTACCGATGTTGTAGCACTCCCCTGCCAGACCGGCGTCGAGCGCCGCGAGGATGCCGCGCGCCACATCCTCCACGTGGACGTAATCACGAACGGTTCCCGTTTCGCCGAACACGGTCACCGCACGACCCGACAGAATCGCCGCCATGGCCGTGGCGATGAACCCTTGCTCGGCAAAGGGCCGCTGCCCTTCGCCGTAGGCATTGCCGGGCCGGACGATCACCGCCGGCAGCCCGCGGCTGTGATGATAGAGCAGCGCATACTTTTCAATCGCCAGCTTCGAGATCCCGTAGGGTGAAATCGGATTGGTCGAATGGGCCTCCGTGACGGGCAGCCGGTCGGCCGTTCCGTACACCACGCCGCCGGAGGACACGACCACCAGCGTCCGGATACGGAGCGACACGGCCGCCTCGAACACCCCCACTTTCGGCGGCAGATTACTCAGAATGTCGAAGACGGGATCGTCGTAGCTCGTCTTGGGCACCGTCGCGTAGGCGAGGTCGATCACCTCGGCAACCCCCTTGAGCGCGCCGTCCAGAAACGTCCGGTCGCCGTAATCGCCGCGCACGTATCGGACGGAGGCCGGAAAGGGCGGCATCGGCGTCGCCGTCCGACCGATGACGGTCACCCGCCGTCCTCGTTCCACCAGGGCCGCCACGACATGCCGGCCGATGAAGCCTCCGCCCCCGATGACGCAACAGCCGTTCATGATTCCCCCCTTCCCGGCCGAAGTCGTCCGGCGGCGGTGATCAGCCGACCGATCACGGCGCCATAGCGGTGCCGGTCGTATCGGGCCCGGAATAATCCGAGCCTCTCCTCCGCCCGACGCCGCAGTAGTGCGCGATCGGCCCCGGCGCCGTCTGACAAGCGGTCGGCCGCTTCGAACAGCAACGAGGCGCAGGCTTCCAGGTCCGGCTGCGGCGACAGGCGGTCGACGGCGTCGTGCGCGAGCGCGGCCAGATCAACGGCCGCCGCGCCAACCGACGCACGTCCGGCGGCTTGTGAAAGATTCTCCGCGCTGACCATGACAAGATGCTCAACGAACGGCCTCACGCCCGTGCGGGACATGCTGTTCGCCGCCTCGCGGTAGACATGCAGGATCTCTGGGATGTTCGCCACCTCCCAGCGCCGAGCAATCCGTGACCAGAGCTCGTAGTCCTCCGGGGGCTGCCGGGCCGGGTCGGTCGAATAGGCGCCCACGTCGTCGATCGCCCGTTTCCGGATCATCACGCTGCTGTGCACGAATGGGTTGTCGAACAGCAATTCGAATGTCAGGACCAACCCGTCGGCCGGATGGCGGTGCACCCGGCCGGTGGATGCCCCGTCCGCCGTGATCTCAGCCCAAGTGCCCACGAGCCCGCAGGCCGGATGGGCCCGCAAGTAGTCGACCTGCCGCTCAAACCGCTCCCGCTTCGACACGTCATCCTGATCCTGCCGCGCCAGCAGCTCGCCGTGCGCCAGCGTGATGGCGCGGTTGAGCGTCGCTGCGAGCCCCCGGTTCGATTGGTGATACACCCGAATCCGGTCATCGCGAAACCGCCGGAGGACGGAGCCCGAGTCATCGGTCGACCCGTCGTCGATCGCGATCAGCTCGAAGTGGCCGTATGTTTGGTTCAGGATGCTGTCAACCGCCTCGGTCAGATGGCGAGCGCCGTTGAATACCGGCAACAACACGCTGACCAGCGGTCCGCCGACCACGCTCCCGCCTGCCGTCCCGCCCTTCTTCATGCTGTTTTTCTTGCCTCCACCAGATAGCCGACGGTGAATTCCGCGACCATCACCTCGTCATCGAGACCGGCCAAATAGCGCGGCAGCCAGTGCTTCAGTATCCAACGAGCCGTGAGCGAGAGACGGACCGGCGCCCGCTCTTCGATCAACCGCCCCGCGCGGTGCACCTCCTGCCCCACATGTTTCATCAGTCCGCCCGACGCCTTCAATTCAATGATCTCCATTCCCAATTCACCTAAGAATTTTCGATAGAAGTGGGGCGTGAATCCGCCGTAATAGTGATACGGCTCCTGGTGCAAGCCGCTGCCCAGTGGCGCCGTCAGGAACAACCGGCCTCCCGGGGCAAGAATTCTGCCCAATTCGCGCAGGACATCGATCGGACGCGGCACGTGCTCGAGCACCTCGGTGCAGAGGATGGCGTCAAAGCTGCCGTCCGGCACGGGAATCGAGGTGATGTCGCAGACGTAGTCGATCGCGCCGTACCGCCACTGGTCGGCCATCGGTCCGCTTTTCGTGCCCTCGTATCGGGAAAAGTCCTGCGTCTGATAGTCGCAATGGCGAAACAGCTCCCGGTACGGACACTGGCCGGCACCCGTATCAAGCACACGGGCGCCCTGCTTGAGTCCGGCCGCCTTCAACGCGATCCACTGGTCCCGGTCGTGCGCGCCGACGTTGACGATCCGGCCCGGCGCCGGATACGCCCGGTCGAGCAGGCGGTAGAGGTGTCGTTTGAGGATCGGCGGGATCACGAGGCCCTCCGGATCGCTTTCACCACGAGTTCCTCGCCCATCGACAGCGAATCGGCCAGCCGGGCCAGCGGCCCAAGACCGCACGCCACCGTCCTCACCCCCAGGCCCGGGTGTGAGGAAAACGGCCTCCGGCTGGTCAACTGTTTGAGCGTGAGCGCAAGCCAGCCCAACGGGGTATTGAAACCGACCGAGACGTCGAACCCTTCCTCGTCCAGCAACCGCCGGATCGTGGTGGGTGTGAACAGGACGACATGAAACGGAATCCAGGAATTGATCGAATACCGGCCCAACACTCGCATCGTCAGGCTCTCCCCGTTTGGCACGTAGAGATAGAGCCGTCCGGCAGGCTTGAGCAGGCGGCGAATCTCCCTGATCACGGCACGCGGTTCGAGCACGTGTTCAAGGGTGTTGTCCATCCGGACCACGTCAAAGGTCTCGGGGGGAAAGTTCTGCGCGGCCAGTTCTCCCTGCAGAAACACGCCGAAGCCCCGATTCTTTGCGTCCCGGATCGCCGACGGGTCGAGATCGACGCCCCAGACCTGCCAGCCGGCCGCGTGATAGGCGGCCAGCCGGGCGCCGTCGCCACAACCGACATCCAGAATCGTGCCAGGCGCGGCCCCGCATTCCGCGCGATGAAGCACCAGGCTGCGATCATATCGAGCCTCGCATCTCGCCAGCAGCGCATCATAGCGACGGCGCCACCGACCACCGGCCAGCCGGCCGTTCGTGCACTTGCCAAGATAGACATCGGCATACAAACGTTCCGGATGCTCCGCAACAGGGGTCAGGTAGATCACATCACACCGGCGGCACCTCACATAGGAGGCGGTCACCGGAAGGCCTTCTCTCCGGTTGCCGTCCCGATAAAGCAGCAGGGCGTCGTCCGCGCCGCACAACGGGCAAGCCACGGGCCGCAATCGGCAACCGTCCCGCACCGTCCAGGCGGCCGGGGTCTCGTTTGGCCACTGAGCCCTGGCTGTCATGGATGGCCCCATATCAACCGCCGCACCCGTTGCCCTTGAAACCTCATCCAGTGCAATCGCCGATGATGCTCCCAGAACAACTGAGAGAAGAAACGCCCACCGTGCCGGCGGCTGATCATCCTCGCCTCTCGATACAGCCGCCCCCGGTCGGCGCTCTTCTGCTCCGGATGGACCCGGAACGTCGCCAGTCGCCGGTCCAGATAGACCGCCGGGCCGGCATGCAGCAACTTGATCGACAGATCGTAGTCCATCCAGTACTGCAGACCCGGATCGAGAAAGCCGACCCGCTCCAGTATCGTCCTGCGGTAGAACGAGGCCGGTTGAAAGATGCGATTCCCGCGGTCGATCAATTCTTCGGCCGTCAATCGAGCCGGAGGACGGTTGAGAGTCGTGGAGCCGTCAGGAAAACGGTTGTCGCAGTCACCGTACACCATCACCGCGCCGGGATGCTTCGCGAACACACCGGCCGCCGCGGCCAGCGCGCCCGGAGTGTACGTGTCGTCGGCATTCAGATAGGCGATGATCTCTCCCCGGCACATCCGCCACCCCTTGTTGACGGCATCGGCCTGCCCGCGGTCCGTCTCCGACAGCCATCGCAGCCGATCCTCATATGTCCGCAGGATGTCGATCGTCTCGTCCGATGAGCCGCCGTCAACCACCACATATTCCACCTGTGGATAATCCTGGCCCAGCACGCTCAGGATGGTCTCTTCGATGAACCTCGCCTGGTTCAGCGAGGGGGTGACGATGGAGATCAACGGGTTTCCCACAGCGCCCCCAGTTCCGCGGCGATCTCCATAAACCGCCGGCCATAATCGGCGACACGCCCCCTCTGTGCGGCCAGGGCCGTATGCTCGTCATCCGACGAGGGAGGCAACGGCGCGGAATCCGCCGCCTCCCATTCGGTCGCCAGCAGGTCGGCCAGCGCATCAGGATTGTGTGGATCAAAGTAGACCGACCGGGACGGTGCCTGCTCGCGGTGAACGGGGATGTCCGAGAGCACGATCCGTTTGCCCAGCGTTCGGGCATCCTCGACCACGCTGCTCCATCCTTCAAAGAGCGACGGTTGGATGACCGCCGCCGCACGGCGCATTAGCTGAATCTGATCTGTACGCGGCACGACCCCGACGATTCTGACCTGATCGGTCAATCGATGCTCACGAACGTAACCCATCAGCTCTTCGAAATATCCAGGCCGCCGGTGGTCGTCGTGGTGGCCGGTGCAGACCACCTGAACGTGGATGGACCGTTCGTTGAGGCGCGCCATCGCCTCGAAGACGATCCCGTGATTCTTATGGACCCAAAACTGGTTGGCGACCATGAAATAGCGAGGCGGAAGCCCATAACGGGCCGCCGTGTCGTCCGGGCGTCCCCCGTACCACTCCGGCCTAGGCACCGTGGCGAAGGACAACACCCGCAACTTGCGGTCCGCACCGGGATAGAAGCGGTTGAAGTCCTGCTGTGCCGCGCGGCTGCTGAGCACGATCAACGGCGCCTGCCCGGCCAGTGTAGCGAACACATGATCGCGCCACCGGCGGTCTTCATCTCGGAAATAGTCCGGATAATGGCGATGCTGCAGGTCCCAGGCCCAGGCCAGCCAGGGGACGGGCCAGTCGCTGCCCATCGGATGGGTGCAGGGGAAGAGCAGCGAAAGCCGCTCCCGCTTGAGCAGATCGAGCAGCGGCCGGTGCGCATCGTCGAGAGCCGGAGGGACGGCTCGACCGATCAACCGACCCGAGGCCGCGGAGGCGATTCGAACACCAACCCGTCCGACCTTTCGGCCCCATCCAACCCCGGCAGCAAGAACGGAGGAGCCGGGTGACGGCTCAAGAGTCGCCACGCGCTCAACCAGTCCGGCCACGTCACCGTATGCCGCGGCATCAGCCGCACGCGGCACGATCAGGACAATGGCCGGCTGCCGATCGTCAGGCAACGCCCTCAGCGCGCGGATCAGGTTCTCAATGTAATAGACGCCGCCAAGCCATCGTTCGCTACCCACCGCCAGCAGCCCCACCCTCATTGCCTTACCGGCCATGTGACCCCACCCATCGCGCGTAGGCCGTCGCGCCCTCCTTGATCGAGATCGTCGGCGCATAACCGAGCGCGGCCAGCTGGCCGATGTCCGCGCGCCACCGGATCGGATCGCCAGGCCTGGCCTCGCCGGAATATTCCACGGGGACCGGTTTCGCCATCGCCCCAATCAGCAGTGCCGCCAGGTCGTCGATCCGCGTTTCTTCACCGGTGGCCAGGTTATAGGCGCGGGCATCGAACACCCCGCGCTCGATCACGGCGGCGATGCCGCGGGCAACGTCATCAGCGTGAATGAAATCGCGCGATTCGGCTCCGGTGCCCATCAGCCGCACCACGGATTGGGTGAGGGCCTGACGGCAGATCTCCCAGAGCACTTGCCGGCGGAGCCCCTCCCCGTAGGCTGAAAAGATTCTGATCGAGCAGGACCGCACGCCGCAGAATGTGTAAAATTCCCTCAACAGCGACTCGCACATCTGCTTGTGATGGCCGTAGGGAGAAATCGGTTCGATTCGCGCCGTCTCCTCGACGGGCAGCCGGGATGGATTGCCGTAGACCGCCGCACTGGAGAGAAAGACGACCCGGCAGGCCGGCGCGTGTGCGCGAACGGTCTCGAGCACGTTCACCAGCACGGGCACCGACAGGGCGAAGTCGCCCGCCGGATCGGCCAACGACGCCGGCACCGACGACGGGCCGGCGGCATGCACCACCAGCGCCGGACGAATCGAGAGGACGGCGGCGTTGAATTCGAGCGAGGGCAGCGTCATGATGAGGGACCGATGATAGCCGGCCGGCGCGCCGGCGGCGGGCGCGGAGCGATCCAGACCGACGACATCCCACCCATCGGCCATCAATTGCCGTGCCACATGGCGGCCCAGAAAACCGTTCGCTCCCGTCACCAGCGCGGTGGACATTCGACCCTGTCCTCGTTTCAACTCGTTCATCACGGCTTGTCCGCCACAAAGCTGTACAACCGGCCGGGAGAATCGGCGGCGGCCGACAGGCGGGCGGCCAGTCCATTCAGCAGCCGCCGGCCCAAGACATGGCGCCCGGTCGCCAGCCGGCCGGCCACGCGTCCTCCGGCCCACCACGGAATCGACCGGCGGCAGGCCGCCACCCACTCCTCCTCCGTCATGGGAAAGTAGTTCACCGCGCTGTCAAACGGCCCCAGTTGCCTCGTCAGCCGGAAACCCGCCGAAACGATGGCGGTGCGATACTCGTGCAGCAGACACGCGTGCTCTCCTCCGTACCATTTGTGGAGCGGATGGTGCTCCAGAAAGAGCGGCAATTCCTCCGGCGTGCTGATCACATGCTCCCGCGTGGCGATCATGCGGCCCTTCGGCTTCAACACTCGAAAGGCTTCTCGGCAGAGGGCGGTCAGATTCGAGGCATGATGCAGGATCTGCCGGCCGTAGACGACATCAAAGGTTCCATCTTCGAACGGGAGCGCCTCGGCGTGTTGCTCCACGACATCAATCGTCAGGCCGGTTTCCCGGGTCAGGCAGCGGATGGCACCCGCACCGACGATGGAGCTCGGATCCGGTTCCACCGCAGTCACCCGCCAGCCGCAACGGGCCAGCGCGTAACTGCCGATGCCACGCCCCGCGCCGAGGTCGAGCGCGCGTCCCGGCGGCGGGGGCAAGAACGTCGAAACCGCCCGCCACTCCCCGCCCTCGGCAAATCGCCTTGCCGCGTCGAGCAGCGGATCGTCAAAATAGCAGGCACGGACCAGCGCCTCCTGATCCGGCTGCTGTCGGAGCGTCACCACCGCGCCTTCCCATGTCATCATTCCCCGCATCCGGTCACCCATGGTGTGCGGTGACGGGTAATGGCGTGATCACCGGAATTACCTCGCAGCGGTAGAGCACGCCGGGTGGGACATCATCCGTCACGACCGAACCGGCGGCGATCACGCTGCCGGCTCCAATGCGGACGCCTTTCAGAATGGTCACCCCAAAACTAATCCACACATCGTCTTCGATAACCACGGGGGCCGACGACACGCCCGCTAGCGGAGTCGTGGGGTGCCCCCGTTCCAGGATGTGCCTGAAATGGTGGTGCCGCTGGCGCGGGTCCAACGAATGGGCCGTGCCATCGTGGATATTGACATCGTGTGCGATCAACACGCGATTGCCGATGGAGATGGAATCCATCGACCAGATCTCGCTCCGGACGCCGACATAGCACCACTCTCCAATCGTGATCGATCCGCCGTGTCCATAGATAAACAATCTGCCCCGCAGATACGAATGGGCGCCAATGCGGATGCGATTCGGATCATCGGAGGCGTTTTCGACGGCCGCCTCGGTTCCGAGCTGTGCCGCTCCATCGAGCACCGCCCTGACCGCCAGCCGATGGCGGAATCGTTCCGCCTCAAGTCCGCGCATTAACCACATAAAATACCGCCGCCTGAATGCGTCGACCAATCGATGCATCGCTACCCCGCGGTTCGATCCCGCCGTCCGAATCGTTGCAACGGCCTCAACAACCTGGAGGCCCATTGTCGGGGTGCCGCATGAGGCGATGCGGCGCGCTCGGTGGCGAGATGTTCCTTGATGCGCTCCAGGACCCCTTCGCTCACCTCAACGCGGGCAGGAAATCGTATCGCCCCGCCCAATCTCGGCTGAGACATCGAGTCCAATGCGGCTTGATTGAGCTCCGACGGACCGCAATGCGTTCCCGTTCCATCGAACCCGCCCACCCAGACCAGCGACGTCCGGGGATGCAGCACCAGGCCGCCGGTCTGAAAAACGGCCCACCACCAGAGAATGCCCCAGGAATCATTTTTCCCCCCAAGTCGATCCTCCAGCATGTGGGCATACGGATAAGCCCCGTCCAGATCAAACCGTCGCCTCATCGCAGGGTCGGCCAAGAGCTCGTGAGCGCCGGTCGCCCGCCAATCGAACACCCGCCAGGCCCGTTTCCATGTCGCCCACCCCCACGTGGTCGTCAACCTGAGGAAATAGGCGTCACAATCACCGGGAAGGACCACCGGATACATGAACGCAGAGACCTGGTAGACATCTGGCTCGGACTCGTAGCGGTCCAGGGCCTGGATCATGTAATCCAAGAAATCAGGCGCGACCTGCATGTCGTCCTCCAGGACGATGACGCTCCCGTATTGATCGCACAGGTCGGTGACGCCGGTCACAATCGACGACGCCAGACCGAGATTCCGGGGCCGTTCGACCACTCGGGCCTTCAAGCCGGCCGCTCGCGTGTGCACAAGCGCCCTCACCTCGTCTACCGCCGCCCTGTCGGGGTCGGTCTTCGGACCGTCGCAATGGATGATCACGTTGACTTCATCCAGACGACGACAGCGGGACAGCGAGTCAAGCAATTTGCAGGCGTGCACCGGCCGATTGTACGTGAACAGCGCCAGCGGAATACGATGGGCCGTCATGTGGCCGCCCCCACTCCACACCACGTGGCAATGCGTCTCAGCGCGCCGATCACGGGCCGTATCGCCGGCACGAGGATCGGCAGCGTGACCCAATAGCGTCGGAGATGCTCGCGGTCGAGCGCCCGGTGAAGCGTGCGGGGCGTCAGTATGTGCGTCGCATCCGCCAACGTAAAGAGACAACTCCCGCCGCCCACGAGTTCGCGGTTGCGGTCCGCTTCCGGCCCCTCCCAGACGCCGCTGCTGCGCGCAGGGACATGCTGATAGTCGTGATTTTGATGGATCACGGTCGCGGCTCCGGTGGCGTCAATGACGGGGATGCCGCGCTTGCGCGCGGCATAGATCACCCAGTTGTCCCACCCCGGACGCCCGACGGCAAACGGGGGAAACTCCTCGAACCAAGCCCGTCGCGGAAAGACAAAATAGTCGCTCCCGCTCGGCGGATGCATCGTGCCGTGCCGTTCCACATACTGGCGCAGCCGCACATCGGCGTTGTCCGAGTCATAATCCCATGCCTCGCTCAAAGTCACATCCCACCGACGGCCGGCCATCAGATATCTCGAATACCCGATTCGTCGAACCGCTGGAAGAAAATCATCCATCAGAATGATGTCGGCGTTGATATAGCACAGGCGATCAAAGTGGGCGGAGGCCATGGCTCGTGCAAATGCGGAATCCAGCAATGGCGTGCCGTATTGATTCCGCGCGATGGCCGGGATCCAGTCCCCGCGACATTCATCCGCCAGTTCTTTGATTCCCGTCTCATCACCCAACAGGATAATCTGGCACTGCGGTCGAAGCCGTGACCAGCTGCGGACGGCGTTCCGTTGAATCACTCCGATGTGCCCCGCACACGGCTTGGGGATTGAGAAAATCGTCATCATGTCAGGCTCGTCGCAGCACAAAACAACCCAGCCCGTAACACCGCTCCTGCGGTTCCCTCGCCAGGGCCTCAGGTTTGTCGACCATAATCCATCGGTTCTGCTCATCTTTCACCCAATACCGCGATTTTTCAACGGCAAAGCCGCGGAGCAACTGGGGCAAACGGCGTTCCCCATAGACCCGGTGGAGGGGCAGAAACACCGCGTCACGGCCGACGGGAACCGTCATGAGCATCGTTCCGGCGGGTTTCATGACAGCCCGCAATCGATGCATGGCTGTCAGGTCGCCCTCCGGATCACTGTCCACGACCCCATACCGACCGGCCAACCCGACATGCTCCACCGTGGAACAATTGATGATTAAATCATAATGGCCTTCATGCAAGTCCAGCTTCATCACATCACCCTGGATGAAGTGAAGGTTCGGGTGAACATACGGACGGCGATCCGGACCAAGATCGACCGACGTCACATCGAAATCCCGCTGGGCCGCAATCAGCCCCAGATAACTGCCTCCCGGGCCGAATTCGAAGGCCTCACCGGGGCCTTGCGGCATGTTGGCGGCCACCCATGACCACTCGACATCACGATCGCCAGACAGGTCATTCAGGCGACGTTGTGGATTTCCCGCGGAGTGCCCCGTCGGCCGAATCAGCGCATGCAGGCCGCGCAGCGATCGGGCCATGGAGGCAAGGATCGTCTTCATCGAGTCGCGCCTACCCATCGCAGGAGCGAGCGGGTTTCCGCCCGACGACAAACAGATGGTCTGGCCAGTACACGCGAAACGGATGTTCCAGCCACTCAGTCCGGGCGTCAATCCCGACGGCCAGCTTCGCTTTCCACGTCCAAACACGCCCAAGTTTCACCGCGAGATCCTTCCACATCAACCCAGGACCGCCCATATCCGTGTGAACGACGGGCTGACACTGCTCGATACGTATCCCAGCGGAGGCCAGCGCATGGGCCAGCGATGATGGGCTGAAAAACACGAGATGCTCAATGTAATCGTAGTACCACCACAGACTTTTGAACAGCCTCGCCGGGAGACATCGCGTAGTGCCGGTTTCAATGAGGACCAAGCCCCCGGGCTTCAAGCAATCCATGATGTTATTCACTGCCGAGCGAACGTCCAGGAGATGTTCAAACACATCGAACAGGCACACAACGTCAAATGACTCCTCCGGCAGTCCGAGCCCGCGATCATCAATGAACCCTTCGAAGATTGTCGACGTTCTTTTCCGGAGTTCGTCGCGCATTGCGCCGACAGGCTCGAGCGCGGACGCGTCCCATCCGTCCGGCAACAAAGAAAGGAAGTGCCCGTCGTTCGCCCCCACATCCAGAATCCGCCCGGGGCGTCCCGGCAGACACCGGAGCGCCCTCGCCCAGGTCAGTCTTCGACGATCCGCCGGCCAGGGTCGCCGGACCTCGCTGGTGGCATAGAGGCTCAGGAGCAGCGACTTGGACGGCACCAATCCCTGGTAGATCAGACCGCATCGGTCGCATTCCCATAAATCGCGTGCGCGTCGCAGGTCTTGTCCAAATGAGAAGGCCCCAGCGGGGAATTGCCGTCCGACGATAATGTTTCTTCCAAGTCCTCGGACAGGGACGCCGTGCGGAGAATCACAGGATGGACATGTTGACCGGCGGGTAAACGCCGTTGGATCCAATGGCCGCCATCCGGAGGGCACACCGATCTCTGCATGCCGCGGGCTCACAGGCGTCATCGGTCACCCTCGCCATTCCGCTCGATCTTGCGGGCGGGGATCCCGGCGACCACGGACCTTGGCGCCACATCACTCGTCACCACGCTCTGCGCTCCGACAATGGCCTCATCGCCGATTCGAACGCCGGGCAAAATGATCGCCCCGGCGCCGATCCAACTGCCCGCCCCGATATACACGGGCATCATTTTCTGGCTGTCCCGATAGATCGCCGCATGGGTGTCATGCGTTTGGGAGGTGATCACCACGTGCGACGCAATAATGGCGTTATTCCCGATCTCCACGCCTCCCCCGCCCCAGATATGAACAAATTCCGCTATGTTGACCCTGCTGCCAAGCCGGACTTTTTCGGGAGCATGGATCACCACATGAGGGTAAATATGGCTGCCGTCGCCGAAGGCCCCCAGTCGATTGCGCCAATATGCCAAACGATACGCCCTCATCAACTCATCTCCGATGGAAGAGCGCTCCCACCTGCTCCGTAGCCGTCCCATGATCGTATATATTGCAATAAGGAGTCGACGCATGGCCCCCTCTCAGGACCGTCCCCGAGCCTGCCACGATTGCGGCAGCAAACAGATCCCGTGCTGCCGGTCTGGCAGCTGCCCCACGCCATAATAATCCTCGGGCTCGACGGTGAATGAGGCGCCGGATTCGATCTGATCCGCCACGTCGCCCTGCACTTTGAGCGCCGCGTTGACGGAATACACCCCGGGAATCAAATTGACGGGCCCGGTCGTACAGCTGATCACCCCGACCGCCGGAAGGACCGGGGGCAATCCGGGCTCATAACGACTATCCAGCCAGTAAACTGCGACCCCCCTCGAATCAAGAATGGAGAAGAGCGCCGCATAGCGCTGCACCTGGCTGGCGGATTCGTAGCACAGCCGCAATGAAAGGCGATGACTGCATCGAATCGCATCGGCAGGCCCAGACGCATTGCGTATTTCCAGCGAAGTGATCCTCGCCGCGTTGCTCCCCGTCCTATCGTTCCTCGCCGTCAACGAGTGGCGTGTCAGATCAACCATGGCCTTGTAGTAGTTGTTGATCACAGAAACGGTGCGGGCATCTTCAAGAAGTCTGCCCCCGCCGATCCAAATCGTTCTAGGACATAAATGCTCGACCGCCGCCATATTATGGCTGACGAAAAGCACCGTCCTCCCCTCCCTCGCCACTTCACCCATCCTGCCCAGGCACTTTTTCTGGAACCCCGCGTCACCGACAGCCAACACCTCATCCACCAGGAGGATTTCCGGGTCGAGGTGAGCAGCCACCGCAAAGGCCAGGCGGACGTACATGCCGCTTGAATAATGTTTGACCGGCGTGTCGAGAAACGGCTCGATTTCCGAGAAGGCAATGATCTCGTCAAATTTCCGGTCGATTTCTTTCCTTTTCATTCCGAGTATCGTGCCGTTCAAATAGACGTTTTCGCGTCCCGTCAGCTCGGGATGAAACCCGGTCCCGACCTCCAGCAGGCTGGCCGCCCGGCCCCGCAGCACGACCCGCCCCTCGGTCGGCTCGGTGATCCGGCTCATGATTTTCAACAGCGTGCTTTTGCCAGCGCCGTTTCGGCCGATCACGCCGATCACTTCGCCCGCCTGGACATCGAAGGACACATCGTGCAGCGCCCAGATCAACTCCTCAGATTCAGCCGCCCGGCTCCACCGAACCAGGCGGCGAAACGGCGCGGTCGCCGCTCCGGCAACAGCTTCTCGCAGGCTCCGGTACGCCGGTTCCCTCGCCCCGATACGGTAGCGCTTGCCGAGATGACTGACGAGGATCGACGGAGGCATGCCGTTCCTCATCGCCTCGAGGGGATGATGTGTTTTGTTTCCAGGGCTGTGATGATCATGTGGGCCGCCTCAGACGGCCTGATCTCATCCGTTTTGATCACCAGCTCGGGGGTGAGCGGTGGTTCATAGGGATCGTCAACACCCGTCATCCCCTTCAACTCGCCAGCGCGGGCGCGTTTATAGAGCCCTTTCGGATCGCGCAACTCACAGATGGTCAGGGGGGCGTCGATGAAGATCTCGAAAAACTCCAATCCGGCCGCCCGATGGACGGTCCGCGCCTGATCCCGATGGATCCGATAGGGCGAGATAAAGCTGGTGATGGTGATCAGCCCCACATCGGTGAATAATTTCGCCACCTCGCCGATCCGGCGGATGTTCTCTTCGCGGTCGGCCATGCTGAAGCCGAGATCGCGGCAGAGACCGTGACGGATGTTGTCGCCGTCCAGCACATAGGCGAGACGCCTGCGTTGGATGAGCGCGCGCTCGAGCTCGAAGGCTGTGGTACTTTTGCCGGAGGCCGGCAGGCCGGTCAACCAGATGGTGCAGCCGCGTTGATCGAGCAGAGTGAGTCGCTCCTCGCGTCGGACGTGGCTTTCAAACGCGGTGATGTTCGTGGCACGCCGTTCAGTCATGATTCCTGCCCCCCTCAACCATCCCTCTCTCCCTTGTCCTCTCCCGCAAGCGGAGAGGAATGCCGGACCCCCAGTTACACCACATCGGCAAATGTCCGTTCGGTCGATCGAAAATAGAAGGCGCCGACGACGAAGGCGGTGACACCCAGGCACAGCGAGACGGCGAGCGCCACCAAAGGTACTTGGCCTCCCAGCACCGCCGCGCGATAGGCGTCGATCAGCCCCGTCATCGGATTGAGAAGCAGCAGCCACTGCCAGCGCGGTGGTACGAGGCTGACCGGATAGATGACGGGTGTCAGAAACAGCCATAGCTGGATCATGAACGGCACGACATACCGAAAATCTCGGTAGGCGACATTCAGCGAAGCGACGAGCATCCCGATGCCCAGCGCCGTCATCATCGTCCCCGCCACCAGCAGCGGCAGCCAGAGGAGGCGGACACCCGGCGTGATGCCGTACCACGCCATCAGGGCGAAGAGCACACAAGAGGCCACGATGAAATCGACCAGGGCGGCGCCCACCGATGCGAGCGGGATGATGAGCCGAGGAAAATAGACCTTTGTAATCAGGTTGGAGGAGCCGACCACGCTGTTGGCCGATTGACCGACGGAGGATGAGAAGAGCATCCAAGGCAACAGACCGGCATACAGAAAAATCGGATAGGGTGCGCCGTCCGAGGGGATGCGTGCGAGACGGCCGAAAAAGAGGCTGAAGACGAGCATGTAAAGTGTCGGCTGGAGGATCGCCCAAAGGGCGCCAAAGACGGCTTGCTTGTACCGGATCGTGACGTCACGCCTGATCAGGAAATAAAAAAGATCCCGATAGTGCATCAACTCCCGCCAATTGATCGCCGCCCGGCCGCGGCTCGGTTCAATCACGGTCAATGGTTCGGCTTGCTTCACGCCGTCAACCCGATGACATTCGAGTCCGGAACTCCTTGCGTGCTCATGAGGTCGCGCAATTTCGCCTGCGCCTCTGGATCGACGCCCGCGGCGGCCAGAATCACCCGGTCGAAGTGGAGCCCGGGCAACGCGGTCACGGGCTCCACCGTGTACCCGCAGAAGTTTGATCCCGCCCGCTCGTTATCCACAACGGCCACAACTTGCAAGTCGCTCTCCCGGAGCGAGAGATACGCCAATTCGGCCAGCTCGTTCGTGCCGCAGAGGACGACCTGTGTGACCCCCAGCCCGCTCAGACGCTGAAATTGCTCTCGCCATCTGGCACGGATGTCCTGGAAAAAATTCCAGGAAAATTGCATATATTGGATCGAAAGGCTGCTCTTCTCCGCGAAGCCGGTGGGCGTCAGATAATACAGATACCGTTTGCCGGGGATTCCCTTGACTTTGATGAAGCCTTTTTTGATCAACCGCTTGAGATAGAGATTGGTCAAGCCAAGGGCGACACCGAGCCGTTCGCTCAGCACCCGCTGGCTGATACGGTGATTTTTCGAAACCTCATCCAGGATATGGAGGGTCCGTCTGGCTTCATCATCCATACCGTTCATTTGATGAACAGTATAGCGGAACTCGTTTATTTGTCAATATAAATTAGATAACAGTTCAGATTATGAACTGATTGGCTGGAACTTACTTAAAATCACGTCGCTGGAAAATAATCGCCGCAAGGAGAAGCAGGGCTGAGATGTAAGCCAGCCCATAGAAAGTCGACCACAGAACGCGGTCGGCGGAAACAGCGATATGATGCACCACTTCCCCTTTGATGTTGAAATGCTCCAGATTCGGCAGGCTGTAGTAGAGCACATCGGCGATGGCGGTGGTGGTGTCGCTGCCGATTTTATTCGCAAACTCTTTCAGGCTGCTTGAGAAATGGCCGATGACATAGAGCGCCAGGGTGAAAATGGCGGCCAGTGTCGAGGTGGTGAAGGTGGAACACAGCAGCGCGATCGCCGTGACGACCATCAGCTCCACGTAGATGAGCCACACTGCCTGGAGCAGTTCGAGCCGCAGCGTCCATTCCCCGGCCAGTTGCACCGCGTAGACACAGACGGTCATCAGCCCAACGTTCACCGCCAGAGTAATCAGCAGCCCAAGGTACTTGCCGGCGAGGAATTGCCAGCGGTGGACCGGTTTGGCGATGATGGTGTAGATGGTTTTTTTCTCGATCTCCTTGCTCACCAGTCCAATGCCGACAAACACCGCGATCAGCACGCCAAAGAGGTTGAGACTGGCCAGGCTCAGATCGATGATGATTTTGGATCGCTCCCCAACGGTCAACGTGCTCAGGATGACGGAGCCGCCGATGAGAAGCAGGGCAAAAATCAGCAGGTTGTAAAGCAGCTTGTCACGGATCGACTCTTTGTAGGTGTTGAGCGCGATGACCACGATTTTGCTCATGACCGGACGGCGCCTCCGCTCAGCGCCACCTCCTTGACGAAAAGATCCTCGAGCGAGCCTTTCTGCCGCGTCAGTGATATCAGGCGGCCGCCGTCCTTGACGATGAGCGCCACGGCCTCGTCGACGCGCGCTTCTGAGTCAAACAGCAGCCATATTCTGGGCCCCGTGACCACGCTCTTGACGGCCATGGCGCGCAGCCGTTCGGCCGGGGGGCCATCAATCCCTTCCATGATGATCTCGACCGTCTTGACCCCATAGCGCCCCAACAACTCCTCCACGCTGCCGACTTCCCGCAGACGGCCGTTGATCAGGATGCCGACGCGGTTGCAGATCGTCTCGACGTCTGACAGGATGTGGCTGCTGAAGAAGACGGTCTTGCCCTGCTCCTTCAGATGCAGGATCAGGTCGCGGACTTCCTTGCGACCGATCGGATCGAGCCCTGACATGGGCTCGTCAAGCATCACCAGCTTCGGATCATTGATCAGCGCCTGGGCAAGGCCAACCCGCTGCAGCATCCCCTTCGAAAACCGTCGGAGGCGCAACGACCGGCTGTTCGCCAGCCCCACGAGCGTCAACAACTCGTCGATCCGGCACTTGAGTTCGGCCCGCGGCATGCCAAAGAGCTGACCGTAGAACAGCAGGAATTCATCAGCCGTGAGGTAGTCGTAAAAATAGGGCGATTCGGGGAGAAAACCGATCTGCTGTTTGACCCCGACGTCTCCCAACGGTTTGCCAAGCAGGCTGGCCCGGCCGCTGGTGGGATGGATCAATCCCATGAGAATCTTCAACGTTGTGGTTTTGCCTGCGCCGTTCGGCCCGAGAAAGCCGAAGATCTCTCCCGCCTCGATTTTCAGATCGAGCCCCTGCAGCGCCGTCACTTTCCGTTGGCGCAGTCCGACGACGAATTGCTTGCTCAGTTGATCGCAGACGATCATCGATGGGGTCGCTCCGTGGTTATGGCGCTCTCGGGACGGGCCCGGTCATGGCGGCCACGCGTTGATTCGCCTTCTCGTAATGGGGGTCGAGGGCGACGGCCTGCTGGTAGGAGGCCAGCGCTTTGGCCTTCTCGCCCTGACGCCGGTAGAGGTCGCCCAGTTCCAAATAGCTTTTCGGCTCAAACCATAACTTCGGTTCGATGGCGATCCGACCGGCCAGCAGCGGATTCAACGCGATCCGCTCCGGACTCCGGTGGACAAGATCAATCACCTCCTGATACTCCTCGACGGCCCGGTCTGGCTCCCCGAGTCTTTCATATAGCTTCGCCAGGGAGAAATGCACGTCGTACAAGGGGCGTAGATCGGGGCTGCCGGCCGACAGAAAAGCGGATTGCGTCGCCGCCGCCGCCTCTAGAACGCGAGCCGCCTCCTGATCGTGTCCCGTCGCCGACAATCCCTGCCCGTAATGGAGCGCGAACAACGGACTCATGGGATAACGCGTATGTGCGGCCTTCCATTCGGCCACCGCGTCGGCGTGGCGTCCCATCGCCCACAGGGTCGTTCCCCGTTCATCATGATACAGACCGACCGTGGGCGTCAAGGCGACGGCACGGTCGTGCTGCTCCAGGGCGCGGTCGAGCCAGGTGGTGTGTCCGCTCTTTTCCCATTGCCGCCGGTAGGCTGTCGCAAGAAAATTCCTCGCACGAGCCGATCCGGGGGCACGGGCCACCGCCTCCCGGCCGAGATCGGCGGCCCGGTCGGCGTCATCGGCGATCGACCACGCGATGGCCGATTGCAGATAGCCCTCGGCCAGGTAGGGGCGCCCCACCGCCATCAGGAGCAGCACCGCAACCGGCACGGCCGCTAGCGTCCCCGCCGTCTTGACGGAGGCGCCCAAGGCGACTGGCGATCCGTCGCCCCGCCGCTCCAGCCGCCAGCAGGCGACGATCATGCCCGCCAGCAGGCCCCACAGCCATTGATCGGCCGCGACCTCCCATGAAAAATCGATTAAACCGTGCAGCAACAGCGCACAGGCGGCCAGCGCCGTCACGCGGGCAAAGACACTGTTCAGTCGGAACGCGGCCCAGATCAGTGAGCCGGCGAACGCCAGGAACGAGGCCGCGCCCGCCACGCCGGTTTCAGCGGCCAGCTGAAGATAGAGATTATGGGCGTACCGAGCGTAGGCTCCGTCGGTCTGCACACTCTGGTAACTGCTGGCGAAGGTGCCCGGCCCCGTGCCTAGCCAGGGATGCTGGATGATCAACCGGACGGCACCCTGCCAGTACGACCACCGGTTCTGCGCCGATGTCTTCAATCCCATCGTCACGGAGAAAAACCGCTCAAGGGGGTTCTCGATCGCCAACGGCTGAGTCGCCCAGAGAAAGCCCACAACCAGCAGTCCGGTGAGCAGGATCAACCCGAGCCTGACACCGATGCGCCTCCAGTCGTGCCGGTTCGCTGAAAACCAGGCGGCACCGATCGTCGCAAACAGGGCGACCAGCCAGCCACCCCGCGAACCTGTCATCGCCAGCGCCATCACGACCAGCAGCAGCGCCCCGCCGGAAAACAACTGCCCGATCAGGCGCGAGTCGGTCAGCACCAGGTAGGCTCCGATGGGGACTGTCATCGCCAAATAGGCCGCGAAGGCGTTCACATTGAGGAACGTGCTGAACACGCGTCCTTGTGAAGCCAGCTCGATCAAGTCCTGGGAGGCCCTGTTTGCCTGGGCCTGGATGAGCCAGTTGGGCAGGCCGACGACGCCTTGAACGATGCCGTAGAAGCCGACCAGTGCGGCGCCGGCGAGCACAGCCTGGGCGGCCCGTCGGAGATCTCGCTCGGTGCGAAGCAGATCGGCCGCGGCATAGGCAAGCACGATGCAGACTGCCACGGTGATCACACTGACCTGACTTTCGTAGGGAAGATCGGACGCGATGGTCGACAGCGTCGTCCATCCAATCCAGACGCCGCCGCTGACGGCCACCCCCGGAGGCACTGGCGTCCACCGCCAATCATCCAAACGCGCCACCCACCAGACCACGCTCAAGACGAGCACGAGCAATTGCGCCGCCAGCATGGCCGTGGAGGGGGAGAGACCATACAGCTCGTTGCCGCCGGCAAGCAGCGGCATCAGGACGATAAAGCCGCACAACAGCGCGGATAAGACGCCGGCCGCGGACGGGCGGGACAGTACGCCGGCCCACACCCTGGAAGGGATGGAGAAACGGCGCCAGACGAACCGATCGGTCATACGGCCCGCCGTCGAGGATGCCCCACGATCAGGGGTGGTGCTGGGGGGGGCCCAGTTGTTGTTCGGGTAGTTTGACATGCAATCCTTCCGGTCGGCTGCTGCTTTTGACCTGATGGTCCGACGGATCGATATAATAGCGGCCGCCCAGAGGTTCGGTCGGCAGCGCAAGCACAATGCCGGTGGTGACGAGCTCCGTCAATGCCTTTGGTAGGCGATGATAGCGCATCGTGAACTGCGCAACCGCGTGGTTGAGCTGCTCAACATCCCGCTCGATCATGACTTCCTTCATCCGCACCTGCAACTGGGCACGCACCTGCTGATCGTTGCTTTCCTCATACATCCGCCCAAGGAATTCGAGAGCCAGCGCCGGTTCCCGCGCTTCCGCGTAGAGTCGCGATGCAAGAAACGGGAGATACTCCGGATGTCCCGGCAGGGACGCCGCCTTCGCCATCGCTGCAGCCGCTTCTTTGTATCGTCCCAGAAAATAAAATTCATTGAAACCGAGATAGAAGGGTAACCGCCACAGGTCGGGATTGTTGCGCACCCCCTTGGCCAGCAGTTGCACCGCGAGATCAGCCCGTCCCGAGAGGACGCCCAGAAAGACCCCGCCGAGCTGGTAGACATAGTCGAACTTCGGGTCCAGCGTGGTGATGGCGTCGAACGCCTGATAGAGGTATTCCGCGTCGCGCCGTTCGGCGCCCCTGTCGCCCATCACCTGGATGGCTTTGAGCCAGAGCAGATCGGCGATCAGTTGATCGTAACCGAGCGAAACAAGCTTGAGATCATCGCCCTTGGGGAGAAAGCGGAAGGTTTGCGCGCTCGGTTGAAACGCGCCGAGGCGTTCCAACTGCCGCTGGGTGCCGTAGATCACACCGCCCAGCAGCACCAAAAACACGGCGCCGACCACGACAAATCGGTCGGGGCCGGGACGATCACGGAGTGTTGACATCATTTTGAATATTGTCGAGCGTTCTCATCTGATTATACGACCAGATGTCGGCCGTGGCATCCTGATCGATGTTGCCAGCCGCCATGGCCACAAACGTGGTACCGGTCGCCAATGAGCCGGGATCGCCGTAGGTTGTGCAGGGGTCCGGGTTGGCCGGAGGCGTGCCTTCGATCCACTGCCCGTTATACCAGTAGCAGTAGCGGGTCACAAGATTCGGCGTCCAGCCCAGCTCGTTGAAGGCCGTGACATACGTATCGTGTTCGGTATAGTAGGATTGCGCGGAAACCCCGATGGCGGCCAGATTGATTTTCGCCTCCGACTGCTTGGCTTTGGTCTGATAGGTCAGAAATGCGCTCGTCGCCAGGGTGGCCAGAATTCCGATGATGGCCACAACGATCATCAACTCAATGAGCGTGAAACCCTTGCGCCCGATCGCCGTTCTCATCATCGTTGCCCCTCCAAGGACGAGAGGGGGGGATGCGTGACCTCGTCCCGCATCCCCCCTGTCTCACGCCCAACGCCTCCTGACTAGCTCGATTGCGAGACGTCGTTGTAGTCGTTGTTCAGCGTCCGTGACTGAGTATACGACCACTCGTCGCACGCCGGATCGGTGTCGATCTGCCCCTTGGCCGTCGCGATGAAGGTCGATGCGGTCGCCGCCGGGGTGACATGGGACGTCACGGATGTCGTGTCGCAGCCGTTCACCGCTACAGGCGGCGTTATGAAGGCCGTCGCCGTGCCGCTCACGTCATACCAATAGGAGTAGCGCGGCGTGCCCGTAGGCTGCCAGCCGAGGTCGTTGATCGAGGACACCACATAGGTGTCCTTTTCCACCCGATAGGACTCCGCCGTGGTGCCGATCGACCCCAGGTTGGTTTTCGCTTCCGACTGCTTCGACTTGGCCTGGAACCGCAGGAAGTTCGGAATCGCGATCGCGGCCAAGATCCCGATGATCGCAACGACGATCATCAGTTCGATCAGGGTAAACCCCTTCTTCCCGTGCAGTGCTCGTAACATGACGACTCCTCCTTGTGTGTGGTGACATTCACTCTTTCTTTATTTCTTGTTACCCTCCGTTCCCGGATAAGAACCACCAGACATATTGCCCTTTAGATCTTGCAGGAGGCGTGCCAAAAGTCTTGCAATAGTTTATCAAGAATTTCAATGTGTTGATCAAACTGTCGCTGTCCACTATGAATAATCAGCCGATCTTCGGCGATACTTGTGACAATTCTTGTCAGCCATCCTGGACAGCCGGATCATAAGAGGAACATGGGAACGACAAAGAGGAGATTTAAATGCCGGGGGTCGGCTTTGAAACGGCAGTCTCGTTCTGTCCCCCGGCCGAAGGGGATTGGGGCTGGGTGTCCGGAGCCGATGTGGAACCGCTTGGCGGCGCCTTCGGCGCCGTGCCAAACCCTTCCGCCTCATATTTGGCGCGCAACTTTTCATTGGTCGGATCCAGGCTGAGCGATCTCGACCACGCGGCCTTTGCCTCTTTGAGGTGGTGGCTCATCAAATACACCTCCCCGAGATGCTCTTCGATCACCGCATCGTCCGGCATTAATTGATTGGCCCGCTGCAACTGCTTGAGGGCCTCGTCGGTCCGGCCAAGCTTGTAATAGGCCCATCCCAGGCTGTCGACGAAGGCGCCTTCATCCGGCTTGATCTGAAGCGCCCGTTTGATCAGATCGACGGCTTCATCCAGCCGGATGCCCCGGTCGGCGTACGTGTAACCCAAATAGTTCAAGGCATTGGCATGCTTGGGATCGATTTTCAACACAATATCCATCTGTTTGACCAGATCATCAAACCGGTTCATCTTGTCGTACACCGTGCCTAGGTTGAAGTGAAGATCGGCGTGGTCCGGATGAATGGCAATCCCGTCGCTGAAGGCCTTGGCCGCATCTTCGTACTGATCGTTTTCCAGATAAATATAGCCCTTCACCAGATAAACATCGGCCAGTTGTTTGTCGAGCTTGGCCGCCCGGTCCACATAGGAAATCGCCTTGGCCGTCTCTTTGCGATGGCCGTAGAGCGCGCCCAGCCGCAACAGTGGTTCGGGATTGTTCGGGGCCAGCACCGTGACCTGCTCATAGAGCGCAATCGCCCGGTCGAAGTCCTTTGTTTCCTCATAGAGCGCGGCCAAATATCCCAGGAGCCGGTCATCCTTCGGGTGGGCGTTGGAGACCACGGTGAGCTCTTCTATGGCTTTGCCATATTCCTGCATGTCGATCAGAATCAGGCCGCGCCGGAGCCGCGCCTCCAGGTCCTGCGGGTCCTCCTTGATCGCCGTATCGAGCACGGCCAACGCCTTGTCGAAGGCCTTCTGGTTTAAATAGAGTTGAACGAGCTGATTGCGCACGTCGGCGGTCTGGTGCACGCCCCCCTGATCCAGGTAGGACTGATACACCGCCGCCGCGTTGTCGGCCTGCCCAAGCTGTTCGTACAACTCACCCAAGGCCAATGTCGAATGTACAAAATCCATGTCCAGCTTTCGCGCGGTTTGGTAGGACTTGATGGCGGCGCGATTGTCCCCCGCCTCCGTTTCGACACGACCCAGATAATAGTAGCCGATCGGTGATTGAGGATCGAGTTCGATGGCGCGGTGAATCGTCGATCTGGCCCGGTCAAATTCCTTCACGTTGGCATAGAGCAGCCCCAGGTTGTAATACAGGTCCAGACGATCTGGCGCGGCCTGCAGCGCCGTTTCCAGGTAGACGACGGCTTCCTTCGGCTGGCCGCTGCCGGCCAGGGCGCTGCCGAGCAGCAAGAGCGACGGGACGTGGTGCGGATCGATGGCGAGTGCGCCTTTGGCATAGCGGATCGCTTCCTGCACCTCACCCTGCCGCAGAAGCAATTCAGCCACCTGGGCATGCAGAAATACCGACTGAGGATCCACATCCAGCGCCGCGAGATACTCCTCCAGCGCGCGATTGGTATCATCGTTTCGCTCCGCGAGCATGCCGATCAGGGCGTGCTGGTAAGCCTCAGCCGGAGCAGTACGGATCGGCTCCGGCGGTGTCAGCTCGGCCTGAAGGGCGACCGTCCCGGCGGGCGTCTCGTGACGCTGCGGGAGCATGCTGCAGGCCGCGAGGATCAACACGACACCCATCAGAGGGAAGGCGCGCAGGAAGAGGCGGAACAGTCCCGAGGGGTGAAGGAGCGCGATCGGCCTCCCCATTGTACAATTCTCATCCGTCTGGAGTTGCCGCATGCGCATGGGAAACGCTTCGATTTTAATTAAAACATAGCGATGTGATGAAGTCAAACCTTCTCAGGCGCGTTCTCTCGACGAATCCGGCTCGGCGGGCCTCCGGCCGCCGTGTGGGCGGGATCCCCCATGGCAACGGGGGGGACCCACAGGGTCGGGGCAACGCTGAACACGCCTACGAACGGGAGGCGTTACGGCGTCTTGGACGTGTGGTGAGACGGGTCATTGGGATCACTGGACTGACGATGGCGGGATCGATCGGACACCTGGCCGTCCTGAGCCTCATCCGACATCCCCCGCTTAAATCCCCGAATGGCCTTCCCCAACCCCTCGCCGATTTCAGGCAATTTCCCGACCCCGAACACGATCAGGACAATCAACAGTATGACGATCAGCTCAGGCATCCCGAGTCCAAACATAGGCACTCCTCTCCGCGGTCAGTAGCCCGCCGCGTGGGGCATGAACCGCGTGTACTCCTTCATAAAGACTACGTCGACATCATCCGTCGGACCGTTGCGCTGTTTGCTGACGATGATCTTGGCCCTGTTACGGTTCTCATCGGTCGGTTTGAACACTTCCTCGCGGTAGACGAACATCACCACATCCGCGTCCTGCTCGATGGCGCCCGACTCTCTCAAATCGGAGAGCTGCGGCCTCCGATCCGTCCGGCTCTCCACCGCGCGCGACAGCTGGGACAGGGCGATGACCGGCACGCGCAATTCCTTGGCGAGCGCCTTCAATGAACGCGAGATCTCCGAAATCTCCTGTTCACGGTTGTCGGCGTCACCCCGGCCGCGCATCAGCTGCAGATAATCAACGATGATCACCGCAAGGTCCTGATCACGGCTGAGCCGCCTGGCCTTGGCCCGGAGTTCCAGCACGGACAGCCCGGCACTGTCATCAATAAAAATTGGCGCCTCGGTGATCCGGCCTGCCGCCGCGGTCAGCCGGGGCCAGTCGGCGGCGCCCAGATAGCCGGAACGCAGCTTGTGCGCGTCGACCCGCGCTTCGGCGCAGAGCATCCGGATGGCCAGCTGCTCCCTTGCCATCTCCAGGCTGAAAATCGCCACCGGCAGCCGCTTTTCGATGGCCGCATACTGGGCGATGTTCAACGCGAAGGCGGTCTTGCCCATGCTCGGGCGGCCGGCCACGATAATCAGGTCGCCGGGGTGGAGACCGGCCGTCAGATTGTCCAGATCGGGAATGCCGGTGGGTACCCCCGTCACGCTCTCCTTCTGCTCATACCGCCGTTCGATCATCTCGAAGCTTTCCTTGACGATTTCTCGGATCGGATGGAACGGCGATTTTATTTTCGCGTCGGAAATGCCGAAGATGCGCTGCTCGGCGTAATCGAGCAACTCCTCGATACGCTCGGTCGAGTCATAACCGCGGGCGGCGATTTCGGTGGAGGTCTGGACGAGCTGGCGCAACAGTGATTTCTCGTGCACGATCTTGGCATGATGGCTGATGTTGGCGGCCGTCGGAACGGCATTGACCAGGTCGGTCAGATAGGCGGCGCCCCCAACGCCCTCCAGATCATTCCGTCGGCGCAGCGTTTCGGTCAGCGTCACCAGATCGATCGCGTCGTTACGGTCGTTCAAATCGAGGATGGCCTGGAAAATCCGCCGGTGGGCCTCCTTGTAGAAATCATCCGGGTTCAGGAGCTCCATCGCGCGGTTGAGCGCGTGGTTGTCCAGCAGGATCGCGCCAAGCACGGACTGTTCCGCCTCCAGATTCTGCGGAGGCAGTTTCTCGAGGCCGACGGCAAACGGATTAACGGCCATGGCGCC
Source organism: Nitrospiria bacterium (assembly GCA_035517195.1). Taxonomy (GTDB): domain Bacteria; phylum Nitrospirota; class Nitrospiria; order JACQCE01; family JACQCE01; genus JACQCE01. Next base: position 55,263 of record DATIZH010000038.1, on the reverse strand, counting down.
CCTCCCTCCCCGGGGCTTTTCCACCGTCACGCCCCTCCTCTTCACGGCGGGTCAGCAGGTGCAGCAACGGCGTAGCCGAGAACGCGAATCCAGTGGAGGGTCGGTCCACGCCGAAGCGGCCGATCAACTGGTCGTACCGCCCGCCGCCGCCGATCTCGTAGCCGACCCCCTTCACAAATAGGTCGAAGACCATCCCCGTGTAGTAATCGAACCCCCGGACCTCGCCCAGATCAATGAGGACGGCCCGGCCGTACCCGGCCTTGTCGATGAGCCGATAAATATCGCCCAGGCGCCGCAACGCATCGGCAGTTTTTCCGTGCGGCTCCTCCTCGCCCCGCTTGGCGGCCTCCGTCAGCACATCAGCCGACCCGATGCTGTCGATCAGGGCCTCTAACCTGCCCGCCCGCGTTGGCGGGAGCGTGTGGCGAGCAAGCGCAACCAGTTCCGCCCGGTCCCGCCGGGAGAGGGCGTCGCGCAGCTCGCGCACCACCGCGTCCGTCACGTCGATCCCTTCGAGCAAACCCTCAAAGACACCGGGGTGACCCAGCGCAACTTGCACGCCACTGATGCCCAGTTTCTCCAGCGAAGACAGGGCCAGGACGATGATCTCCGCATCAGCCGAGGCGTCGCTTGGTCCGATCAATTCGGCGCCGATCTGCATGACCTCACGTTCCCGACCCGCATGCGCCTCTTCGTGCCGGAACACAGTCGCCCGGTAGCAGAACCGCAGGGGCTCCCGCTGGTCCGCGAGCAGTTGCGCGACCATGCGGGCGATCTGAGGGGTCACGTCGGGCCGAAGGACCATCAACCGGCCGGTGGCCCGGTCGGCGAAGGTATACGCGCGCTCCACCAGCTCCCCGCCCAGCACGGGGGCGATGACATCGAGATACTCGACAAGCGGGGGAATCACCTCCTGGTAGCCGGCGCGTGTGAAATGATCGATCACCGTCGCTTCAAGCCGCCGCTGGAGTCGGGCGCGTTCCGGCAGCAACGATGCCACGCCAACAGGGCTCATCGCCCGCGGTTGCTGTTTCGCGCGCGTCATGACATCCCGTCGAATCGGTTACAGGCGAATCTGCTTGACGGAAAGAATCTGCGGCAGCCGGCGCAGCCGATCGAGCAGCGATGAGGGAATCGGCGCATCAATGCCGATGACGGAAATCGCCCGTCCATGCGGGGCCTCCCGCCCCAGTTCCATTCTGGCGATGTTGATCTGACTGTCTCCCAACAACGTCCCGATGGCGCCGATCACACCGGGTTGATCGTTGTTGACCAGCATCAGCATTGAACCGGAGGGCGTCACTTCCAGCGGGATGCGGTTCACATTGACGATACGCGGCTCGCTCTTCTTGTAGAGCGTGCCGGCCACCTGCTCCGTGCCCCGATCGGTTTTGATCCTGAGCACAAGCTGACTGGTGAAATTGCCGGCATCGTCGCTGCGTACCTCCCTGACCTCGATGCCCCGTTCCTTGGCGACAACGGGCGCATTCACGTAATTGACATTGTTTTCCAGAATCGGGTTGAGCAGTCCGCGCAGCGCGGCGATCGTCAGGGGGGCCGTTCCGCCTCCGGCGGACAGCTCGGCTACCTCGCCCCGGTATTCGATCGTCACCTGCTGGAGGGCCCCCTCGTACAATTGGGCGAGGAAGGCTCCCATCTTTTCCGCCAGCACCAGATAGGGCTGCAGTCTGGGCAGCAGATCGGCCGACACCGAGGGCAAATTCGCCGCATGTCGGATGATCCCCCTGATGAGATAATCGGCAATCTGTTCCGCAATGGCCACCGCCACCTGCTCCTGGGCTTCCGTGGTGGCCGCACCGACGTGGGGCGTGCACACCACCCCCTCCGACTTCAAGAGCGGATTCTGAGGGTCGACCGGCTCCGTTTCAAAGACGTCCATCGCCGCGCCGGCAACCTTTCCGCTCGCGAGCGCGTCATAGAGTGCTGTCTCATCGACGATGCCGCCACGGGCGCAGTTCACAATCCGGACGCCGTCCTTCATCAGTTTAAAGCTGTCCGCGTTGATCAGCTTTGTGGTCTCGGGCGTGAGCGGCACATGCACCGTGATGATGTCCGAGCGGCGAAAGAGCTCTTCCAACTCGACCTTCTCCACCCCGGCTTTCTTGGCCGTCTCGGGCGAAAGGTAGGGATCGTAGGCAATCACCCGCATCAACAGGCCCTGGGCCAGTCTGGCGACATGACCGCCGATCTGCCCCATGCCGATGACACCGATCACCTTGTTGTAAAGTTCGATGCCGGTGAAACGGCTCTTTTCCCATTTGCCGGCCTTGGTCGATGCGGTCGCCTGTGGAATCATGCGGACCATGCTCAGCATGAGGGCGACGGAATGCTCGGCGGTGGTGATCGTGTTGCCACCCGGGGTGTTCATAACGACGACGCCCCGCCGGGTCGCCTCCTCCACATCAACATTGTCGAGTCCGCTGCCTGCTCGCCCCACAACCTTGAGTTTCGTCGCCGCGGCCAGCACCTCCTTGGTCACCTTGGTGCCGCTGCGGACGACCAACCCGTCATAATTCGGGATGACCTGGATCAATTCTTGCGGACTGAGCTTGGTGTTGACTTCGACGGTCAGGCCGGCGTCTTTGAGGATCTTGACGCCCTGATCGGACAATTTGTCGCTGACGAGCACTTTCATCGGGCCGCTTCTGCGCCGGTCGGCATCAGCCGCGTCTGCGCCACTCCGACGCCCTTGCCCAGTTGCACGGGGTACCCCAGTTCCTTGAGCACCATCTCCGTCGCGGCCACGGCGATGATCACGTCGAAGGTATCGGCGTACCCCATGTGCGCGATCCGGAACACCTTGCCCTTCAGCTGATCCTGTCCTCCCGCGGCCGTCACGCCGTAGCGGACGCGCAACTGTTTGTAGATTTGCTGCCCATCGACTCCGGAGGGCGCCTCGACGGCCGTCAGCGCGTCGCTGGGCGAGGTTTTGGCATACAACGACAGGCCGATCGCCTTCATTGCTTCTCGGGTTGCTTCGGCAAGCCGATGGTTGCGGGCAAAGATATTCACCAGCCCCTCGGCCTTGAACATCTTCAACACCTCGGCCAACCCGACGATCAGCGACACGGCCGCCGTGTAGGCCGTCTGGTTTTTCTGCTGGGCGTCCCGCTCTTTTTTAAAATCGAAATAAAACCTGGCGTTCTTCGTCGACGCGGCCTTTTGCCACGCTTTGTCGCTCACGCTGACGAAGGCCAGGCCGGGCGGAAGCATGAAGGCCTTCTGCGAACCGGTCACCACAACGTCCAGTCCCCACTCATCCGTTTTCAGATCGAACACGCCAAGCGCGGTAATGGCGTCGACTACCAGCAGCGTCTGCGGGTGGGCCTTGATCACTTCGCCGAGCGCGCGGCAGTCGTGCGCCACGCCGGTGGACGTTTCGCTCGCCTGCACGTAGACCGCCTTGATGGAGGGATCGCGCTTCAGCGCATCGGCCACCTGCTGGGGGTCAACCGCATGGCCCCATTCGACCTTGATCTCCTCCGCCTTTGCCCCGAAGGTGTTGCACAGCTTTGTCCATCGCTCGCCGAATTTCCCGCCGTTGATCACCAACGCCTTTTCGCCGGGGTTGAGAAAGTTCGCGACCGCGCCCTCCATCCCTCCGGTGCCGGTCGAGGCTAGGATCAGCACATCATTGCGGGTTTGATAAATCCATTTGAGATCATCTCTGACACGACCAAGTAAGTCGGCAAACTCGGGCGCCCGATGATGGAAAATGGGCTGTGCCATGGCCAGCAGGACTTCAGGAGGAACCGGAGTCGGTCCTGGCGCCAACAGATATCGCTTTTGCACGATTGCCACCTCCCGTCTGGATGCGTGAAGCTGCCCGTCTGCTCTGCCTGAGGCGGAGACGGGGAGACCTCGATCTGAGCGGAAAAGAGCCTGACGAGATGCGGTCGTTCACCCCGCTTCGCCCGCGGGGTCGCACTCGCCGGGCCGGGTTCACGCTATCACAGCACCGTCAAAACTGTCAATGGCGGCCGCGGCATCAGTAACCGTCAGGACACAGTTGACTCAAACGATCCAAAACCCATAGCATGAGCACGAATCACCTCACCCCCCCATGACCCGCCCCGTGAACAAAGCGGCCGCGTACTGGCGGCTGATCGTCCACGATGCCTTGCCGCCTCCGATGGCCCTGGCCATCGATGAGGCGATCGCCCTCTGCTGCACCGAAACCGGAGGAACACCCACGCTTCGCTTTTACCGATGGGACCGGCCGGCCGTCTCGATCGGTCGCTTTCAAGTCGTCGATCAGGCGGTGCGCGCAGATGTGTGCCAGTCAGCCGGCATCCCGGTGCTGCGACGGATCACCGGCGGCAGAGCCGTCTGGCACCGGCACGAACTCACCTACAGCATCGTGTGTCCGCTCCCATCGCCCCTTTTTCCGCCCGCGCTGTCGGACACGGTGGCCATGATCGGACACGCGCTGGCCACAAGTCTCCGACAGCTCGAACTTCCGGTTGACGGACCGGCGACACCGGACCGTCCTTGGACTTGGGAGGATCGCGCGCTGCGGGACCGCACCCGCTCGTCGCCCTTTTGCTTCGACGGACCTTCCTGGTATGAAGTGACTCTCACAGGCAAAAAAGTGATCGGCAGCGCGCAACGCCGCTGGCGTGACCGGTTCCTGCAACAGGGTTCGATCCTGCTCCGCCACGACCCGGAGGAGGTGGCGCGCTGGCTGCCGGTGGATAACGTCGATCTGCATGCCGCCGCGGGTCTAGAAGAATTTCTGCCGGCTCCGTTCACGGCAGATCGGCTCACCCATCACCTGGCCCGGAGCCTGGCTTCGATCTGGAATATCACATTGATACCCAGTCGGCTGACCGCGGAGGAATCCGCCCTGGCCAATTCGTTATCCCGAGCCAAATACGTCTCCGAGGAATGGACGGCACACAGGGGACAACCCTGAACCCTAGGACACCCTAGGGAAGGCCGCCGCCGATCACTCGCCCATCAAGTGGATGGACAGCCGGCCCAGGCTCTTGTACAGGCGGAGCACGGCAAGATCATGATCGAACGTGGCATCAGCCAGTTGCTGCTCGGCCGAGAGCAGGGTGCTGTTCGCATCCAGCGCGTCAATATTCGTGGCCAACCCGACGGCGAACTGGCGTGACGTCAATTCATAATTTTCTCTGGCAAACGCGACTTGCGCCGTGTACTGCTCGACCACCCCAGCCAATGTCTGAACATCCCTCAGGGCGTTACGGACCTCCGCCCTGATCGACACTTGCAGATACTCCGTGTTGAGGGTAGCGGCTCTCACTTGGGAGTAGGCCTCCCGCATTTTGGCCAGTTGCAGGCCTCCTTCAAATAACGGGAACTGGAGCTGGAGGATTGCGTACTGATTCGGACTGATGAAGAAGATGGTATCAGGCGTTTGACGCTCAAGCTGGTACGTCAGTTGGAGCGACAGCGTCGGGAAAAATCCGGCGCGGGCGACCTGGACTTGACGTTCGGCCGCTTGCTCTTCGTACCGGCTGCTCAGCCATTCGGGGCGGTGCAACTGCGCGTCAGTCACAAGGCTGTCAGAGATGGCGGGTGAAACCTGGGCGGACGGCGTCGCCAGGGCGGCGTCTGAAGGCAGCGCGGTCAACACGGCCAATTGTTCTCGTGCAATCAACTCGTCTGACCGGGCGCGAACCAGCGCCGCTTGGGCGCCGGCGAGCTCCGCCTCCGCCCGCAGTACGACGGTTTTTGTCGCGTCCCCCACCTTGACTCGAGCCTCCGCCTCACGGCGATGTTCTTCCAATCGTTGACGTTCCGCCTCGAACAACTCTGCACGTTTGTGAGCTTTTAACACACCGTAAAAGGCTTGGGCCACATTCATCAACAGCTCTTCACGGTTTTGCTTGACACTCTCTTCCCCGGCACGCATCAACGCCGTCGCCTCTTTGAACCCGCCGATTACCCTGCCGCCGGTGAAGAGCGGCTGCGACAAGGTAAAATTGAGGAGTTGGTCCGTGCGTGGATAGAGCAAAATTTGTTGTGACGGAAAGATATTCGTCGTGCTGTATTGTGCCCCCGGCCGTTGCGTGTATGCCCCGCCAAGCGTCAGGGTTGGAAAGATGGCGGATAATGCCTGCTTCCGTTGTTGTTGCAATTGGGACAGCGTCTCCTGAACTATATGATACGGCTGATAATGTTCCAACGCTGAACGAACCGCCTGTTCCAGCGTCACTGGTTCTGGTTCGGCGGCGTCCGGGGGTTCTTCCGCCATCGCTGCGGCACTTCCCACCACCAGCGTCACCGTCGCCACACGGCACCAGCCCGCCATACTGACATCAAACAAAGACATAGGGAGGATCATATGGAAGCCCCCGTTTCGTGTCAACCCTTCCGAAGACATGCGTCAATCCTGTTCCGCCAGCCTCGCAGATCCGCGCAGGACTCCACGGCTCAACACCCCGCAGTCTGGCATGCGAGGTTGTATCTTCCCTGGACGAGGCGCACGCTTGACAGCCATCGCCCATCGGGTACACTGGTAGTCATCATCAACATCCCACAGCCATGGGCGACACGTCGATGGGCAATGGCCATTTTGTCTTGACAATACCAGATGGTCTGATTATCATAACCACCAATGCACCTGGCAACACGCCCGGGGCTGAAAGTAACTTTTTGACTCAATTGCGGCGGAACCGAAGGGGCCGCCGCATGTGGAAGGACAACGACCCATGAGTCATACGGCCCTGCACAGGGAAAATCGGTCGAAGGCAAGCCGGCTCGCCGCATTGCTGTGCACCTCCTGTTCGGTCGCGCTGCTCACGGCCTGCGCCCTTAATCACCCGGCCGGCACACCAGCCTCTGCCGATGGGACGCCGATGGCGTTGCCATCCTCCCAGGCCGCCGCCAGCTCCCAATCGAAAATTCCGCAGACTTCGCCCACACAATCACCGCCGGCCACGGCTGATCACGCTCTCAGAACTGCCGACCCGGCGGTCGAAGTCCCTGGCACCATTATCGACGAGCCGGTCGATGAATCCGATGACACCGATACCACGGACACGGCCGAGACGAATAATCCTCCCGCGGATGAAGAGCCCACGTACGACGTCCCGATCGTCATTAATGAGAGTGTGGAAGGTCATCTGGAATATTTCCAGACCACGATCAGGGAGCGCTTTGCCATGTGGCTGCAGCGGTCCAAGCAGTATCTGCCGGTCATGAAGGAAATCTTTAAGCAGCATGGACTCCCGGAGGATCTTGTCTTCGTCGCCTTGATCGAGAGCGGGTTCAACCCCTACGCCTATTCACGATCCAGGGCGGCCGGACCCTGGCAATTCATCACCGGCACGGGGCGCAAATACGGATTGAAGATCAACGAGTGGATCGATGAACGGCGTGACCCGATCAAATCAACCGAGGCGGCGGCACGGTATCTGAAGGACCTGTACGATCAGTTCGGATCGTGGCCCCTGGCGCTTGCCTCCTACAATGCCGGCGAGGGCAAGGTGGCCCGCGCCATCGCTAAGACGCGATCGGACGATTTTTGGAAGATCAAGGAGACACGCCACTTGCGACCGGAAACCCGCAACTACGTGCCGAAGTTCATGGCCGCCACCATCATCGCCAAAAATCCGGAAAAATACGGATTTGCGCTCACCGATGTCGAACCGTTCCGCTATGATGAGGCTCCGATCGACAGCCCGACCGATCTGCACGTCATCGCCAAAGCAGCCGGAGTCGATTACGATGTCATCAAACAGCTGAACCCCGAGCTGCGACAGGGGGTGACGCCGCTGTATTATCCCAACTATCAGATCAAGCTACCCCCGGGCACGCGGGACACCTTCATGGAGAATTTCAGCAAGATTCCAAAGGAGGAGCGGCTCATTTGGATCCGGCACACAGTCCGACAGGGTGAAACGCTCTCGCAGCTTGCGCGCCGGTATGGGACGACGGTCAAAACGCTCCGGGACACCAATCACATGGGGCACAGGACCATGTTGAGCATCGGCTCAACCGTGATCATCCCCGCAAAGGGCGCCACGGCCGCCACGGTGGTGCCGGCTTCGATTGAGGCCGATGACTCGGCGCCGCAGCAGGAACAGCACAGATCAATCTATCATGTCCAATCCGGCGACACGCTCTGGGACATCGCCCGCCAGTTTGGCGTCACCATCAAGCAATTGCAGAGATGGAACCACCTTCCTTCCACACGGATTCGTACCGGTCAGCGCCTGATCCTGTACCTGCCAGGCCAGTTGTCGTAATTGTAGAGCTTATCTGCCCGATGGGAGCGGCGTTGTTGTCCGTGGCGTGGAGGCCGAAACCGGCTTCTGACCCGCATCCGCCGGTGTCGGTCCGGCCTGCGGTGCCGACGATGGGTGCGGCGTGGGGGAGCCTGGCGCGGCCGTTGTAGAGGATGACGGGGACGGCGTGACGCCCGCTGGCGCCGGTCCTATCGTTGCCGATGGCGGCGTGTTGGCAGTCTCGCCCCCGAGCGACTTGATCCGCGCAGCCGCTTCAGACGACCAAGGGGATTTCGAAAACTCTTTCTGAACCGCTTTGTAGGTGGCAAGTGCCCCCTCGCGGTCGTTTTCCGCCTCGCGCAACCGGCCCACCTCGTACAGCGCTTCGTCCCGGTTGGACGCAGTTGGCTGCTGGCTCAACTGCTGAAACTGCTGGATCGCCCGAGTCCGGTCGCCCCGATGGGCGTACAGATACCCAAGACGCAGCGCCGCCAGTTGCGCGACCGCATTGGCCGGTCCGTATCGATCGATCACGCTGGTATACAGGGCCTGCGCGTCGTCAAATTTCCCGAGTTCGACTTGGCAGTTGGCTTGATAATACATCGCGAGCGGGGCGAGACGGCTGTGACCATACCGGTCGGTGATTTGACGATAGAGGGGCAATGCCTTTTCGCAGCGTTCGGCCATCGGAGATTTCATCTGCTCGCCGGCCGGGGCCGGTTTGGCAGCCTCGGTCGGTGCGGGGTAGTACTCGGCGGCCTGTCCGGCCAGCTGCGCCGCCTGATTATTCTGCCACCACCACCATCCCCATCCGCCACCTGCGGCCATGATCACGCACGCCCCGCCGATAACCAGCGGCCAAAGCAGCCGTCGATGCGCCGTCTCCCACATGACCCAGCGGTCCAGCCAATGGATGGCGGCCGCGTGTTCGGAGGGCACCGGCTTTGGCGTGACTTTGATCTTGTAGGCCATGTTGTTGATTCCGATGGCGGCGATCAGCGCATTCAACGAACGCGCTATCATATCAGACCGGAGGAAATTATCAAGATGGCAGAACAACCGCTCCTCGCGGATCATCGAAAAGACCGGCGCACTAACTGGTGGCGTCGTATCAAACAGTAGGCTATACTGAGTCACATACCGTTGCTCTGAGCCACAAAGAGGTGTTGATGACGCATCCCCTGCATCCGTTGACCGTTCATTTTCCGATTGCGTTACTCTTCACATCGGTCTTCTTCGATCTGCTCGGCGCGCTGACCGGGAACAAGAATTTCAAGCAGACCGGGTGGTGGCTGTTGATCCTGGGGCTGATCGGTGGAACCGTCGCCGCCGGCTTCGGCATGTGGACTGAGGAACAGGTCGAGGCGTCGGGCGTGCCAGAGACTGCGGTGGACCGGCACGAGGCGTTCGCCGTGACGACGATCATCGTCTTTGCCGTGCTGGCCGTGTTCCGCTGGTGGATGCGGGAACGATGGTCGGCCCGTGACCGCGTGGTGTATTTGAGTCTGGCCATGATCGGCCTGCTCTTGCTGGGCATCACCGGCTTTTACGGCGGAGAACTGGTGTATCGATACGGGGCAGGCGTCCGGCCGTTCACCGGTACGCCCCCGGCCGATTCAAACTGACCTCGCTCATTCCGTTCAACGGGGGCGCGTGATTTCAACTTCAAACGCACCGGCGATGGCGCCAACCGGGGGAGCGACCTTGCGAAGTCGAAGGGTTACCCGTCGGGGATGAAACTGCGCCAAGACCGCGTCCGCCAGCCGTTCCGCCAGCGTTTCGACCAGGACCGGCCGAAGCCTGCTGCCAAGGTGAACTAGCGCATCAGTCAATTTGACGTAATCGATGGTGCGGGATAGATCGTCGGTCGCAGCCGCTTCAGCCAGGGACAATTCCACCTCCAGGTCAAGCGACAACCGCTGACCCAGCTCCCGCTCCGCCTCCGTGCACCCGCAATGGCCGTGAAACTGCACGTCGGTCAGGCGAATGCGGTCTCCTGACATCGGGCCCCTCGCCTCGTCGTTCATCACAGAATGGCCGGCTGTGTATTGCAGAGCCTGTCCGCCCCCTCACCCCCTCGGCCGGCGGATCAGATCAAGGAACTCCATTCGGGTTTTCGAATCACTCTTAAACGTTCCCAGCATGGCGCTGGTCACCGCCAGGGCGTTTTGCTTCTCGACCCCGCGCATCATCATGCACAAGTGCTGCGCTTCCATCACCACCCCGACGCCGGATGCCCCAACGCCCTCCTCGACCGCCGAAGCGATGTCCATGGTAAGACGCTCTTGGACCTGAAATCGCCGGCTGTACAACTCCACCAGCCTCGGAATCTTACTGAGGCCGATCACCCGGCCGTTGGGCAGATAGGCGACGTGGCATTTGCCGAAAAATGGCAGCATGTGGTGTTCGCACAGACTGAAGAAATCGATGTCTCTGACGATCACCATCTCGTTCGACTCGACGGCGAAGATGGCGCCATTGAGCACTTCCCCCATCTCCTGCCGGTAACCCTTGGTCAAAAAACGCAGGGCCTGCTCGACCCGCTTAGGCGTCTCCCGCAATCCGTCGCGTGAGATGTCTTCGCCCAGCAGGGACAGCAGCCTGCCGACCAGTTCCTCAATTTCACTGGAGATCTGAGTCCTGCTCATCGCGATATGCGTCTCCGAACCCGAATAGAACCGCTGAGGCGCCGGGTTAACATCTCCGGCTGGCCCGATCAGGCTAGTATCGGGCGATTATAGCACCGTGTCGTTCAGGGGCGCAACGATTCCGATGCGCCCAGCCGTTTCACGGCATCAAGGATAATCCCCTCCTTTAATCCCCAATCACTCACGTACAGACCGTCCAGCCCCCACCGCCGCAATGACGACTGAAGCACAACCCCACCCGCGACGATCAAATCCGCCCGCCCTCCCTCCAGCACGGGCATCGCTCGTCGCTGGGCGGTCGTCATCCTGGTCAATTGCGAGACCCACTCGTCCACCGTGGAGGCGGGGAGCCTCGTGCCGTTCACAACCGCCGGGTCATACCGCTCCAGCCTCCTGAGGAGTGCCCCAAGCGTGGTCACGGTTCCGGCCGTGCCGGCCACGCGGCACCCAGCGGGTACCGGGCCGATCAGCGCCGCGACCTGCTCCAGTTCGCCATCGACGTAAGCCCGGAGCCGTTCGAGTTCCCATGCCGGCACGGGGTCGTGATGGAGAAACCGTTCGGTCAGACGGACGACACCCAGCGGCGTGCTGGCCCAGCCGTCCACGGCGACGTCCCGTCCCAGGACGTACTCCGTGCTTCCGCCGCCGATGTCGAACAACAGACACGACGCCGAGCCGTCAAAGCCGGCGTCCCGCAATCCCCACCAGGCCCCGATCAATGTTCGCCTCGCCTCTTCCTCTCCCGAGAGCACTTCAACGGTCAACCCGATTTCGGATCGGACACGATGGACGAATTCGGAACGATTTGCAGCTTCCCGCACCGCGCTGGTCGCCACCACGGTGACAAGGTCGGGATGGTGATCCATGATCCGGCGCTGAAATGTTCGAAGGACCGCCATCGAACGCTCGATGGCGGCCGGCTGCAACACGGCCTCGTGACCCATGCCCTCGCCCAACCTGGTCATCTGCCGGGACGTCTCCACAAGCAGGAGGCGCTCTCCGTGTTCCACGCGGGCAATCACGAGCCGGAGCGTATTCGAACCGATATCGACTCCGGCCACGATTATCATCATGGGACCTGTTGCGATGTGGGTGTTCCCCGCGACGAGCCGCTGACGGCGATGCGCGTCCCTGCGACATGATTGAAGCCGTTCATCGACTCAGAATCGGCATTGGCCCCGAAAGCAGAGGGGAAGACGCGCCGGGGCTTGCTGGACAAGGCATCCTTGCACACCGCCGGCTCCTCAACCGACGAACCGGAGAAGAGAATGACAAGTCCGCCTCGACCGGGCGTGAGGCGACTACGATGCCACGGGGAATTGTGCGTGTTCGAGTCAGGGCAGGAAGGGGGCATGAGCCGAATCGGCTCGATACCGTTCATCGGACGATTGTACGCGGCGGCGGCAGATCGGCGGCGTCTTCCTGGGCCAACTCCTGCTTCACTGTTTCACGCCTGGCGTTCAACACCAGGATGGCATCCAGTCGCGCCTGCATTTCCGGGGTGTTCAGCGTGATGAGGCCGGTACGACGCCATCCCTCATAGGCCGCCTCCCCCAGTTCTTGTTGAAGTCGAGACAGCTCCCGCTCAATCCGCGTCAGTTCCCTCCGGCTTTCCACCACCGCGAGTTCCCGACCTGTCTGCCGGGTAAGGCGTGAGAGATATCCGCCCAGTGCGGCGACCCCGCCGTACAGATCGTGTTTGAACCGTTCCCAATCAGGCATCGTTGTTTTCGGCACTCTATCACAGCCCCGTCGAGCAGGCAAGACGGTCGGTCAGCTGACCGACATCAATGAGAGACGGCCGGCCCATCGTCGCTGGAGGGCCTTGCGCAGGGATTGCTGCACCGGTCCCGTCAACTCCGGGTCCTCACGCAGCAGACGCTCCGCACAACACCGCGCCTCCTCCAGCACGCCGGCATCCCGAATCAGATGCGCCACACGCAGCTCTGGAAGACCGGATTGACGCATTCCAAAAAACTCCCCAGGACCCCGAAACGACAGATCAGCTTCGGCGATGCGAAATCCATCGTGGGAACGGACCACTGCCTCCAATCGGGCCCGCGACTCCTGACCGGCGGCCGGACCGGCCATCAACAGACAGTAGGAATGATACGGGCCGCGGCCCACGCGCCCCCGCAGTTGGTGCAGTTGCGCCAGGCCGAAGCGTTCGGCGTGCTCAATCATGATCACGGACGCGTTCGGCACGTCAATCCCAACTTCGATCACCGATGTCGTCACGAGGATCTGCACCGTCCCTGCCGCAAACGCCCGCATCACCCGGTCTTTCTCCCTTGCCCTCATGCGACCGTGCAACAAGCCGACCGACATGCGCGGAAAGTGTCGCTGGAGGGACTCCGCAATCTGCGTCGCCGCCTTCAGGTCACTCGTCTCGGTCGCCTCCACCAGCGGAGCGACCACGTAGGCCTGCCTTCCCGCGGCCAACTCGCGACCCAGCAGCCTGATGGCGTCAGACCGACGGGATTCGGCAAGCAGCCGGGTCTCCACAGGGCGCCTCCCCGGAGGCATTTCATCAATGACCGACACGTCCAGGTCGCCGTAGAGCGTCAACGCCAGCGTCCTGGGAATCGGCGTTGCGGTCATCACCAGCACGTCGGGCCTGTGCCCTTTTCCGGCCAGCCCGGCGCGCTGCAGGACACCGAACCGGTGTTGCTCGTCGATGACAACCAGCCCCAATTGGTTGAAGCGGACGTCTGACGTGATTAAGGCGTGAGTGCCGACCACCACGCCCGCGTGTCCTTCGCGAACCTCAGCCAACGCCGTCTGCCGTGCCAATCCCCTGACCCCTCCGGTCAGTAACGCCACTCGGACCCCGAGCGGATCCAGCCACCGGCGTAACGTCGCCGCATGCTGCTCGGCCAGGATCTCTGTCGGCACCATGAAGGCGGATTGGCGCCCACGGTCACAAGCCATCATCATGGCCGCGACCGCCACCACCGTTTTCCCGCATCCGACGTCGCCCTGCACCAACCTGTTCATCGGATGCGGCTGGGCCAAGTCCGCTCCGATCTGGGTGATGACGTGGCACTGGGCACCGGTCAATGGAAAACCGAGCGACTCGAGAAACCGGCGTTGCAGGGCGCCTTCGGCGCTGAAACGAGGCGGCACGACCTCGTTCTGGAGATCCCGCTTGCGGGAGGCCAGGCCCACCGCCAGCAATAACAATTCCTCGAAGATGAGGCGTCGATGAGCCGCCGACTGCCCCGACTGCAACCGCGCAGGCGACGTGTCAGCCGGAGGGAAATGCGCCTCTTCAATCGCCTGGGCGGCGGACATGAGTCGGTGCTCGCGGCACACCCAGTCCGGCAGCACATCCGGCCACAATTCGCCGTACCGGTCCAAAGTTCGGCGCATGATCACGCGGATGGCCCTCGAGGAAAGCCCCTTGGTTTCGTGATAGACCGGCACGATCCGCCCTGAATGAATCAGTTCGTCCCCCCTCCGGTCGATCACCTCATACTGTGGACTCTCCATGAGATACCGCGGGCCTCCATAAGGATTCAGGCGCGGCCGACCCGTCAGTATGAGCCGTTTTCCCACGTGAAAGTAGCGTTCAAGATAGGGTTGATTGAACCACTTGGCGGAGAGAAGCCCCGTGCCGTCGTCACCGATCAGCTCGACTATACTCAAGCGCCGGCGACCCGCACGGCCGCTTCCGACCGCTTTGACGTCAACCATCACGCTCTGTTCCTGATCCGTCGTCAAGCGTGCGACAGCCGAGAGGCGGGTGCGATCCTCATACCGCCACGGCAGCATCGTGAAGAGATCTTCGACCGTCGAGACACCAAGACGGCGGAATTGTGCGGCGCGTGCACGGCCGACCCCCGGGAGTCGGTCCAACGGGAGCATCAATGCATCCGCGCCCGCATCCGATCCGGGCTTGCCGCCCGCTTGGGACCGGCCGGCCGCTTCTTTCAGCGTGGCGACGATGGTCTGTGCCACGTCCAGCCGCTGTCGCTGCAACGCCGCACTGATCTGATCATAATCATGAAAAAGTCTTCCCAGCCGCCGCAACAGTGGACGCGCATCAGGGGAGACCTCCGGGTTCAATCGCGTGACTTGGGCGTGCATGAAGCGTCCCAACCCCTGCACCATCGGTCTTCGGCTCTGCGATACCCTGACGGCATAGGTCAACGGGTGGTCAATCTGTTGTAAAAACTGCACGAGGGGCTCCTGGGGGACAGGTTCCGTCATCAGCCCTCGCTCCCCCGTTCAACCACCTCGCCCCACAGTTGCGCCTCAGTCAGCCAGTGTGGTAGCATACGCCCCGTTCTGGATACGCGAGACAGCAACGCACCCTTACGTAAACGAGAAGACGATGGCACGTCGATGCGATATCTGCGGTAAAGGCCACCAAATCGGTTCGAACGTGAGCCATGCCCACAACCGCACCAAACGCCGCTTTCTGCCCAATCTGAAGTCCGTGCGAGCGCGTGTGGCCGGCCAGCCTCAACGACTCCTGGTCTGCACGATCTGCATCAAATCCGGGCTTGTTGCCAAAACAGCCCGTTAGTCCGCCTGGGTAACCCGCGCCCCTCGGTGGGGCGACCCCGCGCGCTTCAAAAATGTATGGTGGCTCCCGCCCCGGCGATCAGCCGGGGCGCGGTGTTCGTCAACCCTGTTCCAATCTCCAAGTCCGCCTCCACGACATGGGTGAATGTATAGGTCGCGGCCAGCAATCCCGTGAGAGGGAAAATGGAATCCGCCGGGTCCGCACTGGTGTGGCCGGCAATCTCCGCTTCGAGTTCAAAGAGAGGCGAGACTGCCACCACCGGATATTCCATGGCCAGCGAATAACTCACCGTATCCCGAAGCGATCTCGTCTGCGTGGTCGACGGGACAACGGCATCGCCTCCGACGATCGTGTAACCGACATTCAAATGGATCATCACAGAGTGAAACTGCTTGCTGGCAATTCCGGTCACGCCCAGATCAGTCTTTCCCGTGCAAGATGGGTTGAACGCGGCCAATCGATCCTTGTTGCAGGTTGGCAGCTTGACGGTCAGTTCCGCGGAGAGGGTGACCGGCCGCCCTTCCCTCGCGTGGAGGAGCCTGGCCTTGGCCTTGAGGTTGACATCGCCCAAGCCGTTCTCCCCGGAATTGCCGGATTGGAGAAACAAGACCGGCACCTCCACCTCGAAATCCAGATCGTTGAGAATACCGTCCGTTAATTCCAGCAGTAACATCGACAAATTATCGCTCGATGAAAACTGCTGGTAGAGATATCCGGTTTCCAATCTGGTTTGTCCCTTGTCCACTGGATCCGCCCTGTCCGTGACAAAAAACGGTCTGTCCGCCCACGCCGGCGCGGAGAAGGTCAGCAGACCGCCGAAACACAACACCATCGCTCCCAGCAGAAACTGCTGCTTCAAGCGTCCGATCAGTCTCATTCCACCTCTCTCATCGGCACGGCCAAATCCCGCTGATTGTAGGAGGAGCCCACCGGCTTGTCAAGAATGGGTCCCAAGATCGCCTCGGCAGCAGCTTCATGCACACAAATGCACACCTTTACGTGACTCGAATCATCTGGTGTAACTCCAATAAACTATTTGAGAATTTTCTTCTTGTCCGGATTACGAAATAAGTCCGAACAAAAATGTGCGTGCATCGGGCTGACAGGACAACACCCCTTGCAACGCGATACTGCTAAACCCGTTGAAAACAAACCGTTTCGTATCCCATCTGAACCAATCACACACCGACATCTTCTGGCCTCGCTCTTGCATCCATTTTTCGATCACCACGAATTGATCACACACCGGGACAAGGGGGCGCAGAGATGGACAAACGAGCCAGAATCTTAATTATCGATGACGAAACCGGACCACGTGAATCGTTGAAGATGGTTCTGAAACCCTTCTACGACGTCTTCACGGCCAGTGGGCGCCAGGATGCCCTGGCTCTGCTGCAATCAACACCCGTGGATCTGGTCACGCTCGATCTGAAAATGGCCGACTGTCACGGCACCGTATTGCTCAAAGAGATTAAAAACACTTGCCCAAATACGCAAGCCATCATCCTGACCGGCTATGGCACGCTCAAGAGCGCCATCGAGGCAATCCGACTTGGCGCCTCGGACTACCTGTTGAAACCCTTCCAGGTGACCGAGATTCTCTCCGTGATCAATCGCGTGCTGACCCGCCCTCAGGTGTCCGGACAGATGGAAGCGGCGCTCCATGAACTGGAGCGAGTGGCGGAATCCACACACCCCTAAAGGACATCACATGACGGAATCGACACTGATCGTCGCCGGCGTCCTGACCATGGTGTACAGCGCATGCGAGCGGTGGCTGGTCACGCCACCCTACTTTTTGCCGATCTACGCTTCGGTCGCGGCCGTGATCATGTGGCTGCTGGTCTGATGGGTCCCCCCCGCTGCCGCCGGCGGCGCTCACTCGCCTCCCCGTTCTCCGGCCACCAATAATTCCTCGGCATGCCGGCGCGTGGTCGCCGTCACGGACGTCCCTCCGACCATGCGGGCCAGCTCCGATACCCGCTCGGCCCGATCCAGCAGCCGCACCGTGGTCACCGTGCGGCCTTTCCTGGCGGTCTTCTCGACCCGGTAATGACGATCCGCAAAGGCGGCGATTTGAGGCAGATGGGTGATGCAGAACACCTGACGAGCCCGAGAGAGGGTCTTGAGGCGGCGGCCGACCATTTCGGCGACTGCTCCGCCGATGCCTGAATCAACCTCATCAAAGACCAAGGTCGGCACCCGGTCAGCCTGGCCGAGTACCGTCATGATGGACAGCATCACCCTGGACAGCTCCCCTCCCGATGCGACTTTTCGCAGCGGCTTCAATTCTTCACCGGGATTGGCGGCAACCAGCAACTCCACGTCGTCCCAGCCGTCGTCCCGATAGCCTGATTCTCCGAGCGGGGCGCAGTGCCAGACACACGTGGCCGAGGCCATCTTCAACTGAGCCAATTCCTGCTGGACGCGACGCTGAAATTGCTGGGCCGCTTTCTGCCTAGCCGTGGAAAGCTCGTCGGCGCACCGGCGCATCTGCCCGGACAGATCGCTCAACTCATCGGTCACGGCCGACAGACGTTCGCCCTGATGGACCATGTTCTCCAATTCCTTCTTCACCGCTTCGGCGCGGGCCAAAAGGTCAGCGACGGTGGGGCAGGCGTATTTCTTTTTCAGCCGGCTGATGAGGGCCAACCGGTCATCGATCTCGGCCAATCGAGCCGGGTCGTCGGCCACACTGGCCTTGTAGTCCCGCAACAGTCGCGCAGCCTCCCGGCCTTGAATGATCATCGACTCCAGCATGGCCGACACCGGCTCCATCGTCGAGTCGATCTGGGCGATTTTGGCGGCAAGTTTTTGCGTGGTGGCAAGTTGACTCAGGGCGGCCGGCTCCTCTTCGTACAGGAGTCGGTAACTTTCTTCCGCGGCGGAGGACAACTGCGCCGCATGTCGCAATCGCGCCGCCTCTTCGCCCAGGGTCTCTTCCTCGTCGGCGCGCAATCCGGCTCCGTCCAACTCCTTGCCTTGAAACTCCAGCAATTCGGTCCGCTGCCGGCTCTCCCGCTGAGCGGCATCGCACTGCGCCCGTACCGCTTCCGCGGCCCGATACCGGCGATAGAGCGCCAGGTATTGCTCACGGACCGCCTGCAACGAGCCGTACCGGTCCAACAGGTCCAGTTGTTCGGCGGGCGACCGCAAGGCGTATTGATCATGTTGCCCGTGAATCGCGATCAATCCCCCGCAGACGTCGGACAATTGCGTGACGGTCGCCATCTGGCCGTTCACGGAGACACGGTTGCGGTCTCCGCGTGCGATGACCCGCCTGAGCAGCACGGCACGGTCCGACAATGGCTCGATTCCCAGCGCCTTCAGCCGTTGCTCCGTGCGGCTGCAGTCCGGCGGCTCCATCCGGGCCTCGACCACGGCATCGTCGCATCCCGTCCGGATGAGATCGGCGGCGGCACGCCCGCCGCAGAGAAGTCCAAGGGCGTCAATAATAATGGACTTCCCGGCTCCAGTTTCACCGGTGAAGACATGCAATCCGTGCTGAAACGCAAGATCGAGGGTGTCGATGATGGCAAAATTTCTGATGCGGAGTTCGCTGATCATGGGGTCGCGTGGCGGAATCCCGCGATTACGGGCATGGAGTCATCGTGACGAGCGGGAGCACGTTCATTGCCATTCGCCGAGTGCGCCATTCTCACAGACATGAACTCCGCATGTCGGATCCGTCCAAGGTCGATGCGTCACCATCCCGCAACATCCGCACAGCTTACGTCAACATGGCATCCACGCGATCCTTAATCTGCCGTTTCGGCACAACCCCGACCACCTTGTCGACCAGCGCGCCGCCCTTGAAGAACAACAAGGTCGGGATGCCCATGATTTGATAGCGGCTGGCGATTTCCTGGTTGTCATCAGTATTCAACTTGAGCACCTTCAAACGGCCGGCGTATTCGCCTGCGATCTCTTCCACGGTCGGGGCGAGCATCCGGCATGGACCGCACCACGCCGCCCAAAAATCCACCAACACCGGTTCTTTCGCCTTCAACACTTCCTGATCCCACCCTGACGATCCAACGGCCTGTACCGTCCCCATCATACTCCTCCCGATTCAAGCGGCGGCCCCGAAACATGACGGCCGGGGCATGAGACGCCCGTGTTGATTGTTATATAACCTCCTCGCGCACAGTGTCAATGAGTGCATCAGGATAAAAAAGCCTCCCCCCGGCAACGCGCCGGGGGGAGGCTGATTGACGAACCGGGCCAGGATTAATACATGTCGCCCATGCCACCGCCCGGAGGCATCGCCGGCGTCTTCGATTCCTTTTCGGGCAGTTCAGTCACCATCACCTCGGTCGTCAGCATCAACGACGCCACGCTGGCGGCATTTTGCAGTGCCGTCCGGGTCACCTTGGTGGGATCAATGATGCCCGCCTCGATCAGATCGCAGTAGGTCTCGGCGGCGGCATCAAACCCGCTGCCGGTTTTCTCCTTCTTCACCCGCTCGACCACGACCGACCCTTCAAACCCGGCGTTTTCAACGATCTGCCGGATGGGCTCCTCGAGGGCCCGCTTCAGGATCGTGACGCCCACCTGCTGATCCCCCTCGAGCTTGAGCTTGTCGACCGCGGGGATGCACCGCAGCAGCGCGACGCCGCCGCCGGGGACAATTCCCTCCTCCACGGCCGCCTTCGTGGCGTGCAACGCATCCTCGACCCGAGCCTTCTTCTCCTTCATTTCCGTCTCGGTGGAGGCCCCGACGTTGATGACGGCGACGCCGCCGACGATCTTGGCCAGGCGCTCCTGCAGCTTCTCGCGATCATAATCCGAGGTGGTCTCCTCGATCTGGGCCTTGATTTGCTTGATGCGCCCCTGGATCTTGGATGACTCCCCCGCGCCCTCCACAATCGTGGTGTTGTCCTTGTCGATCGTCACGCGCTTGGCGCGGCCGAGATCGGAGATCTTGACGTTCTCGAGCTTGATGCCGAGATCTTCCGAAATGACCTGCCCGCCGGTCAGAATGGCGATGTCCTCAAGCATGGCCTTGCGGCGATCGCCGAAGCCCGGCGCCTTGACCGCCGTGCAACTGAGCGTGCCGCGCAGCTTGTTGACCACCAGGGTCGCCAGTGCTTCGCCCTCGACCTCCTCCGCAATGATCACGAAGGGTTTTCCCATGCGGGCCACCTGCTCCAGGATCGGCAGGACGTCCTTCATCGAGCTGATCTTCTTTTCGTGGATCAGCAGAAAGGCGTCTTCCAGCACGCACTCCATTCGCTCCGGATCGGTCACAAAGTAGGGGGAGATATAGCCCCGGTCGAACTGCATGCCCTCGACCACGTCCAGGGAGGTGGTCATGCTCTTGGCCTCCTCCACCGTGATGACGCCGTCCTTGCCGACCTTCTCCATCGCCTCAGCGATCAGCTCGCCGATGGTCGCATCATTGTTGGCCGAGATGGTGCCGATCTGGGAAATCTCCTTCTTCGACTGGCACGGCTTGCTGAGCTTTTTGAGCTCCTCGATCACCACGCCGACAGACCGGTCGATGCCCCGTTTGACCTCCATGGCATTGGCGCCGGCCGAGACGTTCTTGACCCCTTCGCGGAAAATGGCATGGGCCAGCACAGTCGCCGTGGTGGTGCCGTCCCCGGCCACGTCGCTCGTCTTGCTCGCCACTTCCTTGACCAATTGCGCGCCCATATTCTCCCACGGATCCTTCAATTCAATTTCTTTCGCCACAGTGACGCCGTCCTTTGTGATCGTGGGGGCGCCGAATTTCTTGTCGATGACCGCATTGCGTCCCTTCGGCCCCAGCGTCGCCTTGACCGCGTTGCTCAGTTGCGTGACACCGCGAAGAATCGCATTGCGCGCGTCATCGCTGAACAGAATCTGCTTTGCCATTGATCGTGCCTCCTCAGTTAAAATATTGAATTGTGGATCACCCGTTCATTCGTTGCGGTTATTTATCGAATACCCCGAGAATATCTTCTTCCTTGATGATCAGGAAATCGGTGCCGTCGATTGTGATCTTGTTCCCTCCGTACTTTTCAAACAGGACGGTATCACCAATTTTCAGGGTCTTGACCTCACTCCCCACAGCCTCCACCTTGCCCTTTTGCGGTTTTTCCTTCGCCGCGTCCGGGATGTAAATGCCGCCGGCCGTCCGTTCCAGTTCCTCGGTATAGCTGACGAACACCCGATCCTTCAATGGTTTGAATTTAATGTTCGCTGCGGTTTTCTTCTGCGTCTCCGTTGCCATTTCCTCTCCTCCATGCTTCCTATTGAAAAATTCAGCGCTCGACTTACTGCCCCCTTGTTAGCACTCACCAAAGATGAGTGCCAACACTATAACAAATACAGTCTCATTTGTTCAAATGGATTAATTAAATTTGGTTAGACCAATTCTTGTGTTTTCTTAATGATATTGGTGATTGGTTGAAATTATTTTATTATTTTATACCTTTTTGATCATTTTTGGCATTTTTTAAATCAGGGACTGGGGTTGAAGTCGTGGCGCTTTCAGGAACGACGGATTTAAAAATTCGCCAGGACTTCAATAATTCCACGGCCTTATCAAGCTGGACATCCTGATCGTCCTTGCCTTGTTGATCGGACGGGGTTTTGATCCCTTGTTTGTCAGAATCAGACTTGTCGCCTTCCGGAGCAGGTGTTGATCCAGCAGGTGGGGCCTCCTCATCGGAGCCGCCTCCCTGATGCTTGATCAGATCTTGCTCGCGGATGACGCGATGGCCTATTTCATCCTTCCCTTGAACCACGATATCAGGCACGATGCCGACGCCGTGGATCGACCGGTCCTTCGGCGTGTAATACTTGGCCGTGGTCAACCTCAAGCCGGAGCCGTCGCTCAGCGCGATGATGGTTTGCACGGAGCCCTTGCCAAAGGTCGTCGTCCCAAGCAGCACCGCCCGGCCCCAATCCTGCAACGCGCCGGACACGATTTCTGACGCGCTGGCACTGCCCGCGTTCACCAAGATGATCATGGGCAATTCCGTCACAGGCGATTCACCGTTGGCTCGATATTCCTCGGCGGCGCCGTTGCGTCCCCGGATCGAGACGATCAGCTTGTTTTTTGGCAAAAACTGTTCCGATACTTCGACCGCTGACGTCAACAGCCCTCCCGGATTGTTGCGCAGATCGAGAATCAACGACTGCGCACCCTGGGCCAGTAACCGGGTCAGCGCCTGATGCAAATCGGCGGCCGTCTGCTCCTGAAATTGCGTCAGCCTGACATACCCGATGTGGTCGTCCAGCATCTGGCTCTTGACACTTTGAATCTTGATCGTCTCGCGCGTGAGGGTCACCCGGATCGGCGCCTTTTGGCCTTCGCGCCGGAGGGTCAGCGCCACCTTGGTCCCCTTGGGTCCGCGGAGCTTGTTGACCGCGTCAACCAGCGTCATATTCGTGGTGGTTTCCCCTTCGATCTCCGTGATGAAATCACCCGCTTTGACGCCGGCCCGGTCCGCCGGGGTGTCTTCGATGGGCGCGATCACCACCAGCCGGTTTTCTTTCATCCCGATCTGGATGCCGAGACCGCCGAATTCCCCCTTGGTATCCACCTGGATTTCCCGATAGACATCCGGCGGCATATAGGCCGAATGCGGGTCAAGCGTGTTGACCATTCCCTGCAGCGCCCCATCGATCAACTTCGCGCTGTCGATTGGTTCAACATAGTTCTTTTCAAGCTGGGACAGCACTTCGGCGAACACCTTGAGTTTGTCGTACGTTTCCACCGCCGCGATGCTGCGCCCCTCCATGGACTTTCCAATGAGGACACCGGCAAACAGCATCAACACCAATCCCAGCACCGACAGCACTGCCTGTCGACCCGCACGCTTCATTCTGCGACCCCTTTCCTACCCTCGTTTTTTCAACCAGGTTAATGGATCCAAAGGCGTTCCGTGATGGCGCAATTCGAAATAGAGCGTCTGCTCGTCGCTCATTCCCGTCTCCCCGACCACACCGATCACCTGCCCCCGAGACACCGCTTGTCCCACCTTGACGTCCAACCGACCCAAATGGGCGTACAACGTATAGTAATGATCACCATGGTCCAGGACCACCACCAAACCGTATCCTTTAAACCAGTCGGCAAACGCGACCACCCCCTGATGCACCGCTTTGACGTCATCTCCTTCGTGGGCCTTGATTTCAATCCCACGCCGGAAGATATCTGTATTATACTGCGAATGGCGCTGGCGGCCAAATAGCCCGACCACCGCCCCGTCATAGGGCCAGGGCAACCGGCCCTTGGCCTGGGCGAGCCGACCGTCGATTTTTCGATTCGCGGCTTCGCGCTCCAATTGCTGCAGCAATGCCTGAAGCTGCTTGGCCGATTCCTCAAGCTCCGTGATGGCCTTGGCCGTCATCGCCCGTTCGGTGCGCACCTTGGCTAGCAACACCCGCTTGTCGGATCGGGCGCTGTCGATATCCTGCAAGACGGCCGCCAGCTGGCGGCGCTGCTGATCAAGTCGCTCGGATGCATCGCGCTGGTCCCGCAACGTGGCGGCCAGCTCCGTCCTCCGCCGGTCATAGTCGGTCAACATCGACGACTCGCTGGCTGCGATGCGTTGCAACCCGTCCAGCCGTTCGAGCAGGTCCTGATAGTCACCCGCCCCGAACAGCATCGCCCATTCACCCTCCACACCGCTCATATACACGGCCCGCAGGCGGACCGCCACCGACCGGCGAAGGGTTACCACGTTGCGCTCCAGCCCGGCCACTTCGTCATTGAGCTGAGACACCGTCCGGCTTTGCTCGCGGATCTGTTGATCCAGGATGGCCATCTGACGCCGGCGCAGGTGGATGCGATGATCAAGCGCCTCCAGATCTCCAAGTACCGATCGCTCCTTTTTGGCGGTCGCCTGCTGCTGCCGTTTTTTCTGATCCAGCTGCCGATTGAGCTCTTCGAGTTCCCGTTTCGGATCACCGGCGGCTCGGTGCTCCGCGGCCGAAGCCTCCCCGCCCCTGACCAGGCCACCCACCTTTCCGCTCCCGCCGAACCAGACGATCCCCGCCACGACCAGGTAGACCACGCTCCGAGCGACCCCGCTTCGATCCGTGGCCAGTCCCTTCATTTCGTCAACCCGCCGCCCATCGAAAATAACGCCGCAGGGCGATCAGACTGCCCGCTCCGCCCAACACCACGCCGGCGGCGAGCCACAGGAGCAAGAGGTCAGGCGACAAGAAGTGGAGCCCGCCGCGTCCCAACAGAAAGCCGCCAATGACCTCCAGTGACGGGCCGAACTGGGCCACCAGGGCGGCCAGCAGCCCGATGGCCCCCGCCACGCTGACGAGACCCAGCAGGATCCCTTCCAAGAGATACGGGAGCGCGATGAGTGCGGGGGAGGCGCCCACGATTCTCATCACCATGATGTCGATGCCCCTGGCGCCGATCAGGAAACGGATCGTGTTGGTGACGATCGCCACGACCGCGATCGCCACAAGGACGCCCAACCCCACACCCAGCGCCTTCACAAACGCCCAGAACACTCGAAACCGATCCACCCACTCACGTCCGTAGCGCACGGCATCAACTCCGTCCCAGGTTTGAATCCTGTCTGCCAATGAGGCCAACCCGGCCAGGACGGCAGGTCCCTGGCGCAATCGCACCTCAAATGACGCCGGCAGCGGATTGGAGTCCAACCCCTCCAGCAGGACCGCCTGATCCTTTAAGCGAGCCTTGAACCGGGTCAATGCGTCATCGGCCGAGACATACGCGACCGATTGCACCGACTCTTCGCGCTCCAGTTGCGCGCGGATGGCGTCACGACGGCTCTGATCGAGCCCGTCCTTGAGGAACACCTCCATGCGCGCTTCATCGGACGCCACCTGCACCATGTCACGCAGGTTGACCCACACCAGCAGAAAGAGGCCGAGCAGAAAGAACGCCACCGCCATCGTGGAGACCGCCAGGACCACGACGCCCTGATGCTCGCGCAGGTGGCGGCCCAGTTCCTCAAGGCAGAAGAGGAGCCGTCTCACCTCCGCCACCTTCGTCTTTGACCACGGCGCCGTCCCGCAAGGTGATGACGCGGCATCCCAGCCGCGTTATCAGCGCCCGGTTGTGCGTCGCCAGCATGATGGTCGTGCCCCGCAGATGAATGGAGCGCAGCAGTTCGCCGATGTCCCAAGCGAGTTCCTCATCCAGATTGCCGGTCGGCTCGTCGGCCAGCAAGACCGGTGGTTCGTTGACCAGCGCCCGCGCGATGCAGGCCCGCTGCTGCTCTCCGGCCGACAGCTCTCTCGGCAGCGCCGCCCGTTTCTTTTCCAGCCCCACCGTCCTCAGCGAGAAAATGGCGCGCTGGTTGGCCTCCGAAATCGTGTAGCCGGCGACGCGAGGCGCCAGCAGGATGTTGTCGAACAGCGAACGGGTCGGCAGCAGCTTGAAATCCTGATAGACCATCCCGATCAGCCGTCTGATCGTGTGAACCTTGCGGGGGGGCAGGCGGCTGATGTTGCGCCCCATGACCACGATCTGGCCCTGATCGGCCCGTTCTTCGCAGAAGATCAGCTTGAGCAGTGTCGTCTTGCCGGCGCCGCTGGGACCGGTAATGCAGACAAATTCCCCCCGGTCGACCTGCAGCGTTACGTCGTTGAGCGCAGGCGCCGATCTGCCGTACCGTTTGGTCACATGATACAGCTGGATCATTCCGGTCCGTTCACCCGCCCTCCCCGGAGGGAGAAAAGACGTCCTTCAAGAGCTCAATTCTGCCTTGGCCCCCGCCCTCCTTCTGCTCCCCGCGTTCGATGATTACGAGATCGAAGCGGCACGGGGGCGGTTCGCCGCGATCCGCGCCCCCGGGACCGTCCCGTTCAGGTCGCACCCTGGCCAGATAGGCCAGCGCGGCCCGGGTCAGCCGTCGCCGCTTCTCGGCGGTGACAGCCTCATGGGGCGCGCCGAACCGCTCGCTGCGCCGGGCTTTGACCTCCACAAACGCGAGCATGGCGCCGTCATATGCCACCAGATCGATTTCTCCGAATGGAGTCCGATAGTTGCGGGCCACGATCCGATACCCGGCCCGTTGCAGGTGGCGCGCCGCCTCCCCCTCGCTCTCACGGCCGAACCGTTGCGGGTCATTGAGCATGTCGGGGAGCAATTCGGGGAGCGGCCTCGGCGCGGCCGATGGTGGCGGCCGAACCCCTCCCGGCGCTCATCACAGGCAGAAAACTCATCCGATGTATGGCGCAGGCGCCGCGCCGCCGCAATTGGGCCATGTGTTCAGGCGTGCCGTACCCCTTATGCACGGCGAATCCATAGGCGGGGTATTGACCGTCAAACTGCGCCATCAACCGGTCCCTGGTCACCTTGGCGATGATCGACGCGGCGGCGATCGGCAATACCCGTCGGTCGCCTTTGATCAATCCCCAGGCGGGCCAGGAGCTTTGAAGCGTCACCGCATCGATGAGCAGGAAATCAGGAGCCGGACGAAGTGTCTTGACGGCCTCCCCCATCGCCCGTTTCGTGGCCTCAAGAACATTGAGGCGGTCGATGTCGTCATGCGAAGCCATCCCGACGGCGATGGCCGACGCGCCGACCATGATTCGCTCAAAGGCCGCCTCGCGTTGCGCCGGCGTCAGCCGCTTGGAGTCATCGACGCCCTCGGATGAAAACTCATCCGGCAGGACCACCGCCGCGGCCACCACCGGACCCGCCAGCGCGCCGCGCCCGGCCTCATCCACGCCCGCGATGCGACGATACCCCAACGCCCGCAGCGTCTCCTCCCATGCGCGACATCGTCCCATCCACCCCGTGCCGCCACTCACCACGGGCCCTCCGCAACAACGCGTGCCACAGGGGGGTGCCCTTCAGGCCGCATGACGGCGTCAAGAACCTTTCACGATGACGGGCGGCCTTTCCCGCCGCCGGCGCCGGCACCCACTTTCCCCGATGCAGCCGCGACCTGTTCCCCATCGCCGCCAGCCAGTCCAGCGGATTGCGGCGCAAGCGATTCCCGTTCCGTGAGCTTGGCGGCCCGGCCGCTGAGCTTGCGCAGATAGAACAGTTTCGCCCGTCGGACCTTGCCAGACCGGACGACCTCGATCTGCTCCACAAACGGTGAATGGATGGGGAAAATCCGTTCCACCCCCACGCCGTAGGAGACCTTCCGCACTGTGATCATCTCACGATGAAGGCCGCCCCTGCGCCCGATCACCACACCCTCGAATGGCTGCACACGTTGTTTCTCGCCCTCGATCACGCGCACGTGAACGCGGACGACATCGCCTACCCGGCAGGCGGGCGCCGTTTTCTTCATCCAAGACCGTTCCAACGCTTCAATCCGATTCATAACCCCGCTCCTTCATCTCGTGCCTCCCCGGCCGCCGGCATGCCTGCCAGCGTCGGCGGATCCGTCTCCGGCCGATCCGTCTCCGATTCCATCAACCATGTTTGCTCCTCACCGCTGAGCGCGGCGTCGGCCAGTAATTCGGGCCGACGACGTTTGGTCCTGATCAGGGCCTGTTGGCGACGCCACCGCGCGATCGCACCGTGATCGCCCCCCAATAAGACCGATGGCACCGCCATCCCCCGGTACACGGCCGGCCTCGTATAGTGGGGATAATCCAGCAGGGAGCCCGCGAACGATTCCGCCACCACGCTCTCGGACGCGCCCAGCACCCCCGGCACCCATCGCGCCGCCGCGTCCACGATCACCAACGCCGGCAATTCGCCTCCGGTCACCACATAATCACCGATCGAAATTTCTTCCGGGTCCAATCCGATCCGGACCCGTTCATCAATGCCTTCGTAATGGCCGCACAGCATCACCAGGGAGCGCCCCTCACACGCCAAATCCCGCGCCATCGCCGTTGTCAACTGCCGGCCCTGGGGCGATGGACAGATCAGCCGGATCGCTCCCTCCTGTTGCCGGATCGCCTCCACCGCCTCAAAAATCGGTTCGGGCTTCAACACCATGCCCGGCCCCCCCCCATATGGCGCGTCGTCGGCCACCTGGTGTCGGCCATGGGTGAAATCCCTCAGGTTGACCACCGCCGCACTGAGCAGCCCTTTGTCGGCCGCGCGCTTGAGCATGCTCTGCCCCAGGACGGGTTCGATCATCCCGGGAAACAGCGTGACAAACACCGCCCGCATGCGGCCTATCCCTTGGCGACGCCCGCTTTATGCAGAATGCGCCGCACGGTCGGAGTCGCCTGGGCTCCCCGATTCAACCACAACCGGATCCGGTCCGCCTTCACATCCGCCTGATTGGCGCCGGCCAACGGATTGTACGTGCCCACCACTTCCAGGCACCGCCCGTCCCTCGGAAAGCGTTCATCGGCCACCACGATCCGATAGAACGGCAATTTGTGCCGGCCACGACGTGACAATCGAATTTTGACCACTGCTCCGCTCCTTCCCTGCCTGTTATGATCCCAGCAGGCGCCGAAGGCCCGCCCGACCCCTCCGGTCGGACTGCCCCGCCGCGTGCTTCATCATCCGGCGCGCCTCGTAGAATTGACGCACCAATTGGTTGACGTCCTGGACGGTCGTCCCGCTGCCCTTGGCAATGCGGATCCGCCTCCGCCCATTCAACACATCCGGCGCCCGCCGTTCCTGGCGGGTCATCGAGTCGATGATCGCCGTCGCCCGCGTGATCTGTGCCTGGGCCGCGCCCTCGGTGACCGCGCCCTTCAGCCGATGGCCGCCGGGCACCATGGCCAGCAGGTCCTCCACCGGCCCCATCGATGACATCTGCGCCAGCTGCGCGCGGAAATCCTCCAGCGTCAGCTCCTCCCGCCGGATTTTTCGGGCCAGTTCGGCCGCACGGTCCGGTCCCGGCTGCGCCGTCGCCACCCGCTCCAACAAGGACTGCAGATCTCCGCGGCCGAGCAGCCGGGAGACCATCCGGTCGGGATGAAACGGCTCCAGCGCTTCCATCTTCTCTCCGGTGCCGAGATAGCTCACCGCCAGGCCCGTCACGGCCCGGATCGACAGCAGGGCGCCGCCGCGCGCATCGCCGTCCAGCTTCGTCATGACCAACCCGCTCACCGGCACCGCCGCGGCAAACGCGCGCGTCGTGGTCACCGCCTCCTGGCCCATCATTCCATCGACCACCAGCCAGACTTCCTGTGGCGTGACCGCCTCATGGATCGCCCGCAACTCGTCCATCAATGCCTGATCGATGTGCAATCGGCCGGCCGTATCGATGATCACGACCTCGGTCGCCCGAGACCGTGCCCGATCGACGGCCTCCCGGCACAGCGCCACCGCGGTCTCCCGCCCCGCGTCCCCTCCCTCCACGGACGCCGGACGTGAAGGAGCGCCGAGGACATCGACCAGCATCTGCCGGCCGAGCGCCTGCAACTGCTCCGTGGCGGCGGGCCGCCTTGGATCGGCGGCCACCAGCAGCAGCCGGCGTCCCTGTTGCTTGAGCAGGCGGGCCAACTTGCCCGCGGTGGTCGTTTTTCCCGCCCCCTGCAGCCCCACGAGCATGATGACCGTCGGTGGCTCGGACGAGAGCTTCAACGGCCGATGGCGATCGCCCAGCAGCGAGGCGAGTTCCTGGGCCACCAGCGCCACGACCCGGTCACCGGTATTGACCGACTCCTGCACGCGCAGTTGCGCCGCGCGTGCCTGGACCCGGTCAAGGAGCGACGCCACCACCTCCTGATGCACATCTGCATCCAACAGCGTCGTCCGCAGTTGTCCCAACGACGCCCCGATCTCTTCAGCGGAGAGCACCCCCCCCCGCCGCAGCCGGTCCACCCACGACTGCACCCGTTCCGTCAGCTGTTCGAGCATCGACCCATCACCTGATTCGGCATCCGCAGATACGCCGACTTAAACAGGGTAGTGTAAACATTTCGCCACGCCGTGTCAATTCATCTCTATCTCTTATGTATATCGGGCGGACGGCACGATCCTGGTGGCCTGCAGCCATCGATCAGGACGGCGCGCCTGGGTCGGCGTTGAAGAACCCTGCCTTCTTCACCTCCGGCGGAGGAGGGGATGGCGTTCGCTGTCCGGGATCAGCCCAGACTGTGGCGAAGCTTGGCGGCGTCTAACACCGGCTGACTGAAATCCTTGCCGGCATGCCAGAGGAAGAAACTGTTCGAGGCAAAATTCCGGTGGAGGAAATGCTCCGGCGTCCGCGGCCCCAGCTCTTCACCCAGATAATCCTCGATGGCAACGATGTCCGCCTCGACGTCCTGCCACGCCGACGACCGCTGGATGAGAAACCGGAGATTCTCCTTGTTCAGATAGGTGCCCGCCTCCAGCAGATCATGCCGGAGGTTCGTGTAGAATTGCTCGACGTCATCGAGCAGCCCCTTCTTCTTGGCAGCCATCAGCCCGCGCCCCGTGCCGATCAGTTCAGGAGGAATCCCGAAAGAATAGAGCGCGGCCGTGAATCCGATCGCGCGGGGGAGCCGAATGCCGCGCACGCCCCGGGCGTAGCCGAACAACCCGAAATGGAGCAACCGCTCCCGCCGTTGGGGGATTGCCTGGGCCACCTCGTTGACCATCGGCGCCAGCTGCTCGATCGTCCGTTGATAGATGTCGCTGAATAGCGTGCAGAGCTGCTCCCCCCGCTTGAGTTGTTTGGGCGTGAAGAGGCGGGGCCGTCCCTCAGCCAGCGCATGGTTCAAATGCGTGATCGCGCTTTTCACCTCGTCATAATCGTAATCGTAGCGGAAGGCGGACTGCACCGTGACGGTGCGCACCCCCCGGTATTCCTCCATGAATTCTTTCAAGAGGTGGGGAGACAAGCCGCCGCGGAAGGGCAGGCAGCCGCACCCCATGATGGGATAGACCGGGATGCCGGTCTCGTCCTGAAACCTGTAATGTTCGGACAGGGCGACCTTGGCGGCCACGGTCGCGGCAATCAGTCCGTTGTTCAACGACGGATCCGAACGGGCCACAAACGGTCGGACGTAGTCGAGGCGTTCCCCGTACTCCTTTTCGTACAGTTCGACGTAATCGTCGAGGATTCGGCGGGTTGCAGTCAACTCCTGCACCCCTTCGATCAGCGGAATGACACGGAGACGGCCGAATTCCCGCTCCTGACTGAAGACACGGGACTTGAGCTTGGCGACCTGGTCGAACGTCCGCTGCAGATGGATCAGCTTCGCCGCCTCATCAGTCATCGGGAGGATGACTTCAAACACCGGTGCGGAGGCGTAGCCCAGGTCGCGGGACAGGTCCTCGAACGTCAGGATGCCCATGTAGGCCCTGGCGAGCCGGTAGCCCTTTTCCAGCCAGATGTTCGGCAACCGGAACGTCAGAAAGACGTCGCGACCGAGGTGCGTGTTGGAGAAAAACTCGTAATGGTTGGAGAAGAGCTTGTCGACCACCGCCTCGTCGACGTATTTCCCCTCCCAGTCCCACATGTATTCCTCGCAGTCGAGGTCCTTGAACGCCCCGAAACATTCCTCCACCTCCTCCTGCGCGTGGACAAATGCATCGCCGTTGCGTTTCCAGAAGGGGACATTGGCGTGGTCGGGATGCTGGGTCGCCATCGTCGCCGGAATTTTCCGGTTGATCTTCGGCGCCTCCGGCTTCGGTGTGCGCGATCGTCGCATTCCCATTGTCTCCTCACGCTCGGCGGGACCGCCGGAACAGTGACGGGCCTAGCCTACCAGATCCATCCCCGTTAGACAACCGTTATATGGGGCTCGCGTCAACATGAAATGTGGGGGCCTGTGCGGAAGACGCAGATCAGGACCCTCCATGGCCCCCCACACCCCAGGCCACCGTTGCGAACCCGCCGGCCCGGGTTGACCTCATTGGAGCCTCCCCCTCACGCTCGCGTGGCGAGCTGATTCAATGCCCTGGACATCCATCTCCTCTTCCGAGCGCACTTGCGACTCGACGCCGATTCTGCCACAATGAGCCCGCTCCGGCGACCATGCGCTCCCCCTCCCTCGACACCGTCCGACTGATCGACGACCCGGCGGCGCTTCCCGCGCTGTCCTCCACCCTGGGCCGCGAGCGCCGTCTGGCGCTGGACTCGGAATCGGACAGCTTTCACCATTATGAAGAACAGGGCTGCCTTCTGCAGATTGCGACGCCGACCCAGACCGTGCTGCTCGACCTGATCAAACTGGATCACGTGAATCCGTTGCTGCCGCTGTTCGCCGATCCGGCCATCGAGAAAGTGCTGCACGGCGCCGACTATGATGTCCGCATCCTGGGCCGGGATTACGGAATCGCCTTCACCCATCTGTTTGATACGATGATCGCCGCCCAGCTGCTCGGCTTCGACGCCTTCGGTCTCGGCGCGCTGGTGCACCAGCACTTCGGCGTCACACTGAACAAGCGGTATCAGAAAGCCGACTGGACCCAGCGTCCCCTGCCGCCGGAGATGATCCGGTACGCGGCGGAGGACACGGCCTATTTGCTGCCCCTCAGCGACATCCTTGCGCGGGCGCTCGAGGAACAGGGCCGGCTGGCATGGCTGCGTGAGGAGTGCGAGCGGCTCACCGGGATGGAGGCCGGCGAACGGCCGGCGCCGTCCTGTTTTGCCGTGAAGGGCGCCGGCCGCTTGACACCACCTCAACTTGCGGTGCTGCAGGCGCTGCTCGAGGCGCGCGATGAATTGGCCCGAGCGGCCGACCGCGCCCCCTTCCGGATCATCGCCCCGGACGTCCTGCTGGAACTGGCCCAGCGGCAGCCGGAGAATCCCGACGCGCTGTCCGCCGTCAAAGGGCTGTCCCGCCGCCTGATCAACGAGGAGGGCGCGCGGCTGCTCGACACGATCCGCCGGGCGCGTGCGCTGCCGCCTGACCGGTGGCCGACCAGACCGCGCACGCCCTACACCCCCCTCACCCAGACCCAGGAGGAGCGGTTGCGCCGCCTCAAAGCGGTGCGTCAACGGCACGCCGAGCGGTTGAAATTGAATCCTGGACTGCTGTGCAGCAACAGTGTGATGGAGGGGTTGATCCGGCTGGAGTCGCCCGACGCCGAGGCCGTCGCCTCGCGGCTGATGCCGTGGCGGACGTCAATCTTGGAAGAGGAGTTCCTGTCGATCCTGTCAGCCGTCAATCCCGCTCGGGCTCGGTCCCGCCGTGCCGATGGGTCACCTTCTCCTCATTGAAGAGCTCCTCCATCTCCCGCTCCGTCTCCAGCTGGTCATTGGGCGTGGAAATCAAAGGAATTTCGATCCGGCGTGCAGGCGCGGCCGGTTTCTCCCCGTCTCGGGACGCCGGGGGCGGAGGCACGGTCCGCTTCCGCGGGGGCCGGTTCGGCAAAGAGGGCTTGCGTGATTTGGGGGCTCGAGACATGGGGCGCGCTCGCAGGAAATTGTACACTGATGGGCGCCCGGATGCAACGACCGTTGCCGGGGCGCTGACGATTCTGCTAAGGTAGCCTCCGTGCATCCGGTCCTGATCCAGATCGGCCCGATCACCATCCGCTGGTACGGCGTGATGTACGTGCTCGCCTTTTTCATCGGCGGCTGGCTGCTGGGCAAGGAGATCCGGCGCAAGGGCCTGCCGCTGACCGATGAGCAAAAATGGGATTTTCTGGCCATCGTCTATCTGTGCGGCATTCTCGGCGCGCGCATCTATTATGTGGCGTTCAACTGGCCCTACTACGCCGACCACCCACTGGAGATTCCGGCCATCTGGCACGGCGGGCTCGCGATCCACGGCGGCCTGATCGGCGGCGCGATCTCGGGGTGGTGGTATGTCGTCCGCCACCGGGTGCCCTTCTGGCGGCTCGCCGACGCCGGCGCCCC
Source organism: Nitrospiria bacterium (assembly GCA_035517195.1). GTDB lineage: Bacteria > Nitrospirota > Nitrospiria > JACQCE01 > JACQCE01 > JACQCE01. The sequence goes on along the minus strand of DATIZH010000038.1, from coordinate 21,212 downwards.
GAGCATCATCCTGGGGCAGGCGTTCGGGCGCTGGGGCAATTTCATGAACGGGGAAATCCACGGCTACCCCACAACCATGCCCTGGGGCATCGTCTTCCCGCCCGGCAGCCCGGCCGGCGATCAATTCGGCCAAGTGCCGGTACATCCCGCCATGCTCTACGAGCTCGGGCTCAACCTGCTCATCTTCGTCCTCCTCTGGTCGATCCGCACGCGCCCCTTTCAAGATGGCTTCCTGTTCCTGAGTTACCTCATGCTCTACTCCGTCGACCGGTCGATCGTGAGCAGCTTCCGGGCCGAGGATCTGATGCTCGGTCCGATCCGCGCTCCGCACGCCGTCAGCGCCGTGCTGATCCTGGTCATCGGGTGGTACATGTACCGCACCCGCCTCTGGGGACCGCCCCCCGCCGGACCGCGCGCGAACCGGAGACCGGCCCGCGCCGGAGGCGGCCGGAAACCGTCGCCCGCGCCGTAGCCGCCGCCCGCGACGCGATCCCATCCGGGACGATCACTCAAGCCGACAGAACGCATCGATGCGGCGCAGGGAATTCGAAGCGATCGTTCATCAATCGTTAGCCCGCATACCGGAAGAGTTTCGGGAAGCGCTCGGCAATGTCGCGATCGTCATTGAATCCTGGCCGGATCCGCAGGAGATGGCCGACATCTACGGCGACCCCGACGAGCTCGTGTACGGCTTGTACCGCGGCACTCCGCTGACGGAGAAGAACGCCAGCGACGCCGGCGCGCTGCCGGACATGATCGTCCTGTACCAGGGCCCGCTGGAGGAGGACTTCCCCGAACGGGAGGAGTTGATCCGCGAGATCGAGATCACGGTGGTGCACGAAATCGCCCACCATTTCGGCTTTGGAGAGGAGAGCCTGGAACGGTACGGCTATGATTAAGGAACCCGGGCCGGCGCGCGGGGTTATGCCACCGCCTTGATCGCCCGTTCATACAGCGCCGCATATTCCCGCGCCGATCGCTCCCAGGAGAAGTCGGCCGCCATGGCCGCCGTCATCATCTGAGCCCAGACGGCGTGTTGACGATACAGGCTGATCGTCAACCGCACTGCGGTGAGCAACTCGTGACTGCTTGCGGATTCAAACAGCACCCCGGTCGCCGTCCCCGCAACCAGATGGCTCGGCGTCGCGTCGATGATCGTGTCCGCCAGTCCGCCGGTCCGCCGGGCAATCGGGATCGTCCCGTACCGGAGGCTGTAGAGCTGGTTCAGCCCGCATGGCTCGTACCTCGACGGCATGAGGTAACAATCGGCGCCCGCCTCGATCCGGTGCGCAAAAGATTCGTCGAAAGCCAGCCGCACCGACAGCTTCGTCGGAAACCGCTGCGCCGCACCCTGAAGCGCCTGTTCCAGCTGGGGCTCCCCGCTGCCGAGGATGACCAGCTGCAGATCGAGCAGCATCAATTCTTCCAATGCGTCCAGCACCAGGTCGACGCCCTTCTGGGAGGTCAACCGGGTGATCATGCCGAAGAGCGGCACCGCTTTGGCCGGCAGACCGCAGGACTTCTGCAGGGCCCGCTTGCAGGCCCGTTTGCCTTCGAGATCCTCCGCGTCGTAGCGCGCGGGCAGGTGCGGATCGCGGGCCGGACTCCACTGGGCGTAATCGACGCCGTTGATCACGCCGAACAGATCCCGATGCCGCTGTTGCAGGATGCCCTCGAGGCCGCACCCAAGCTCCGGCGTTTGAATCTCGCGGCTGTAGGTCGGGCTGACCGTGTTCAACAGGGTGGAAAAGAGCAGGCCGGCCTTGAGCGGATTGACCCGGCCGTAAAATTCCAGCGTCTCCGGCGTGAAGTAGGAGGGCGGCAGATCGAGGACCTGAAACTGCTCGGCCGGACTTAATCCCATATAGCCGAGATTGTGAATGGTGAAGAGCGTTGCCGGCGCCGCCGTACCGGGGGTCCGCTCCGCCTCCATCCTCGAAAAGAGCGGCATCAGCGCCGCCTGCCAGTCGTTCGCGTGCAAGATCTCCGGCGCCCAGCCCAGCACCCGCGGCACCGCAAGCGCCGCGCGGTTAAACGCGCAGAACCGCTCGAGGTTGTCGGGATAATCCCTCCCTTTTTCCTGATATAATCCCGCCCTCCCGAAGAAATGATCGTGGGCCAGGAAGTAACAGCTCACGGGATTGCCCGGGGGCCCGTCGGGCAACCGTCCCGACCACAGGATAAACCGGTGGTCCCGGCCGGCCAGATGGACGGGGATCTCGGTGCCGGCGGTCAGTCCCCACCGCCGGCCGTCAACCGCCGCATATTTGGGCATCACAACCTTGACGTCGTGCCCAAGACGGGCCAAGGCGGCGGGCAGCGCGCCCGACACGTCGGCCAGGCCGCCGGTCTTGGCGAACGGCGCCACCTCCGATGAGGCGAACAGAATGCGCATCTGACGTCCTCACTTCGCTCCGGTTACTTTCCTTCACTTTAAATCTTTTCCCGCGGGTTGGCAACCCGAGACGGGAGTTGCAATCGTCGGTGCATGTGTTATAAATAGGACAAATGGCCGTGCATTCGGCGGTCTCGGATTGTTCCCCGACTCGCGTCCTCTCCGAGACCACCATTCCGTGATCGCCCAATCCCTTTCCATTCACACGCGCATCAACCTGAGAGCGGAATCCACCCGTCATGCGGGCGGGGCGCCGAATGACGAAGCACATCCCTGCCGGTGGAGACAGACATGATTGGGGCCGGGATTCCAGGATCTTCTTGATGGAGGTCGACGCCTGGAATGGAATGCCGGGATCACGCGTCCGGAGGCCGCTGCTATTTCCGCCATCTGGCCGGCGCCGTCCGCCGGCCGTCCATATGGGCGTCAGGCGACGCGCCGTCGTTCCCAAGGGTCAGGAGGGGATCGACAGCCTCCTTCACACATGGCTGTTGCATAATGACAGGTATGAGTTACACTATGAGATGAACAGTCCCTGTCCGGGCCATCACCCTGTTGGCGGGGCTGATCGGGATGATCCACATCACGAGAGGGCACCCATGATCATCGACTGTCAACACACCTGTCTGCCCGGCTCACCGAGCCCCTGGGGCCCGGTCCGGCCATGATCCAGCCCGATCAGACACCCGCTGCCTCGGATGCGCTGGTGACCGGTCCGGTCAGCCTGCTCACGCCGTTCGACATCTATCTTTTCAAACAGGGCAATCATGCCGATTTGCACCGCAAGATGGGCGCTCACACCGCCACCGTGGAGGGCATCACGGGCACGTTGTTTGCCGTGTGGGCGCCCAACGCCAGTCAGCTCTCGGTCGTCGGGGATTTCAACAATTGGAGCACGGAGCGCCACCCGCTCGTCCCGCGCGACGATGAGTCCGGCATCTGGGAGGGCTTCATTCCCGGCGTGGGGCCGGGGGGGCGGTACAAATATCACGTCGCCTCCCGCCACCATAACTATGCGGTGGCCAAGGCCGATCCCTTCGCCTTCCGCGCAGAAGTCCCGCCCAGCACCGCATCGCTGATCTGGGAACTCGACTACGACTGGCACGATCATGACTGGATGGTCCAGCGCCGCGAAGCCAACAGCCTCGATGCCCCCCTCTCGATCTACGAGGTGCATCTCGGCTCCTGGCGACGGGTGCCCGAGGAGGGGGGGAGGTCGCTTTCCTACCGCGAGGCGGCCGACCAGCTGGCGGACTACGTCGCCGAGATGGGGTACACGCACGTGGAACTGATGCCGGTGATGGAACATCCTTTTTACGGCTCATGGGGATATCAGGTTACGGGCTATTTCGCGCCGACCGGCCGGTACGGCGCGCCGCAGGACTTCATGTACCTGGTGGACACGCTCCACCGCCGAGGCATCGGGGTGATCCTCGACTGGGTCCCGTCGCATTTCCCCTCGGACGAGCACGGCCTGGTCTATTTCGACGGCACCCACCTCTATGAGCACGCCGATCCACGGAGGGGCTTTCACCCCGAATGGAACAGCTGCATTTTCAACTACGGCCGGAACGAGGTCAGAAGCTTCCTCCTGAGCAGCGCCATGTTCTGGCTGGAGCGCTACCACATCGATGGGCTCCGTGTCGACGCCGTGGCGTCAATGCTCTACCTCGACTACGCCAGACCGGACGGCGCGTGGATCCCCAACGAACACGGCGGGCGGGAGAATCTGGAGGCGATCCATTTCCTCCGGCGTCTCAATGAAACGGTCTACGAACGGCACCCCGACGTCCAGACCCTCGCCGAGGAATCGACTGCCTGGCCGATGGTATCGCGGCCGACCTCGGTCGGCGGCCTGGGCTTCGGGATGAAGTGGATGATGGGCTGGATGCACGACACGCTCGATTATTTTTCGAGCGATCCCGTCTTCAGAAAGTATCGCCATCATCTCCTGACGTTCGGCCTGCTCTATGCGTTCACGGAAAATTTCATCCTGCCCCTCTCCCACGATGAAGTCGTGCACGGCAAGGGCTCCCTGCTCGGGAAAATGCCTGGCGACGAGTGGCAGCGGTTCGCCAATTTGCGGCTGCTCTACGGATTGATGTACGGCCACCCGGGCAAAAAACTGTTGTTTATGGGCGGCGAATTCGGCCAGGTGCCGGAATGGAGCCATGAGACGAGCCTGGAATGGCACGTCCTGCACTATCCGATGCACCGCGGACTGCAGCAGTGGGTCAGGGACCTGAACCACCTCTACCGCTCGGAACCGGCCCTGCATGAACTCGATTTCAGTCCCGACGGCTTCGAATGGATCGACACCCAAGACTGGGAGCAGAGCACGCTCAGTTTCGTCCGCAAGGGACGCCGATCGCAGGCGCAGTTTCTGATCGTGGCCAACTTCACGCCCGTCGTCCGCGAGCGCTATCGCGTGGGCGTGCCGCGGGGCGGCTGGTGGCACGAGCGGCTTAACAGCGACGCATCGGTCTACGGGGGCGGCAACCGCGGCAACGGGGGCGGCGCCCGCGCGGAGACGATCGCGGCGCACGGCCGCGACCACTCCCTCTCCATCACGCTGCCGCCGCTGGGAATCCTGGTGTTCAAGCATGAATGGGATTAAACCGGTGAATGTCAGCCGGCTCGTCAACGGGACGATGCGGATCATGCCGGGCCGTCCCTATCCCCTGGGGGCGACGTGGGACGGTCAGGGCGTCAACTTCGCCCTCTTCTCGGAGAATGCCGATGCGGTGGAGCTCTGCCTCTTCGACACGGTGGCCGACCAGAAGGAGAGCCATCGCCTCCGTTTGACCGAACAGACGAACCACATCTGGCACACCTATCTCCCCGACGCCCGGCCCGGCTGGCTCTACGGCTACCGGGTGTACGGACCGTACGAGCCCGCCGCCGGCTGCCGATTCAACCCGGCCAAGGTGCTTGTCGATCCCTACGCCAAGCTGATCGCGCGGCAGGTGAAATGGGACGACGCCATGTTTGCCTATCACATCCGACGCAATGGCGACGATCTCGTCAAGGACGAACGGGACAACGCCGCGTTCGCCCCGCTGGCGGTGGTGGTCGACACCGCCTACACCTGGGGTGGCGACCGCCGCCTCGGCATCCCCTGGCACAACACCATCATTTATGAAACGCACGTCAAGGGCCTCACGGCGCGCCACCCCGACGTGCCGCCGGAACTGCGCGGCACCTACGCCGGGCTCGCCTCAGAGCCGATGATCAACCACCTGCTTCATCTCGGCATCACGGCCGTTGAACTCCTGCCCGTGCATCATGCCGTCGATGACCGCCACCTGGTCCAGCGGGGGTTGCGCAATTACTGGGGCTACAACAGCCTGGCCTTCTTCGCGCCCGACTCGCGCTACGGCTCCGGCACCATGAATGTCGTGGATGAATTCAAGCGGATGGTCCGGACGCTGCACGAGGCCGGCATCGAAGTGATCCTCGACGTCGTCTACAACCACACCGCCGAAGGCAACCATCTCGGCCCGACCCTGTCGCTGCGCGGCATCGACAATCGCGCCTACTACCGGCTGGTGCCGAATGATCCGCGCTATTACATGGACTTCACCGGATGCGGCAACACCCTCAACATGCTCCATCCCCAGGTCCTGCAGCTGATCATGGACAGTCTCCGCTACTGGATTCTGGAGATGCACGTGGACGGCTTCCGGTTTGATCTGGCGAGCGCGCTGGCCCGTGAACTGCACGCCGTCGACCGGCTGGGCGCCTTCTTCGACATCATTCAGCAGGACCCGGTCATCTCGCAGGTCAAGCTGATCGCCGAGCCGTGGGATCTCGGCGAGGGCGGCTACCAGGTCGGCAACTTCCCCGTCCTGTGGACCGAATGGAACGGCAAGTACCGTGACTGCATCCGCCGCTTTTGGAAGGGGGAGGGACGCCAGGTCGCCGAATTCGCAACCCGGCTGGCCGGCAGCAGTGACCTCTACGAGCGCGGCGGCCGCAGGCCTCACGCCAGCATCAATTTCGTGACGGCCCACGACGGGTTCACGCTGCACGACCTCGTGAGCTACACCCACAAGCACAACGAAGCCAACGGCGAATACAGCCGGGACGGCACCAACGACAACATCAGCTGGAACTGCGGCGTCGAGGGACCAACCGACGACCCGGCCGTCACAGCGCTCAGGGAGAAGCAGAAGCGCAATTTCATGGCCACGCTCCTGCTTTCGCAAGGGGTGCCGATGATCTGCGGCGGCGATGAAATCGGCCGGACCCAACAGGGCAACAACAACGCGTACTGCCAGGACAACGCCATCTCCTGGTATTACTGGGAGTTGACGCCAGAGCAGCAACGATTCTTCGAATTCACGCGGCACGTCATCAGCCTGCTGAAGGAGCATCCCGTGCTGAGCCGCCGCACGTTTTTCCACGGCCGCCTGCTTCGCGGATCGGAGATCAAGGATATCGCCTGGTTCACGCCGGCCGGCAAAGAGATGACCGATGAGGAATGGGCGGCGGAATCGGTTCGGTATCTCGGCGTGCTGCTCGCCGGCGATGCGATCAACGAGTTGGACGAACAGGGGCGCATCATCCGTGGCGAGACGCTGTTATTGCTGCTCAATGCCCACCATGAGCCGATCCCTTTCACGCTGCCCACCCACAAGCCGGGCACCCGCTGGGTGCTGCTGATGGACACGGCCACGCCTGATTTCGACCGGCGGGCGCAGCGGGCCACGGGCGAGAACGTCTTCCTGCTCCAGGACCGCTCCATGGCACTCTTCCGCCTGGCTGTCCTCGACGAGCACGGCGGCCGTTTGCCCGATCTTGATCGCCGCCGGTCATGATCCGTCGGGGCGCGGGTATTCTGTTGCACCCCACCTCGCTCCCCTCGCCCTATGGCGTCGGAGACCTGGGGCCGGCGGCCTGGCGGTTCACCGACTTTCTGGCCGAAAGTCGCCAACGGTACTGGCAACTCCTGCCCCTGACGCCAACCTCCCCCGCGCTGGGCAATTCCCCCTACAGCAGCGATTCGGCCTTTGCCGGCAATCCGCTGTTGATCAGCCCGGAATTGATGGCCCACCACGGGTGGCTCAAGACGGCGGATCTGCGCCATCCGGACCTGACGTTTGATCCGCACCGGGTCGACTACAATGCGACGACCGCGTTCAAAACCGGCCTCTTCCAACTGGCGTTCGAGCGGGCCAAGGCGTCACTCGACCACCATGATGAGTTCACCCGGTTCATCCGCGACGAGGCCGGATGGCTGGAGGATTACGCCCTGTTCCGCGTTCTGAAGGAGCTGCATCAAGGAGAACCGTGGCCGAACTGGCCGCCGCCGCTGCGGGACCGGGAGCCCGAGGCGATCGAAAGGGCGAGGGAACAATACCACGACCGGATCAGATTGGAGCAATTCCAGCAGTACCTGTACCAGGCACAATGGCGCGAGTTGAAGCACCACTGCAGCGAGCGGCAGATCCGTCTGATCGGCGATCTTCCGATCTACCTGCAGCACGACAGCGCCGATGTCTGGGTCCACCCGCACTTGTTCAAACTGAGCGAACGGAAACAACCGACCGCCGTGGCGGGCGTGCCGCCCGACTACTTCAGCGCCACGGGGCAGCTCTGGGGCAACCCCGTCTACGACTGGCCCCGCCTGGCCGAGTCGGGTTACGAATGGTGGGTGCGGCGAGTGGCGCACAACCTGGCGCACTACGATCTCATTCGACTCGATCATTTTCGCGGCTTCGCGGCCTACTGGGAGGTGCCCGCCGGCGCCGCCACCGCGGAGCACGGCCGGTGGGTGGAAGCGCCAGGGGGCGAACTCTTCGACACGCTCAAACGGCGATTCCCCGAGTTGCCCCTGATCGCCGAGGATCTAGGCGTCATCACCCCCGATGTGACGGCGCTCATGAACCGGTTCAACCTGCCCGGCATGAAGCTGTTGATCTTCGCCTTCGGCGCGGATCTGCCCACGCATCCGTTCGCGCCGCACAACTATACGCCCCACTGCGTCGCCTACACCGGCACGCACGACAACAACACCATCCGCGGGTGGATTCGCAAGGAGATCAGCCCCGAGGAGCTCCACCGCCTCTATAGCTATCTGGGCCGGGAACCCGACGAGCATACGCTGCATTGGGAACTGATCCGCCTGCTCATGATGTCGGTCGCCGAGACCGTCATCATCCCGATGCAGGACCTGCTGGGACTGGGCGAGGAGGCCCGGATGAACCGCCCCTCGACCGCGAACGGCAACTGGGAATGGCGGGTGCTGCCCCAGCAAATGACCCGGCGGATCATCACCCGTCTGGCCGACATGACCACGATCTACGGCCGGGGGTGAACGGCCCGATGGCCGAGGGCAGACCGGCCGTGGATCGTCCCACGCACCATCGGCCGTTGATGAGTCTGCCACGCATCGTCCCTTCCTCCGCGGGACAGGTTCATCGGGCTTCCGTGGCCCCGCACGAACCAATCCGCAGACCACACCGCACACCGTCGCACGTTCAGAGAGGCCAGCCCTGAACATCGGCGCCCGGTATCTTGGTGAACGGCGATGCGAGTTCATCGTCTGGGCCCCCCTCCATCAAGCCGTGACGGTGCGGCTCGTCACCCCCACGCCCGATCTGATCCCCCTGAAGCCCGAGGGGGACGGGTACTGGCGGGTGACGGTGAGCCTTCCCCCGGACAGCCTCTACCAGTATGTGGTGGACGGCGGACCGCCGCGGCCCGATCCCGTTTCACACGCGCAGCCGGACGGAGTCCACGGCCCGTCTCAACTCATCGATCACGCCGCATTCGCGTGGAGGGACGGCGGCTGGCGCGGCCGGCCGCCGGCCGAAATGATCCTGTACGAACTGCACGTCGGTGCCTTTACACCCGAGGGCACGTTCGATGCCGTGATTCCCCGGCTCGACGCGCTGCGCGAGCTCGGCGTCACGGCCGTTGAACTGATGCCGGTCGCCCCCTTTCCCGGCGCGCGCAACTGGGGCTACGACGGCGTCGCGCCCTTCGCGGTCCACCGGGCCTACGGCGGGCCGGCGGGGCTCAAGCGGCTGGTCGACGCCTGTCACGCGCGCGACCTGGCCGTCGTGCTGGATGTGGTCTACAATCACCTGGGCCCCGAGGGCAACTACCTGGCCGAGTTCGGCCCCTACTTTACGGACACATACTCCACCCCGTGGGGCGCGGCGATCAATTTCGACGACGCCTGGAGCGACGGCGTCAGAAATTACTTCATCGAGAACGCACTGCATTGGTTCTCGCATTATCATGTCGATGCGTTGCGGCTGGACGCCATCCACGGCATCATGGACCGCAGCGCGAATCCCTTTCTGAAGGAGCTGGCGGAGCGGACGGCCGCCTGGTCAGCCGAGAGCGGCCGGACCGCCGCACTGATCGCCGAAAGCGACCTGAACGACGCGCGGATTCTTCGGCCACCGTCCGCCGGCGGCTTCGGCCTCGATGCCCAATGGTCCGATGACTATCATCATGCGCTGCACACGCTGTTGACCGGCGAAACGCAGGGGTACTATGTGGATTTCGGCACGGTCGGGCAGATGGCCACGGCGATGCGCGACGGCTTCGTCATCTCAGGCCAGTATTCCCGTTTCCGCAAACGGCGCCACGGCAATTCGTCCGCGGACCGGCCGACCGACCAGTTCATCGTCTTCGCCCAAAACCATGACCAGGTCGGGAACCGCCTGCATGGCGACCGGTTGTCGACGCTCGTCTCCTTTGAAGCCCTCAAGCTGGCGGCTGCCGTGGTGGCGCTGGCTCCGGCTGTTCCGCTCCTCTTCATGGGGGAGGAATATGGCGAAGAGGCGCCCTTCCTCTATTTCGTCAGCCATGACGATCCCGGCCTGATCGAGGCCGTCAGGCGGGGACGGAAGGAGGCATTTCTGGCGTTTTGCTGGCGCGGTGAGCCGCCCGATCCCCAGGCGGAAGCCACCTTCCTCCGTTCCAAAATCGACTGGACGCTGCGCGACACCGGCCGGCACCGTCTGCTGCTGGAATTCTACCGCGAGCTGTTCCGGTTGCGGAAGGCAACCCCGCCCCTGTCTCGCCCGGATCGCAACCGGCTCGACGTGCGCGTGAGCGAAGGCTCCCCAGTCCTCTCGGTCCAGAGCTGGACGGAGCGGGTCGTCACCTGCTGCCTGTTCAATTTCAGCGGGTCGGATGCGGACGCGCCGGTTCCGGACCGGACGGCGAGATGGGACAAGCTGATTGACTCCGCCGACCCCAGATGGGGCGGCCCGGGGAGCGCGCGGCCCGACCGCCTCCGCGCGCACAGCGTCGCCGTCTATCGGGCGCCCGTCAAACGGCCGAGGCATCGGCGCCGTGAGACAGCGCCACCATGGACACGTTGTCGGATCCCTCCGCCGGTCACATGGCGGACGGCGCGGAGGCGGCCGTCAGCATGTCTGCGCGCCGATCACGGTCCTCACTGCGCCGGACCGTCGTCCTCACGGTCCTGTTTCAAAACGACCGTGCGAACGGGGAACGGTATCTCAATCCCCTCCTTCCGAAATCGCTTCAGAATGCGCTTGCGCAGCTCATGCTGCACCAGATACTGATCGGTGAATTCCTTGACCTGGCAGATCAGCGTGAAATCGAGGGACGACGCGCCGAACCCCGGGATGAACCGCACGGCAGGCGCAGGGTCAGCCAGCATGCCCGGCACCTCTCCCGTGGCCTTGACGGCCTCCTCCAACAGGACGCGCTCGACCTGCTCGGGGTCTGACCCGTACCCGACGCCGACGGGAATCAGCACGGACATTTTGGTCTCGGGCATGTAATAGTTGGTCACCACGCTCTGGGCCAGCTTGCTGTTGGGAATGATGACGAGATTGTTCGGCAGCATCCGGATCTTGGCGGTCCGCCAGCCGATGTCGATGACGTAGCCCTCCTGCCCGCTCTCCAGCTTGATAAAGTCGTTCACCCGGATCGACCGCTCCATCAACAGGTGAAGACCGGCAAACAGGTTGCCCAGCGTATCCTGTAACGCCAGCGCGACCGCCAGCCCCCCCACGCCGAGGGCGGTCAGGACCGGCGTGATCGAGATGCCGAGTGTGTCGAGGAGAATCAGGAGGCCGATCGACAAGACGAGGCTTTTGATCACCACCTGGGAGAGCCCGGTGACCGGGACGGCGACGCCCGCCTGCTGCACCCCCACCGTGACCAGCTGGGCGGAGAGATTGGCCAGCGCAAACGTGACCGAAAGAATCACAAGGACGTGAATGACCTTGAACGAGTAGGTGACGTAGGCCGCCGGCAGCGCCGACGTGCCGATCGCGAGGTAGAGGCCGATCGCCAGGCACCAGAGCAGCGACGGATACCGGATGGCGCCGAGCAGCAGATCGTCCACCGTCGTCTTGGTCCGCGAGGCCCAGCGATGCAACACGCTGACGAGCACCCGCCGGACGATCAGCGTCGCCGCCGTCACGCCGATGAAAATCGCCACCGAGATCATGGCCTGTTTGAAGACCTGATCGGACATTGATCGACTCCATGTGTCGGGGAATGGTCCGGATCATACCCCGATCCATCCATGGAATCAACCCGGCCTCCCCGGCAGTTGACTTGCTCCGACGCTTCCGATAGATTGAGCGCGGTCCGATCATCGTCATCGGACGGGAGGGTGACCATGATTCGCGGCGCCGTCGAGGTTCCGGCTCCGGTCGATGCATCCGAGCGGGGGGCGACGGCGAGAACAGGGAGCCCCGGGTGTGCCGGCCTCGACGCAAGCCGGCGGCCAACGATTCGCCGGAACAGACCGGCGGCGAAGCAATCCGTGTCGCACAACCATGTCATGAAGCTGATCATGCCCGCCGTGCTTTCCGCCGGCCTGCTGGCGGGGCCGTCCGCCGGACCGTGCCTCGCACAGACCGGCGACACTCAGCGCATGGAGCGCGCCTACGCCTTCAACCGGGCCGGAATGATCGACATGTCCGAAGCGCGATTCGACGAGGCCATCGACCAGTTTCAACAGGCGGCCGACCTGGTGCCGGACTATGGGATCACAAAACAGAGCCTGCGCTACACACCGACCTTCATGATCGGCTGGGCCCATGAAAAACAGGGACGGATCGAGGAGGCCTGCTGGTCCTTCCGCCGCTTTCTCGATCTGGCGCCAGCCGACCTGATCGAGGCGGGGAAGGCGGATCATGCCCGCAAGTACCTCGTCAAACACTGTCCCGCCACGCAGCCTCCGCCGACACCGGATCAGAGCCGTGGGCTGTAAAGGGCGCCGATTCCGCTTCCGCGCCGCCGCGTGGAGCACCCTGTAATCGGAGGCATCTCATGTCCTGGTCGTTCGTGGGCTTTGTGGGCCTGTTGTTCGGCGTCTTTCTCGGTCAATTCGGGTATGGGACCGGCGTGCTGCTCCTGGCGGCCGCCGCCCTGCTCTGGGCGGGCGGGGCCTTGCGCCTGTGGATCAACGCCAGCGACGTCTACTTTCTGATTGCAAGCTTTTCCGCGACCGGCGCCGTCACGATCGCCACTCATTTCATCATCATCTACTACCGCAAATTCTCCGGAGCCGATCAATCGGACAAATCCGCCGAGCCCGATTGATCGGCATGCCGTTCGCGATCCGATCTGGCGGATACCGCGGCGGCCCGCCTTCATGGGCCTGATGGGCGCCCGCTGTTTGGATTCAAAACAGGGGTTCCATCATGACCCGCCTTGTGATATGGTACCCGTCAACAACTTAACAGAAACTCGGAACTGCCGCCAGTCAGTGATACTCCGAACACCAATCATCTCAGAAAAGCCCCCTGTTGGCCTCGTTTCGTCTCTGAACGGGGACCCTCCCGTTTAAAGCTCTGAAGACTGCCCCTCGAACGTCCTTCGTGTTGAGACAGGACGCGTCGGGAACACAATCACTGGCATGACGCCACACAGACAGACACAGATTGATTCAACGGACGCCGCGTTCAGCAGCCCGCCAGGCATGCCCCCGCTAGGCAGATCCCCAGCAGGCATACGAATGTCGGTCCCGATCCCAGAGACGCTCCAATCGCCATGCACGTTCCGGGTGGGAGGGAGAAATAGGCCCGCCGGATAATCCTTCCAATCCCTCCCTGGACACAGGCGGCCTCCTGGAAGGGGAGGGTGTCACGTCGACGGAGACGGGCCCATGTCGTCCCACCGCTCCGATGCGAGGGGGTGTGTCGCCACGTGCGGGCTGGACCGGCCGGTCCCTCCGGCTCTCCGTGCGGAGCCGCCCCGGTCGCGCCCTGTTCATGCTCGCCATCCTCGCCGGTTTCCCATTGTTCATCGCGGGATCGGGTCACTGTGCCTCCCCTGACCTCGGCAGTTCCTCAGCCCCGTCCGCCAGTGCGACAGTCCCGACTGGGAGCGAGGCGGATGATACGGCAACGGGGGGAGATCAGCAGCAGCCCTCTTCCTCCACCCTCCGTTGGTCTCCCAATACGAGCGGCCCGTTTTTCACCGGAACGGCCGAGACCGAACCGCTGGGCTCTTCCTATTTTGAGCCGATCACGTACGCGTATCTCTCGTCCGGCGGCGCCACCGTCAGCAATCTGCTGAAGGTGGCGGTCGGGCTGGGCCATCACCTGGAGTTCGACATGGCCGCCCCGCTGGTCTACGCGACCGACCGGACGTCGGGGGCCAGCTCGACGGGGTTGGGCGACACGAACTTTCAGGGCAAGTGGCAACTGATCCCCGACGCCGATACGAATGCGTTCCTGGCCTTTCCGGCCACGAGCCTGACGTTCGGGATCACGGTTCCGACCGGAAGCTATGAGAATCTTGATCCCGCCAAGCATGGCGTCGACCAGTTCGGCAACGGCACCGTCAACGAATCGATTGGTCTGCTGATCCGGAAACGGGCCCGGCCTTTTCTGTTCTACGCGCAACTGAACGAGATCATCCAAAACCAGGCCCGGGTCGAAGAGGGTTACACGTTCAACGACGGGTTGACCCGCGTGCCCCCCGGCGAATCCTTTCGAATGGTCGACGGCAATCTGATCTACTACACCGCAGTGTTCGAACATGTGGTGAACGAGCGATGGCAGGCGGGCTATCTACTTGAACTCTTCGGCGAGTGGCAGAGCGCGCAGAGCCTCTTCTTCGGCTCGGCGAATGCCCCCGCCTGGTCCTTTTTGTGGGCCGCCGCCGAGGCGGAGGTGACGTGGCCTCGCAAAGAGCGTTTTTCGGCAACATGGGGAATCGGCGCGGCCCTCCCCGTCTATACAGACAACTATCGCCGGAACTATACCCTGATGGGAACGGTCACACTTTATTACAACGGCCTGGGAGGATCCCGGGACGAGTAAGGGCCTTCTGCCCCTCCATCTTCCGTCCCGCCCAGCCGAGGCTCACACGTTGCCGAGACGACCTGCCCCGGCCCGGCGATCATCCCCTTCGCCCCCGTTGACATGCGGGACCGCTTCTTGTAAAGTCGCCCCATTCGACAGGACGCGCGGACCACTCTCGTGCGGCAGACCCTTCAGAGAAGGAGGACTCTGATGCGTTCCCCGCTCGCGATCATGGTGGTAGTGTTGCTCGTTGTCTCAACGCTCACGGCGTGTGAATCGTATAGCCAGACCGATGTCTCGAACATGGTCAAATCCGCGACGAAGAAGCACTAAGCGGCAGGCTCGAATCGTTCCTCGGCCGGGCGCATGAGGACAGGGCTGCTGCCCGAAGGTCCCCGTCACCCGGTGAATCGGCCAGTGAATCGACCAGAGCATCGAAAGGTCGCGCTGATCACCGGCGGGGCGAAGGGTATCGGCCGGGCGATCGCCATCGAACTGGCCGGACAGGGATGGGACATCGCCCTCTGTTATCGGACCAGCCGGGCGGCCGCGGAGGAGACCACCGCCGCCATCGAACAGAAAGGCGGGAAAGCCCTTGCCGTCTCCTGCGACGTCTCGGACCCCGATGCGGCCAGGGAGCTTGTGGCGAAAGTGGAGCGCGACTGGGGCCGGATTGACGCCCTCATCAACGGTGCCGGGCCCTACCACCGTGTCAACCTCCTGGAGGAATCGGTCGACGGCTGGCGGGCGATGTTCGACCACAACCTCCACCCTATTTTTTATCTGGGCCGGGCGGTGGCGCCTGGGATGCAGCGCAGACAATGGGGCCGGATCATCAGCTTCAGCATGGCCAACGCGGACCAACAGATCGCTCAGCCGGAATTGACGGCCCACTACATCGCCAAGGTGGGCGTCCTCGTGCTGACCCGTTCCTTCGCCAAAGCGCTGGCGTCGCACGGCATCACGGTCAACGCCATTTCGCCGGGGTTCATCCGCTCCGGCAGCGCACCGGAGGCCGAGCTGGCCGCCATGGTCAAACGGATCCCGGCCGGCTATCTGGGCGAGACGGCCGACGCGGTGGCGGCGGCCCGGTATCTGCTGTCCGATGAAGCACGGTATGTCAACGGCTCCAACATCCATCTGAGCGGCGCGTGGGGAGTCTGACGTGATCAACAATCAGCTCGCCGGGATCGCGCTGATCGTCTTCGGCCTGATCGACCTCCTGATCATCCCCAAATTCATGGACACCACCTGGCGCAAAGTGAAGCGGCCGCCTCCCTGGACGGAAAGTTTCAACATGGTCGTGCGATTCGTCGGCGTGCTCCTCATCGTCTTCGGCATCTCCTATTATTTTTACGGACAGCTGGAGTAGGACGGGATGAAACGTTCCCTGCGTCAGGATCATCAATCCACGCGCCCCACGGCCGCCCCTTCCTCGCCGGAGGAGCAGGAGCATGCGCGGCTCTCCCATCTGATGGTCACCGCGCAACTGGTGGGCAAGAGTTCGTTGGGCATCGGCTTCCTCATGTCGATCTACGGCCTGACGGACCATCACGAGTGGGCCATCCGCACAGGGCTCGCTCTGCTTCTCACCGGCATGGCGGCGTCGTTGACGAGCCTGGTGCACAGCTTCAACCGGCGCCGTCTCGCCCGTCATTCGGCCTCCGGCCCGCCTCCTCCCCCGTCGAACAGACGGCCTGGTCCGCCCTAACCGCGTTCACTCTCATTCAAAGGAGCAACGATGTCGACACCGGAGATTGCGCAACGAGCCCCGTATGTCAAAGAGCTGGAGCCCGGCACCTATTACTGGTGCCGGTGCGGCCGCTCCAAGACCCAGCCGTTCTGCGACGGCTCGCATAAAACCACGGAATTCACGCCGATTGAATTGACGCTCACCGAGAAAAAGAGGGTGGCCCTCTGCGGGTGCAAACAGACAAGCAATCCGCCTTTTTGTGACGGCACCCATTCCAGACTGCCAAAATAACTGGGCGGCGGAAAGCCGTCCGGCCCAAAGCCCACGGGCTGAGTAAACCAAGGGCAAGTCCGGCCCAATGGGAAAGCTCGCTGGCCCGGGGTGTGGGGGCATCGCTCCCCCCGAACGCAGGGCGTTCGGGAACTCATCAAATGACCTTTCCCTGTTCTATCCGCACGGGCCCCCACATTTAGACAATCCCCGCCTTGAATTTTATCTACCCCTACGCTAAGATGGCAAACGGTATGTTGGGAAAAGAGACCGGAGGAGCCGATGGCATTAAAACCACTTCATGATTGGGCGTTGATTCGCCCGTCGTCGTCCGATGAGCGGACCAAGGGGGGAATCATCATCCCCGACACTGCCAAGGGACAACCCCAGGAAGGGGTCATCCTCGCCATCGGCGAGGGACGTTACACCGAGCCGGACGGGCCGGGAGCGCACAAGGGCAAAAGATCAACCCAGGAGAAGGTCTTCGTCAAAACGACGCTCAAACCCGGTGACCGCGTCATCTATGAGAAATACGCCGGCCGGAAAATCGAGATGGACGGCGAAGAGTTGATTCTCGTCAGGGAAGACGATGTCCTGGGACAGATGGTGGGATAAGGGCCATGCGGACGCACGACCGTATGCGGAGGCGAGTGATGGGTTGGGCGATGCCCGGCCTCCTGGCCGCCCTTGCCGTCGGCCTGCTGGCGGGCTCGCCGGCCTGGGCGACCCGCCAGATCGACAACCTCCTGCTCTCGAAAATCATCTGGGGCATGCCTTCGGACCGCGTCGCACAGGCCTTGAAACTCGAACGGAGCCAATATACGATCCTGCATGATCCGGTCGAGGGCAATGTCACCATCTTTCAACTCGACGGGAAGACGCTGAACTTTCCCGAATTCCGCCAGGTCTATCTGAACTTCAAACCGGAGACGGGGTTGTTCAAGGTCTATGGCTTCTATCTGGGGTCGTTGAAGGACGCCGTGGCCGCGCTGAAACACCGGTACGGCGAGCCGGACGAGGTCAGGCACACGTCGCTCGTTCAAACCTATCAGTGGAACTTTCAAGAAACGACGCTCTCGCTGAACAATTCGGAGTTTGAAATCACGCTGAAGTGATGTTCCTCCCCCAAATCCGGGGACACAAATCCGGGGACAGATTTATTTTCTCGCACGTGAAGTCGTCCTGTAACCACAGTGAAAATAAATCTGTCCCCGGTCTTCCCGATCTTAAACCGTCTCCGCGGTTGCGACTAGGCCCCCTTTCCGCGCTGGCGCACGGCCTCATACAACACCACCCCGACCGCCACCGATACGTTCAGCGAATCGACCCGGCCCAGCAGTGGAATCGAGACGAGCTGATCGCACCGCTCCTTGACCAGATGGCGGAGCCCCTTCCCCTCGCTGCCGGCCACCAGCACCGACGGCAGCGTCCAATCGACGGCGGTATAGACGTTCGGCGCCTCGGCCGTCAACCCGGTCACCCATAAACGGGCTGCCTTGAGCGTGTCAATCGTCTGCGCCACATTGCCCACGCGGGCGACGGGCAGATGGGCGACGGCGCCCGCCGACGCCTTCACCACCGTCGGGGTCAAGCCTGCGGCCCGTCTGGCGGGAATCAGCACGCCGTTCGCCCCGGCAGCTTCGGCGGTGCGAATGATCGCGCCGACGTTGTGGGGATCCTCCACCTCGTCCAGCAGCACCAGCAAGGGCTGACTCGGACCGCTCTTCGCCCGCTCGATCAACGATTCGAGCGCGGCATACCCCTGCTCCCCCACCATCGCCACCACGCCCTGATGATGAGTGGTGCCGGCCATCCGGTCGAGTTGGTGGCGATCTTCATATCGGACCGCCGTGCCCGCCTCCACGGCCGCCGCCGCCAACTCCTCCACCCGTTGATCGCGCCGCCCCTTCAGCAGATAGAGCCGTTCGACCGGTCGGCCGGCGCGCAACTGTTCCTGCACCGGGTGAATGCCGTAGATGAGTCGGGGCGCGGACACGAGGGATGACCAACCGGCCTAGCGTTTGATCCGCGTGGAGCCGTCAGGAAGATCTTCGATGATCACGCCCGCGGCCGCCAATTGCCGACGGAGTTGATCCGAGCGGCCGAAATCCTTGTCGCGCCTCGCCTGCTCCCGTTCCTTGACCAGGGCGGCCACATCGACCACGGGCGCCTCGACCGGAACGAACGACCACGACTGAAAACTCCACTGGTCAGGCTCAAGGGCAAAAAACCCCAACAGCTCGGCGCCATACCGCACGAACAGCCGCCGGATCCGAGCCAGCATGTTGGCGTGGCCCTCCACCGACACATAGCGATTGCCCGCCGTGATCAATTGCTGGAAAAGCGCCAGTGCGGCTGGGACGTTCAAATCATCATCCATCGCCGTCCGGAATTCCACGGGAAAGGCTTTGATGACGGCCTGAATGCGCCGGGTGTGCGCGGTGGGTCGGCCTTTCCGCTGCTCCCACATCACCTCGGAAAAGCGGGTCAGCATCGCGTAGTAATTGTCCAGCGCCGCCTTTGTCTGGGCCAGATGCTGATCGGAAAAATCGATCGGGCCCCGGTAATGGACGGAGAGGAGAAAATAGCGGAGGATTTCGCGGCGAGCCGCCGGGCTCAGATGGGCCGGCATTTTCTCGAAAACCTCCTGGATCGTGAAGAAGTTGCCCAGCGACTTCGACATCTTCTCCTGATCGACAGTCACGAAGCCGTTGTGCACCCAGAAGCGGGCGAACCGTTTGCCCGTCGCCCCTTCCGACTGGGCGATTTCATTCTCATGATGGGGAAAGATCAGATCCTGTCCGCCGCCGTGGATGTCGAGCGTGGACCGTCTCAGACAGGCCATGCTCATCACCGAGCACTCGATATGCCAGCCGGGCCGTCCAGCCCCCCACGGGCTGGGCCAGGAGGGTTCGCCCGGCTTCGATGCCTTCCACAGCGCGAAATCGAGCGGGCTCTCCTTCCGTTCATCCACCTCGACCCGCGCGCCGGCCTGCAGCTCGTCAAGGTTCCGGTGTGACAGTTTACCGTATCCCTTGAACCGGCCGACCCGGTAATAGACATCGCCATCGAGCGGATAGGCAAGGCCTTTCTTGACCAGCTTGCCGATCAACGCGATCATTTCCCCGATATGCTCGGTCGCCTTCGGCTCCAGATCGGCCGGCGGAACACCCAGCCGATCCATATCCTGCCAATAGGCCGCCGTATAGGTTTGAGCCACTACCTCCCACGGCCGTTGCTCCTTCTGGGCCCGGTTGATGATCTTGTCGTCCACGTCGGTAAAATTCTTGACATACCGGACACGGAATTTCTTGAACTGCAGATAGCGGCGGAGCAGATCGAACACAATCGCGCTGCGGGCATGGCCGAGGTGGCAGCGGTCGTAGACCGTCACCCCGCAAACATACATCCGCACCAGCTTCCCCGACTGCGGCTTGAACGTTTCCTTTTTCCGTGTGAGCGTGTTGTACAGCTTGAGCATTTCAGCTTGCTTTCCTGGACCCCGGCCTCTGGCTACTGGCTCCTGACTCTTTATAGTTGACCCTTGCCCCACTGACCCTTGCCCTTTACTTCAACAACCCCTCCCATCCCTTCAACTCGTTCAACACCTGGTAATTCGTCAGATCGAGATGAAGCGGCGTGATTGAGATCAGCCCCTGCTC
The DNA here is from genome assembly GCA_035517195.1 of Nitrospiria bacterium. GTDB lineage: Bacteria > Nitrospirota > Nitrospiria > JACQCE01 > JACQCE01 > JACQCE01. The sequence goes on along the minus strand of DATIZH010000038.1, from coordinate 932 downwards.
CACCGCCTGATGATCGGTATCGCTTCGTTGCTTCCAGGCCTCCCGGTTGCCGCCGATCCAGTAGTAATTCTTCCCTCGCGGATCGGTCTTCTCCACGATCGAATCCTCATCGAAGACGCGCCGGCCGAGCGCGGTGATCTTGGCCCCCTTGATTTTCGCCGCCGGCAGATCGGGCACATTGACGTTGAGCAGCGTGTCGTGCGGCAGGCCATATTCCAGGATCAGCCCCGCCAGCTTGGCGGCGATCCGGCACGCGGAATCAAGCCCCTTCTTACCGCCCCCGACGAGCGAGATCGCCATCGACGGAATGCCGAGCAGCGTCCCTTCAATCGCCGCAGAGACGGTGCCGGAATAGGTGACGTCGTCGCCGAGATTCTCACCCTGATTGACGCCGGAGGCGATCAACGCGGGCCGGCCGCCCGTCAGCCGCATGACGCCGAGGTTGACGCAATCGGACGGCGTGCCGTTGATGCAGTAGACCTTCCGTTTCACCTCATCGACCCGCAAGGGCTTGTGAAGCGTCAGCGCATGGCTGGCCGCCGACCGTTCCCGGTCCGGGGCGACCACCACCACGTCGCCAAGCGATTTCAGCGCCGCGGCGAGCGTGTGCAGGCCGGGCGAATGGACGCCGTCGTCGTTCGTAACGAGGATTTTGGGCTTCATGACCGGCCAAATAGTATCAGAGTGGCCGGGTAAATTCTATTGCGGGATCAAATCACCATCCCACGGAGAGTCGCTGGCTGTCCAATAACAGGGACAAATAACAGGGGACAGATTTATTTTCCAACCAAGAGAGATGGGGACGACATGATTAGTTTATCCCGAAGCCCTAGGTCGAGGGGATACTGATGTTGCTCTACTGTATACGGTGATTGAAACAAGAATCATGGCTCCTCCCCGCCTTCGGCGGCTCGGAGTCCGACCAGTTTTCG
>DATIZH010000037.1:0-16375 GCA_035517195.1 Nitrospiria bacterium | reverse complement strand
CTCGCAGGCGATCGACTTGGTGCTCACCACGGGCCAGGCGTCGGCGTCGTTCATTCAGCGGCGGCTGCGGGTCGGCTATCCCCGGGCGGCGCGGATGATCGAAATGATGGAAGAGGACGGATTGGTCGGTCCCGCGTCGGGCAGCCGGCCCCGGCAGGTGCTCGGTCGGCGCCCTTCCTCCTCGATCTCACAACCCGCTGAATGATGTCGAAACCGCCGATACCCGCCGTTCGGCGGCCCCGCCGATTCCCGTCGGCCCGTTTCCGATCCGTGATGCGTCTCCTCTTCGCCGCCGCGTGGCTGGCGGCCGGATCGCTCTCGTGCCCGGGGACGGCCGCCGCAGCCGGCCCGCAGAACGACGACCTCGCCTCCGTCGTCAAACGGATCGAGGCGGCCTACCGGAACACGAAGGAGCTGCAGACCGATTTTGTCCAGACCACGCAGTACCAAGGCTTCGAGACCCCGTATATCTCCAAGGGCCGCCTCTACATCCGCCGGCCGGACAAGATGCGGTGGGATTACAGGGAGCCGAGCACGCACCAGATCTATGTCAACGGCGACACGGTCATCTACCTCGTTCCCGAGCATCAACAAGCCATCAGGAGCTCGATGGACCGCGAAGTCCACACCCCCGTTCCGCTCATGCTGCTGGCCGGCGCCGCCACCCTCTCCGAGCAATTCAACATCGTATGGGAGGGCGCGCCCGGCAAGACGAAGGGCGCCTACCGCCTCCGCCTGACCGGCAAGGGGGCGGGGGCCTCCCTGGCGCCGATCACCATCGAGGCGGCGGCCGACACCTTTTTGATTCGCCGCGCCGTTCTGCACGATCCCAGCGGGGCGGAGACCACATTCGATTTTTCCCATCTGCAACTGAACGGCGGGCTGGATGACAAACTGTTCGTCTTCACGCCGCCGGCCGGCATTGAGGTGGTCGACGCGCCGCCCCTGCTCCCGCCGAACGCCGCCGAGCCCAAGTCCGGGCTGCCCGGCCCGCCGATGCGGCCGCCGGATGAATAACACAAGGGTCAAGTAGCAAGGGGCAAGGACGCCAAGGCCAAGGCGGCCACTCATGTTTCCCTTGCCCCCTGACTCTTGCCCCTTAACCCTGTTTTCAAGAGGAGGTGCGCGTGGCTGCACAATATTCCTTCGACATCGTCTCGAAACTCGATCTGCAGGAGGTGCGCAACGCCGTCGATCAGGCGATGAAGGAGATCCGCCAACGATTCGATTTCAAAGGGAGCAAGAGCGACATCACGATCGAGAACGACAAGGCGTTGATCGTCGTCTCGGATGACGAATTCAAGCTCAAGAGCGTGATGGATATCCTGCACGGACGCCTGATCAAGCGGGGCATCTCGCCGAAGGCGTTGTCGCCCGGCAAACTGGAACAGGCGCTGGGCGGCACGGTCCGTCAAAAGGTCGAATTGAAGCAGGGGCTCGCCGGCGATGACGCCAAACTGGTCACCAAACTGATCAAAGAGAGCGGCCTGAAGGTTCAGACCCAGATTCAGGGCGACCAGCTGCGGGTCATGGGCAAGAGCAAGGACGATCTGCAGGCGGTGATGACGTTACTGCGGGCGAAGGACGATCTGCCCGTGGCGCTGCAGTTTACGAATTACCGCTAACGTCGGTACGGGCGCAGCATGCTGCGCCCCTACTTCGGCATTTTCTCCCAATCCGCCAGAAACTTCTTCAATCCAAGATCGGTCAACGGGTGCTTGGCCAGCTGCTGGAGCACCGCGTAGGGCATCGTCGCCACGTCAGCGCCCAGCAGCGCCGCCTCCACCACGTGGGTCGGATTGCGAACGCTGGCGACCAACACTTCGGTGGGAAAACTGTAATTCTGGAAGATCGTCACGATCTGTTCGATCAACTCCATCCCGATCTGGCTGACGTCATCCAGCCGGCCGATGAAGGGGCTCACGTAGGCCGCGCCCGCCTTCGCCGCCAGGAGCGCCTGGGTCGGGGAGAAAATCAAAGTCGTGTTGACCCGGATCCCTTCGGCCGAGAGCACCCGGATCGCCTTGAGGCCTTCGGGAATCAGGGGGATCTTGACCACCACGTGGTCGTCCAATTTCGCCAGCGTCCGCCCTTCGCTGATCATCGCGGGGGCCTCGATGCTGATCACCTCTGCGCTGACCGGCCCCTTGACCAGCCGGCAGATCTCCCGGATCAGATCATGGAACGGCCGCCCTTCCTTCGAGGCGAGCGACGGGTTGGTGGTCACCCCGTCGATCAACCCGAACTGGACCGCCTCCTCCACCTCTTTCAAATTCGCCGAGTCGAGAAACAATTTCATGGTCTTCCTCCACTGTCGAAACCCGAGCGCATCGCCTACCGCCGTCCCGCAACCGCCTCCCGCTCCCGATACTGGTCGGCGCACTGCCGGCTGCAAAAATAGTGCGTCCGGCCGTCGATGTCAGCGGAAAGCGCCGAACTTTTCGGCAGATACATGCCGCACAAGGGGTCCCGCACCATGGGCTCGCCGGTGCGAGGCGCCGCGCCGGTTCGCTCGCGCCTGGCCTTGGCGTCCGACGCCAGCAGAAACTGCCAGAACCAATTGACCACCACCAGACCGAGCAGCACCGCGATGACGATCAGAATCAGCCGGACGATCATTGGGGATGCTCCTTCGGCAGCTGGAGCACGGTGCCGGGGTGCGCTTCCGGCGGCCCGGCCGGCGAAGGCGAGGCAGGCGTCGTCTTGTCAGATGCGGCGGCCGGATGAGACGGCGCCTGTCGCGCCGCGGCGATCCGCTTGTCGAGTTCGGCGATCAACCGCTGATCCTGCGTGATTCCCTTCAGCTGCGTCCAGGCGGCGATGGCCCCCTCACGGTCGTTAAACGCCTCAAGCTTGATGATCCCGAGATTATAGAGCGCGTTTTCATGGTGGTAATCGCTCTGCAGCGCCAGGTTCAATTCCTCGACCGCCTCCTTGGGGCGGCCCATGTGATACAGCGCGCTGGCGCGGTCCGTCCGGACCTGCGCGTTGTCGGAGTTGATGTCGAGCGCCTTCTGGTAGAGATCCGCCGCCTCCTGATAGCGCTGAATGTCGAAATTGGCGTTGGCGAGAAAAATCAGCGCATCGAGATCCTTCGGGTTCTTGTTCACCCGGTCTCTGGCCGCTTTGATCGCGGCCATCGGATCCGCCGCCTGTTCAGGCCCCTGCGAGCCGCCGACGGGATGGAGCTGCAGGAGCTCGGCTTCTTTCGGCTCTTCCATCGATCCGGACGCAAATGGGGGCACGATCGGGGTGGAGGATTCCGGCTTGGTGGACGGGGACTTTTCGTGGCAGCCGGCCGCGAACAGAAGCACGCCGAGCAACGTGATGAAAACGGTCTTCATCGACGGCATCTTAATCAATCACCCGCGGGGAGTCAAGCGCGCTCGCCTCTCTTCATTCATTGCGTCAGGTCGGCGCGATAGAGCCACGCCTGGGGCGGCACGACGGCGCTGACATACAGGGCGTTCCGGAAGGCGGCCATGGCTTCGATGGTGGTGGGGCTCAGCTGGCCGACCTCCTCCCAGCGGAGGCCGTCGGACGTCCGAAACACATACCCGTCGACGCCGGCGAACAGCGTCTCTCCGGCGACGGTTATGGAGGCCACATACCCGCGCCGGACGTGAGACGGCGCATTGAACACCGACTGCCAGACGAGGCCGTCGCGGCTGCGCCAGATGCGCCCGCCGCCAGTCGTGCCCACATAGAGGGCGCCGGCAAAGATCGCGGCGCCCCGCACGCCGGTCTTCGCCGTGACCGCCTCGCCCACACGGGTCCACGCCACCCCATCCGCGCTCCGGTAGAGCGGGCCTGTCTCAATTCCGGCATAGAGTTGCCCGCGAAAAGGGATGAGAAACCGGACCCAGTGGGTGAACGCCGGTGCGACGGCCCGTTCAAGGTCCGCAGCCTTGTTCCAGTGTGTTCCGTCCGGGCTGCGATAAATCCACTCCCGGGCAGTGCCGGCATAGAGCAGGCCCTGAAACACCCCCAGACTGATCACGCCGTGGTCGTCATGCGGCAGTTGCGCCGCCACGATCCAATGCACGCCATCCGAACTTTTCAGAATCCGGGGATCGGGATCATTGGTCCCGGCATACAGTGCGCCCTGAAAGGGGGTGATGCCATACACCGTATATTGACCGGTCTGAGCGACTTTCCGCCAGTGCGCGCCATCGTCGGATCGGTAGATTGATCCATTGCCTTCAAAGCCGGCGTAGAGGGCGTCCCCCTCCTCCTGCAGCGTCACCACGTTCCAGCCCCCCTCTCCGAACCGTGCCGGCACCTTTGACCACGGCAGCGGATAGGGCTCGGCCGGGAAGGTCGCCCGCAAATAGGTCGAGATGATCTGTTGCTCGGCGGGGGTCATCCTGGCGCCCATGGATTGCATCCAGTCGACCGCGAAATCCCAGGGCGCCGGCTTCAGAAGGCGCACCACGTGATCGCCCTGACATGACCCGGCCACGCACTGGCCCATGATCTGCAAGGCATGGCAGCGGCTGCAGACCCGCCGCACGACCTCGCGGGAAGAGTCCCGATCCGCAGGGACGGCGGACGGCGTCATGACCAGTTGGAGCACGACGCTGATCAACGCAGAGACAACGGCCCCGCGCCGGCTCATGGGCCCTGCGTATAGGCGGTGAGAAATTTGGCGATCGCGCTGGCCTGTTCCGGCGTCAAACGGGCCCGCCGACTCATGCGCTGAACCGTCACGTTCCAATCGCGCCGGTTCGGCACCACCCGCCAATAGGTATGCTTGAAGTTCAGCGCCGGATCCGCCCATCCGTGGCACGCGTTACACTTGGAGAACTCGGGCGGGGGCGAAACGGCGGGCTTGAGATCGCGCGGGGCCGGCAAGGTGAGGGAGGCGACGATTTCGTCGAAGGTCAAGCGGGGATAGTTCCGGAGCGGGGTCCACGAGCGGCCGCCGTCGGTCGTCATCAGCACCCCCTCGAGCGTGGTGCCCGCATAGAGCGTCATGGGATGACGAGGGTCGACGGCCAGGCTTCTGATGTCGTTGACGGGCAGACCATGATTGATCGCTTCCCAGTGCGCGCCCCCGTCCTTGCTTGCGAAGATCCCGGCTCCTCGTGTCGACACATAGGACGGGCCTGCATGACCCGGGTCGATCACAATATCGCTCACCCACTGCGTCTTGAGCGCCCCTTCCACTTGCGCCCAACGGGCCCCGTCGTCTTCGCTGCGAAACAGCCCGTGCTTCATCGTTCCGACGTAGACCACGCGGCTCGCTGGCACGGACGCGAGCGCGGTGATGTGTTCCTGCGTGATGCCGTCGGCCGCGGCCTCCCAGGCGGACGCGCCTGACTTGCGCAGGAATAAGCCCTGGCTCGTCCCCAGCACCAGTTCGACCGGCCCCTGGGGCAGCGCGAGCAGCCGCTCGAAATTGTCGATGTCCGTGACTGGGAGCCCCTGACTGTACGGCATCCAACTGGCCCCGCCGTCCGGGCTTTTGAACACGCCGGCGGTCGTCGCGGCATACAGGATCCTGGTATCGGCCGGATCGAGCGCAAGGTCTTCAATCGCGGTATTGCCCAAGCCGTCGTTCATGGCGCGCCAGTGCGTTCCCTGATCCGCGCTCTTCCACACCCCGCCGCTCCAGGAGCCGGCATAGACGACATGAGGATGCAGCGGATCGACCACCAGGGCATGGTGCGTGTAGCTGCCGAGTCCTTGATTGCTCAGACCCCAGCTGGCTCCGGCATCGGTGCTCTTGAGAATGCCGTAATTGCTCGTCGCCGCATAGAGAATCTGCGGAGCATCGGGATCGATCGCAATCCGATGTATGACGAACGGCCCTTCCTTGCGACGGCGCAAACTGAATTCCGTGAGAAATTTGGCGATCTCATGCTCTTCCTGGACGGTCAGTCCGGCTCCCCGGCTCATCCGTTGGACGGTCGCCGTCCAGTTTCTGACATTCGGCACCACGCGCCAATAGGTCGCGCGTTGGTTCAACATTGGATCGGCCCAGCCATGGCATTTATTGCACTTCGCGAACGAGGACGGTTTCACGATCGGGGTCGTGATGGAAGGCGGCGGGGTCTGTGTTGAGAGGGAGGCGATTATTTGCTGGACGGGCTCGACCGACAATTGCCGGGGCGGCGCCCAGGTTCGCCCGCCGTCGCGCGAGAGATAGATGCCGTCGCTGTGCATGCCGGCATAGAGGTCACTCGGGGCGGTCGGATCGATGGCAAGGCATTCGACGTCGTCGGCCGACGGGAGCCCGGCGTCGGACTCACTCCAGGAGGCACCGCGGTCGGTGCTTTTGAACAACCCGTGAGCGACGACGCCGACGTACACGGTCGAGGGCGATGACGGATCCAGTGTGATCAACTGAATCCATTGGCCGTGAAACGGCCCGTCAACCGGCTGCCAGTCGAGACGGGTCAAGGACGCAATCGGATTGGCAGGGTCGGCCGAGGCCGGCAGGATCGCGCGGAAGAGTCCCCGCTTCATGGTCCCGGCATAGAACGTCCGGTGAGACGGATCATACGCCAGCGCGGTCATGACTTGGTCTTGAATGTTCCCGTCGACCTTCTGCCAGCTCGAAGAAGAGAAGGGCCTCCGAAAGAGACCCCGTTGGGCCAGGCCGTACCCCCCGGCATCACCGGGGAATATGAGCAGGGAGGCGATCACCTCCCCTTCAATAGACGGCAATCCTTCATTGAAGGGCTGCCAGTTGAGGCCCGCATCACGGCTCTGAAACAGCTCTCCGGTCGACGTGGAGACGAGCAGGTGATCGGAATGACGCGGATCGAGGATCAGGGCATGGATATTCGTGTCCCCGAGCCCGTCGTTCGCGTCAACCCAGGAGTCTCCGCCGTCTTGGCTGGTATAGACCCCACCCCCGAATGTTCCCAGGTAGAGGGTCTTCGGGCGGGCCGGGTCGATGATGATGTGATAGACGCTGGTGTTGGCCAGGCCGCGCCGGGCGGGGCGCCACGTCTCCCCCCGATCAGTGCTTTTGAGCACGCCCTGGGGACGGGCCGCCGCGTAGAGCACGCGCGAGTCCGCGGGATCGATCGCAATCTGGTTGATCAGCAGCGGCTCTTTGTCGGCGGCCGAGGAGGGGCGGGTCCAGAAGACAACCACCAGACACAGAAGAAGGGAAAGCCGGAGGTAAGGACGGGAAGGCGCCATTATCTCGGAGCGCGCGGCACAAGGCGTCCGAGGCTTTCGGCCGTCCCCGACCGATAGTCTTTCCAGACGACGAGGAAATTACGTCCGTCCGACGCGACCTTCGCAAAATGGTTGCCCACCGCGTCGGGGGTGATCATGATATCGTCGGGGGTCACCACAGGCTGATCGAGATGAAGAAACGCGCCCCTCACGTCACGAATGACGTCATCGATGCCCCTCATGACGCCGACGGTTTTGTCCTCCTCCCAGACGACGAGGCATTCCGATCCCGCGCATCTCACCGAGGGGAAGGTGTGCAGATGGGGGCTGCTGGCCACGGTGAACTCCTTCCCGTCGACCAGCGCACCGGTGGAGGAAACCCGGATTCCCGAGAGCGCATGCACGGCGTCAGACAACTGATCGCCCCACACGACCACAAACCGCCCGTTCCCCCAAGCGACCGAGGGAAACGCGGGGTGACGCGACGCATGCGAGAGCACCACACGCTCATGATCCAGCACCGCTCCGGTTTCATCCAGCCGGACGCCGGCGATAACGGGAGCCGCGTTGGGCTGGGTGTCCATCCACACGACGAGGTACTGTCCGCCCCCCCAGGCGATCGCCGGGTTGGTCTGATCGCCCGGCGCCGATGCAATGAGGATCCGCTCCTTGTCGAGCACGGTCCCGTCGGGATGGATTCTCACTCCCGCGATATCCCACCCCCGTCCTTCATTTTCTTCCATCCAGACGACGAGGAAGTTCTTTCCGTCCCAGGCCACCTGGGGATGGCGGGCGTTGCGTGTTCCCACCGCCATCGGGATGCCCTGCGGATCACGAATCGTCCCGTCGGGGAGAAACCTCGTGCCATAGATCTCCCATCGCTGACGGCTGCGCAGATCCTGCCAGACCGCGAGGTACTGGCCCGCTCCCCATGCCAGGTCGGCAAAAATCTGATTCGACGGAGCCGAGGTGATCGGCGTGCCCCGAGGATTCAGCACGGTCCCGTCGGGACCGACCCGCGTGACGTAGACATCATAATTATAGGGGTCCTTGCGATTCGACTGCCACGCCACCATATAGGTGTGGCCGTCCCAGGCGACGACCGGATCTTCCTCTTCCGTCTTCTGGAAGACGGAAATGGGAATCACAGCGGAGACCCCGCGCTGCGGCGCCGCAGTAGGCGTCGCCGCGGAGCCGGACCGGGCCCCGTGCGTATACCTATTGAGGAAATCAGCCAGTTGGATCTCCTCGTCATGGGTGAGCCCCGCCCCCTTGCTCATCCGATTGACCGAGGGAGCCCAATCCCTCGGGTTGGCGGTCACGCGCCAATTCCCATGATGGAGATTCAGGTGCGGATCCGTCCAGCCGTGACACCGATTGCACTTGGCGAACACCGCCGGCAGATGAACCGGCGAGGTGGTCTGCACACGCGCATCTTCTTGAGTGAGCGCGTCGAGCAGCTGTTCCGTCGTCTGATGCGGTCCCAATGGGAGCGGCGTCCAGCTGGCCCCCGCGTCCCGTGTTCGGTAGAGCCAGTAGCCGTGGGAACCCGCATAGAGCACATTCCGGTCGCGCGGGTCCATAACCAAGTCCCGAAAATCCCTGTCCCCATCGGCCAGACCGGCATTGATCTCGTTCCAACTCAGGCCGCCGTCGCGACTCTTCAACAGCCCGCGTCCGCTGGTCGTCAGGTAGATCGTCCGCGGGTCGACGGGATCGATCACAATGGTACGAATCCAGTCCCGCTCAAGGCCCTTGCCGAGCCGCGTCCAGTGCGCTCCCCTATCCTCGCTGACGAAGAGGCCCCCTTCGTTCAAGGTCTTTGTCGTCTTTCCCCTGCGCATCACCCCGGCGTACAGTCGTCCGGTGCGGGGATCATCGGCCAACGCGGAGATCTGCTTGTTGTTCAAAATGCCCGGGACGGCGACCCATCCGGCGTCGCCTTCCCGACGCGTGTACAGCCCCCGGCGAGAGGCAAGAAACAGGGTGGGCGGAGATGTGGGCAAAACAAGGAGGGATTGATACTGCTGGCTCTCGCTGAAATCATCTCCCTGATTGAGCGCCACCCAGTGAGCCCCCCCGTCCGGGCTTTTGAATACCCCGGTGGAGGTGACAACGTACACGATGTCAGGATTGTCAGGATGCAGCACTAATTCACCGATGTCGGTGTTTTGGAGCCCCTGATTCATCTCAATCCACGTGTCCCCGCCGTCTGTGCTCTTGTACAGTCCCGCTCCCCCGGCACCCAGATAGAGGATTTTTGGATTGCGTGGATGGACGGTCAACTGATAGAGCGAATAACTGCGGATCCCCTTGTTAATCTGAGTCCAGTGCTCCCCGCCGTCCCTGCTTCTGAGCACGCCGATGCTATAGGTGGTCAGCGCATAGAGATTCTCCGTATTCTGCGGATCGAGGGCAATCTGCGTGACAAAGTAGTTGTCAGGCGTCGAGGCGTGCGCCCGCGTGCTCGAGCCCGTGGTGGTCGCAATCAGGAGTGCGATCCCGACAAGGATCACTGTGAACTGACGGATCATGGACGAATGGAGCGTGTTGCTCGAATGACACCGGACCAACGCGAGAGGAATCAATCCTTGTGCGTTATCGCACCGTGTAATAGAAGGGCTTGACGGCATCGCCTCGAAGCACCGAAAGATCGACCACCTGGGCCCGGCTCACCGTGTCCAGGATCTGAGCAAGCCGATCCGGTGAATCGATGCCCATCCCGCTGATGCCGATGATCAGGTCGTTTGGCTCCAATCCGAGGCTCTTGAGAATGCGCTGGTCCATGTTCTCAACACTCAGTGCCGGCCCCGCAACGGTGCTCACGATGATCGGAGGCTCATCAAATCCTCGGAAGTGATCCACAAAGCTGTCGAACTCACCCCGGGTGAGGGAGTGTCTCAGCTTCTCCACACGCCGGTCGTAGGGCGGGATCACCTGAGACAGGACGCCCTGGAGGTTTTGAAGAGGGTCGTCGCTTGAGGCCAGGACCGGGATGGTATCGCCCGGGGCCCGTTGGGGAGGACTGCCGCCGGTGATCTGGATCACTTCAGTCTGCGCACCGCGCCGCAGCACCACCTGGTGGTTCTTAATTTCGACAATCGTCGCGCCGTCGATAACGTCGCCGACCCCGTACAGTTTCTGAGCCTTGGTCTGAGGATCTTCGAAGACGGCCTGGGTCGTCGTCGGACTGCCTTCGATCGTGCCGACGAGCCGATACGCGTGGGACGCCGTCGTTGCCGCCGCGGTATTCGGCGGCTGCTGCGCCCCTAACCCAGACTGGGACAAACCCAGAAGCGCCGCCACCGCTACCGACCACCCGCAAAGGGTGATCAGCATCCTCGGCCGGTCGGGTCGCGCCATGGTCCCTTCACCTTCCCCCAGCCGCACGCGTTCTCCCGCCCCGGGACATGGATCAGGAACCCGAATGGCCGGGAGTGACCACGATCTGATAGAGGCTGCTGAAGTCCCCGGTGATCGTCGACAGCCACGTGTTGGTCGGCGTGTCGAGCACGAAGACATTCGTCAGCAGCGACGTGTAGGCCAGGCTCCCATCGGGATTGAGGGCGACATCGAACCCTCGGCTCTTCGTCTGTGGCATCGTGAGCAGCCGGGTATTGGTCGCCGTCGAGATGACATGGGTCCCCAGCACCTGGTCGGCCACGTAGAGCGTGTTGCCGTCAGGCGTGACGGCGATGGCCCTAGGCAAGGCGCTCGACGGCAGCGCAATATGGGCCGTATTGGCGCCCGAACTGCCGTCAAAGACCTCGATGGTGCTGCCGCTGCCGGATTGAGCGCGGGCCAGATAAACCGCCGACCCATCAGGCTTGACGGCCATCGCGTTGATGAAGGTGTAGTTGCTCGAATCACGGGTGAAGGTCGTCGTCAACGTGGGCGTCCCGCCCGTGATCGTGTAGAACTGATCGGGCTTGCTGCTGTCCGCCGGCCGGCAGGCCACGTACAGCATGCTGCCGTCGGGCTTCACACCCAATCCCAGCGGACCATAGCAGCCGTCGAAGGACGGGTCGGTGAGCGTGCTCGTCAGCGTGGGGGCCGTCGGATCGGACAGATCGAACGTCTTGAGGATCAACGTAGCGGTCCCTGTGCTCTTGCGATAGAGCAGATAGAGCTTGCTCCCATCCGGAGAGACGGCCAGTTGATTGAACAGATCGCCCACGCCGAGCAGGGTCGAGAGCTGCACGTTGCCCAAAACATCGATGACGGCAATGCTGCTCCCCTCCACGGCATACAGCGTGCTGCCGTCGGGAGTGAACGCCAGCTCGCCCGGCTCACCACTTGCCGGAATGGAGGTGATCTCGGTCCGGGTCACCGGGTCGATCGCCACGATCCGGTCGGTGTCATTGGATGACGCGCTCGAATTGTTTGAGGCGTAGATCGTTGAGGGGATGGCCCCTCCTCCGCTGGGCGGCGGACAGACCAGTGGCGTGCCGGCCCGTCCGGGTGTCACCGTCACCTGGTAGGCGCTGGTAAAGTCGCCCGTGATCGTCGAGACCCAGGTGTCGGAGTTCTTGTCGAGGACGAAGAGCCACTGGGTCAACGACGTGTACAGATGGACGCCGTCGGTGTTCAGCGCGATGTCGAACCCGCGGCTCTGCGTCTTGGGCATGGTATACAGCAGGGTGTTGGTGGTCGCATCGATCACCTGCGTGCCCAACGACTGATCGACCGCGTAGAGCTTGGTTCCATCCGGAATGAACGCCAGGGCCCTGGGCAAAGAATTCGCCGGAAGCTTGATATGGCCCGTATTGGCCCCCGTGCCTCCGTCAAAAATCTCGATCGTGCTGCCGCTGCTCGACACGGTCCGGGCCAGATAGACCGCCGAGCCGTCCGGCTTGACGGCCATCGCGTTGATGAAGGTGTAGTTGCTGGAATCGCGCGTGAAGGTGGCCGTTTGTGTGGGCGTATTGGTCGCCGTATCGACTGTGTAGAACCGGTCCGGCAGACTGCTGCTCGTCGGCCGGCAGGCCAGGTAGAGTTTGCTGCCGTCAGGTTTCACGCCCAGTCCCAGCGGACCATAGCAGCCGTCGAAGACCGGATTGGTGAGCGTGCTCGTCAGCGTGGGGGCCGTCGGATCGGCGGACAGATCAAACGTCTTGAGGATCAGCGTGGCGGTCCCAGTGCTCTTGCGATAGAGCAGGTAGAGCTTGTTTCCGTCCGGCGAAACGGCCAGCAGGTTGAACAGATCGCCGACGCCCAAGAGCGTCGAGAGCTGCACGTTGCCCAGTACATCGATGATGGCGACGCTGCTCCCCTCCACGGCGTACAGCGTACTGCCGTCGGGATGAGCGGCCAGCTCCCCGGGATCGCCGTTTGACGGGATTGAACTGATCTGGGCCTGTGTCACCGGATCGATCACGACAATCCGGTCCGTGTCACTGGATGAGCTGCTCGGATTATTCGACAGATAGATGCGCGAGGGAATGGGCGGATCTCCCCCGGTGCACTCCCCTCCGCCCCCGCCTCCGCCTCCGCCTCGCTTGGTCCGGAAGTCGACCGTATACAAGCTTTTCACGGTGCCGTGCGAAGAAGTCGCCTGATTGACAAGGAAATATTGCGTGAAGCCGGTTAAGCCCGTGAGATTGACGACGTGATGGCCCGTCGTCGGAGTCGGAACGCTGATATGCTGGCAGGAGCTGCAGCCCGAGCCCAACAGCACATCGGCTTGATTGGTCCCATAATAGAGCACGGTATCAGTCATCTCATCTTCAAAACCGCTGTAGGAGGTGCTCCAGGTAACGGTCGCCGTGGTATCGGTGATGGCGCTCGCCACCGGGCTTCCGAGGATCGGTCCGTTGCAGCCGGTACAGTAGTTGGTATTTAAATAGCCGGCGGTCGGAGTCTGCACGGCCGCCGAGCCCTTGGAGATCATACTCACCACAATGCTGGTCCAATCGGCGATCTTGGGATCATCGATGTGACGGTTGACCCCGGCTGAGGCGGTGATCACCCGGTCGGTTCCGTCGCGGTTTCCCCCTGTAATTCTAATCGAGTGGCATTGGTTGCAGCCGTCCATCTGGATGTCTTCGGAGCAGGGCGCTGAACTTCCGTTGGGGCAGGTTTCGCCGGCGGCAGATGCCGGGGCCGGATTCACCAGCACCCAGGCGCCCACAAGGAAGCCCCCCATCAATAGCATGCACAGCCCGATGCTCCGTTTTCGAATCTTCATGGTCGCCCTCACTTTTCGGCCAAGCCGGGACTCCTGAGTCTCATTGTGTGCCGCCCACAAAATTACTATAAATTCAACGAGAGCGAATTGGCCATCGTAATCAACTGATTGGCCGCGGTCGTGGTCATCAGCACATCGCTCATCTGATGCACCGCGTTGACGAAGCCATCCAACAAGCTCTTGGCCGTGATGGTGTCTCCAGAAGCCAGATAGGAATTAATCGAGTTGAGCATCGCATTCAGGTCGTCAGCCGTGCCGGCCCCATAGATCTGGCCTGAAGCGGCATCAGAGGCAATCTGATCGAAAATACCCTGCATGGACGGGGCGGCCGATGCCGATGGGAGTCCTCCAGGGATCAGCCAGAGAGCAATTGCCACCACCATGGACCCCATGAAACTCCGAATGGCGCGAGATGTAACGCAAGTCATCCGAGACCTCCTTATCATCATCATCACGAAACCTGTCAGATGCCGTTCCCGTAACTCCAAAACCGTCTTACTATCGCCTGCAAAATGGATACGATCCGGTCCGTTCGCACCAACACGATTAACCCTCTACTATTTAAAGCCACTTCATACTTCACTTAAATATAAGACGCCATCATCGCCGATTTGTCACACCCTGGGATTGTATACACAAAACATGAGGCTTTTCAATGAATTTTCTGTAAAGACGGCATAACGTGTCCAACGCATTTTCCTCCTCACGGCTCCGTCATCAGCCGGCAGAACTCAAGGCCATCATCCCGGCTGAAGGCTGCCCGCAGAGGGAGAGGGCTGGTAATCGTATCGCCGAGAGCGCGCCGTTCCACACGTGCGTCGATTGAGGAGATCGAGCGTCATGCGCGCTTTGAACCTGGTCCGAAACCGATTGAGCCGGGTCGTCACGGCGGTTTGTGAAATTTTTTGCAGTCGCGCAATCTCGGACGTCCGTTTGCCTTCGATATAAAACAGGCGGATGGTTTCACGCAACTCCGGGTTCTCCACGCTTCGGATCAGCGCGGCGGTCAACTCCAGTTCCGCCTCGGACCACGGGGGGTCGTGATCGGAGACCGCCGGCTTGATCACCATATATTCACGCAGCAATCTGACGTCCGCCTGCTGTTTTCGAATGAAGGAGAGACTTTTGTTCTTGGCGATCTCTGCGATCCAGGCGATGAAGCGTGATCGATCCCTCAAGCGTTCCAGCTTCAAAAACGCGCTCAGAAACGCTTCCTGACAGAGGTCATGGGCCTGGTCACGATCCCCGTTGCTGTACTTCAAACAGATGTGAAATACATCGTTCCGGTACCGGCAGTACAGATATTCAAACGCCCACTCATCGCCGGAGAGCGCCGATTGGATGATGGAATCTTCAGACTGATGAGGGGCAGACCGACCGTCGCCGGGATCGGCCATGGCGTCTCGCGCGGGGGCCTGAGCGGACGGGCAAACCCGTTCCCCGATCAGAGAAGAAGGGAAGGTTCCGGTCGTGACCGCGGCTCCGCTCGAACCCTCGCCACTGAAGAGCGGAGGAGGAGTTCCCTGACGCATCTGCGTCCCTCCGGCAGATCAACCAGGTCTATCGGCACCCACATTCATCGCATATTCTCGTGATCAATGTCAATCTGACAGGATCGCCGGTGGTGTCCTAATTTGAGCGCCACCTACCTAGTTTTGATCATTACCTTCTTGGCAAATGCACATCCAATTGCCCATTATTCCAGCAGTACCACCGATCATAAAACGATATTTTACAAACCGGTTCTCTCCAAAAGTGTCTCTATACTTGATTTCTCCATAGACCCAGAGTGTCAGCGTTCCATCGTACAGTTGCGAGACTTCACTAGCTCCCAATACTTATATAGACTTTATCGGGATTTCATTTTTACCGCGTGGGGCGAGAGGAGCCATACTAACACCACTAGGTCCTACTGGTGGAGGGAGAGTATCGAAAGTAGTTCCCCATGCCAAACCGCTAACTTGGGTCAATTGATAGGCGGGAGTTTGACCACAATTCTCGATCAGAACACGCGCAATAGGCATTTGTCCAAATTGCACATGATCGATTTGAGGTACGACAGAGAGATAGGCCCGCAATTGTCTCTGAGAGCTTTCTTTTGTGGCACTCCACAATCTGGCGGTATAGAGTGCCAGAAAGAAAGTAATTACAGCCAAAGCAACAGTGGCACCAGTAAGCCACCTATCCAGCGTCGATTTTTCTTCTTCCTGTTCTCTTTTCCTTTTGGCTATCTCATCAGCATTTGGGGTTGGGAGAACATTGATAACCAAAGGAGATTCATAGGTTCCACGCAGGTCATTGCTGGGTGGGGGCTCTGTTTTTGTGGATTTGCTTTGCTTTTGCTGATTGGATGTCGCTGGACTTGGGGCTGGTGGCTGTGATTGTGCCGACGCATTTCCTGCAATCAGTAAGACACATAATGAGACAAAAATAATGCGGTGTCTGAATAACATAATAAGAGTGTCTTACGGTTTGTCTCCAACTACAATGACTACCCATTCATGGCCAGGGTCATTTCTGCCCCGACCCTGTTTTATTGATGCATCCATGACAGATTCCAAAAGACCATCCATAGCTGTAGCAGAAATGCCCTTCTCAGTTAAGGCCTTAACAAATGTCGCGGCGAATCTTTCTCCCTTTGCATTTCCTGTTATTGCTCTCGCAACAACACCACGAACAATTCCAACTTGGACTTGTGCTGCCCCTGGATTGGCATCAGCGTTCATTCCAGCCATCAGAAGTGCGTGTAGTATTTGGTCTGCTAAGGAAACAGTCTCAAATGTGGCTGGAACAGCACCTACCGACACACGCTGTCCTTTAAATGGCAACATTTCCCTTGCTAAAGATTGTATTTGGTCATCGCTCAATACGCGAGGTGCTTTAAATTTAGCTAATTCTAGTTGTGCTGTGACAGCCCGTTCATTGGCTTGTGCTGCCTCTTTTTTAGCTTCTTCTGCGCGAGCATTCGAGTCTGCAATTTTTGTGTTTGATTCTTTTTGCAATCTGTCCGCTACTTCATATCCAGAGAATGCAGAAAATAAAGCAGCCGTAAGG
>DATIZH010000036.1:0-34790 GCA_035517195.1 Nitrospiria bacterium | reverse complement strand
GCATCGGCCGGAGGCTGCTTGGCCTCGGCGGCCACCAGCCGTTGCAATTGCTCGAGATCGGATTCATGCCCGATCAGATCGGCCATCTGCCCGTCCAGGGCGGCGACCGACGCGGCGTCGCCGGCGGTCTCGGCCATTCGGCGCAACGATTGCAATGTGTCGACCGCCTTCAGCAGATGGCCCGTCTGCGAATAGAGGCCGACCAGTTGCTCGTCGATCGGCTTGCGGAATTCCGGGGCGCCGTTGAGCGCAACCGCTTTTTCCAGATAGGTGATCGCCTCCGGCGCCGCCCCCTGTCCGGCATAGATCTGGCCGAGCAGCGCGCTCGCGTTGGCCGACAGAGGCGAGAACGGAGCGTCGCCGAGCAATTTTTTCAGATAGAAGATCGCATCGTCGGCCTGCTTCAGATGCCAAGAGGCGTTGCCGATCAGATAAAAGGCTTCGGCCGCCTCTTCCCCCGTCGGGCGTGATGTTTGAAGCCATTGCTGGATGACGGCGATCACCTGGCGGTCGTCGCCAGCCTCGGCGGCCGCCCGGGCCGCCTCGAGCGGCGTCATGTTCGCCGGCGGGGAGGATGGAGTCGCCGGAGCCGGTTGTCCGGCCCCGGGAACGGGAGCCAGTGGTGATGCGCCGGGTGACGGCACGGCGCCGGCGGGAGGCGCCGGCAATGGGGCGGCAACGGCCGGAGATCCGAACCAGCCCGTCGCCAGGATCGCGGCGGCCAGCAGTCCGGCGCATTCCATCGCCGGCCGATGACCACGTGCGTGTGTCGTCATCCCCTTGTCTTTCCGCCTACACTGCCCTATGATCCATGTCATGAAGACCATTGCCGTTCTCTCAGGCGGCCAGGCCCGCGCTCAATGCCGGTTCCAAGTGTATCAGTGGACGGCGATCAGGCAAGCCCCGCACGCCTGAAAGGGATGCACCTTGCCCACGGTCCATGAAGAGGGCGACTTGAGTGCCCGCAAGAGCACGGAGCCGCTCATCGACCGATTTCTCGATCATCTCGGAGTCGAGCGAGGGCTCTCCCCGCACACGTGCGCGGCCTACCGGAGGGATCTCGGCCATCTGACCGTGTTTATCGACAAGGCGGGGCGTCCGTTGCCGGCCGTGACGGCGGCCGATTTGCACCGATTCATCGCCCAGATGGCCGGGACGCGGCCCGCTCCGGCGTCGATCGCCAGGCTGATCAGCGCGCTCAGGAGCTTGTATCGTTTCCTGCTCCTCGAGGGGGCCCTGACGCACGATCCTACGGCGACCCTGACGCTGCCCAAACCCTGGCAGCGCCTGCCCGGCACATTGAGCCTCAGCGAGGCGGAGCGGCTGCTCAATCACCCGAAGGGCGCCGGGCCGGTGGCTGAGCGGGACGACGCCCTCCTTGAGCTGCTGTACGCCACGGGCCTGCGGGTGTCCGAAGCGATCGACTTGAAGGTGCAGAATCTGAATCTGACCGGCGGATTTCTGATCTGCCTGGGCAAGGGCCGGAAAGAACGACTCGTGCCGGTCGGAGAAACCGCCCGGCAGAAGCTGGCCGATTATCTGGCGGGGCCCCGTCCCCGACTGCTCGCGCCGGTCCGTCGACGACGGGCGTCCTCCGCGCGTCGGCGGGCCCGTCAGGACGCCGACACGCTCTTCATCGGCCGGGGCGGCCGGCGCCTGACCCGTCAGACCGTCTGGCATCTGCTCAAAAAATACGCCAGGGCGGCCGGCGTCAACACTCCCCTGTCGCCCCATACGCTCCGTCATTCCTTCGCCACGCACTTGCTGCTGCGCGGGGCCGATCTGCGCGTGGTCCAAGCCATGCTCGGCCACTCCAGCATCCGCACCACGCAAATCTACACCCATCTGACCAAGGGGGAATTAAAGGCGGTGCACCAGCGGTATCATCCCAGAGGGTGACGTCACTCGGCGGTACCGGGAACGCACGAGATCAATATGCAATCAACGACACGACCTGGTGGCCGTCCAGCCGATGCCGCCCGCGCAACGCCGTCAGCTCGATGAGGAAGGCGACGCCGATGATGACGCCGTCCAGTTGCCTGACCAGATCGACGGTCGCGGAAATCGTCCCGCCCGTCGCCAGCAGATCGTCCACAATCAGCACCCGTTCGCCCGTGGCGATCGCGTCGCGGTGGATGGCCAGCGCGCTGGAGCCGTATTCCAGGTTGTATTCGGTCTCGTAGACATCGCTCGGGAGCTTGCCCCGTTTACGGACCGGCACGAAGCCGGCGTTCAACCGGTAGGCGAGTGCCGAGCCCAGGATGAAGCCGCGGGACTCGATCGCCACCACCTTGTCGATCCCCTCGTCCTCGTACAGCTTCGCCAGTTTTTCGATCACCCGGCGGAACAGCGCGGCGTCCTTGAGCAGCGTCGTGATGTCGTAGAAGAGAATCCCCTCCTTGGGAAAATTCGGGATCTCCCGGATCACGCTCTTCAGATCGACCATGCCCCCGTCCGTTCCCCTCAGAGCTGCTCCTCGTATTCCGTCATCTGCGCCGTGACGATCGCCCGCAGCTTCTGCAGCGCCGCCGCTTCGATCTGACGGACCCGCTCCCGGGTCAACCCCAACACCTGCCCGATCTCCTCGAGCGTCTGCGGCTCTCCGCCGTCCAGCCCGAACCGCATGAGAATCACCTGCTTTTCCGTGTCGCGCAGCCCCTTGATCCACTCGAAGATCTCCTCCCGCTGTTTGATCCCCTCGGCAGTCGTCGACGGCAGGGACTGCGAATGATCGATGATGATGTCCTTGAGCGTCGCCTCCTGCTGCGCGCCGACCGGGCTGTCCAGCGAATAGATTTTGCGGATCACCTGCTGCAATTCCATCACCTGCCCCTGCTCGTATTTCATCTGGCGGGACAGCTCCTGGACGGTCGGCTCGCGGTCCAGCTCCTGAACGAGATCCTCCATCGCGGAGAGATAATGGTTCAGCCGTTCGACGACGTGCACCGGCAGGCGGATCAACTTGCTCTGGTTGATTATGGCCCGTTCGATCGACTGGCGGATCCACCAGGAGGCGTAGGTGCTGAACTTGAAGCCCTTCTTGTAGTTGAACTTCTCGACCGCCTTGATCAGCCCCAGATTGCCTTCCTCGATGATGTCCGAGAAGGGCAGCCCCCGATTGATGTACCGTTTGCCGATGCTGACCACCAGCCGGAGATTCGATTCGATCATCCGGCGGCGGGCCCGGCCATCCCCCTTCGAGATCCGCTTGGCCAGCGCCTGTTCCTGCTCGTAGGTCAGCAGTTCCCAGCGCCGGATCTCCTTCAGATAGCTTTTGACCGCATCGGGCTCCTCCCGCCCGAGCGGCTCCGCCGGCTGCTCCTCGGTCTCCGACTCCGATTCGTCGCTGAAGTCGCTGCTCTCCTCGTCGGAGGTCTCCGTGAACGCCGAAAACGACTCCGAATCGACGACGGCTTCTTCTTCGTTGTCCTGCGTAGAGGCCGATTCGTCATCGGCCTTGCGGCCTCGCCGGCCCTTCGTCGGCGCCCCGCGCTGTTTTTTATCCCATCGTTTCGGCATAGTTCCCCGTTGGTCGGTCATTGTATACCGGCATCGGCCAAATTACAAGCCGAGTGCTGCGAGCAGAACGCGGCGGCTCGTCTATTATAGGGGCTCGCGTCGCCCCCTCTACCTCGAACGAACGTGAGAGGTCACGTTCGATTCTCGGTACAAGCACCGAGAAACACTGGTGGAGCCTCCCCCTCACGCTCGCGGTGCTCGCTGGGTAGCTTCCCACGGGCGGCGCGAGCCAGAGGACCCCGCCTTTAGGCGGGGGTGAATCGAGGTTGACGCACGACGTGCATGGTTCTAAGTGCCACGGGTTCACCCTGAACAGGTTCACCGTGAACGGGCTTGCCCGTGGGAATCTACTGATTACGCTGCACAAAGAGGTCGGTGGCACCATGGTAACCGGGCGCCAGCGTCACAAGATAGTTGACGAGGAGGCCGCACCGGTCCACGGTCCACCGCTCGGAGGATCTGCCGGTTACGGCGTTGAAGCTCAGAATTTTCGTTTTCACAACCTTGCGCTGCTGGCATCCTTTGTCCTCCGCCAGATCCAGGGTCATGATCTTGTTCGTGATGACTTGCTTCATCGCGGGAGTTTTCGCGGCGGTGGAGGGCAGGACATGTGCGCAGGCGGAGAAAAGGAGGAGGGTGAGGGCGGTGAGAGATGCGAGGAGAGGGTTGGTCATGGTGTGACGAAAGACTCCAACCGGAGAAATACAGAACGGGAGCAGGGTATAATTTCTCGCGGATATATATGATTCACCTTACAAATGGCTGTGAAACATGAAAATAATAACGCCTGTCCCTATTTATTGAGGCGTCATTGTTCCCGTTTTTGCCTGATGAGCCTCCAGAAGGCCTGCTCGGCGACCACGAGCCGGGCGATATACCGATCGTCCCGTTCGATGCGGAGGTGGATTTCCGGAAGCTTCGGCAACCAGCAGAAAAAATCGATGTGCGACAGACCGGTGACCGCCAAAATATGCTGTAGCTGGCCGATGTAATAATCCGGCACTTGCCGGCTCCCGGCCGTCTTTCTGTAAGTACTCTCGCCGCATTTGATTTCAACCACCATGCTCCCGTTGGCCGCCAATCCATCCACGCTGGCGCGCTGCCACTCATGTGCGGTGCTTTGGAGGCATGCGGGAGCCACGCAGATTTTGCGCAACATCTCATATTGCTTTCTGGCTTCCGGCTCGAGCGCGGTGCCGCGCGCCATCGCCGCATTGGTCGCCTGCTTCTGGCCCGTGCCGAGCTTTTCCAGGAGGAGCTGCGTGGCGGTCTTCCATGGATTTTCGCCCATGATTGCCGGGGCATCCGATCCGCCGATGCCGTGGCTGCGCCACTCATGCCACTCCGTCGTGCCCTGCTGAAGATCGATGACGTCGTAGGCGTTATTCACGGGGCTCCTTGTGAGGGCGATGGCTAGCATAACAGAAAAATGCAAGAACAGGGTCAGAGTGCTTTTTCCTAACGCGGCGCACGACTCAATCTTAGGAAATAGTGATTCGATTCCAATTATTCATTTACTCACAGTTGAAGAAATTAAGACCCTGCCAGTCGAAAACACAGAGTAGCAGCAATCAATCTTCAACGAAATAATCTTCGTCGAGCTTAAGTGTTTTAAAGGTTCCTATCTCGCTCACCCCAATATCGTGATCGAGCATGAGCTGGGCCAGTTGTTTCCCATCTATGAGCACAATCGTTGTCTGGAGGTTTTCCACATACGCTCGGGCATCAGCTGTGTATGTAGAGGTCGTTATATAAACACCTTTGCGTGCCTTCCGTCCTTGAAGAGCTCCAGCAAATCTCTGGATATCCGGACGCCCTACTGAATTGGTCCAACGCTTGGCCTGCACGTAAATCGTGTCGAGCCCAAGACGATCTTCCTTGATGATTCCATCGATTCCCTCATCTCCCGCCCCCCCGACCACGGCTGCAGCGTCCTCTCGTGAACCTCCATACCCCATCGCGACGAGAAGATCGATTACCAACTCTTCGAAAAACTTTGGTGAGACTTGGCGGACCCGCTCCAAGAGTTGTGAGGCAAGGCTTTCCCGCAGACGCGAGTACCCCAGCCGAATCTGTTCATCGGGGGTAAGGGCCGCGTCTGTTTCCTCGTCTTTGACATCGGTGGTGCGTGCTCGCGACTCATCAGAGGAAGCAGGGGCAGTCCTGAATGCCACGAACTCTGGGTACTGCATGAGGAATGGAATATCAATGCGGGTGGGTTTCCCTGTGAGTGCAGTCCGTCCACGATCCGTGATGCGATAGATTCCCCTCTTCGGTGATTCGACAATTCCGGCCTGCTTGAGATAACCCAACGCCCAAGCGACTCGATTTGCGAAAACTCCTTGTCGACCGCTTGGGAGCAATTGACTGAGATCTGCTGGTGTTAGATCGAATCGTTTCGCAACCGCTTCACGAACTGTCGCGGGAGCCTGGTCGCCACCAGCCGAAAGCTGCTCAAGTACAGGGAGCATCAATGTTTGGAAATCTGGCACTGGCACTGGCCCTCCACAGCTATAGTTGTGCCGTCGGACAATAAAGACAATGCAGAACAGCACTCGTGATTGAAACAAAAATCTTGGCCCGTCACCACCTGCAGGGGAAAATGCAAGTCCCGCCATGTGGTACGGTGATCGAAGCAAACATCATCGCCCCTCTCCGCCTGCGGCGGATCGGGGTCGACCATTCTCTGGTTTTGGACAGAAAATGGCCAGGGCAAATTCGTCGGTCCTGGGCACTAACGTATAGAGCATCATGGGTGCGACAGATTTGACCATGCCCCTGCACCGTTGGTGTTTCGTGCCAACGGTGCAGATTGAATGACGCACGCCAGTGCTACCATCATGGCAAATCCTGTGAGTATTGGGCTCCGACAGTATACAATGAGTATCGGGGCGACAGGATTTGAACCTGCGACCCCCTGCTCCCGAAGCAGGTGCGCTACCAGGCTGCGCTACGCCCCGAATAAAAAAGAAAGGAAAGCGTCGTCACGATATCAAGAAGTGATTCTTGAAGTCAATAAACGAGGCGGCAGAGCTCCGCGAGTCCCCGGGCTCTGAGCGCGCCTCTCTAGACTGCGCTCTTTCTCTCTCCCACAGCAGGGCCCGTGCAGGGATCGGTGAGGAGCGCCGTCTCGGAGCCCCGCACCACAAATGGCTCCGATACCGTGCGGGGCGAGAGCCGAGGGCCGCTGAGGATCGTAACCGCAAGCGAGCCCGTGCCGACGAACTGATCTCCTGCACGGGTCAAGCGACACGGCCTTTGACTTCATTCACTGAACCGATTTACAATGCCGCCATGGTTCCCACAATCGAATGGACTGACAAGGCCGTCCGCATCCTCGATCAAACGCAACTGCCCCATCTAATCGTCTATCGCGAGTGCACCGACTACCACATGGTGGCCCGGGCGATCCGCGAACTCGCGATCCGCGGCGCGCCGGCGATCGGCATCGCCGCCGCGATGGGTGCGGCCTTAGGGGCGCGGCAGATTCAATCGCGCGACCGGGCCGACTTTCTCAACCAGTTTCATCAAATTTGCGATGAGATTCGCACCGCCCGGCCGACCGCCGTCAATCTCTTCTGGGCCGTGGATCGCGTGGAACGAGCCGCCAAAAGCAGTCTGGCTGATTCGACCGATGCGCTCAAGGAGGAACTCGTCGCGCTGGGCAAACTGATGCTCGATGAGGACATCGTCCTGAACAAACAGTTGGGCCGGGTCGGCGCCACGTTGATCCCAGACCAGGCCTCCATCCTGACCCACTGCAACACCGGTTCGCTGGCCACCGGCGGCTATGGCACGGCACTGGGCGTGATCCGCGCCGCCGTCGAGGCGGGCAAACGGGTGCGCGTCTACATCGACGAGACCCGCCCCGTCCTGCAAGGGGCCCGGCTGACGGCCTGGGAGCTGCTGCAGGACCAGATTCCCTGCACGCTGATCACCGACAGCATGGCGGGCAGCCTGATGCGGCGGGGCAAGATCGACCTCTGCATCGTCGGCGCCGACCGGATCGCGGCCAACGGCGACACGGCGAACAAGATCGGCACCTACTCCGTCGCCGTCCTGGCGAAGGCGCACCGCCTGCCCTTCTACGTGGCGGCGCCGATGTCGACCATCGATTTCAGTCTGCGGTCGGGAAAGTCGATCCCGATCGAAGAGCGGGATCCGGAAGAGGTGACGTCGATTCCGGTTCAAGGCGGGGCCGGTTCATCGGGCCGCGTCGCCATCGCGCCCAAAGGAGTGCCCGTCTACAATCCTGCGTTTGATGTGACGCCGGCCAACTTGATCCGGGCGATCATCACCGAGCGGGGCGCCGTTCCGCCCGGTCAGTTGCGGAAGCTGAAGGCCATGGCGAGGGCCGTTGTCAGGGAACGACGCGCGTCTCCGCCTACGGCCCGAGCCATTCGGCCAACGCGGCGGACAACTCGCTCTCGCTGACTTTCCGTACCTCGCCGTCCGCGCGGCGCTTGAGTTCCACCTTCCCCTCTTTGAGCGTCCGGCCGCCGATGATCACCTGGACCGGCGCGCCGATCAGGTCGGCGTCGTTGAACTTGATCCCCGCCCGCTCATCCCGGTCGTCGATCAGCACTTCGTAACCCAGCGACGCGGCCGCGGCCGATAGTCGTTCCCCCGCTTCACGGCTGCTTGGGTCGTTTGGGTTCAGCACCACCACGTGCACCTGAAACGGCGCCAGCGCCGCCGGCCAGCTGATCCCCTTGTCGTCGTGCCGCTGCTCGATCGCGGCCGCGACCGTGCGGCTCACGCCGATCCCGTAGCAGCCCATGATCATCGGCTGTTCGCGCCCCTGCGGGTCGAGCACCGTCGCCTTCATCGCCGCGCTGTATTTCGTTCCCAGCATGAAGATGTGGCCGACTTCGATCCCGCGATGCGTCTCCAGGGCCGATTGGCAACGAGGACAGCGCTCGCCTGGCTGTTTCTCGACGTTCGCCGCGTAATCGCAGTTCGAGCAGGCCTTGATGCTGTCCTCCCCCGTCTCCGCCAGCACCATGAACTCCTGGGAATACGACCCGCCGATCATGCCGCTGTCGGCCTCGACCGGCTTGAAGCGCAACCCGCACCGCTGGAAAATCCGGTGGTAGGCCTCCTTCATCCTCTCATAGCTGCCCCTGGCGCCTACCTCGTCGAGATCGAAGCTGTAGGCGTCCTTCATCAGGAATTCCCGGCCTCGCATGACCCCGAAGCGCGGCCGGATCTCGTCTCGGAACTTCATCTGGATCTGGTAGAGCGTCACCGGCAGCTGCCGGTAGGACCGGACTTCCCGGCGCACGAGATCGGTGATCACCTCCTCGTGCGTGGGGCCGAGGCAGAAATCGCGGTCATGGCGGTCCTTCAGCCGCAGCAGTTCCTTGCCGTATTGCTGCCAGCGTCCCGTCTCCTGCCACAGCTCGGCGGGCTGGACCATCGGCATCAATAATTCCTGCGCGCCGGCCCGGTTCATCTCCTCGCGAACGATCCGTTCGACCTTGTTGAGCACGCGCAACCCCAGCGGCAACAGCGTATAAATCCCCGCGGCCAGCTTGCGGATCATGCCGGCGCGCAGCATCAACTGATGACTGACGATTTCCGCCTCCCCCGACTCCTCCCGAAGCGTGGGGATGAAGAGCGATGAATACCGCCAGACCCCGCTTGATGAACCGGTATTCGTGTTAGATGGATTCGACATCATTAAAACTCTGGGGGGTAAACATGCTAGGCGTATCTTCTTTGCGTTCCAAAAGTCTCGATGGGGGTTATCAGGGGGAGTGGAGGCGGAACTCCCCCTGATTTGAGCTCGCATGCTGTTTTTCGCATGCGAGCGGATCAATCCCAATTACGACCCGAACAGCCTGAGCAGATCGTTGGAAAAGGCCAGGATCATCAGCATCAGCAGGAGGGCGATGCCGACGCGCTGAGCCATCTCCTTGGTCCTGAGCGTGAGCGGCCGTCCGATCACCGCCTCGATCAGGAAGAAGAAGATGTGGCCGCCGTCGAGCACCGGAATCGGCAGAAAGTTCAGCACCGCCAGGTTGACGCTGATGATGGCCATGAACAACACCAGGTTCGGCAGGCCGGCTTCAGCCGCCTTGGCGGAGACCTGTGCGATGAGAATCGGCCCGCCCACCTCCTTGAGCGGCACGACGCCCTGTACCATCTTGCCCAACGACACGACAGTCAGGTAGGTCCAGTGGCCCGTCGTGGCCAGCCCCTCCGTGAAGGCGTCGAGCGGATTGAGCCGGACGTTTTCATAGACGCCCCCGTCCCTGACGCCGATCTGGCCCACTTTGCGCACTTCCCCGAACGGCAACGTCGGTTTTTCCACCGCGGCGGGCGTCACGGTCACGGTCGTGTTCGATCCGTTCCTCAGCACCACCATCTGGGTCGCCTGGCCGGCCCGTTGCTCGATCAGCTCCGTCATCTGCTCCCACTTGTTGACGGGCGTGCCGTTGATCGTCTCCACCCGGTCGCCGGCGCGCAGGCCGGCCTGCTGGGCCGGACTGTCCGGCGAGATCTCCCCCAGCACCGGCATGTGCTGCGGCATCCCCGCCAGGTTCAACCCGAAGAAAAAGATGAAGGCCAGCAGGAGATTGAACGAAGGCCCCGCCGCGACGATCGCCAGCTTGCTCAGGGTCGGTTGATAGAGAAACGCGCGCGCCTGGTCCGACGGCTCGACGACCTCGTTCGGATCGTCGCCGAACAGCCGGACGTAGCCGCCCAGCGGAATCGCGGAGAGGCAATATTCCGTCTCGCCCCCTAGCCGGCGCCACAGCTTGGGCCCGAAGCCGATGGAATAGGTCAGCACCTTGACCCCCAGCCAGCGGGCGGCCAGAAAGTGGCCCCACTCGTGAAACGCGATGAGAATGCTCAACACGGCCAGAAAGATGGCGATCGTCTTCACCAGCTCCACCAGATGGTCGGCCGACAGCATCGACGCAATGTGCATTCCCGTCTCCTCTCCTCACCCTCGGTTGATCCGCATGAGCCGCCTGGCCTGCTCGCGCGCCCAGCGATCGGCCGCCATGACGTCCGCGACCTCGTAGACCGGTTTGACGTCGTGGGCCTTCATGGCCGCCCGGATCACGCGCGGAATCGATGTGAAGGGTATCTGATGCCCCAGGAAGGCCCAGACCGCTTCTTCGTTGGCGGCGTTGAGCACCGCCGGCATGGTGCCCCCGGCCCCCAACGCGTCGTACGCATAGCCCAGACAGGGGAATTGCCGCCGATTGGGCCGTTCAAACGTCAGACTCCTGGCGCGGGCCAGATCCAGCGACGGAATCGGCAGCGCCAGCCGCTCCGGATGGCTCAGGGCGTAGGCGATCGGCCCGCGCATGTCGGGCAGCCCCAGTTGGGCCAGCATGGCGCCGTCCTGATACTCCACCAGCGAGTGCACGATGCTCTGGGGATGAATGACGACGTCCACGCGCCCGGGCTCCATGTCGAACAACCACCGCGCCTCGATCACCTCAAGCCCTTTGTTCATGAGCGTCGCCGAATCGATGGTGATCTTCGGTCCCATCTTCCAATTCGGATGGCGCAGGGCCTGCTCGGGCGTGACGCGCGCCTGCCGGGCCAAGGGCAGCCGCAGCAACGGTCCGCCCGACGCGGTCAGCACCAGCCGGCGAAGATCCTGCCGCCGCTGGCCGTGCAGCAACTGGAAAATCGCGCTGTGCTCGCTGTCGACCGGAATGATCGACACGCCGCGAGCCGCAGCCTCCCGCATCACCAGCTCCCCCGCCATCACCAGCGTCTCCTTGTTGGCCAGCGCGATCTGCTTGCCGGACCGGATCGCCGTCAGCGTCGGCATCAACCCCGCCGCGCCAACGATGGCCGAGACCGCCACCTGCGCCTCCGGCATCGCGGCCACCTGCGCCATGCCCTCGGCGCCGCAGCCGATCGTCACCGGCAGATCGCGGCAGCGCCGCGACAACTGTTCCGCCGTCTGCTCGTCGGCCACCGCCACCGCGCGGGGCTTGAACCGGCGGATCTGCCGCTCCAGCAGGCGGTGGTTCTTCCCCGCCGTCATTCCCACGACCTGGTACCGGTCCGGAAAGTCCTCGACCACTCGGAGCGTGTTGACGCCGATCGACCCCGTGGAGCCGAAGAGGACAATCGACGTGATCATCCGATGAGGGTGTCCGCGCCGCCCGCGTTCGGGCTCGCGTCCTGAGATGAGGAGCCGGTCATAAGTCCTTCACCCACAGAAGGTAATAATAAAAGGTCGGCGCCGTAAATACAAGACTGTCCACCTTGTCGAGCAGTCCGCCGTGGCCGGGAATCCAGCCGGCGGAATCCTTGACCCCCGCGCGCCGTTTGAACATCGACTCGGCCAGATCGCCCAGTTGTCCCGCGCAGCCCAGGAGCAGACCGGCGACGAGGCTTTCCGTCACGTTCAGCATCGGCGTCCACCACGCGCGGACGACCAGCGCCGTCACGATTCCACCCGCCAGGCCTGCCACCGCCCCCTCGACGGTCTTTTTGGGGCTGATGACCGGCGCCAACTGGCGGCGACCGAAGCGCCGTCCCCCGAAATAGGCGGCGCTGTCGATCATCCAGGTCACCGTCAGCACGCACAAGACCGCGTCGGCGCCCCGCTCGAGGGACCGGAGCAGCACCACGTGGCCCAGCATGAGGCCGAGATAGAGCGCGCCGAACAGCCAGAAGCTCCAGGCGGGCAGCGCCGTCGCGAACCGCCGGCCCGTGAAGAGCTCGACCAGCAACGCCACCACCACGAAGCCGGCCAGGAGGGCCGTCGCCGCGGGCGCCGCGCCGATGAGGTGGCCGCCGCCCATCCAGTACAGATTCCAGACCACCAGCCCGCCGAGCAGCAGGCCGACGGCGAGTGTCCAGGGCGCCGCCTTGGGATAGAAGAGGCGGTAGAATTCACGCTGGGCGATGATCACCGTCGCCGCCACGAGCGCGAACAGGGCAACAGGCGACGCATACCGGATGACCGCATAGAGCAGCGGCAGAACGATCAGCGCGACGAGAATTCGTTTTCCAGTCATTGTCTGTGGGGGCCCGTGCAATAATGAATCAGGGATTAAGGATGAAGGGATCAGGAGAAAGATTTATCATTTTAATCCCTACCCCTAATCCTTACCCCTACTCAGCCCCACCCCCCGAGCCATCGAGTCTGTGTCATCGGCCACCGACCCACAAGTCGTCCCCATGGCCAGACAGCGCATTAAAACCACGTCCCGCCCGTCCGTTGTTGCACGCGTCCGAACCGCCGTTCGCGGCGTTGATAATCGATCAGGGCCAGGAGCAGCTCCCTCCGATGAAAATCGGGCCAGAGCGTTTTCGTGAAGTACAACTCCGCATAGGCCGCCTGCCAGAGCAGAAAATTGCTGATGCGGTATTCTCCGCTGGTCCGGATGATGAGATCGGGATCCGGCAACGCTCCGGTGGTCAGGTAGCGGGCCAGCACCGCTTCCGTCACCTGCGCCGATCCCAGGCGGCCCGCCTGCAGATCGGCGCACAGGGCGGTCACGGCGTCGACGATCTCGGCCCGACCGCCGTAATTAAGCGCCAGATTCAACGTCATGCAGGTGTAGTGGGCAGTTTCCGATTCAACCCGGCCGATCCATCGCCGCACGGAACCCGGCAGCACGCCGGTCCGTCCGATCGCGCGAAACCGGATCTCGTGTTTTTTCAAGGTCGGCAACTCCCGTTTCAGATACTGCTCCAGCAGGTGCATCAGTTCGCGCACTTCCGTCAGGGGGCGCTGCCAGTTCTCGCTCGAAAACGCGAACATCGTCAGCACCTGCACGCCCAGCTCCCGGCAACATTCCACGATTTCCCTGGCCGATTCGATGCCCGCGCGATGGCCGGCGATCCGGGGCAGGCGCTGCAACTCGGCCCACCGGCCGTTGCCATCCATGATGATCGCCACGTGGCGCGGCAGCTCCCCGCGGGTGACACGGGCCAGCAGCGCCTCGTCAGACGGCCCGGCCGTCCCGCCGGCCGACTCGTCCGGTTCGATCACCAGTTTGCGTTCCATCGCCCGCCTGTCACCCGCTGCCTTTTCCCGACGCATGCGGCACCGCAAAAAACAACAACTGGCTCCGGGAGGCGAACAGCTGTTTCACGTCCGTCACCTTCTCCGTCACGGTCGGGTTGATCAGAACCATCACCTGGGTCCCGCCGCCGGAACCCAGCAGCTTCACCACGGCCAGATCGGCGATGACCCCCTCCACGCGGGGAATCGACCAGGACTCCGTGAACTGCCGCCCGTTCCAGCGCAACACGTGCACTTGTCCGTACCGGTAGACCTTCAGCCGTTCGAGCCGGGTGGTCCATGGCACATTCTCGGGCACCGCCACCTCCATGGCGCCGTCGCCATCGAGATCCGTGACCGTCAGGCGGGCGGGAATCCGCGCGCGCGCCGGCGGTTGATCCAGTCCCTGATTGACCGTCATCGGTTGATATTCGATGTAGGATTCCACGCCGCCGAACGTGTCCCGGCTTTGTCCCAGCACCCGTCCGCCCGGCTCGACCAGCACCAACCGGTCATCCTTATCACGATACAAGAGTTGTCCGCGCCCGTCATGCGCAAAGTCGGCCACGGCAAAGTCGTAAATCGTCACCCCGCTGGGCAGCGTCAACGCCTCCCCCTCACGATAGTCGCGGCCGGTCCATTCCAGCGTGGTCACGCGATCATAAAACGCCGCCGACAGCGAACGCTTCTGCCCCAGCAGCAGCACGGGCCCCTTGGGCGGCGTCAGGACGCGGAAATAATAGGGTTGATGATCGACCACGGGCATCAACTGGCCGTTCTGCCATTGAAGCACATAGGAATCCAGCGCGTCCCGGGTCATCGCGGTGACGAAAAGCTGCGGACGGCCTGAATGGTTGATGTCGGCCAGATCGATCGCCAATTGACGGCGGTCGGCGCGGCCGGCAGGCTCCTCCGCGACCAATTCCGGTGTCAGCGACTTCAACCGGTAGACCCGGACGCGGTTGCCGTCGCTGACGACCATGTCCGTGGTGCCATCCCCGTCAAGATCACCGAGCGCAAAATGCTCCCCCCGGTAGGGCAGATCCACCACCCGAAACGCCTCGCCCTCCCGCGTCGACATCATCAGCAGAAGCGGATCGGCGGTGTCGGCGGTCGGCCCGGCGGGTAACTCATCCGGTTTCAGATGCAATGGCACCTGCACGGCGTCGACCTGCCGTCCTTCGCGGGTCTCCACAATCAGCACCGCGCCCATCGCCCCGGCCGGACGCAGCTGCGCATCAAAGACGATCAGGTAGTCGGCGCCCTGCGCGAGCGCCGCGGCCGCCAGGGGTTTCATCTCCGTCAAGAGCGAAGATTGGGGTGTGGAGGCATCGGAGGACGATTGATCGCTTCCGCACGGGCCCCCACATCCGATGGACTCGGTGATCAGCACCGGCACCGGCACCGACGGCGTGAACGACCGCAGCTGAAACCGGCCGGTCTCTTCCAAGGCTTCATGAAACCTGGCGGTGACCACCTGACTGGCCGCCGTGGAGACGAGCGCGACGGGCAGCAGCCCGTCGTCCGTACGCACGCGGTCGCCGGGTTGCACGATGACGGCCGTGGAGCCGGCGGTGCCGATGAAGCGGCCTACGGCGTGGTCAGCCGAGGCGTGCTCGATGACCAGTACGCCGAGGCGCAGTTCCGACTCGCCCAGCACGATGCCCGTCAACGGATGGCGGAAGATCTCGCCCAGACGCGTCACGGTCAGCACCAGACCGGGCCGCAGGCCCTGGTTCAACCCCCGGTCGATTTCCACGGCGTCGCCGTGCACGGCGGTGACCGAACCGTCGAGCCGGGGAAAAAGGGTCCCCACGACGAACGCCAGCTCTTGCAGCGTGCTGGCCGACTGGGAAGTGGTTCCGCCCGCCGCCGAGGGGCCGGTGTCGGCAAGGCAGAGCGCCACCACGGCCAGTCCGGCGGCCATGCGGCACACGAAGGGACGGATCAGCGACGCGGCAATCGCGCTCACGCGTGGGGATCGAGGGGGGACAATCGCCATGAAATTAGTAGCAGTGTAGCGGCTTTTCGCCCGAAATGTCAAACCACCGCCCACTGCCTTGCGTTCGTTGTAACCGCTCTATTATAATGACCTTTCAAGATGTCAGACCTTCGACCGCCATCCGGACAGGGGCGACCTTTCTCCTCCCCCCCGCCCGCCCAGGGTCTCTATGACCCGGGGGCCGAGCGGGACAGCTGCGGGATCGGTTTTATCGTCAACATCAAGGGGGACAAATCTCACGACATCGTCGCCAAGGGGCTGCAGATCCTCGACCACATGGCCCACCGGGGGGCCCAGGGCTGCGATCCCTGCACCGGCGACGGCGCCGGCATCCTGCTGCAGGTGCCCCACGCCTTTCTGAAGCGCACCGCCGCGGACAGCGGCGTCCGGCTGCCGGGGGCGGGCGAATACGGCGTGGGGATGGTATTCTTGCCGGCCGATCAGGCCCAACGGCGCCAGACGGAACGGATGATCGAGTCGATCATCGGAGAAGAAGGCCAGCAGTTCCTCGGCTGGCGCGATGTGCCCGTCAAGGAGTCCGAAATCGGCCAACAGGCGCGCGCCAGCCTGCCCTTCATCCGCCAGTTGTTCATCGCCCGGACGATTCTCAATGAAACACAGTTCGAACGGAAGCTGTACGTCATTCGCAAGCGGATCGAATCCGCGGTCGGCGCCTCCGCGATCGCGCAGCGGGACGCCGTGCACGTCTGCAGCCTCTCCGCCTCCACGATCGTCTACAAAGGGCTGCTGCTGCCCGAGCAGGTGCCGCTGTTCTATCAGGACCTGAGCGACGAGACCGTCGTCAGCGCCCTGGCCATGGTCCACTCCCGCTTCTCGACCAACACGTTTCCCGCCTGGTCGCTCGCCCATCCCTACCGGTACATCTGCCACAACGGCGAGATCAACACGCTCAAGGGCAACGTCAACTGGATGCGCGCGCGGCAGGGCCGGATGCAGTCCGACCTGTTCGGCGACGACCTCCAGAAACTCTATCCGATCATCGGGGAGAACCAGAGCGACTCCGCCTGCCTCGACAATGCCGTGGAGTTTCTCGTCATGGGCGGCCGGTCGCTGCCGCACGCCATGATGATGCTCATCCCGGAGGCGTGGGTCGGCAACCCCCACATGGATCTTGACCGGCGCGCGTTTTACGAATATCACGCGGCGATGATGGAGCCGTGGGACGGTCCCGCCGCGGTCTGCTTCACCGACGGCAAGCTGATCGGCGGCACGCTCGACCGGAACGGCCTGCGTCCCTGTCGCTACCTGGTCACCTACGACGGCCTAGCCGTGCTCGCCTCGGAAGCGGGCGTGCTGCCCGTCAAGCCGGAGGACGTCCGCCTCAAGGGGCGCCTGCAGCCGGGCCGGATGTTTCTGATCGACACCACGCAGGGGCGGATCATCGATGATGAAGAGATTAAGGCCGACATCACGCGCCGGAAGCCGTACCGGCAGTGGCTGTCGACCCACCGGATCTCGCTCGACGAATTGCCCGAGCCGCTGAACGTGCCGCAGCCCGGCCACGCCGCGTTGCGCCAGCAGCAGCAGGCCTTCGGCTACACGATCGAGGAACTCAAGATGGTGCTGACGCCGATGGTCGTCACCGGCGAGGAGGCCGTCGGCTCCATGGGCACCGACACGCCGCTGGCCGTGCTCTCCGACCGGCCGCAACCGCTCTTCAAATATTTCAAGCAGCTCTTCGCCCAGGTGACCAATCCGCCGATCGATCCGATCCGGGAGCAGCTGGTCATGTCGCTGGTCACCAACATCGGCCCGAAGCCGAACCTGCTGGGGGAGACGCCGGAGAGCTGCCGGCGCATCAAGGTGCAGCAGCCGATCCTGACCAACGCGGAGCTGGAGAAAATCCGCGAGGTCACCGACGAGCATTTCCGCAGCAAGACCCTGCGGATGCTCTTCCGCGTCGCGGACGGCCCCGACGGCATGGCCGCGGCCCTGGACGACCTGTGCCGCCAGGCGTCGCAGTCGATCAAGGAGGGGTTTTCCTTTCTGATCCTGAGCGACCGCGGCGTCAACGCCGAATGGGCGCCCATCCCCAGCCTGCTGGGCATCTCCGCGGTCCACCACCATCTGATCCAGGAATGCAGCCGGACCGAAGTGGGGCTGATCGTGGAAACCGGGGAAGCGCGCGAGGCCCAGCATTTCGCCTGCCTGATCGGCTACGGCGCCGGCAGCGTCAACCCCTATCTCGCCTTCCGCACGCTCATCGACCTGGAACGGGAGGGGTACCTGCCCGAAGGCATCGACGCCGCCACGGCGCAGCAGAAATATATCAAGGCGGTCAACAAGGCGCTGCTCAAGATCTTCTCGAAGATGGGGATCTCGACCGTCCAGAGTTATTGCGGCGCCCAGATTTTCGAAGCGGTCGGGTTGAACCGGGAGCTGATCGACCGGTACTTCACCGGCACCGCGTCGCGGATCGGCGGGATCGGCATGCGGGAGCTGGCCGAGGAGACCCTGCGCCGCCACGCGGTCGCCTACCAGCCCGTGGCGGTCCGCCAGCTCGAGTTCGGCGGCGAATACCACTACCGGATTCAGGGCGAACACCACAACTGGAACCCGGTGACGATCGCGACGCTGCAGCACGCCACCCGCGCCAACCGGTTCGACACGTTCAAGGAGTTCAGCCGTTTAGTCAACGACGAGAGCCGCCACCGCTCCAACATCCGCGGCCTGCTCGAGCTGAAGACTGGCGCCCCGATCCCGCTCGAGGAGGTGGAACCCGCGTCGGAGATCGTCAAACGCTTCACGACCGGCGCCATGTCGTTCGGCGCCATCGGCAAGGAGGCGCACGAAACGCTCGCGATCGCCATGAACCGGATCGGCGGCAAAAGCAACACCGGCGAGGGGGGCGAGGACCCCGATCGGTTCATCCCCCTGCCCAACGGCGATTCCAGGAACAGCGCGATCAAGCAGGTGGCCTCGGCGCGCTTCGGCGTCACGATCCACTACCTCGTCAACGCCAGGGAACTCCAGATCAAGATGGCCCAGGGGGCGAAGCCCGGCGAAGGCGGCCAGCTGCCCGGCAAAAAGGTCGACGAGACGATCGCCCGCCTGCGCTACTCGACGCCCGGCGTGCAGCTGATCTCGCCGCCGCCGCACCACGACATCTACAGCATCGAGGACTTGGCCCAGCTCATCTTCGACTTGAAGAACGCGAACCCGGCCGCCGACGTCTCCGTCAAGCTCGTCGCCGAGGTTGGTGTCGGCACGGTCGCCGCCGGCGTGGCCAAGGCGCACGCCGACAAGATCCTCATCTCGGGCGATTCGGGCGGCACCGGCGCCTCGCCCCTCTCCTCGATCAAATACGCCGGCATCCCCTGGGAGCTGGGGCTGGCCGAGACCCAGCAGACGCTCGTGCTCAACAACCTGCGCGGCCGGGTGCGGATCGAGACCGACGGCCAGCTCAAGACCGGCCGGGACGTGGTCATCGCGGCGCTGCTCGGCGCCGAGGAGTTCGGCTTCTCCACCGCCCCGTTGATCGTCGAAGGCTGCATCATGATGCGCAAATGCCACCTGAACACCTGCCCGGTCGGCATCGCCACGCACGACCCCGTCCTGCGGGCCAAGTTCTCCGGCCAACCGGAGCATCTGGTCAACTATTTCTTCTTCGTCGCCGAGGAGGTCCGGGAGCTGATGGCCCAGCTGGGCTTCCGGCGATTCGAGGAGATGGTCGGCCGCTCGGACAAGCTTCGGGCGCAGAAGGCGATCGACCACTGGAAGGCGAAGGGGCTCGATCTGTCGGCGATCCTCCACCGGCCCGACGCGCCGGCCGACGTCTCCACCCACTGGGTCGAACGGCAGCGTCACGCGATCGACGCCGTGCTGGACCGCCGCCTCATCGAGGCGGCCCGGCCCGCGATCGATTCGAAGCAGCCGGTCGAGCTGGCCTTCCCGATCCGCAACACCGACCGGACGGTCGGGGCGATGCTGTCGGGCGAGATCGCCAAGCGGCACGGACTCGAGGGGCTGCCGCCCGACACGATCCGGATGACGTTCACCGGCACGGCCGGCCAGTCGTTCGGCGCGTTTCTCGCCCGCGGGGTGGCCTTCACACTCGAAGGGGAATCGAACGATTATCTGGGCAAGGGCCTGTCGGGCGGCCGGATCGTCGTCTATCCGCCCCGTTCCTCGAAATTCGTCCCCGAGGAGACGATCCTCATCGGCAACACCTCCCTGTACGGCGCGACGGCTGGCGAATGTTATTTCTACGGCACGGCGGGCGAGCGGTTCGCCGTCCGCAACAGCGGCGCGCTGGCCGTCATCGAAGGGGTCGGCGACCACGGCTGCGAGTACATGACCGGCGGCGCGGTCGTGGTGCTCGGCAGGACGGGCCGCAATTTCGCCGCGGGCATGAGCGGCGGCGTTGCGTTCGTGCTCAACGAAGACGGCCAGTTCCAGAAGCGGTGCAACCTCGGCATGGTGGAGCTCGAACCGGTCGCCGAGGACGCCGACATCGCCCTGCTCCAGGAGCTGATCACCCGCCACGTCACCTACACCGGAAGCCGGAAGGCGGCCGGCCTCCTCCAGCAGTGGCCGGCGATGCTCGCCAAGTTCGTGAAGGTCATGCCCATCGACTACAAGCGCGTCCTGGCCGAGCGGGCGCAACAGGCCAAGCTGGCCGCGACGGCCAAGGGATAATCCGTGGGCGACATCAGAGGGTTTCTGAAATCCAAGCGCGAAGGGCCCATACGGCGCCCCGTGGCGGAGCGCGTCAGGGACTGGAAGGAATTTTACCAGCCGATCGCCGAGGAGACGCTCAAGACCCAGGGCTCCCGCTGCATGGACTGCGGCGTCCCCTTCTGCCAGGGCGACAGCGGCTGTCCCGTCCAGAACATGATCCCCGACTGGAACGATCTCGTCTACCGGGGCCGCTGGCCGGACGCGCTGAAAATGCTCCACTCCACCAACAATTTTCCCGAATTCACCGGACGCCTCTGCCCGGCGCCGTGCGAGAGCGCCTGCGTGCTGGGCATCATCGACGATCCCGTGTCGATTCGGGTCATCGAGTGGAACATCATCGACCGCGGGTTCGACGCCGGACTCGTCACGCCCGTCCAGCCGGAAAAACGGACCGGCCGGCGCGTGGCCGTCGTCGGTTCGGGGCCCGCGGGGCTCGCGGCCGCCCAGCAGCTCTGCCGGTTGGGCCACGCCGTCACGGTGTTCGAGCGCGACGACCGGATCGGCGGCCTGCTCCGTTACGGCATCCCCGACTTCAAGATGGAAAAGCGCGTCATCGACCGCCGGCTGCAGCAAATGCGCGCGGAGGGCGTGGAGTTCAGGACTGGCGTGCACGTCGGAACACATCCCACGGTGAAGGCGCTACACGCCGAGTACGACGCCGTCTGTCTGGCCATCGGCGCGATGAAGCCCCGTGAATTGCCCGTGCCGGGGCGCGAGCTGGACGGCATCCACCTGGCGATGGACTATCTGACCCAGCAGAACCGGATCAACGCCGGCGACGGCCTGCGGCCCGGCGAACGGCGGATCACCGCCGAAGGCAAGCGGGTCGTCATCATCGGCGGCGGCGACACCGGGTCTGATTGTCTTGGCACCGCCCACCGACAAGGTGCAAGGGAAGTGCATCAATTTGAAATCCTGCCCCAGCCGCCCGAGCATCGGGCCGCCTCCACCCCCTGGCCCTACTGGCCGATGCAGCTGCGCAGCTCGCACGCGCACGAGGAGGGGTGCGATCGGCAGTGGAGCGTCTCCACAACGCACTTTTCCGGCTCCGGCGGCCTCGTCGAGCGGCTGCACGCCGTGCGCGTCGCGCCCGAGAGCGACGCTCAGGGACGCACGCGCTTCGTGCCCCAGCCGGGCACCGACTTTGTGATCCAGGCGGAGCTTGTCCTGCTCGCGATGGGTTTCTCCGGCCCCGTGACCGACGGGCTGGTGGAGCTCGGCGTCAAATTGGACGCGCGCGGCAACATCGCCGTCAATGACCTGTGCATGACCAGCGTCGATGGGCTCTTCGCCGCCGGCGACGCCAAGCGGGGCGCCTCGCTCATCGTCTGGGCGATCCGAGAAGGACGGGACGCCGCCCGCGGCATCGACCAGTACCTGCAGACGGTGAAGCGGTGACGCGCCCCTCTGCGCGCGCCCTCGCCCTTCAGTCCTCCCTCCGACCGGAGAGAGGACCCAGGGAGAGAGTGCCCCCCCCATGACGGACCGCCGGGCCAACCGCCTCATCAAGGAAACCAGCCCGTATCTCCGGCAGCACGCCTATAATCCCGTTGACTGGCATCCCTGGGGCAAGGACGCCCTGGAGAAATCACGAGCCGAGGACAAGCCGATCCTTCTCTCCATCGGCTACTCCGCCTGTCACTGGTGCCACGTCATGGAGCACGAAAGCTTCGAAGATGACGAAACGGCCGCCCTCATGAACCAGTCCTATATCAACATCAAGGTCGACCGGGAGGAGCGGCCCGACCTCGACCAGATTTATCAGACCGCCTTCCAGCTCTTTCACCGGCGCGGCGGCGGCTGGCCGCTGACGATGTTTCTCACGCCCGACCTCCTCCCCTTCTTCGCCGGCACCTACTTTCCGCCCCACGACCGCTACAACCTGCCCGGGTTCAAGCGCGTGCTCTCCTCCGTGGCCGAAGCCTACCGCACTCAGCGCGACCAGGTGCGGCAGACGACCGACCAGATCACGCGCGTCTTCGAACAGCTCCAGACGCGGCGCAGCGGCGACCTGCCCCTCTCGCCGGACGCCGTGCGGCAGGCGGTCGACTACCTCTCCCGCATCTTCGAGCCGGTCTACGGCGGCTTCGGCGGCGCGCCGAAGTTTCCCGCGTCGATGGCCTTCACGCTCTGCCTGCACCATCACCACGCCACGCACGACCGGACGGCGCTGGAGATGACCACCCGTACGCTCTCGCGCATGGCCGACGGGGGCATCTACGACCAGATCGGGGGCGGCTTCCACCGCTACAGTGTGGATGAGCGGTGGCTTGTCCCCCACTTCGAAAAAATGCTCTACGACAACGCCCTGCTGACCCGGCTCTATCTCGACACCCACCTCGTCACCCAGGATGAGCGGTTCGCCCGGATCGCCAAAGGCACGCTCAATTACGCGCTTCGCGAACTGCTTCACCCGGACGGCGGCTTCTACGCCGCCCAGGACGCCGACAGCGAAGGCGAGGAAGGCAAATATTTCGTCTGGACGGTGGAGGAGGTCCTGGCCGTGCTGGGCGACGCGGACGGCCGGCTCTTCTGCCGCGCCTTCGACGTCACCTCGGCGGGGAACTTCGAAAAGAGGAACATCCTGCACGTCGCCCTGACGGCCGACGCCCTGGCCGAGGAATTCCGCATGACGCCCGAGGAGGTCGCCCTGCGGCTGGAACAGGGCAAGGGGCGGCTGCTGGCCCATCGCGAACTGCGGGTCAAGCCGTTGCGCGATGAGAAAATCCTCGTGAGCTGGAACGGCCTCATGCTGTCCGCGCTGGCCGAAGCGGTGAAGGTCTTTGAGATCGATGCCCACCGGGCCGCGGCGGTCAAGACGGCCGAATTTCTCTGGACCAACCTGCGGCGCCCGGTGCACGGCCGGGCCCGGCTCCTGCATGTCTGGACTAAAGGCGAGGCGAAAATCACCGCCTTTCTCGATGACTACGCCTTTCTGATCGCCGCCTATCTCGATCTGTACGAGGCGCTGCTCGACACGAAGTGGTTCAACCGGGCCCTGCAGTTGACCGAGGAAATGATGGAGGAATACTGGGACGAGAACGAGGGGGACTTCTTCTTCACCCCGCGCCACCACGAGCCGCTCATCAGCCGGCCGAAGTCGTCGCAGGATCAGTCGATTCCGTCGGGGACGGCCGTGGCGGTGCGCGATCTGCTCCGCCTGGCCGCCTATACGGGCCGGACCGACTGGGGCACGGCGGCCGAGCGGACGCTCCGCCGGTATCAGGCGGAGATGGAGGAGAATCCCTACGGCATGGCCTCAATGCTGCTCGCCCTCGATTGCGCGCTGCTGGGCCCCGTGGAGGTGGTGATCGCCGTCGGCGGGTCAACTCCAGGCACCAGGCAGTTGCTTCAACAAACACATCATGTCTATTTGCCTAATGAATTGATTTGTCTCGTGCAACCTGGTGAGTCCACGCCCTTCGCCGAGGCGCTGACCAAAGGGCGCGGCCCCGTCGGCGAGGCCCCCGCGGCCTACGTTTGCCGCCAGACCACCTGCCTGCCTCCCATCACCTCTCCGACCGACCTGCGCCTGGCGTTGACCCAGCCGTCCGCCGAGACGAAGAACTCCTGAGAGGGTTGGAATGACCGACGCCCGGACCGACACCAACGCCTATTTCGTCGATCTCTGCCGGCGGACCCGGGCGGCCTTCGAAGCGCTCGACACGGCAAAATTCGAGCAGACCCCCTGGGAGCACGAGGGCGGAGGCGGCGGCCTGATTTCCGTGATGAAAGGGACGACGTTCGAGAAGGTCGGCGTCAACTGCTCGGCCGTCTGGGGCGACCTCGATCCGGAATTCGCCAAGAATCTGCCCGGCAGCACCACCGCCTTCTACGCCACGGGCATTTCGCTCGTCGCCCACATGGTCAGTCCGCTGGTGCCGGCCGTCCACATGAACCTGCGCTACATCGAGACCGACCGCGGCTGGTTCGGCGGCGGCACGGATCTGACCCCCTATTTTCCCTACGAAGAGGACGTCAGGGACTTCCACGGTTCGATCAAGGCGGCCTGCGACACGCATCATCCTGATTACTATTCGAAATTCAAAAAATGGTGCGACGAATATTTTTTCCTGCCCCACCGGAACGAGCCGCGCGGCGTGGGCGGCATCTTCTTCGACTATCTGCTGGAGGGCTCGTTCGAGGAGCGGTTCGCCTTCATTCAGAGCGTGGGCGAAGCCTTTCTGGACGTCTATCCGCGGATCGTCGCTCGCCGGATGAAGCTCCCCTACACGGAGGACCAGCGGGAATATCAGCTGTACCGGCGCGGTCGGTATGTGGAATTTAATCTGCTATACGACCGGGGAACTCAATTCGGGCTGAAGACGAAGGGGAACGTCGAGGCGATCTTCGTGTCATTGCCGCCGGTTGTCAAATGGAAATGACAGGCGAATCGTAATGTAGGGGCGTATCGCAATACGCCCCCACTATCGATCCCCATCGAATCATCATTCCTCCAGTCGATAACCATCCACCAAAACCCGGAACCAGAGAACATATCCGGGATTGGATTACGGTGTCTCCGGTTTCAAATAGACGTTCCCAAGGTTCACCGGTAATTCATTTCCGGTCCCGGACAACTCCGCCGCATCGAATGGCAACCGTTCGCTCGAGTAATGCGCCTTGGACAACTCGATGGCAAAGGCCTTCCTGGTCCTTGCTGTCATGACGTCTCCCTCCGCGCCCCACCAATAATCAAAGTTGATCTTCACGTTCCCCGCGCCATCACTCTCCCCGATCGCCCACGAGAGTGTTTGTTGCGGCCTCACCGGATTAAAGCCCGTGTCGATATAGGTGACGGCCACACCGGCCAATGGTTGATTGGAGCGTGCATCAAACACCCGGCCCGTGACGACCAATCGAGACAACGTGTGGACATGACTGACAGGACATCCCCAGAGCGCGAAGACTGACAATAACACAAGATACGTTCTTGCATTCATAACGACATCACGGGAAATGTATTTTTTACTCCTCCGGCAAAAAACAGTCCCCCGTATCCTGGTCGAAGCCGAAGAGCTCGCTGTAGCGGGCCCAGTTGATCGCCGTCTCGAAGAGCTGGGCCGCGTCCTCATCGGGCAGCCACTTCGACAGCTCCTCCAGCACCCGTTCCTTGTCGAGCCGTTTGCCGGGCGCCTGCTCCAGCAACTGATGCAGCTGGCTGAACAGCGGTCCCTTCTTCATCTGGGCGAGGAAGAGCTTCTTTTTTCCCGGCGTCCGGGCCCGCAGCAGCTTCTTTCCGAGATCGGTCAACTCGACGTCCCCGCCCGGAGTGGTGGCGAATTCGAGCAGCTCGGCCCCCCGGATCGCGGCCATCAGGTCGCCCAGCTCGAGATTCAATTCCTTGGCAAGCTTGTAGATGTCATCCCGACCGCCCCGGTCATGCAGGGCTTCCAGCAGACCGATGATCTGACTCGACATGGCGTGCGGCAACGGTTCTATGGTCGGCATCGTCCCTCCCTCAGGCCAGTTTGGAAAAAATTCGATCGACGTATTCAATGAACGGTTGCTGGCGTTTGTCGCGCGGCCGCGGCAAGTCGATCCGGAGATCATCCACGATCCGTCCCGGTCGTGACGACAGGACGACCACCCGGTCGGCCAGCTCGACGGCCTCTTCGATGATGTGCGTCACCATGATGACCGTCTTGACGGAAAATTCCTTGTCCTCCCAGATCCGGAGCACCTCTTCCCGCAGCGCGATGGTGGTCAACGCATCCAGCGCGGAGAAGGGCTCGTCCATCAGCAGCACCTTCGGCTCGACCGCCAGCGCCCTGGCGAGGCCGGCGCGCTGCTTCATGCCGCCGGAGAGCTCACGGGGGTAGGCGTCCTCGCTTCCCCCCAGGCCGACCCGCTCGATGTACGATTCGGCCCTCGTCCGTCTCCCCCGGCCGTTCACTCCCATCGCCTCGAGCGCCAGTTCCACATTTTCCCGTACCGTGAACCAGGGGAAGAGCGCAAACGACTGGAAGACCATCGCGCATTCAGGATTCACGCCGTGCTGCGGCCGGCCGTTGTAGAGCACCCTGCCGTGCGTCGGCGCAATCAGGCCGCCGATCATGCGCAACAGCGTGCTCTTCCCGCAGCCCGACGGCCCGACAATGGCGACAAATTCCTTCTCATCGATGGTCAGATCGAGCTCCTTGAAGACCATCACGCGCCCTTGGGGCTTGGGATAGGCCAGGGTGATCTTGTTCAGTTCAAACAGCATCGATTATCCGCTCGCTTCCGGCGCACGTGCCGGAATGCCGTTCCACTCAGGGGGAGAGGCGCGCCGCCTGACCGCCCCCATCGTCCGTGTGGTTGAAATAATCGGCAGGATGTCCATGTCAGTAGTCGAATCGATACCGGTCCGTGGCCAGCCGGTAGGCGCGCCGCCAGAAGAGTTGCGTGAGCAGCACGACCACCGCCACCATCGCCGCCAGCGTATAGACGATCATCGGGCCGTTCCCCGTCTGATAGATCGCGCGGTTCAGCATGGCGCCGATGCCGTGCACCGCATAGGTCTGGTTATGATAGACAAAATATTCCGAGAC
The DNA here is from genome assembly GCA_035517195.1 of Nitrospiria bacterium. Lineage (GTDB taxonomy): Bacteria > Nitrospirota > Nitrospiria > JACQCE01 > JACQCE01 > JACQCE01. The sequence goes on along the minus strand of DATIZH010000036.1, from coordinate 8,044 downwards.
AATCAACGCGTTCCAGCCGCCGCCCCATGCCGTGATGCTGCCGGTGATCAGCGACGGCACCATCGCGGGAAGCAGGACCGTCCGCCAGTAGAGCACCCGGGGCAGCCGGAAGGCCTGGCCCGCCTCCTTCAAATCGCCGGGCAGATTCGTCGCCCCGACGATCAGGTTGAAGAGCAGGTACCACTGCATCCCGGTCAGCAGCAGCAGGATGGAGGCCGCGTTCATGTCCCCCACGTACTTGACCACGACCGCGACGATCAACGGGAACAACGCCATCGCCGGCATCGAGGCGCCGATCTCGGCAAGCGGAATGATGATCTGCGCCACCCGTTCGCGCCGGCTGGCCCAGATCGCCACGGGCAGCGTCCAGGCGAGCGCGATGACATACGCGATGAGGAGCCGCAAAAATGACGCGCCCAGGGCGGTGGGGATCTGTCCGACTTCATCGGGCACCGGCTGCCGGAACAGGGCCCACATCGCCCCCGCCACACGGACCATCATCCAGCCGACGAGCAGGCCCGCGACCGCGGCTGCCAGCCACCAGCCCCCCTGCCGGGTAGTGACGGGCCTGACGCCGCGTTCGATCCCGGCCGTGACCGTCCGGGTGACCTGCCGGGGCCACGGCCATCTGCGCACGATCCGGACCAGCCGCCGCGCCACCGCGCGAAACAACCGGCGGGTCCGGCGGGTGATCGGCGACCGGCTCCACCATTGGACCATGAACGATTCCTGCTGCTGCATCGTGGACACCGTCATCTCGTATCGGAACTTCGTCGACCAGACCGACAGCGGCCGCCAGAGCAGCAACTCCATGGCAATGACGATCGTCAGCAGGACGCCGAGGCCGGCCAGGAGCAGATCGGTCCGCCCCTCCTCCGCCGCGTGGACGAGGAAATTGCCGAGCCCCGGCAGCTCATAATTGAGCGGACCGATCGCGATGATCTCGCAGGCGATGAGGAAGTACCAGCCGGCCGACCACGACGCGATGCTGTTGTAAATCAGACGCGGCAGGCAGGCCGGCCAGTAGACCCGGCGAAAGCCGAGCCAGCCCCGGACGCCGTAGGCCTGGGTCGCCTCGATCGCCTCTCTCGGCAGCGTGCTCCAGGCTTCGTAGACGCCGAAGGCGATGTTCCACGCCTGCGAGGTGAAGATCAAAAAGATGCAGGAGATTTCCAGCGCGGTCCGATGCGCGCCCGACGACGCGGAGACGAACAGAAAGACCACCGCCGGAAAGAAGCCCAGGACGGGAATCGACTGGAGCAGGTCGAGCGCCGGAATGATGATCCGTTCGGCCCACCGGTTCGAGACGGCGGCATAGGCCACGCTCAGCGAAAAGACCAATGACAGCAGGTAGGCGGCGGTCATCCGGCCGAGCGACAGGAGCGCGTCGACCGGCAGCGCATTCAGATCGACCGGCAACCGCAGGTGCGGCAGCCGGATCCTGGGGATGGTCCCTCCCTCCCCGTACAACAGCACCACGGCGCCCAGCAGCAGGATCAATCCCGCCGCATAAATGACCGGTTGTCGTGTGACCCGCCAGCGCCGCCGTGCCATCTCTTCTCCGCGTGGCTCCCAATTGCCCGCCTCCCGGCGGCCGGGAGGAAGTGTAACATGAACAAAGCGTAAAGGTAAAAGCGGATGAATGGAGCAAATGCGGACTGGGGGTACGAGAGCAAAGTCGGAGTAAGGATTAGAAGAGCAACTGCGGATGAGTGAGCAAGCAAGCCCTTTTCCCCTTATTCCGCATTGGTTTTATTACCCCTTCATCCGCCTTTTCATCACTAATCCGGATTTAACCCTCTCCCCGTTCGTGTGATAAGATAAGCCACTTTATGGCGGACAAACCCTACAAAGACTCAGGTAAACGATTGCGTGAGCTGCTGGCTCAGCGGATCCTTGTCATCGACGGCGCGATGGGGACGCAGCTGCAGGGTCGCAACCTGACCGCGGCTGATTTCGGGGGCGCAGCCTATGAGGGCTGCAACGAAAATCTGAACCTCACGCACCCCGATGTCGTGCGGGAGATCCACGCCGCCTATCTCGACGCCGGCGCCGACATCGTCGAGACCAACACCTTCGGCGGCACGCCGATTGTGCTGGCCGAGTACACTCTGCAGGACAAGACGCTCGAGATCAACCGGGCCGGCGCGCGGCTCGCGCGCGAAGCGGCCGACGCCGCCTCCACCTCAGACCGGCCCCGCTTCGTGGCCGGCGCGATGGGGCCGACGACCAAGACGATCAGCGTCACCGGCGGGGTGACGTTCGATCAACTGGTCAACTCGTTTACGCACCAGTCCAGGGGACTGATTGAAGGCGGTGTTGATCTGCTCCTGCTCGAAACAGCCCAGGATACCTTGAACCTCAAGGCGGCCGTCATCGGGATCGCCCGCACCCAAGCCGAGCTGGGCAGCCGCGTGCCCCTCATGATCTCCGGCACGATCGAGCCGATGGGAACGATGCTGGCGGGCCAGGGGGTCGAAGCGCTCTACACCTCGCTCGAGCATGTCGACCTGTTCTCAATCGGCCTGAACTGCGCCACAGGACCGGAATTCATGACCGATCACATTCGATCGCTTTCGGCGCTGGCGACCTGCTTTATCAGCGTCTATCCGAACGCCGGGCTGCCGGACGAAGAGGGTCATTATGCCGAAACGCCCGAGACGCTCTCGACCAAATTACGGCGGTTCGTCAATGAGGGGTGGGTCAACCTGATCGGAGGCTGCTGCGGCACGACGCCGGCTCACATCGCCGCGATCGCCGCGATGGTCAAGGGGAAGGCGCCGAGGCGGCCGCAGACCAGGCGCAAACTGGCCCTCTCCGGGATCGACTACCTGCCGATCGAGGAGGACATCCGGCCGGTGATCGTCGGCGAGCGGACGAACGTCATCGGCAGCCGGAAGTTCAAGGAGCTGATCGTGGCGGAGCAATTCGAGGAGGCCGCCGAGATCTCACGCCATCAGGTGAAGAGCGGCGCGCACCTGATCGACGTCTGCATGGCGAACCCCGATCGGAACGAGCTGGCCGACATGGAGCGGTTCATCGAAATCGTGGTCAAGAAAACCAAGGCCCCGATCGTGATCGATTCGACCGATGCCGTCGTCATCGAAGCGGCGCTCAAGCGCTGCCAGGGCAAGTGCGTCGTGAATTCGATCAACCTCGAGGACGGCGAAGAGCGGTTTCAGCACGTCGTGCCGCTGCTCAAACGGTACGGCGGCGCGGTGGTGGTCGGCTGCATTGATGAGGATCCCCAGCAGGGCATGGGCGTCACCGTGGCCCGCAAACTGGCGATCGCCAAGCGGTCGCACGATCTCCTCACAAACAAGTACGGCCTGCGGGCGGAAGATCTTATTTTCGATCCACTCGTCTTTCCGGTCGGCACGGGCGACGCCAACTATATTGGCGCGGGCAAGGAGACGGTCGAGGGGGTGCGGGCGATCAAAGAGGCGCTCCCCGCCTCCCGGACGATCCTTGGAATCAGCAACGTGTCGTTTGGATTGCCGGCCTCAGGGCGCGAAGTCCTCAACTCCGTCTTTCTCTATCACTGCGTCAAAGCCGGGCTCGATTTTGCCATTGTCAATTCTGAGAAACTCCAGCGTTATCCATCGATTCCTCAAGAAGAACGTGAGCTAGCTGAAGACCTCATCTATTGGCGCGGAAGCGATCCGGTCGGCGCGTTTGCCGCTCATTTCAAAGACAAGGCGGTCGTGTCCAAGAAAACCCTTGCCGACCTTCCCTTGGACGAGCGTTTAGCCCGGTATATTGTGGAGGGCACCAAAGACGGCCTGGTCGCCGATCTCGACCTGAAGCTCAAGGAGGCCAGGCCGCTCGACATCATTAACGGGCCGCTGATGAAGGGCATGGACGAGGTGGGTCGCCTGTTCAACAACAACGAGCTGATCGTCGCCGAAGTGCTGCTCAGCGCCGAATCGATGAAGGCGGCGGTGCGCCATCTCGAGCAATTTATGGAAAAGACCGACAGCTCGACCCGTGGCAAGATCATCCTGGCCACCGTGAAAGGCGACGTCCACGACATCGGGAAGAACCTGGTCGAGATCATCCTGAGCAACAACGGCTACCGGATCGTCAATCTCGGCATCAAGGTGCCACCTGAAGAACTGATCGAGGCCTACCGGCGCGAGAAGCCGAACGCCTTCGGCCTGTCAGGGTTGCTCGTCAAATCAGCCCAGCAGATGGTCCTGACCGCGCAGGACTTGAAAAACGCCGGGATCGACATTCCGATCCTGGTCGGCGGGGCGGCGCTGACCAAGAAATTCACCGACACCAAAATTGCGGCCGAATACGGCGGGGCCGTTCTGTACGCCAAGGACGCCATGCAGGGGCTCGATCTGGCCAATCAGCTCAGCGACGTCAAGCAGCGGGAGCGGCTCATCGCAAAAATCCGACAGGAGCAGCAGTCGTATGTTCAAGGTGGGCCTGCGACTGTGCCCGCAGTCCGCCCCGCTGCCGTTCCCCAACGATCAACCGTCAGTCAGACGGTCTCTCTTCCCCATCCGCCCGACTACAAACCGCACCAGCTCAACGACGTGCCGGTGGGGACGATTTTCCCCTACATCAACCGGGTGATGCTCTACGGGAAGCATCTCGGCTTCAAAGGCGGCTTCGACCGGGCGCTGGCTGCCAAAGAGGAGAAGGCGGTCAAACTCTATGAGCAGGTCGAGGCGCTCAAGGAGGAGCTGCGAAAGAGAAAATCGCTCTCGGCCCAGGCGCTCTATCAATTCTTCCCTTGCCGGTCGGAGGGCGACACGATCCTGATCTACGATCCGGAACAACAAGAGCGCGTGATCGAGCGGTTCACCTTCCCCCGCCAGCCGGCCGGTGAGCGGTTGTGTCTGGCCGATTATGTGCGCAGCGTCGACTCGAAAGAGGTCGACTCGGTGGCGTTCTTCGTCGTCTCCTGCGGCCGGGGCGTCCGGGAGCTGGCCCAATACTGGAAGGACAAGGGCGAATACGTCAAATCACATACATTGCAGGCGCTGGCGATCGAGGCGTCGGAAGGGCTGGCCGAGTGGCTCCACCAGCGGATCAGGACCGAATGGGGCATCCCCGACCCAAGCGAGCTGACGATTCCGGACTTGCTGAAGAAGAAATACCGGGGCCTGCGGGTCAGCTTCGGCTATCCCGCCTGCCCCGACCTGGCCGACCAGCGGAAGCTCTTCCGGCTGCTCGATGCCACGGTAAAGATTGGTGTCCAACTCACCGAAGGCGACATGATGGATCCGGAGGCGTCGGTCTCCGCCCTGGTCTTTCATCATCCGGACGCGAAATACTTCCGGGCAGATGGAGGAAGCGGTGAATAACAATATTGGGGACGGAGTGAGTTTCTCGAGCGAACTCGGGGAAAGTCGCTTCCCACGGGCAAGCCCGTTCAGGGTGAACCCGTGCACTTTGATCTATGCTCTTCGTGCGCAAGACAATATTCACCCCCGCCTGAAGGCGGGGCCCTCTGTCTCACGCCGCCCGTGGGAAGCTACACAGCGAGCAATCCGCCGGAGGCGGAGAGCGTGAGGGGGAGACTCCATGCCGGCTTTCTTGCGGAACAAGGCTCAGCCGCACACATGATCGAAGGGTGTGCGAGGGCAAGCTGGGAGGGAGGGGGCGACGCGAGCCCCTATAATAGATCTGTCCCCGATTGTGGTCCCCGATTGTGCGGGCGGGATCATTCAAATTCCATAAGGAGACCAAACGTGAAAAACCTGATTGCCCCCCTTGCTCCCGTTCTACTTGGACTGTTGCTTCTGTCGGCAACGGCGCTGGCGGCCGACAAACAGTCCGTACTGATGCTCGGCGGCGACTATTGCGAATTCTATCCGAAGGAGCTCACCGACGTCTTGATGGCCGTCAAAGGGGTGACCGGGGTGGATTTAGAGAGCGAGAAAGGGCATGCCATCATCACGCAAGACGGCACCGTGAAGGACGAGATGCTCATCATGGCCGTGGCAAAAGTCAAAGGCACCAAGAATGGGGTGGCGTGGTATTGCACCGCCATGGTGAAGAACTAGACCATCCCGCCTTCACGTCCTGAAATAAACGTTCAAGGGACCTCTGGAATGAAAAAAATCAGCCATATTTTCCACGCGAGAGGAACAGACATGAAGAAGATGACCAGTCTCGCGATTGTCGTTGCGTGCGGACTTCTATCCGTATCGTCAACGGCTCAAGCGGGCGTCAGTCAAACCGACCTCATGGTGGACGGCGAGTCGTGTGATGCCCATTTCAAGGAGCTCACCGATGCCCTGACAGCCGTCAAGGGTGTGACCCGCGTGGACTTGAAGAGCAAGAAAGGGCATGTCATCGTCTCACACGACGGGACGGTCAAGACCGCAACACTGATTGCAATCATCCAGACTGTCAAAGGCTCCGAGGCGCGCACACCATGGTATTGCATCGCCATGGTGATGGAATAGAAATGGTCGACCTGAAAAATGGGACGGATTTATTTTCTTACGGCAATCCTCGTCAGCATAACCGAAAATAGATCTGTCCCGTTTTTGCTTCACTCCACTTGCTTTCCAGAATTTTTCTGGTATAGGATGGCTCCATGATGAAGCAGTTCTACGGGGCTCTGTGGTCCCGGCATCATCCGTGGCGCGTCCTCGTCGCCTCGGGCCTCATCGTCACCTACCTCGTGTTGACCGGCGGCGCCCTGCACTGCCAGATGCTCATGCCGGCCCGCTCCGCCCATCACCACGATCACTCCGGATCGAACGGTCATAACAGCCACTGCGCGCTGACCAATCATTGCGCGATCGCCGCCATCCATACGGCCGTGAATGCCGGCTTTGATCCGCTCCAAATCACGGCGCTTTCGTTCCATTCCCATCCGGCTCCTGCCGGTTTTACTCTTTCCGTTTCCCGCGCTCCCCGCGGTCCGCCCGCCGTCTCCCCCACCGTCTAGATCGTCACAGCGCCTTCGTTGCGCGGGTCGCCGCGCCTCGATTATTGGCCGACGTCCGCTCATGCGGGGGAATGGTCCGTATGCACGTCCCATTCCTGATCGTCATCTTGCAGCTGTGTGATGACGGGGAACAGTGTCATCACGTCATTGGCTCAAGAGGGGAATAGCCCGCTTGGATTCCAGGCGGCAACGCTCATTCATGAGAGGAGACCGGACATGAAGAACCTGATTGGGCTCGTGGCTCCCGTGGTACTTGGACTGCTGCTTTCGGCATCAGCACTGGCGGCCGACAACCAAACCGTCCTGATGCTTGGCGGCGACTATTGCGACTACTATCCCAAGGAGCTCACCGACGCCTTGATGGCCGTCAAGGGAGTGACCGGGGTCGATCTGAAAAGTATGAAAGGGCACGCCATCGTCTCGCATGACGGAACCGTCAAGGATGAGACACTCATTACGGCGGTGGCAACGGTCAAAGGCACCAAGGATGGCGTGGCATGGTATTGCACCGCGATGGTCATGGACTAGGCCATCGGCTCTACCTGCGATGATTCAACCCGTTCGAGGGAAACCCTGGGTGGTGATCCGCCCTCCTCACCCTGGGTTCAAAGGATGGGAGGTGATTTGCCTCCGCCTCCCATCCCTCCCTCGACCGGTCTTAAAAAATTACTTTGAGCTTTTCGGCCGGCCGGGCAAGAATCGCCCGGTTGCCCTTCTCCACGATCGGCCGCTGGATCAGATCGGGGTGCTTGACCATCAGGTTGATCGCTTCGTCATCAGAGAGATCCTTCCCAGACAGTTTTAACTCTTTATAGATTTCCTCTTTCGTCCGGAAGAGTTCTGAGGCCTTGATCCCCATTTTCTTGATCAGGTCCTTCAGCTTCGCCTTCGAAATCGGATCGGTGTAATAGTTCACCGACTCGAAGTCGACGCCGCTTTCCTTGAGCGCCGCGTAGACCTGGCGGCAGGTGGTGCAGGTGGGTTTTTGGTAAATGATAATTTTCATAAGCAGTTATCCCTTTTAGCGGTCAAGACCGGAGCCGGTGAGGAGAGCCCTCTGGAGGCGGCCGCCACAGCTGGCTTCGATGCCGCGGCCAGCCGGAAGGGAAGGAGACGAGCACCGGAAGC
>DATIZH010000035.1:0-2103 GCA_035517195.1 Nitrospiria bacterium | reverse complement strand
CCAGCTGTTCTTCGACAAGACGACGGGCAGGGGCCGGTATTACTTCGCCTTCAGGCTCCACAACAAGTCGGGCTGGTCGGTATGGTCGGACGGGAACGACGATCCGCAATACGTCGACGACTACGGCGACACCGAATCGTCAGTCGGGGTTGACATGGGCCCGCCGTCGGATTGGTCGGTGCAGATCGTCGCCGGCCCGCAGACGGGCACCTGCCAGGTGGTCGCCTCGAGGCCGAAGACGAACGGCAACCGGATCTTCTCCGTGTTTTTCCAGATCCGCATCACGACGGAGGGCGGCGGCAGCTGGCGGGCAATCGATGCCGATGCCGGCGCGGCCGAGACATTCTTCGACGGATCGGCCATCGACGCCATCTATGATCCGGTGGCAGGGATGCTCACGTTCCCGCCGGGCACGGATTTCAGTGCGTGCGCCGGGCAGGACATCATGCTCATCGCGGACGTCCGAAAGAGCTCATTCAGCCTGCCGAACTGCTTCTGGTGCGGGTTCTCCCCGGATCGGATCGTTGGGACGCAGCTCGTCGGCCTGTCCAACCTGACCTTCGCTTTCCAGCCGGATTCCGGCGGGGCGAACGCCGGGAAGTATGTCGGCGTCCGATGCAAGCTGGTCAGGCCGCCGTGGTCGTTCATCGACCTCTACGGGCGCAACTCCCCGAACACGGACGGGTACCAGGCGCTGGCCGGGTACGACGGCGTGGGCTCGTACTGGCTTCTGCCGCAGGGCGCGGACACGGATACGATGACGTTCAAGTCGGACCCGATCGCGATACCGGCGGGCAAGACCCTGGCGGATCTCCAGGGGACCGCATTCTTCTGGACGACCTACAGTATCAGCAACGCGGGAATCTACTCGGCCAATGGGATCGCCGGCACAACGGAAGACAACGTCATCAACCTGACCTACAGCTCGACGATCACGATCGATTGCAAGCTGGGGGACATCTTCTACATCACGCTGACCGGGGACGCTACGCTGGCCCCGCTCGTGAATGCGAAGCATGGCTGCCCGGTCATCCTCGTGATCCGGCAGGATGCGGTCGGCGGTCACGTGCTCACCTACGACAACAAATACCGTGTGGGAGACGACGTGGATGATTTAACCATCAGCAAAGATCCGAACGGCCACGACTACCTGGGGTTCATCTACGACGCGGTCGATGACAGGATCGACGCCGTTGCGCTCGTCAGGGGGTATTTGCCGTGAATATACCGCCTTTCCTCGACTGCGATTTTCATGCGGCGAACTACCAAGTGGGGGCCACAGACGCGGCAACCGACGCCATGAATGCGATCAGGATCGCGCTGCTCGGGGCCGGCTGGTCCGAGCCCGGAGCCATGTACACGCTGACTTCACCGGCGCTGTCGGACATCATCAGGTTCACGGTGCAGTTGACAAGGCTCGACGCCAACACCATCAGGTACAACGTCAGCGACCACCTCGGCAGGCTGATCAACAACCGCAATCCGGGCGGGACGCGGCAGATCATCCCGAACAGCGCATACTGCAACGTGTACTGCGGAGCGAGGTACGTCTACCACGAGGTGTGCAGTACCACGCTGTCTTTTTGGCATGCTGGCGTGCTCAACAAGGAGCCTGACCCGATGGACATCCCGTGCCCGGTGTACTTCGCCTCCTACGGGCCGGTTGACGATGCGAACGGAACTCTTTCAAACGGCTACGAGAGAAGCTACTGGAACATGTGGATAGCGGCGGCGGGCGCGGGCAGTACCATAAACGACCTCCCTTGCTGGACCGCGCTCAGCCAGACACCCGACGGATTCACGGCGCAGGGGGCCATGTCGTTCAACCCAGTCGAGGTTGGGCAAGGCGGCGGTTGGTATTACGGCAAGATGCCGAACGTGGTTACCTGCGATGCGAGCCAGTGGGCGGACAACACCTTCGTCGTGCCACTGACCGACAGCTTGACCGCCACCTTCAAGGTGGTGCGGAGCGGCGTTTTAGGCAACAAGGTCATGTGCGTGAGGGTAGCATGATCCCGAGATTCCTAAATACCAGCTTCAAGTTTGTCGAGATCACAAATGTGACCGACGTCCAGCAGATCATCGACGCGTTTCGCGCCATGG
>DATIZH010000034.1:0-1008 GCA_035517195.1 Nitrospiria bacterium | reverse complement strand
CAAAAGGTAGTGCTGGCAGCCGCGCAGTCAGGACTGGATGAAAGCGAGCAGGTCGCCGTTGATCGTCTCGGCTTGCGTGGTCGGCATGCCGTGCGGGAATCCTCCGTAGGTCTTCAGTGTCCCGTTCTGCACTAGCTTCGCGGACAGTGGTCCGGAGTCGGCGTATGGGACGATTTGATCGTCGTCGCCGTGCATCACCAGCAAGGGCACCGTGATTCTCTCCAGATCCTGGGTGAAGTCGGTCTGGGAGAAGGCGACGATGCCGTCGTAGTGGGCCTTGGCGCCGCCCATCATCCCCTGGCGCCACCAGTTCTCGATGATCGCTTCCGAAGGTTCTACGCCGGGTCGGTTGAATCCGTAGAACGGGCCCGACGCCAGAGCCCGGTAGAACACTGACCGGTTGGCGGCAAGCTGGGCTTGGAGATCGTCGAAAGCGCTCTTTGGCAGGCCGCCGGGGTTGGCGTCGGTCTGCACCATCAGCGGTGGCACCGCACTGATCAAGACTGCCTTCGCCACACGGCTCTCGCCGTGCCGCGCGATGTAGCGCACGAGTTCGCCGGGACCAGTGGAGTGCCCGACGTGGACGGCATCCTGGAGATCGAGATGGGCTGTCACCGCTGCCAGGTCGTCGGCGTAATGATCCATGTCGTGACCGTCGCCGCCCTGGGTCGAGCGTCCGTGTCCACGCCGGTCATGTGCGATGACGCGATAGCCATGGTGCAAGAAGAACAGCATCTGAGTGTCCCAATCGTCGCCCGAAAGCGGCCAGCCATGACTGAAGACGATCGGCTGACCCGACCCCCAGTCCTTGTAGAAGATCTCGATGCCATCGGTCATGGTGATCGTGCCCATGCGATGATGCCTCCGTTGGTCTCAGCGTTGACGCTAAACCCTGCGAATCGGCAGCCTAACCCATCTGGATGTCATGCCAGATGCTGCGGTGAGAGATCAAATCGGGAGTCACCGTTGACCTACCGGGCTGCCTGCTCGATGACCTTCGCGACGGCA
>DATIZH010000033.1:0-1314 GCA_035517195.1 Nitrospiria bacterium | reverse complement strand
GGTTGGCATCACCGGCTTGAACGTCACCTTCGACCCCAACGTATCCATGGGCGTCCATGTCTTCGGCGGCGTGGACTTAGGTGTGGCGAGTGACGATGGTTCGGACATCAGTGTGGCCAGCGGCGGGGTGGATTCCACGGTCAATTTGTTGAATGTCAGCTTGCCGGTCACGGCCGACGTGAAGCTGAATACCAACCTGGCGCCGGCCAGTTGCTCGCTGGGCGTCGAATTCGACCTGAAGGCAGATGTCACCATCTCGTCGGCCGGCGGAGAGATCGATCTTGTGGCGACTCTGGGCCCCTGCCCCTTTTGTGGGAGCGCCTCGGCTCCGCTGCTGAAATGGGACCCGATCTTGAGCACGACCGTGAACCTGTTCACTATTGCACCCACGACGTTGGCGTCCGTCCCGCTGCCTGTCGGTCTCTGCACTCAGTCGCTCATCGTCACGGTTGGAGATCTTCCAGCCATCCCGGTAACGGGCGGGACTTACACGATCACGGGCACCGCTACGGCTCCGGATGCAGGCCCCGTGAATTGCAGTGGAGTCACATGGTCGGTCAGCCCGGCGGAAGCGGCGATACCCAACGGTTGCTCGGTGTCGATCCACTTCTTTAACGGCGGGGCACACACCATTACCATGACAGCGGTCGACCACATCACCGATCAGTTTGGCCGGATCATTGCAGAGCACGGGGCTGCATCCAAGACGATCACCGTTGCCCCGTAAATGTGACCGAGGTGTCAGGAAAGCGGCTCGAAAAAAAGGAAGGAGGCGTTGCTCTGTGAAAAACGTAAGACTGTCATTGACCAGACGCAGTGCTGTCGCGATGATGGCGATGGCGGTGATGATGGGCAGCGCGCCCTCCCTGCGGGCCGCCAACCGGGCCGTACCCGGAGAGGAGCGTCGTTGGGCGCTCGATTTCCGGACGCGGCTCGAACAACCGGGGGCGGCGCGACCGGCAGAGGTCCACTTCCAGGCAGATTGGATCTCCACGGTCAGCGCCGTCCGCCCCGGCGAATACGATGCCGCGCTGCAGCTCGCAAATCTCCGCATGGTCAGCAACGCAGGCCCTGCGCAAGCGGGTCAGGTGGCGGAGTTGGTTCGCAAGCTGTCGAGGCGTTATTGGGCGACTTACCGTGAGAACGGTTTATTAGTCGCCCTTCACTTCTACCAGGACACGGATCCCGGCGACCGCAACCTGCTGCAGATGATCGCGACGGAGTCTCAGTTCGTGCAGGCGCCCGCGGACCGGGCCTCGTGGACCGCCACCGAGCGCGATGGGGCCGGCGAGTACGAAGCGCAGTACGATCGCG
>DATIZH010000032.1:0-6247 GCA_035517195.1 Nitrospiria bacterium | reverse complement strand
TTATTCGATCCGGGCACCTTCCACTGCAGCGGGTCTTGTCTGACCTTCACCGACTCCACGCTCGTGGCTCACCATGTGGCCGGTCTCACGGGGCTTCAGAGCAACAAGCGATACTGGGTTATCAACGAGGCCACCTCCGCGCACGGGACGACCCGGAGCACCTACGCCTATTCATTCAAGACGAAACCGGGCTCCGTCGGATCCATCCCCCCCCGCATTTACCTTTCCGATCCGGAAGGGGGGTCGAACGACCGGGTGATGATCATCGATCCGGTCACGAACACCCAGATCCTTCCTTCCATCGTGGTCACGGGGAATAATCCCACGGAACTGGCGTCGCATCCGGACGCCAGCGCGGTCTATGTGATGGCCGGGAAAAATCTTTCGGTGATCGATGTGCCGACGAACAGCGAATTCGCTTCGCTGTCGGGCGCGGGGGACAGCTCAAACCATCTGGCGGTCTCCTCGGACGGCCACAGACTTTACCTCGTCTATCGGGATTTGTTGAATTCGACGCTGAAGATCAAGGTGTATGACACAACCGATTCCCACAGTCCTTCCTTGGTGACGACCATCTCCGACCCGGTTTTCAACGGTTGCGCCGCTCCTCTGGGAATCGTCGTCAGCCCGGATGGGAGCCAGGTTTATACGGCCTGCCGGCCGACCGTTTCCAGCTCGCCCGATCAGTTCTACATGGTGGACACGGCCTCGAACACGCCCACGATCACGGCGACCTTCACCCGGGATTCGACCAACAATACCTCGATCAATGCGATGGCGATCACGCCGGACGGGAGCGAGGTCTTCGTGGCCCGGGACGACGGGAGCGGGGGAGGCCATGCGACCGTGGAGGTCTTCGACGGGGGGACCGGGTCGAATATCGGATCGATCATACTGCCTGCGAGCGCCCTGCCCCGGGCGGGGGTCGTTTCGCCGGACGGGAGCACGCTCTATGTCGCGGACCAGGTGTTGGGGACGCATATCATCGATGCCGTGGCCAATACGTATGTCTCCACGATGACCATGGCGACGAGCCGGGGGTTTGACATCGGGATTACGCCGGACGGGACCCGGTTGTATACCTCGTTGCTTTTCGACGTCTTCGTCAATAGTTCGGGGGGCAGTCCGGTGGCGACCATCACCGGAAGCTTCAACGACGCCATGCAGCTCACGGTCACGCCGGGGGTTGCCCCTCCGCCCACGCCCGACGTGCTGATGACGGACGTGACGCCCAACGCCACGGGAGTTTCGCCCGGCCAAACGCTGTCGGTGACGGACACGGTGAAAAACCAGGGGACGGGTTCGACCGACAGCAGCTTCTTGATCGGCTACAGCCTTTCGCCCGATACGACGTACGGGAACGGCGATGATATTGCCATCACGACCACGCGGGTCGTCGGCCCGTTGGCGGCGGGGGCGACGGATACGGCCACGACGAGCCTGTTGATTCCCGGCAGCGCGGCGCCGGGCACGTATCATCTCTGCGCCACGGCGGACTCGACCGGCGCGCTGGCCGAAAGCAACGTGGACAACAACGCGCTGTGCAGCACCGTCACGATTCAGGTAACCCAGCCGGATCTGGTGATGACGGCCGTGACGCCGAATTCCGGGTCGTATGTGGCGGGCAGCACGCTCTCGGTGACCGACACGATGCAAAATCAAGGCGGGGCGCCGACGACCGTCAGCTCCACGGTCGGCTACAGCCTTTCGACCAATACGACGTACGGAGACGGGGACGACATCGCGATCACGACCACCCGGGTGGTGGGTCCGTTGGGAGCCGGAGCTTCCAGCACGGCCACGACCAATCTGCTGATTCCCGCCTCGACGCCGAGCGGTACCTATTATGTCTGCGCCAAGGCGGACTCGGGGAGCGCGGTGAACGAGAGCAACGAGACCAACAATAGCCTCTGCAGCACGGTTACGGTGAGCCCGGGAAGCGCCGATCTGATCATTTCGGCGGCGTCGACCACCGCGACTGCGGCGGCTCCGGGGGGCAAGGTCACCCTCTCCAATTCGGCCAAAAACCAGGGGGTTACTTCGGCCGGGAGCTTTATCGTCGCATTCCATCTTTCGACCAATGCGACCTATGGGGATGGGGATGATGTCGCTTTGACGGCGACGCGTACCGTGGCTTCATTGGGCGCGGGGGGGACCAGCACCGCCTCCACCTCCTTGGTAATCCCCTCCACGACAACGCCGGGGAATTACTATATCTGCGTCCTGGCGGACCGCGACAACACCGTGTCGGAGACGAACGAGACCAACAACACGCGCTGCACCGCGGCCACGATTCAGGTGGTTAACTCGGATTTGATCACGACCGCGGTAACCCCGAATGCCGGAACAGTGAGCGCCACCGCGACCTTGTCGGTCACCAACTCGGTGAAAAACCAGTCGGTCGCGGCCGTCCCCGTTGCCTTTAAAGTGGGCTTTGTCCTTTCGCCCACCGCCAGTTATACCGATCCCGGCGCCGTGGCGAGCACAACGACTCGATCGGTCAGCACCTTGGCGGCCGGAGCGACCAGCACGGCCACCACGACAGTGACATTCCCGAACACGACCCCGCCGGGGAATTACTACGTCTGCGTCAAGGCCGACTCGGCGAATGCCGTGACAGAATCCGACGAGACGAACAACACGTTTTGCAGCGCCGCCACCGTCACGGTGCCGGCCGCCGATTTGATCATGTCGGCGGTCTCGGCTACGGTGTTTTCCGTGTCGCCGGGGGCCAACATTTCCTTTTCGAACACGGCCAAAAATCAGGGGCTCTTCCCGGCCGGGACCTTTACGATCGCCTACCATCTCTCGACCAATACCATCTATGGCGATGGGGATGATGTCACAGTCACCCAAACCCGGACGGTGGCTTCTTTAGCGGTCGGGGCGAGCAACGCGAACACCACGACTCTGACGGTTCCATTAACGACGCCGCTCGGGACCTACTATGTCTGCGCGATGGCCGACAGCGGCAACACCATCACCGAGTCCAATGAATCCAACAACAGCCTTTGCACCGCCACGGCGACGCTCACCGTGACCCTTCCGGATCTGATCGTGACGGCGGTGACGCCCGCGGCGTCGGTGCTTCAAGGGGGGACGTTGACCGAGACCAATACGATAAAGAACCAGGGCGGGGCCACCGCCGTGGGCTTTGTCACCAATTTCCATCTCTCGACCGATGCAACCTATGGGGGCGCGGATGACATTGTCTTAACCCCCACGCAGCCGGGCGGCTCAATAGCGGCGGGGGCGAGCAGTAATGCCAGCACGTCCCTGACGATTGCTGCAACGGTGCCTGCGGGAATCTATTATCTCTGTGAGATGGCGGATTATGATAACCGCATCCCGGAGATCAGTGAAACCAACAACGCGCTCTGCTCCACAACCACGGTCACCGTGCTGGGGCCGGATCTGATCGTCAGCGCGATCGGGCCCGCCCCGGCGTCGGGAGGTCCGGGTATCACTATGAATATTTCGAACTCGGTCAAGAACACGGGAGCAGCGGAAACAGGGGCATTTCAGACCGCATTCCATTTCTCGACCGATACGACCTATGGAAACGGGGATGACGTGGCAAGTCCGACGCTCCGGCAAATTGTGAGTCTAGGGACCAACGTAACCTCCACCGCCACAACCGGGGTGGCCGTTCCCGGCACGCTCCCGGTGGGGCTCTACTATGTCTGCGCGATGACGGACAGCACCAACGTCGTCGCGGAGTCGAATGAGACGAACAACAGTCTCTGCACGACCACGACGGTTATAATGGGCCCGGATCTGATCTTCACCGCGCTCACGGGGCCGGCCTCCGGGACTCATGTGGCCCAGGGAGCGAATTTCAATATTACGGATACGGTGAAGAACCAGGGGGGGGCTACGACCGTCACCAGCAGCCTCAACGCGTATCATCTCTCAACCGATACGACCTACGGGAATGGCGATGACATTGCGATCGTTGCGACGCGTACTGTCGGCGTATTAACGGGAGGGTCGTCCAGCGGCGCCACGACCCCGTTGACCGTGCCGGCAACGACGCCCAATGGGACATACTATATCTGCGCGATGGCCGACAGCACCAGCATCGTGACGGAGGCGAATGAGACCAACAATACCGCTTGCACCAGTACGACCATTACCGTGCCGTAGGCTGAAAGGAACAGGGGAAGAAACAGGTTCGCCATAAACCAACATTCATCGAGGCCGGGGAGTGGGACGGCGATCGATCAGAAAGTGAGGATGTCCAGATGAGCGTCTCAAAGAATTTCCTTGCCGGCATATTCCTAGGCTTCGCGGTTTTCTGCGTCGGGATGTTGCTCGAGGCGACACCGGCCCTGGCGGACGGCGAAACCTGCGCCAACGGGAGTCCGGCCCCCTGTTTCGAAGACATCCAACTCAGCGGTTGTTCGATCTGTCACAGCATACGGGTTACGGGAGGCAACCGCAACGGAACCGATCGCGTGATCACGGGCTCCAGCGGAGTGCTGCGGCATATCGACGATCCGAGGACGGCCGACTGGGGGTCGATCGTATCGGCGATGATCGGCAAGGGTTCGCCGGCGAATCTGGGACTGACCACCGGTTATCTAAACACCAACTATTGCCCCACCTGCACGGGGCCGATTCTTGGAAGCCCGGTGCAGAGCAGTGTCACGGACAGCGGCGCCACCGTGACCTGGAGCACCTCGTACAACGGGTGGGAGGACGAATTAACGAACACGGTGCTTTTTTACGGATTGAATCAAGCCGATGTTCTGGCCTGTACGAACACCGCGGGTTGTCCGGGCGTGAGTGTGGTGGTTCAGGATGGCGGCACACCGGTGGCCCACCATGTGGTCAACCTGACGGGCCTATCCGATTTCACGACATATTATATGGTAAACCAGGCCACCTCCGCCTCGCATGGGACCACCCGGAGCGCTTACGCGGCTTCCTTCCGGACGAGACTCGCCGGGGGAGCCATTGCCTCCAAACTGTATGTGTACGACTTTTATAACGATGCTCAATTTTGTCAAATTGATTGTTCAACGGTCATTTCTTCGATCATTGCGATTGACCCCTCAACCAACCTTCCGACCGGCGCCACGATCGCCCCGGCCGGGTTTACAAGCAACGGGGAGATGGCGTCTCACCCCGGCGGCGCCGCGGCCTATGCGATGGCGGATTCGAGCATCATGGTGATCGACGTTGCGGGCGATACCCTGTCCGGCACCTTGTCGGCGGTGGGGGGAAGCTCGAACCAACTGGCGGTTTCCTCGGATGGCCAAAAGCTCTACCTGGCCTATCTGGATGGGGGCGATTCAAAGGTCAAGATCAAGGTCTTTAATACCACGACGCCCTTGAGCCCGACGGTATCGACCACCATTACAAACCCCGTCTTTGATGGTTGCTCCTACCCGATCGGCCTGGTCAGTCAACCCGATGGAATCGGCAGTCTATATATGGCCTGCCACGGTTCGCCCGACCTGTTCTTTATGATTAACACAACCACGAACACACCGACCCAGACGGCCACCTTTGCGACCGAATCGAACAATTCGACCATCAACGCGATGGCCATCCTGCCGGATGGAAGCCAGGTTTACGTGAACCGGGTCGGGACGCCCGGTACAAGTACCGTGGAGGTTTTTGACGGGACGACGGGGGCAAATACCGTTTCCATCCCGCTGCCGAACTCGAGTCCTTTTGGGAGCTATCCCACGAGTGCGGTGACCTCGATCGAAGGGAGCCTGCTGTACGTCAATGACATCTATAACGGGATCCAGGTGATCGATACCGCGGGCCAGACGGTGCTGACGACGACGGACCCGAGCACGATTCAGCCGGGCTATCCCGTCGATATCAAAATTACCCCGGACGGGACCCGCCTCTATAATTCGTCGGCCGCCTTGCCGGATGTCTTCGTTACGGATGCCGCCGACCCCTACGAGAATATCGCCACGATCGATCTGTCCGGTTTTCAGGGCGGCTATAATGCCTTATTTAACCAGACCATCACGCCGGGTCATGCCTCGCTGGTCCCCGATGTGGTGATGACCGATGTGACGCCCAATGCCGCCGGGGTTCAGGCCGGCAACACGCTTTCGGTGACCGACACGGTGAAAAACCAGGGGACGGGTCCGGCCGACAGCAGCTTTATGATCGCTTACAGCCTTTCGACCAATACGACGTACGGAGACGGAGACGATGTGGCGATCACGACCACGCGGGTGGTGAGCCCGTTGGCGGCGGGGGTGGATGATACGGCGAC
>DATIZH010000031.1:0-29970 GCA_035517195.1 Nitrospiria bacterium | reverse complement strand
GGTCGGCGACGATTACATCATGTGGGCCTCCGACTACCCGCATTTCGATTGTACCTTCCCGGGGGCGGTCAGGGAGCTGCGCGAAGCCAAAGTCTCGCCGGCCGCGCTGACCAAGATCTTGGGCGAGAATGCGCGCCGGTTCTACAGCCTCGACTGAGCGGTGTCGCGGTGCCGCTCTTCAGTCCAGACGCGCTAGTGTCAATGACCGGCGCCCTTCTTGAGGCGGTCGGGACCCCGGTCCCGATCGCCCGGCGGGTTGCCACGGCGATCATCAACGCCAATTTGGCCGGACACGATTCGCATGGGATTATCCGGCTTCCCGAATACCTGGATCACGTCGAGAAGAATCAGATCGAAGTTGGCAATGAGCCGCGCATTGTCAGGGAGACTCCAGCCACCGCGGTCCTGGACGGGCGGAAGGGCTGGGGGCATTACACGCTCGACCAGGCGATGGATCTGGCCATCGCCAAATCGCGCGCGACCGGGATCGGGGCCGTGGCCGTCTTTCGCTGCAATCATGCAGGCCGGATGGGCGAATATGTCGAGGCCGCGGCACGGGCCGGATGCCTCGGGATGATCTTCGCTGGGGTCGGAGGACGGGAAACGGGCTGCGCCAGTCCCTTCGGCGGGGGCGGCCGGTATCTCGGCACGAATCCTATCGCGATCGGCGCCCCGAGCGGCGGGGACGCTCCGTTCGTGCTGGATTTCGCGACGACCGCCGTGGCGCGGGGAAAAATTAAAGTGGCCCAGAGCAAAGGAGAAACGGTGCCCCCCGGCTGGATCAGGGACGCGCGCGGGGCGGAAAGCATCAATCCGAATGATTTTTTCGATGGCGGCAGCCTGTCCCATTTCGGCGGTCACAAGGGATACGCCTTGAGCCTGGCCACCTGTCTGCTCGGAGGATTGAGCGGCGTCTTCCAGCCCGACTACGCGCGCATGGGCGGCATGTACGTGCAGGCCGTCGACGTGCAAGCCTTCATGTCGCTTGACACCTACCGTCAGAATGTGCAACGGTTTTTGGACGGGATGAAAACTGCTCCCCGCGCCGATACGGGGCGGGCGATCATGGTCCCCGGCGAACCGGAGGCGCTTCATCGGCAGCGCCGGTTGCGCGACGGCATCGAGTTGCCGGACTCCGTGTGGCGGCAGATCAGACAGGCGACCGCACAGCGCAATATTCCAGTGCCGGATTCGATTCACATCGGGACGAGTTAACGCGTCTGTCACAGCGAAGCGACATGATACCTGGTCCATACACTGCCTTGGCGGCGACGCACCTCCCCCCCTCTCTGCTGGTGACGATCCTCACCGTGAGCCTCCTCTGCGCGGCCTGTGCGATGGGCCGCGCGTCCGTGCCCAAGCAAGGAGACACTCAGGCCGCGCCTCCTGGCCAACCCCCGACCGGGCCGGGTTCCAGCCAGGCTCCTCATGCGGGCGTGTCGAAACACCAATATGGTGAAGGCGCGCTCGGCTACTGGATCTATACCCCGACCCAGCCCGTGCCAGCCAAGGCCCCGGTGATCCTCTATCTCCACGGCTGGAACGGGCAGAATCCGTTCTACTACGGCGGCTGGATCGAACACCTGGTCAAACGGGAGAATATCGTGATCTTCCCGGTCTATCAGGAATCCAAACGAGACGAGCCCGAACGCATGATTCAGAACGCCATTCAAGGCACGAAGGACGCCATCGAACGTCTGGAGCAATCCGGACCGGTTCAACCCGAGTTGGACAAGTTCGCCATTGTCGGCCATTCACTCGGCGGAGGCTTGACGGCCCAGATCGCGGCTCGAGCGGAAGCGGCCGGGTTGCCCGTCCCGAAAGCGATCATGCCCGTTGAGCCCGGATGGAGGGGCGGTAGTGATTATCCGACGGCCCCGCTCGCAAAGATTCCCCCATCGACGTTGATGCTCGTGATCGTCGGTGATGACGATCAATTCGCCAAGACCCGCCAGGCGAAACCCATCTTCGACCTGACGAAGCAAATTCCGCCTGATCACAAGCGATACATCATCATCCAGAGCGATCATCACGGCACTCCCCCGTTAATCGCGGACCACATTGCGCCGCATACCCCGAGGGATAATTATTCGCTGGCGAGGACGGAGCGGCAAAAAAGGTGGACGGAGTTCATCATCCACATGGCCGGTTTGCGCGACGGGGAGGAAAACGCCCTCGACTATTACGGATTCTGGAAACTGTTCGATGCGCTGTGCGACGCGGCCTTCAGCGGCAAGACCAACATTGAAGCCGCCCTGTCAACCGCCCGCGTGGGCGGGATGGGCGTGTGGTCCGACGGGACGCCGGTCAAGACCTGGATTGAAACCTCGAACCCGTAATCAACCAATGGGCCCTTACTCACACACCAGGCGACGATGACAACTCTTCGACACCCCCCTGATCCCCCGGATTCCTCTCGGCCTGTTCCGCCCCTCAGCGGGCTCACGGTGCTGGATCTGACCCACTATCGGGCTGGTCCGTCCTGCACCAAATTTTTTTCCGATTATGGAGCCGATGTCGTCAAGATCGAACGCCCCGGCACCGGTGATCCCTTGCGCGCCATCGGCCCGTTCGCCGGCGGCACACCCGGACCGGACCGGAGCATCCCGTTCCTCTGGCTCAATACCGGAAAACGAAGCGTCACCCTCAACCTAAAACATGCCGAAGCTATCGGTCTGCTGACCCCGCTGATCCAACGGGCCGACATCGTCGTAGAGAACTTTTCCCCCGGCGTCATGGCCAGGGCCGGGCTGGACTTTCACACGCTGCGGACAATCAATCCCCGGATCACTCTGGTCTCGATCTCCAATTTCGGGCAGACGGGCCCGTATCGGGACTATCGGGCGACCGAGGCGGTGTTGTACGCCATGAGCGGCGGCATGATCGCTACCGGGGACCGGGATCGCCCCCCCCTGGCCGCCGGCCCGACGATTGCCCAGTACACCGCGGGGATGCACGCCTACCTCGGCGCCCTCATGGCACTCCATCGACGGGAGTCGACCGGCAAGGGTGATTGGATCGACGTCTCCATTCAGGAAAGCGCCCTGGACAATGTCGAAATTCACCTCGCGGAATACCTGCATCTCGGCAAGATCGCCCGCCGCAACAATGACGAGCATGCCATGGTGCCGTGGCAGTGCTATCCCTGCCGCGACGGGCACGCGGCCGTCATCGGCGGGCCGATCAGACGATGGCTGACGGCCGCCCCAATGTTCGGCGTGCCGCAGCTGCTGGAGGAGCAGTATCGGCATCTCGCCGGACGCCAGCGCCATCGGTTCGATTTTGAAGCCCTGCTCAAACCCGCCCTGGCGCAGACGGACAAAATGGAGGTCTATCGCCAGGGCCAGGCGTCGGGTCTGGCCTTCGGCTACCTCGCAAGCCTGGCCGAGGCCTTTCAATCTTCACAGCACCGATCGCGGCATTTTTTCCAGCCTGTAGACGCCGGTTCGGCGATCGGCCGTACCGAGATGGCTGGCGCGCCATTTCGATTTACCGAACGGCCGGCCCCACCCGTTCGGGCTCCGCGGCTGGGCGAGCACACCCACACGATTCTGGCCGAGTCGTCGGGGTGCACGGAACGGGACCTCGCCCGTTTGAGCAAGGATGGCGCGATATGACGGGCGGTCCACTGTCGGGCGTCCGGATCCTCGACATGGGGCATGACTGGGCCTGTCCCCATGCCGCCAGACTCCTTGCCGATTTCGGAGCCGAGGTCATCAAGGTGGAGTATCTGCGCCGTCTGGACGGCATGCGCGGCGGCAACAAGGTCAATTCGGCCTATAACCGCCATCCACGTTTTTTTCAGCTCCATCGCAACAAACTGTCCGTGACCCTGGACCTTCGACACCCGAAGGAACTGGATTTTTACAAGGATCTCGTTCGAATTTCCGACGTCGTCATGGAGAATTCCAGGCCCGGCGTCATGGACCGCCTTGGACTCGGCTATGACGCGTTAAAGGGGTTGAAACCCGACATCATCCTGCTGTCGATGAGTGCCTTCGGCCGGACCGGGCCGGATCACGCCTATGCGGGGTACGGCGGAACGATCGAGGCCCTCAGCGGGATCCAATCGCTCACGGCGTACGGACGGGATGACATGCCCAAACGCATCAGAGAGATGGATGTCACCAACGGCATCCTCGGCGCATGCGCGGTCTTAACCGCCCTCGTGCAACGCCAGCGCACGGGTCAAGGGGCCTGGATTGACCTGTCTGAAATGGAGGCTGCGACCAGCGGCCTGATCGGCGAACATTTCCTGGAGCTGGCCGTCAACGGCGCCGCCAGCCTGCCCGTCGGAAACCGGCATCGCAGTGCGGCGCCGCACGGCTGCTACCGCTGCGCCGGGGAGGACCGTTGGATCGTTCTGACTGTCCAGTCGCAGGCCGAATGGGAGCGATTGTGCGGCATCATCGGACGGCCCGACCTGATGCACGATCCCCGCTGTGCTTCCCCGTCAGAGCGGGTGCGGCATCACCAAGAGATTGACGAGTCGATCACGGCCTGGACGGTCAATCAAAAGGCCATCGAGGCCGTGCGGCGCCTTCAGGAGGCCGGGATTGCGTCGGGAATCGTGGCCGATGCCCGCGATTTGTGCGACGATCCGCATTTGACGGCCAGACATTGGTTTCAGACCATCGGCGGCAGGGATGAGGCGCGGTATCCTGGCTTTCCCTTTCGCATGGAGGAAGGCGGCGGACAACTCCGGCGGCGCGGACCCGATCTGGGGGAAGACAACACGGTCATTCTGCGGCAATTACTGGGCCGCGCCGACACCTTAACATGGACGGATGACGACATCGGAACGGCGTTCGATCCCGAGTAGCCGCGACGCAATCATCCCGGGAGGACTGGTGAGAGACAGAATGAGAGAGGATGTTTACGTTGAAGACCGCGGATCGTCCGGGCCCTTGGGGGTCGGATCAGTTCCACCGGCGTTCCGTTGTTGCTTCAGCTCGCCGAGCTCCCGTTCCGCGTCCGCAAGCTCCGATTTGAGCCACGCGATCTTGAATTCGAGCTGTTGTTCAAGATTTCTGGCGGCAGTGCGGGATCCGGAAATGATCGTGGCCTTCACCGGGGACCGGCTCAATTCTGGGAAATCGGATAAAAACGTCCGCATCCACAACTCCTGCAGATCCTTGGTGGATCGCTGGTCGGATTTCGATTCCTGTGGATCCTCCGGCGGATTTCCCGGCGGGGGCGGCGTCTTCATCGTTTCTGGTTCCCGTGTACTCCCGACTCAAATATTAACGCGGCCCGCTTCAGGAATGCAAGATTCGCATGACGGCTTGCCGCTCAGTTGGACATCCAACGGGGTCGATTGATGAAGTCAAAAGATTGGGCACCGAACATCACCAACCTGGGATCCGCCCTGACCACGCACATGCGGATGGGTGAATTGTACATGCAGCAGAATGACTACGCCGGCGCGGTCATCGAGTTCACAGCCGCGGCCGCCCTGGATCCGACCCTGGACTTGCCGCGCCTGTCCCTCGGGCATGTCTATTTCGCGCTGAAGCGATACCTCGAGGCCGCGGCCGAATACAATGCCGCCCTGCAGGTCAATCCCAGACAGGCCCAGGCGCATCTGATGCTCGGCCATATCGACATCGAGAACGGCAGGTACCCGGAAGGCCTTGACCGCTATCACACAGCCTTGCACCTCAACCCCGACCTCGTCACGGCAAGACTGATGATCGGCAACATCTATCTTGAGCAGGATCGCTACGGCGAGGCGCGGGAGCAGTATCGGCTTGCGCTTCGCTCGGACCCCGGGCATGTCATGGCACATGTCATGATGGGAACCCTCTATGCCAGATCCGGCGACGACGCCCTGGCCTTCAAATGGTATCGCGAGGCGCTGCGGCTGGACGCGAGCCTTGGCGTCGTCCATTATTATCTCGGCAACCTCTACCTGAAACAGAAGGATGAAACGACGGCCATGACGGAGTTTCGGTCGGCGCTTCAGACCAATCCTCAATTGGGTCTGGCCCATTTCCAGCTCGGGAAGTTCGAACTGGAACGGAAACGTTACCCCGAGGCGGTCGCGCGGCTGAAGATCGCGTTGCGATTCGTGCCCGAGCTTGCGGAAGCCCATCATCTGTTGGCACGGGCCTACAGGGAACAGAATCGGAATTTCGACGCCATCGGCCAGTTGAAAGCGCAGTTGCTGCTTGAACCCGAATCGGCCATGCTGTACGTGGAAATGGGTGATGCCTACCGTTCAGAGGGCCATCTTGACCAAGCGATCGACTCCTATCGCGTCGCGATCCGGCTGGACCCGACCTTGAAGGCGGCCCAGGATTGGCTCCGGAATTACGAGGCCACCCCCTCAGTCCCCAAGACGCAACAGTGACGACCGCCCGATGAACACCCCGACATTCCGTTCCGATCTCGAAATCATCAAACGACAGGTCCGTGGGGAATCCGCCCGTTACCTCATTCGGGATGATCGATCACAAGCCTCTCTCGAAGTGGGCGAGGAGGAATATTTTCTTCTGCAACACATGGATGGGGCGTCGTCCTTGACGGTCATTCGAGCCCGCTTTGAACAACGGTTTAATCTCGCACTGCCCCTGCACAACTTGAAGGCCTTTGTGCATCAGCTATATCTGGGGGGCTTCTTGTCGGACAATCCTTCTCCCGTCATCAAGGATCATGCCCCTTGGATTCCCTATTGGGAACTGCCGATCGGTTGGGCCACGCGTGTATGCAGACGACTGGCCGCCCGTCTGTCGCGTCGGATCAAGACGGCGTATACCGTCTGCGCGATCGCGTTGATCACCATCGCTTCGGCCATTTTTGTGGCCAACGGGGGGCCGTTGATTTCAAGCATGCGATCGATATGGACCCTGACACCGATGCATGTCGTCTACGGGCTGATGATCGCCTATGCGTTTCTGAACATTCCCCACGAATTTGCCCACGGGATCACCTGTGCCCATTTCCGCGGGCGAATCGAGGAAATGGGATTGCGGTTCTATTTCAACATCGTGCCGGTGTTTTACTGCAAATTCACCGACGTCTTCTGGATGAAGTCAAAATCCGCCCGCATCCAGACCTGGTTCGCCGGAGGGTTCTATGAATTGCTCGTGTTGAGCATCGGAATCATCGGCTGGAGGCTGAACCCGTCCGGAAGCGTCGCCAACGATTTTTTCCTGGCGGTGGCGACGGTGGCATGCGCCGCGACCCTGTTTAACATGATCCCTCTGCTCAATCGGGACGGCTATTATATGATGACCGCGGCATTGGAGATTCGAGAACTCCGGAAGCGCGCATTCGACACCGCAATGGCATGGCTCTTTCGACGCCCGCCGCCAGAGCCGCTGAGCTCCGGCCAACGGCTGGGCTTCTGGACCTACACGCTCCTCGCCGTTCCCTACACGTACATCCCGTTTGTCGCCTGGAAAGTGGCGGTTCAGCTGTGCCAATCGTTGCAAGGGACCGGCGCCCTGCTCGTGGTCGGCATCAGCATCTTTGCCTTCCAGCGTCCGATCCATCGGGCGTATTCGTGGACACAGACCACGATGAGCTGGTTGTTCAATTTCCGCGTGGGCGTCACCCGACAAAAGCTGATCTGGTACGCCGTGATGCTCGGCTTTGTGCTGCTCATGCTGGTCCCCTATCCGTATGACACCGGTGGAGCGTTCAGGTTCGTGCCCTTCCAGCAGGCGGAAGTTCGTCCTCAGGTTGACGGTGAAGTCACGGCGGTCTTTATCACCGAAGGACAGAGGATCCATGCCGGCGACAAACTTGCCACGCTGAACCGCCGCATCCACGAGGATGCGCTCAATCAGACGCAACAGCAACTCGATCATGAGCGGTCATTGCTGCAGGTGTTGAAGGTCGGCCCGAAACCTGAAGATATCGAAAAAGCTCAGCAGGCGGTCAGAACCGCCAAGGTCCGCCTGGTCTACAGCTCCCGTGAGGCCAAGCGGATCGCTCAGCTCTTCAAACAGAAAGTCGTTTCCGAGCAGGCGTATGATGATGCGAAAAAACAGGAAGACATGAGCGCAGAAGGCGTGGCACAGGCCGAGGCCAATCTTGCTCTTATCAAAACCGGAGCCAAGCCGGACTCGATCGCGGCGGCTGAAGCCGAGGTCCGGCGACTCGAATCCCAGGTCGCGCATCTCGAAAAGAATCTGGACCTCACCACGCTCGTGTCTCCGATCGACGGCGTGGTTACCACCCCCTATCTCAATGAACGGCTTGGGCACTATCTCAAAGAAGGGGAGGTGTTCGCCGTAATCCAGGATCAGCACATCATTCAAACCGAGGTCGAGGTGCCCGAGACCTACATCGGGGACGTGCAGATAGGAGCCAAGGCCAGGATTAGAATGTGGGCCTATCCATGGAGAATGTTTACCGGCGAGGTGGCATCGATCGCGCCAATCGCCACCGGGCAGTTCGACAATCGCGTCATCCGGGTGCTTATTAACGTCCCCAATCCCGACGGCCTCCTCAGGCCGGATATGACCGGCTATGTCAAGATCGATAGCGCATGGAGGCCGGTTGGGATCGTGTTATCGACCATGCTTGTTCGGTTCTTTATGGTGCAAGTCTGGTACTGGATACCCTGACACGCGAATCGGCTTGCAAGGCACTCCCCTTCGCCCCGGCTCCCGAGCGGTCAAGTGAAGGAATATTGAACCATCGTGACCTCACCGTTAATTCCCCTGACTTTAAGCTGCAGGATGGCCGGATCGGCGCCTCCCGGCGTCACACCAGGGACCACTGGAGCGGCGCCGCAGGTCGTGGGAAGAAAGATATTCCCGGTTGTTGAGGAAGGGCCTGGGAACGGATTGTAGACGTTGCAGCTCTGAAGGCCCGCGCTCACGACTCCGCTCAGATCGACCTCTCCAATGGGAAAAGAGACCGGGAGGGTCCACGCGACTGGCAACCACTGGCCGAGCAGGGCATCGGCGAGGGCATGGCCCGTCGGATTCGTCATCTGAATGGACTCGGTCGTCGCCGCTTGGAGCACATCGACATAACTCACATCGCCGCCGCCGGTCGTGATGGTAAAGGTGAACGTCGTGCCGATGGATGGAATGATCGGCCAATACAGAGTGAACACGTCTTGGTTGACGGTCTCGGGAGTGTTTGCCGAAGGATAATACGTGGTCACCAGGAGCGTGGACGATTTCGACAGCGTGAACGTTGCGGATCCGTTGCTCGCCTGAGCGCTGACCACGCTTCCCGCCGGCGCAATCACCTGTAGCTGAAGGAGCTGACTGGCTCCGTCGGTCGGCTGTCCGGCCATGGTTTGAACCATCATCGCCTGGGCCTGCACGCCCGCCAGCCGCTGATCGCCAAAGAAACGCCAGGCACCATCCCCTTGCTGCCTGAATCCAATGCCTGTGCCGTTGCGATCAATGATTCGATAGAGAATCTGTCCGTTGTCGGTCCACGACAACGTGACTGTGACGACCATCACCTTGTTCAATGCATCGTATGAGAGAATTCGATCGATCGTGATGGAAAGAAGGTTCGCGCTGACGCTTCGCAACAACGTCGCCAATTCCGCCGTCCCGATGGCTATTCCAAAGCCGTCTTGGAGATAATTCGTGTCGAAATCGCCGGTCAGGTCAGCGGCGCTGAGCAGCGAGCCCGAGGCCCTGGCCACGCTGAGGACATGAGAAAGGGTCGCGCTCACCCCGTCAACGGCCGTTTGCAGCTCAGGGGTGGTCGGGATGATCGCCGCAGTGACGTCCATTGTCGAGGACGGGCCTGCCGTGGTCTC
Organism: Nitrospiria bacterium; assembly: GCA_035517195.1. GTDB lineage: Bacteria > Nitrospirota > Nitrospiria > JACQCE01 > JACQCE01 > JACQCE01. The sequence goes on along the minus strand of DATIZH010000031.1, from coordinate 20,231 downwards.
GGTATTCACGTTCAGCGTGCTTGTGGGCGCATCAGACGTGAGCACGGAGGTCTGACTGACGTTCGAATCCTGCACGATGACCGTGGTATTCGAATTGATCTGCGACGCCCCCAACACCGCGTCAAACCCAGTCCCGTTCGCAACAAAGGGGGTCGTGATGAGATCAAACGGCGCGGGATTGATCCCTTGATCCATGAGCGCTCTCCAAACAATGCCTTTGACCATGGTGGAGACCGCCTCGATTTCGGCCCCGGTGGGAACCGGTGTAGAGCCCCCCATGGCGGCAAATGCGTCATCAAGCTGGAGTCCATTGAGCTGGTACCAGGTACGAATAATCAGATCCGTGAAGGGGTGGATATTCACGGTCCCGGTCTGAATGCCCACGCTGAACAGGGAAGGCCCCGACGGGGGGTCCAGCTTCAGGAGATAGGGCGCGGTTAATCCCGGGACATCGATGTGGTATCTTCCGTTGGCGTCAGTCGTTCCCGTTTTGGCCATACCGTTCCGGTCCTTCACCGTCACCACGGCATTGGACATGGGTTCGCCCGCGGCGGCCGTGCCGGAGAGAGACGAACCGCCCGAATTCCCGCCGCACCCGCACACCACGAACGCGGCTACAATCACGCCGATCGACGAAACAATCCTGTAATGCCGGCTCCCCATGCATCTCCACGCGCCCGATTATTGAAACGCCAACCGCGCCAGCATGTCGGACCTCCCCGCGGAAACCGGATCGGGAGGCGGGGCGCCTTCGATCCGATCGCCGTCCGTCCGATAGGCGAACACCATGGCGCCCGATTCATTGGTGATCCGCCTGATCCCATCCTGCCACGGGCGCGATTCATACCGGATGCGGCCGTTACTGTTTTCGGCGGACAGCACCCCGTCTCTCTGCCGCGTGACCAGAAGGAAATCGATCCAACGGCCGCGCTCAAACACATCGGCGCGCAACGCCCGATCCCGGTCGGAATAGGTCAACACGGCCCTGCGCCCGCCCCCCAGATCAAGCTCGGCCTTCTTCTCGTCAGAGAAGGCTGGCCCCGTATTCGGCGCCTGCCAGAAATAGACCGGATTGAGGATCAGCAAATCGATCATGGACGTGATCAAATAGGCGTGAACCAGCACCAGTCCCAGAAACACAAGCTCGGCCGTCCATTTGTTGCCGGCTTTGGCGTTCATACCGGCGAGACCGTGGGACAGTGTAAACGGGCCGATGCACCCGACACCGAGGAACCCGGCGAGGGTGATGATCGCAACGGCGGACTTCATCCTTTTCGGCATCATGGGGGTCAATCTCCAGTGATCGAAGGATGGAAATGTGGGCGAGAGTTGCGCTTAGAGCCTGCCTTCAATATAGGGCACTTCAAACACTTTCTCATGCATGATCGGGCCGTGGCCGAAATAGCCTTCTTCCCCGAACAATTCGCCATGGTCGGCCGTAATCATCACATGGGTGCCCGCCGGACATTTCTTGAAGAGGCGTTCCATGAGACGGTCCACGTGCTCGATCGCCGCGATCTGCCTTGCGCGGAACAGATCCAGATGTTTCTTTTCGAAGTAATAGCCGGCCAGATCTGGCGTGTCCGGCCGGTGGCCCAACGGATCGTCCCCGGATCGTTTGAAGACGCCGTGCTCCCCGTGCAAGGGCGGCATCTCCGCTGGAGGAATCCCGTACGGGTAATGCGCCTCGCCCAGATTCAAGAAGTAGAAACAGGGGCTGGAGCCGAACGAGATGTCATTGATCATCGCCTCGAAATCATTATAGCGTTCCATGAGCTTATAAGAATCAAATGATGAATTTAACAGTGTCATCGGGTTGATTATCGGCATCGACACCCTGGCGTGGGTGGCATAGCCTCGGGATTTGAGGAACCGCGGGAGCCAGAACTGCGGGACAAAATCCTTCATCGCCAGCCCCGTGATGCCCAGCCGCTCTCCCCACGTCAGATAGTCCTTCTTGTAGACCTCCGAGGCGAAGACCCCGGACGGGGACCGATGCGGCGTCATCCCCATCAAATAGACGAAATGGGACGGGGACGTCCATCCGGCATAGCTGTACCGCCGCTCCGCCCGCCCCAGACTGCGCATATTCGGGACGGCCGCCGCCTCGAACGAATCGTAGCGGGCGCTGTCGATGATCAGATAGACGAGATGGTTCATGCCCTCTGTCCGATCACATGTACCCCAGTTCCCGGAGGCGCTCCATGATGCCTTCCTTGTCCTGCCGCCTTCCCTGCCGTTCGGTGGTGTTTTCCAGATCCTGCTCCCAGGCCGGCATGTCGCTGGACTTGGTGGTCGTGTCCTTCGTGCCCAGCGACCGGTACCCCTGGGCATAGAGCGGATTGACCGGAATCTGGTGCGTCCGGATCACGTTCCAGATGTCCCGTTCCTTGAAGTGCAGAATCGGATGAATCCGGTAGTGATCGGGGGTTTGCCTGGGGCTGAAATAGACTTCCTTTGACCGGGCCGACTGCTCATCCCACCGGACGCCGGTGTACATGGCGGCGATGGTGTTGGCTTCCAGGAAAAGGTTCATGGCCACCGTCTTCATCAAATGGTTGCCGACGTACGATTCTGGCTCCCAGACGAACGTCGGCTCGGTGTAGTTGAGCTTGGCGAGCTCCTCCCGGTTGCGGGCGCCCAGATCCGACACCGTCACCAGATCGCCCGGCTTGCGGACGAGCCGCATGACGTCCTCATTTCTCACTTCGTGGATTGTCAGGACCCAGTCCCGTTCGATCTGGTCCTTGAACGCCAGGACCTCCTCGAAGACGCATCCCTCGTTGATGAAAATCAGATCCGGGATGCGGCAGTTGCGCTCGCGGCAGACTTCGCGGATCAGCCAGAGCATGACCGTGCTGTCCTTCCCGCCCGTCCAGGCCACCACGACCTTCTCCGAATTGAACCGGTCGAAGGCCTCCCGCACGACAGTCTTGCCCTGCTCGATTTTTCCAGGGAGGTCGAGATTCTGGTAAAAGGCCCGATCGATTGCCTCGCCTCCCGCCCGCTCCACCGTAGGTTCCATCACTGATCTCCTCGTTCTGCAGCCACCAGGCCTACCGGAGTGTCCCTCCGGCCGCCCTTCAGCCGTCCATGACCGGTCATTGGTTGAATGCGCCATTGCTCGACAAACTGGCGGTACGCTACCACAAGGGAAGATTTCGGTGCAATCCCCAAAAAGAGGGGTATGTAAACTGGTCTTTCCGGGGTTGTGGACCGGCCGGGCCGGCCGGCGGTTCGGCCGATCCACCCGACGCGCCAGGACGCCCCACCCTCGGACTGGATCCTACGCCCCCTTATGTTACAGAGGCCTCAAGTGAGGCGACCCTGCCGTAAATTCTCGCAACGCGGGCCCGCCGCTGTCTATCCCGCCCCTTGACCGGAGGGACCTCGTGTGGAACTTGCCCGCCATCGGGCCCCTCTCTGTTGGATCGCGATAGGCGGGACAACTGGGCGACATGGGGGATGCCGCCGGTGTGACCCCGGATTCTATTCCAGAGTTTCCACGGATCGGGCAAGCGAGGTTGTAGCATGTGTGATGCGGGAACGTCGCCTCCCTATCCCGCTTCCGCCCGGTGAGGCACGAACAGACACGGCCGTATTACAGAGCGGACGGGGCTTGGGTTGATCCGCGGTCCGGGAAGATGCCGTGCTGGGCGGTGATCTCCCTGAACAGCTGCCGCTTCTTGATGTGATGCCGTTCCTGCGAGCTGAGCAATTCGTTCAGGGTCCGAACCGCGTCGAGCACATGCTCCCCCTTGTTGAGCATGACGCACTCGGAGCGCTGCCCCATGGCCGCGTCGGTGATTTCGGCGCGGGCCGGCAGCCCGCTCTTGGCCAGCGTTTCCAGCACCTGGGTCGCCCAGATGACGGGCACATGCGCGGCCTCGCACAGGCAGAGAATGTCCTCCTGCACCAGGGCCAGCCGCTCGAAGCCGACCTCGACCGCCAAATCACCCCGGGCGATCATCACCCCGAATTTGGGCAGCCTGAGCCCGGCGAGCAGCAATTGCGCCAGCCGATGGCTCGCCTCACGCGTCTCGATTTTGATCACGATACCCATGTCGGAATGGCCCAGCTCCTTCAACGCATTGCACAGGTCGGCGAGATCCTGGGGCCGATGCACAAAGGAGAGACCCACCGCACTCGCATGCTTGACGACGAACGCCAGGTCGCTCCGGTCCTGGGCGGTGAGCGCCGGCAGATCGATCTGCGAATCGGGAACGTTCAGCCCCTTCCCGGATCGAATGCGCGCGGGAATTCCGCGCGGTGAGGTGATCTCCAGTTCGTGGCAGTCGTCGCGAACCGCCCTGACCACCGCCGCGATTTTGCCGTCGTCGATAAAGACCCGGTGGCCCGGCTTCACGTACGCCAGGATCTCCGGCAGCGTGCAGCTGATCCCCGCCGGCTGGTCGCCATGGGCGGTATGACCGGGGCGCAAGGGATCACGATACAGCAGCAGCGTGTCCCCGGCCTGCACCCGGAGATCAACCGGTTGCGGCATGACCGGCCCAACCGTGAAGACCACCCCATGTTCGGTCCGGATCACGGTCCCTTCCTGCACATACGCCGTCCGCTCAAGACCGACCTTGGCCCGCGTTGGACTGATCCGTTCGAGCACGTAGAGCCGGCGAATCCGCTCCCGGGTGTCTTCCACGCGCAACACGTCGCCCACGCGCAGCTCTTCGAGGCCTGGTTGTCCAGGCAACGCGATCACGAATTCATATTCCGCGCCGGCGGGCCGCATCCGGGCGGTCTGGGCGGCCTGACTGTCCAGATAGCCCTCCAATAACCGGCAGGGCCGGCCCAGAAGGTCCTTGGCCACCGGCAATTTCAGCGGCCTGGTCTCGAACTGTAACGGCCCCGTGCGGACTTTGGGCCCACTCAGATCCATCAGAATCCGGCAGCGCCGGCCGACGCCCCGCTTGTTCTGCTGCAACCGATTCTCGGCCTGTCCAATGGCATCAACGATCTGGGCCCACTCGCGCGCAGTATCATGCGCGCAATTGATCCGGGCGATGTCCATTCCTTTGAGCAGCAGTTGCTCCAGCAATTCCGGCTGGGCGGTGACGGCCGCGTCGAGCGTCACCATGATCCGCGTGGCGCGCCCCTCCCTCGGGCGGCCGAGCAGCGCGCGGCTGCGCTGAGCGAGCAACGCGCGGGCCTGCTCCGCCGTTGGCGTGCACAGATCGGTGCGCGGCCCTGACGCACCGAGATGCTTGAGCACCTGCCGGCCGCTGGCCAGCACGGTGCTCTCCAGCCGCCCCAACGAAGAAAGCCCTTCTTCAGCCAACTCGAGCTGCAGCTCGCGCAAGTCGCGTTCGCGAAGGGCCAAGTAAGCCAGCAGGTTGTCCCGGCTGCACTCGGCGTTGCGATCGGTCAACGGATAATCGTTTCGCGCGCGGCTGGCCTGCTCGGCAATATCCTGGTAGATCACACGAAGACGATCTCCAAGGGGTGACGGCAGCGCTTCCTTGTCCATCATCGTCTCATCCGGCCCGCTGGGCGAATTCAATCTACAATCGGATTCATACACCTGCCATGTAACACCACCGCTGTTACAGATGGATTACAGTGGGATTATCGTGAGGTAATTTCAGAGAAGGAACTATCCGTTGCTCATGCGGAGCACCAGTAACTCATGCCGAAGGGGCCGCCGACCGGACTGCCGGCGGCCCGTGTCCGCAGCACGGGACCATCACCGGACGCAACGGTCCGGGGACGGCCATTACATCATGATGAAGTCGTACGACCGGACGGTCTTGCGGCCATTGGCTTTGGCCCGTTTGGCCGCCTGCTCCAGCAGCCAGTAGGCCCAGCCGTTCAATCCGTCCAGCGCATCACCCGCCGTATTGCAGCCTTGCTTCTTCAGCACCGCTTTGGCCTTGCTGGTAACGATGATCGGCTCCATCTTTTTCCCTTTTGCCATGTAAGCTCCTTTGTGGCGTGGCTTGATGCCGTTAGCTTAGGCCATTGGCGATAGGGAGTCAAGAATTCAGTATGGTGTCCCCGAATTACGTGGTCCCCCGGTGTTACGCGCTTGCAAAAGAGCGTGGGTGAACCGTATCATACAACGTTCCGAGCCGCTAGCTCAGTTGGTAGAGCACCGGCCTTTTAAGCCGGGTGTCCTGGGTTCGATCCCCAGGCGGCTCACGAAAATTCCCCCGGGGGAGATTTTCGTGAGCCGCTACTGGGTCTCGAAAGTGTAAAGTGCCCTGGCCAAATCTGGAGGATAGAGAATAGAAAATAACAATTGATCACCCCATTTTCCATTCTCTATATTCCATTTTCTGGGTTATCGTCCCCATCGTCTAGCCTGGCCCAGGACGCCGCCCTTTCAAGGCGGCAACACGGGTTCGAATCCCGTTGGGGACAAATTTTCCTGCAAGGAAAATTTGCTCCGAAGGCGTGTGGCTGAGGAGCAATGATTCTTGCTTCTATCACCGTATACGTTTTGAATCTTACACTCGGTTGTTAGGCCGAGGGGCATTGATTTTTGCTTTGATCACCGTATCTGTTCCGAACCAGGACCGCCCTCTGACTCCAAATTTGTTCCCAGCTTAGTGAATTCAGTATGGCGTCCCCTGAATCAATGAACTTCGGGGACAGATTTATTTTCACCCCCTAAGGTGTTCACGAGACTCGACGCTCCAGGTCACAGGCAAGTCGGCTTGTTCAATGGCGCCACCCCTCCTCGTTCGTGTTCATGAAAATAAATCTGTCCCCAATGAGTCCCCCAATGAGTCCCAATGAGTCACCGTCGTTGTTGTTAGCTGACGCTTAGCTTGATGGCCGGTAGAATTCTTTGGCCCGCTCCTGCACCTCATGTTCATGCCGGCTGTCGATGACGCGGCCGCGCCGCAGGACCAGCCGGTCGTTGACGAACAGCGTCACGGCTCGCGCCAGCGTTTCCCGTTCGAGCTGCTGCCCGATCCGGATCAGCCCCGGAATCGTCGCACGGCTCTTGTTGATCCGCGCCGCCTGCTGGCAGATGATCGGGCCGGTATCGAGCTCGGCGGTCACGAAATGGGCCGTCACCCCGATATAGTCCACCCCCTTGTTGAAGGCCTGCTCGTAGGCTCTCGGCCCCGGAAAGGCCGGCAGCAGGGACGGATGAATGTTAATGATCTTCCCCTCATGGTGAAAGACGAACTCCGGCGAGAGAATCTGCATGTAGCGGGCCAGGACGATCAGATCAACGTGCTCGCGCTCCAACCGGTTCAAAATTTGCTGCTCGTGCCACTGTTTATTCTCCGATGGAAAATGAACGAACGGAACATGAAACCGGCGGGCCAGCGGCCTCAGGTCGGCCTGGTTGCCGATCATGACGGCAGCCTGCGCTTTGATGGCGCCCCGCCGGAGGCGTTGCAGGATCTCCTCGGCGCAGTGGGGCTCCCTGGTCACGAGCAGGGCGATCCGCTTGGGCCCCTTGGGCCGCGGCGGCGTGTAGCTGATCTGCATCCGGATCTGACCGGCCACCGTTTGCAGCCCCTTCAAAAAAGCAGGGAGTGAACCCCGCAGGCCGCGCGTGTCGACGACCATGTTCATCACGAGGTAGTCATCCAGAATCCGCTGATCGATGTCGATGATATTCAGATTGGACTGAGAGAGATATCCGGTCACCGCGGCGATAATTCCCTTGTGATCGGGGCCCGCCACCCGAATCCGGGCCGGCTGCACCCCGCCCGAGGCTTTGTGATGCATCCCCATGCTCATCCCTCCCTGGTCAATGCGTCGACAAGCCGGTCGGCAAGCTGCCGCGCCTGCAGGATGCAATCCGGGACCGAGACGCCCTTCAAATAGTTGCCGGCGAGCACGAGCGTCGGCCGTTTCTCCAGCCCCGCCTCGATCTCGGCCAGCCGGCCGGCGTGGCCGATCGTATATTGCGGAATCGCCCGCGGCCAGCGGACGATCCTGGCCGCCTGGGGCCGGCCGGTCACTCCGAGCCAGCCGCGCAATTCGTCCACGGCCAGGGCGATCAACTCGTCATCGCTCTTCTCGATTATCTCCGGCCGTTTCGCGCCGCCCAGATAATTGGTCAGCGTCGCCATCCCGTCCGGCGCACGGCCCGGGAAGATGGTCGAACTCCAGAGCGATCCGAGCAGGCATCGCCCCTCCTTGCCCGGCAGCAGGCAGCCGAAGCCGTCCAGGGGATGGCGCACCTCTTCCCGTCGAAAACCCAGCCCGACGATGACGATCGGCGCGTATGCGATCTCGCGCAACGCGCGGGCGGCCGACGGTTCCAACGGCTCGATCAGATCGGCGGAGGCCGGCGCCGGCGCGGCCAGAACGACGGCCCGCGCGTCATACCGCCGCCCTCCCTGTGATTCGTCAACGTCAACGGTCCATCCAGATCCGGCGGGACTGATCCGGTTGACCCGGCTGTTCAGACGGAGTGAGTCGCCAAGCCGCCGGCCGATCGCCTCGGGCAATTCTCCAACGCCCTCCCGAAATGAAAAGAAGCGCCGCTTCAACGGGCTCGCGGGCTTGCCGGCAGACGTCGCGTTCGAATGGGATCGCTTGCCGAAGAGAATCCCTTTCACCACGCTGCCGCGCTGCCGTTCCCATTCGACCAATCGGCTGAACGTACTTTGCATCGAGAGCCGTTCAGGATCGCCGGCGTAGACGCCGGAGACGAATGGATCGAATCCGTAGTCCAGCACTTCCCGGCCGAACCGGCGGGCGATGAACTGGGCGACGCTTTCCTCCCGGCCGCCCTGATGCGGCCGGATGAAGGGCTCGGCCAGCAACCTGAGCTTGGCGCCGCCGCTGAGAATCGGTGTGCGGAGAAACTCCCCAGGTCCCGACGGCAACGGCAGCAATCGACCGCCGCGCATGACGTACCGCCGGCGGGCGGACGCGTTCGCCTCCACCAACCGGTCGGAGAGCCCGACCGCTTCGCACAGCTGGAACACGTCGGGATGATTGGTCATGAGGCTGGTGGGGCCGTGCTCGAAGAGAAACCCGCCCATCCGCTCGCTGCGCATGACGCCGCCGACCCGGCCGCTCTGTTCGAGGAGCAGAACGGAACGGCCCCGTTCGCACAGCCGGTGGGCGGCCGCCAGGCCGGAGATGCCGCCGCCGATGATGATCACATCATATGCAGGGGAGATACTCACCTCCCCTGAAACCCCATCGTCCATACGCCACGTGTCCCATCGTACATCCGATGGGGGGTGTCGGGGGGAGAAAGCGGCTCTCTCCCCCTGACGTGAGCGAGCGCTCCTTCACAGCGCGAGCGGATCATCAGAGACTCATCTCCCCTGAAACCCCATCGTCCATACGCCACGTGTCCCATCGTAGATCCGATGGGGGTGTCGGGGGGAGAAAGCGGCTCTCTCCCCCTGACGTGAGCGAGCGCTCCTTCCCAACGCGGGCGGACCATCAGAGACTCATCTCCGTCATTGATCTGTGGGGGCCCGTGCGGTGAATCGGTCGAAATCCAGCCGCCTCACCGACTCGGCGGCGCGCACAAGCTCGCTGCTCCTTCCTCGTCGCAGCGTGCGCCCTCCGATGCCCCCACGCCCCGCACCCTCATCGTCCATATGCACTGTCGTCAACGCTCGCATCGTCAAACCGATGCTCGGCTGTGTTCCAGTCGTGGCATGACAGCTCTCATGTGTCGCGTCACTTCGAGGCTTCCAGCACGATGGTCTTCAGCGCCTCAATAAACATCGGGGCGTCGTTGAGCGATGGCGTCCGGCGCCATTCGGTGATCCCCAATTTCTCCGCCATCTGTTTGTACAGAATGTCGATCTCATAGAGCGTCTCAAGATGATCGGAGACGAAGCTGACCGGCACGACGAGCACCGTCCGCACGCCCCGACCCGCCAGCTCCTTCATCTGCTCCTCGGTGGAGGGACCGATCCACTTCAGCGGCCCCACGCGGCTCTGGTAACAGAGGTGCACTCGCGCGCCATCATAGCCGAGCGCCTTCACGGTCAGCCGGACCGTCTCTTCGATCTGCCGCTGATAGGGATCGCCCTTTCTGATCAGTTTTTCGGGCAGGCCGTGGGCGGAGAAGAGCAAATGCACCCGTTCGAGCGGTGGGGCCATCCCAGCCAGGCCGGCCCGGATACGGTCCGCCAGCGCGGCGATGTAGGCCGGGTGATCGTGCCAGTCGTCGATGAACCGCACGGCCATCCGGCTCGCGGCCCGCTGGCGCAGCAGGCGTCGGACCTCGGTGAAGGCCGACCCGGTGGTGGCCAGGGAATAGTGCGGAAAGAGCGGCAGGACGATGCAGCGCCTGGCGGCGATGCCGAGCGCGGTATTCACCGCCGTGTCGAGCATCGGATGCCAGTAGCGCATGCCGATCAGGCAGGTATAGGCGCCGTGAGGCCTGAGCGCCCGTTCCAACAGATGCGCCTGCGTCTTGGTATGGTCGAGGAGGGGCGATTTGCCGCCGATCATCCGGTAATACTCCCTGACGACCGGGGCGCGCTTGCGCGCGATGGCGGCGGCGATCCTGTTGCGGACCCACTGGCCGACGGGATAATCGATCACGTCCGGATCGCGGAACAAATTGTAGAGAAAGGGTTCGACTGCCTCCAGCGAATCGGGGCCGCCCAGATTGAGCAGCAGCACCGCCGTGGAGGGCCCCGCAGGCTTTTTGGCCGGAGACAGGGTCAGAGTGATAGGCGCGGAGGACTCGGCGGTCATCGGTTTACGTGGGGGTTTACGTGGGGCCCATGGATGATCAGATGGTGCGGGAGAAGAGCGGCTGGTCCGCGCTCTCGTCGCGAAGGTAGGCGTCGAATTCCATCGCCAGGTTGCGCGCCAGCAGCCGCCCCGCCTCGGTGACGACCACCCGGTCGGCCTGCAGATCGATCAGTCCTTCCTCGGCGTATCGGACCAGATGGTGCAGTTCCGTGGCGAAATAATCATCGAACTCCAGACCGAATCGGGACTCGACATCGCGCTTGTCGAGCTCCAGATCGCATAGCAGCCGCATGATGACGTGGCGGCGGATCCGGTCGTCCATATTGAGCCGGTATCCTCGGAGGGTCGGCACCCCGCCGGCGCGCACGGTCTCCTCATAGGCGGTGAGATCCTTCAGGTTTTGTGCATAGCAGTCACCCACCATGCTGATGGCCGTGGCCCCGAACGCGTACAGGTCGCAGCCGGCCTTGGTGGTGTAACCCTGAAAATTCCGGTGGAGGCTTCTGGCCCGCTGCGCCACGCACAATTTGTCGTCGGGTCTGGCGAAGTGGTCCATGCCGATGTAGACGTACCCGGCGCCGGTGAGCCGCTCGATCGTCAGCTTGAGCATCCGGAGTTTTTCGGCCGGCGGCGGCAGCGCGGCGGACGGGATCAGCCGCTGGTGCCGTTTGATCGACGGGACGTGGGCGTAATTAAAGACAGCGAGCCGGTCCGGTCCGATGTCGATAAGAATATCCAGCGTGCGGCCGAACGACTCGGCCGTCTGATAGGGCAGGCCGTATATGAGGTCAATATTGAGGCTGTGATAGCATGCCGAGCGGGCCTCTTCGATCACGCGCCGCGTGAGCGCCTCGGTCTGGAGCCGGTTGACCGCCTGCTGCACCTTCGGATCGAAATCCTGCACGCCGAGGCTCAGCCGGTTGAAGCCCAGGCCTCGCAGCCACGTGATCTGGCCCGGCCGGGTGTCTCGCGGATCGACCTCCAGGCCGATCTCCGCGTCCCCCGCAAATGTGAACCGGCGCGTGACCGTCCGGACGAGCCGCTCGATCAGCTCGTCAGTCAGATAGTTGGGCGTCCCGCCCCCCCACTGGAGCTGATGCACCGGCCGGCCCGGCGCCAGCAGATCGGCGATCCGGTCGATTTCCTGACACAGGCAGTCGACGTAGCCGCGCATCTTGGCCTCATCCTTGGTCACCATCATGCTGCAACCGCAGAAATAGCAGAGCGTGTTGCAGAAGGGGATGTGCAGATAGAGGGACAACGGCGCGGGCGGCTGCCGGGTGTTCGTGCGCCGGATTTCATCAAGATAGTCCGCCGGACCGAATCGCTCGCTCCAGACCGGCGCCGTGGGATAGCTGGTGTAGCGGGGGCCGGCCTTGTCGTGCCGGGCCAGAAGATCGAGTGAAACGGCGAGCGCCATGTCAGGTCGCTCCGTGATATTGCGCGCTCTCTTCATGCACGGCGTCAACCATCGCCACGGCATGCGCGACGGGGATGTCCGGCAGTATTCCGTGCCCCAGATTGAAGACGTGCCCCTCGCCCCTGCCGTACCGTTGCAGAATTCTCGCCACCTGGGCGCGGATCGTCTCCGGGGGCGCATAGAGGGCGCAGGGATCAAGGTTGCCCTGCAGGGCGACCCGGTGGCCGATCCGTCGGCGTGCTTCGCCGATGTCGATCCGCCAGTCCAGGCTGAGCACGTCCGCGCCGGTCTCGGCCATCAATTCGAGGTAATCCCCTCCGCCGTTCACATACAGGATGACCGGCGTCCCCTCCCTGCGCAGGCCGGCGATCACGCGGCGGGCGTAGGGAAAGGCAAACTCGGCGTACTCCGCCGGCGACAACGCGCCGGCCCACGTATCGAACAGCTGCACCGCGTGCGCGCCCGCGGTGATCTGCGCGTTCAGATAGGCGGTCACCGTGTCGGCCAGCAATTCGAGCAGACCATGCAGCAGCTTGGGCGCCTCGAACAGCCGCCGCTTGATGCCGTAAAAATTCTTCGACGTTTCGCCTTCGATCATGTAGGTAGCCAGTGTGTAGGGCGCGCCGGAAAAACCCAGAAGTGGAATGCGCCCCTTGAGCGTCTGATTGATCAGGCGGATCGCGTCCGGTACGAATGGCATCGACTGCTCCGGATCCGGCACGCGCAGCCGGGCGATATCGGCCTGCGTGCGGACGGGTTCGGGCAGCTGCGGCCCCTTGGATTCCGTGAAGACGACCTTCATGCCCATCGCCTCGACGGGAATCAGGATGTCGGAGAAGAGGATCGCCGCGTCGACGTCCATCACTTCCAGCGGGGTCAGCGTCGCCTGCAGCGCGAGCTCCGGCGTCTTGCACAGCTGCATGAAGCTGACCCTCTCACGGAGCGCCCGGTAGGAGGGCAGATAGCGCCCCGCCTGCCGCATGATCCAGACCGGCGTGCGGTCGACGGGCTCCCTGCGGCAGGCTTTCAGCAGGCGGTCATTCTGTATGGTCTGTGTGCGTGTCATCGTCACCCTGGGCGGTCAAGGCCGCAGAACGTGTCATGGTAGAAAATTCTCATCGCGCTGTCAAGGAATCGGCTATGAAAACAGGTTCCGACGGGGATCGGCGCGACCGCCCTGCTGGTCCCGCAGGCGGCGGAGCTGTTCCAGCAGCCCCCGTTCCTCTGCGGTGGGCTCGGCGGGGGTGACGATCTTCAGCGTGTAGTACAGATCTCCCCGGCCTCCACCATGCAAACGCGGCAGCCCCTTTTCCTTCAACCGAAGCCGGCTCCCCTGCTGGCTTCCAGAGGGAATCTTCAACGACACGCGCCCCTCCAGCGTCGGGACCTGCACGGTCGCGCCGAGCACGGCCTCATCGTCTCGAATCGGCAACTCGCAGATCAGGTCGTGGCCGTCGACCTGAAACCACCGGTGGCGGCGCAGGTGCACCTCGAGATAGAGATCGCCCGGCCGCCCCCCCGGCCCCGCCGAGCCGCCCATACCGGCCAACCGGACGAGCGAACCTTCGGTCACGCCGCGGGGAATCTTGACATCGAGGCTCTTCTGTCCCGGAATCGCGCCGCGGCCTCCGCACTCCGGGCAGGTCACCATGGTCACCGTCTCCGCCTGTCGCTTCCCGCCCCGCCGGCCCTGTCCGGCGACCACACCCGTGCCGTGACACCGCCCGCAAGGGTGATCGACGGCCAACTGCAACCGCCGGCTTGTGCCGTGAAAGGCCTCTTCGAGGGTCAACTCAACCGGGGCGGTGACCGTTTCACCCTGCGCCGCCTGGCGCGCCATGTCCTCGCGCCCGGCGAACGGCCCCCATCCCCGCGACGCGCCCCGACGGCCCGCGCCGCCGAAAAACGTTTCAAAAAAATCGTTCAGATCGAACGACTCGGCACCACCCCACTCAAATCCCGGCGCCGCATATTGACGCGCCGCCTCCTTGTTGCGGAGGATGTCCTCCCAGTTGGCCCCCAGCTCGTCGTATTTTTTCCGTTTCTCCTGGTCGCCCAGCACCTCGTAGGCCTCATTGATCTCCTTGAAGCGCTCCTCCGCCTTCTTGTCGCCGGGGTGCAGGTCGGGATGAAATTTTCTGGCCAGACTCCGGTAGGCCGACTTGATCTCCTGGGCGGTCGCCTGTGTGCCGACACCGAGAACCTTGTAATAATCCTTATATTCCATTTTGATTATATGTGGGGGCCCGTGCGGAATTAATGAGAACGGCCCTCCGTTGCCCCCACGCCTCTAGCCACCATTGTCATTCCCATTGGCTGCATTGTACCCCTGGATTTCTCCAGCCGCGAGAAGCGTATCGCTCTTTCGTACCCCCCGCGATAATCAGTCAATGGGGGGCTGCGTGGGGAGATATCGTCTCCCCAGGCATTCAACAAATGGCCCGTGCGGAAACCCATTCTCCGCCTTGTCTCCGGTTATTTCAGATCTTATCGGCCGAGCAGCCCCTTGATCAACGATTTGCCCGTTTGTCGCAGCTGATCCAGCTGGTCGGTCATCACCTCGTCGAACACCCGCTCGTTCAGCCGACCTTTGGTCCGTTTGGCAAGCAGCGTCGCGTCCGGCCGCACCACGGGTTCCGCGACAGTCCCCCGGATCAGCACGGGAATGGCCAGGCGTCCCTGATCGGACAGGAGCGAGACGGCCGTTTTGTTGAATTGCCGGCTGATCGGCTTCGATAAGCGCATTTCCGCTTTGAGGGCGACCGGACGCGGCGGCGTCAATCCTACTTGGCCCGACGCCGACAGGAGAAAATCATCCGATTCGACCCTAACCGAGTCGATAGAGGCGCTCCCCTCATGCAGGGTCGCTTCCGCCGTCGCCGCCGAGAACGGAGTTCTGGCGGGGGCCGCCGCGTTCGATCCCTTCCTGCCGATCAGCTTGCGCATCTGGTCCGTGACGGTGCCGGTCAGATCAATACCGAGGATCGCCCCGTCGCGCACGTCCACCCGACCGGCGCCTTCGACGGTCTTGACCGCCTCCTGCCAGTTCCACCGCCGGCCCAGCGACCCGGTCATTGACGCGGTGACGGTCGCCGTGCCGGTCATTCTTGGCTCCACGCCCGGCCAGACGCGTTGCAGCGATTCCAGATCGACGGAGCGGATCGCGACGTCGCCGGTAAACGGCCGGTCGGGTTGCGTCAGGTCGACGCGTCCCTTCGCCTCGACGGCTCCCCCCGCCACGTTCGCCGTTAAGGTCTCAAGGCGCACAGCGCCGTCCTGCATCCGGCCGGTCGCCCGGATCGCCGTGATTGTCTGCTGATGCAATCGCAGCTCCCCGATGGTCGCTTCGATCGTCACCGGTTCGGTCCACGGCGGTGTTCCCGACGCCGGGGCTGAACCGGCGGCCGGACGCCCGGCGGGCACCATGGCCCCAACGGCCGCAGGAGGTCCCGTCCGTTCAACCCCGTCCTTCAATCCATCGAGATCGATCCGCTTTGAATCGACGAGAATGCTCCACCCCGAACCCGGGACTGTGCCGGCGGCGCCCGTCCCGCCCCGATCGCGTTGAACAACCGCGTGCAGGTCGGTCGTCCCGAGTCCGACGCGGAGGTCGGCCTCCTCGATCGCCGGGGCGTTCGGCGCCACTCGGAACCGCCCGGACAGGACAACCGGGGATGTCCACCCGTTCACATGAGCCGAACCGTTGAATGTCGCCGTGCCGTCCATTCGCACATTGTCGACAGACAGGTTGATCCGGTCCGCCACGATTGGTGACGCGCCGCCGCGTTGATCGCGCACCGTGATCCTGCCGTTGGACAGGTTGAAATGATCGAGCGCAGGGGGAATCGGCGGAACTCCCGTCGAAGGAAGGGCTCGACCGGCTCTGGCGGGACGATCGGGCGCGGCGGAGACGCCGAGCGTTTCAACGTTCCACCGGCCGTCGGCCCGCCTGATCAGGGTCACGGCGGGATGCCTCACCGTCAGCGCCGCGATGTCGACCTGCCGATGCAACAGCGGCCAAAAGGCGGGATGAATGGTCACGGCATCCGCGCTGAAGAAGGGCTCGCCGCCGAACGCGGGATCATCCATGATCGTCACCTCGCGTACGGTCACGCCGAACGGCAGGATTGACAATTGAATATGACCGACGGACAGCCGCCGGCCGAGCGCCTGCTCCGCCAGGGGCAACCACCGGGCCTGAAGCGGCTTCAGATCGACCACGACGGGCACCAGGAGCACCAGGAGCACGATAGCCGCGCAGACGCCGCCCACAATCCAAAGGAGGCGCTTCATCTTACACCACGGACCGGCGGGGATCGATCGCCGGGGATCTGACTGTGGACAATGAATGAACCAAACAATCCAAGCCTTACCGACGACGCGGTTTATTGACCCACAACAGTTCCGGTTCGCCGAGTCGGTGGCCGGTCCACCTCGCCAGAACGAACAACAGGTCACTGAGTCGATTCAAATAGACCACACCGTTCCTCTCCACCGTCTCCCGTCGGGACAGGGCGACGACGCGACGTTCGGCCCGCCGGCAGACGGTCCGACAGATGTGCAGGGTGGCGGTCAAGGCGCCGCCGCCCGGCAGCAGAAACGACGGCAACGGCTTGAGGCCGGCCAGCAACCGATCCATCGTCCGCTCCAGTCCGGTGACATCCCCCCCGCTGACTCCCGGTCGGCCGGCGTGAGGCCTGGCGGGCGGCGCGGCCAGCTGGGCGCCCAGATCAAACAGCCGTTGTTGGATTTCTTCCAATACCCCCCCGACCATGAGCCGCTCTTCCTCGGCAAGCGGCGAGGCGTTCACTAGGGCACGGGTCATTCCCACCCAGCTGTTCAGTTCATCCACCGCACCGTAACTCTCCACACGCGGGCTGTCCTTGGCCACGCGCCGGCCGCCGACCAATCCGGTCGTGCCCCGGTCGCCCGTGCGCGTATAGACGCGTGTGATACGAACCGCCATGTGCTTTCTCTCACTCTTGTTGACAGTCGACGGACGGCGGCAGAGACGGATCTGTGGCGGGGCTGCCGACCGCCGGCGACGGGATTCCGGCTCGTCTCATGTCAATCAGGGCAGGACGGTGACAACGCCCCACATCTGAAAATGAATGGCGCAGAAGAAATTGTACTCGTCGGCCCGCACGAATTGATGTTCATAACTTTCACCGGGATGAATGGTGTGATAGATCAGCAACTCGCGGGTTGAGGCCTTGGGATCCTGACTGACCACTAGATGTTTCTGCGTATCGTGATTGGTCCAACGCACGATGTCCCCCACGTGCACCGTCGACATCTGGGGGGAGAAGGCGAAACTGTCCTTTTCAACGACAATCTCGTGCACCGCCCCGACCGGGAGGGTCGGTTTTTGCTGCGGCGTTTCCTCGATTGAATGCCCCCCCGCCGGCCACAGCGCACAGACCGTCGCCACCAGTACGCTCCACCCGAGCCGACGCGCCGCCATTCGAAACCCCGTCATCACGCCTCCTTGGCGAGCCGAGGAGGCCGGCCGGCGCGACAACACCATCGCACCACCTCCACGATGGCGGATGGACTAAAACCGGCCGTCGGCTTGACGAAGGCCACGGCGTAGGAACCGGCGTCCACCACCACTTCTTCCTGAAATCCGGCTGCGGCAAATATCGGCTGGTACCGCCGCACAAGGGGACGCACCTGTTCGCGCGCCACCCGTTGCAATTCGTCTTCGCCCAGATCCTCGTTGCCGGAGCCCGATACCAACAGCCTGAGCTCCTCCATATCCACGCCGAACAGGCACCGGACTCCGTCGGGCGCCACCTCGATCAGGTACTCGTCCGGACCGCCGGCGACGGCCAGTCGGCCCGAGGCCTCTTCGCTGAACGCCACCCCTGCTTCCCGTAACCGCGTTTTGAGGATCGCCATCCCAACAGCCGTTTCACCCAGGGCGGCCCGCTCGATCTGTGACTCACCCATCTCGCCGGTCCCCGGCTGGTGGCAACGGATTGGACGGAAAGATCGGGCCATCGGGGGCGCACTGCCCGCAGGGACAGAGCCGGCGGAGCAGGGAGAAACCATAAATCCCCGTCCCATGGCCGTCGCTCCACTCCACATGGATCGCATAGCGCCCTACGGGCCGGATTTCGACGGGGACAATATCGGCAGGAATCTGCGCCACCTGGACCAGCACGTGACGGCTCCATTCGTCCACGCAGGCCGCACATTGGCAATGCGCCCTGAGATAGCGATGGGGATAGAGCCCCCTGTGCCCATCGCTCCATGTGATACGCAGTCCATCGGACTCTTTCCTGATTTCGGTCGGCAGGATCGTCGCTGCAGTCGTCATCTCGATGGCCATTATACACCACCCCCCCCACGACACCAAGTGGCTCGCCCGCACCGGGTGATCACGCGTTGCACCGCCCGGGAGGCTCGTGATAGGCTGCGGCGGAACCGGGAACCGACGGAGGTCGGACTCGAAAGGAGGCCCATACGATGGGACGTTTAACAGAGCAGGAAATAGCAACGCGCCTCCGTGCGCTCGCCGGATGGCGGTTGGCCAACGGCGCCCTCGTCAAGCTCTACAACTTTCAAACTTTTGCGGAGGGTATCCAGTTCGTGGACCGGGTGGCGGTCCTGGCCGATGCCGCCGATCATCATCCCGACATTGACATCCGATACACACGGGTCACGATGGCCCTCACAACCCATTCGGCCGGCGGGATCACCGACAAAGACTTTACCCTTGCCGGGCAGATAGACCGAGCCGCGTCAACCTGAAGGCCCCCCGACTCCGCGCTGACGAGGGGTCGGTCATCTTCCTCCCCTCTGAGGACTGCGTTACACCAATTGACGGTGCCGGCGCCGGGGTTTCGATCTGGGAGGCGCCTCCACACTGCGGTGGTGCTGGCGGTTTCTCACAATGACCGGATCGACCACCTCCCCGCAAGTGATGCAGCGCCACCCCATAAAACAGAGCTCTCCCGTCTCATCATACAGATCGCAAAACCGCTCCAACGCCATGACTCCCTTGCATCTCGGGCAGTTCATGGAAATCACCTCCCTTGTTTTAGCCATCGCTTGCTGTCCTTCCCAAATGCCTCAAACACCGCTTCAACCCTTCAAAAGTCCGTTCCATCACCCGCACATCATGTTCCACCTTCGCCAGCAACATCCCCCCCTCTATTGTCGACAGCACAAGAAACGCCACCTCTACCACTTCCACGTCGGACGGAATCTCGCCGCGCCGCTGCGCCGCCGTGAGCGTCCGCTCGACCATGACCCGCCACGCCTCGAAGATACGAGCCAGTTTCAAACGGAATTCTTCATGATAATCGCTCATCTCCGCGGCCAGGTTACCCAATGGACAACCGCCCTCGCACTGTGTCTGCTTGGCCGATCCAATCAGGCAGTCCAACATCCATTCGATCGCTTCAAGACCGGGTCTTTGAGCCAGCCGTTCCAACATTCTCGAGTGAATCTGTGCCGCCGCTCGATCCACGATGGCCAATCCCACCTCATCCTTGCTCTTAAAATAATGATAAAATTGCCCTTTCCCCGCTTCTGCCGCCACCAGTATGTCATCTACGCTGGTCCGGTGGAATCCTTTCAGATGAACTAATTGCGCAGCAGCCTGAATTATTTGCTCGCGTTTGGATATGGCCTCCGGGTAGCTCATGACGTTGCCAATTTATATCTAAAGTTTTTAACTGTACCTACTAGTCGGTACAACAATACTCCTACTTTCTAATAATGTCAATACCTATGAAGTTAATTTCCCCCAGCTTGACAGCCATTTTTGCCTTGATTACAATTAATTATGACGTTAGATAGGATGTTGAAAAGACCGCGGTGAGTCGATACGCGAGATCGAGGGGCTGAGGGCAATGGATAATCTTCGTCTCATGACGATCATGCCGGACGGTACCATCAAGCAGATCAATCCCTTTACCGGCGCGGAGGTCTGGGCCGTGCCAGGTCGTGGCCACCGCCCCATGACCAATGGGAACTCGGTCAATCCAAAACCGATTGAACACCACACGGTTGAGGACTATTGTAATTTCTGCAAGGCCCATTATCTGTCGACTCCCCCGGAAAAAGACCGGCTGGTGTTGGAGGGCGGAATGTACCAATCGATGCCCACCGTCTCGGCTGGCGATCTGTATAAAAGCCACGC
>DATIZH010000030.1:0-1162 GCA_035517195.1 Nitrospiria bacterium | reverse complement strand
GTCGGGCTTGGTGGGTTTGCCCTTGTAGGTGAGGAAGAAACGATCCGATTTTTCCGCCGGGACGGTGGAGTAGGAACGAGGCGCGTTCAGCGTGAAGAATTCATGCAGGTCGGTGGCGGATCGCGCATCGGCGAAGCCCAGCGCGCCCTCGGGAAGATGATTGACGCCTTCGATCATGCGCAGGATGCTTCCAAAATCGTGTGGGATGTTGTCGATGTAACCGGCCGGAGTGTAGGCCGAAACCACGACTAAAGGCACGCGAAAGCCGAACTGGTAATCCGCCTGGCAGTCTTTCGACCGGCAGGGCAGCCGGGAGGCGTAGATCGGCGGCTGGTTGTCGGACCATCCGCCCCAGTCGTCCCAGGTGACGACGATGGCCGTGTCCTGCCAGTAGGTTTCGCCGGCGTCTGCCGTGCCCGGCGCGCATTTGGGATGGTTGCCGATGGCGTTGATGACCGCAGCGACCCACGACGGGCCATAGGCGTCTTTCAAAGTCGTATGGTCAGACCACCTGCCGTCGGGAATGACCCAGCTCACGCGGGAGAGATTGCAGCTGTCGATGTCGCGCAGGATATCGGTGCCCAGCTTCCTGATGTCGACGTGCGCGTTCCATTCCTTGCCGGTGCACTTGAGTTCGGATTTGGGATTGTTGGGATTCACGAACTGCGGCTGGCAGATGGATTTGATCGCATCGGGAGCCGTCCAGATCGATCCTGCCGAAGGAGCGTAATACTTCCAGCTGATCGAATGCGGTTCGAGAATATCGGCCATGGTGGAGTGCGAATTGCAGAAGGTGCCGACCGGCTGGGTGGGAAACTGCAGGTCGGTGTTGGCGATGGGGCACGCCTGCACCGAACCGTCGGCGAAGAGCGTGCAATCGTCGGGCGGAGTATCGATGGCCGGGGAGACGATGGAGTTGGTGCTGCCGGCAGCGGCCAGGCATCCGGCACTCTCGCTGTAGGGTTCATGGTTGAAGTTATCGGCGACGAAGGTCGATTTGGCGTCGTCGTCCCCGGTTCTCGCCGACGTTCCTCCGAAGATGAACTGGTGGGCGGGGTAGCTGGGGCCCTGGTTGGTCTGGAACATGAAATTGGCCCAGCCATATTCCCGGGCAATGGTGAGATACGGATCGAGCAGATGGCCCGGGGTGCCGTCGCTGTTG
>DATIZH010000029.1:0-2042 GCA_035517195.1 Nitrospiria bacterium | reverse complement strand
CCACGCCCGTCGACTGCAAAACATGCCACGACGTGCATAACCAGGGGAAGCAATTCCTCGCGGCGGCCTCGGTCACGTCGACGGGAAACCAATCGGCGACGTTCAACACCTGCACGACCTGCCATCAGCTCAATAAAACGGACGGGACGGTCCTGACCGACGCCTATCACGATCCTTCCGTGAATTCGCACAGCAGCCTGGACGAGGTGATCACCGATACCCATGCGGCCGTTCCGGGAGACACGAGGCTGAACTCGGGCTCCGCGGCGGTGGCCTTGATTTTCGTTAACAAAGGCGACGATCGCTCCTGCACCGGATGTCACAATCCCCACGCGGCCGATACCACGATCAACAAGCAGTGGGTCCGGTCGGCGCACGGAGACACGACGGCCGACCCGTGGACCCACTACGATTGGAAAGGCGTCAGCCGCCAGCCGTGCCAGCAGTGCCACACCTCGACCGGGTTCAAGAACTTTGCGGACGCGCTCCGGGCGGGGACCGTCTACGATCCGACCCAAAACAACTTTTACGGTTTGTTGGCCGGAACGACCGGAAACACCGGTCAGCTGGAGACGATCTACTGCTGGGGCTGTCACACGGACAACAAGGGCGGGCTGCGCAACCCCGGTCCCATCACGGCGCCGTACAAGGACATGTCGAACAACACCATCACCTTCCCCGACGTGTCGGGTTCCAACGTCTGCATGGCCTGCCACACGGGGCAGCAAAGCGGGGGAACCGTTTATAATACCGCGGGGGATTTCAGCAACCTGAGTTTCATCAACTCGCATTACCTCACGGGCGGCGCGACCATCTTCCGGGCCAGCGGGTATGCCTATCTCTTCAACTCCGACGGGTCCGGCACCGGACGCGACTACGCCAACGTTTCCTTCTACGCGCACGATCAAATCGGCTCGTCGAACGCCCCCGGGACGGGGACGAACGGTCCCTGCGCGGGTTGCCATATGCAGACGGCCGAGCCGCACCTGTTCCTGCCCGTGACCAAGGACGAGACGACCGGCGCCGTCACGGCCATCACCAGCACGGCCTGCGTCACCTGCCACGTTCCCGGCGGTCAGTTTGAGATGACCGTGGCCGAACTGGAACAGGAGAAGACCCGCTTCGCCAGCTCGCTCAAAGCGCTTCAGGATCAACTGGAGATAAGAAGCTATTACTTCTCGTCCGTCTATCCCTATTTCTACCAGCTCCGCTACAACACCGGAACCGTGTCGGTCACAAACGGGAGCGCCGTGGTGACGGGGAGCGGAACGACCTGGACCGGCGCGGGAATCGCCACGGGAGGCGCGTCTCCCGATCAGTTCAAGGTAAGCCTCGACGGAACGTACTACAGCGTCCTGAGCGTGGATTCGGATACGCAGCTCACGCTGACGGCTCCCTACAACGGGTCGACCGCGACCGGCGGGGCGTACGCCATTATTAAAAACGGCGCGGCCAACGCGATGAAGAACTGGCTGACCCAGAGCGGGCCCGCGCCCTTCGCCACGCCGGACACGGACACCACGGGAGCGACAAGCGGCAAGAACAACATGGGGGCGGCCTTCAACTACAACCTGCTGCTTCATGATCCGGGGGCCTTTGCGCACAACCGTTTCTATATCAAGCGGTTGATCTACGATTCGATCGACTGGCTGGACGACAACAACCTGAACGATTCGGTCCAGGCGACGCTGAGCGGCCTCGATCCTGCGACGCATCCCTACCAGGCGGACGCGATCGCCTACCTCCTGAGCTCGACCGGGGGGCGGCCATAAATAATGAGAGAAGGAGACGAGTGAAGATGAGGATGAAAGTCCTGTTCGGCCTGGCCGCGCTGATTTTCCTTTCGGCCGGAGCCGGATTCGTTCAAACGGCGTCCGGCGAGGCGCCGGCCTATGTCGGCGTCGCCAAGTGTAAAATCTGTCATTCGAAGCAGTTTAAAGTTTGGAGCGACAGCAAGCATACCAAGGCGTTCGAAGCGTTGAAACCGGCTGAACAGAAGGATCCGAAATGCCTGGGCTGCCACGTGACCGGCTACCGTCAGA
>DATIZH010000028.1:0-1271 GCA_035517195.1 Nitrospiria bacterium | reverse complement strand
TCCTGCCCATGAGTCACGCTCGACCCGTGAACACCCTGGCCATCAGTTCCGACAATGGCCGATTGGTGAGCGGCAGCGACGACCGGACCGTACGGGTGTGGAGCCTCCGCCACAACGCCGTCACATCCGCCAGCGCGAGTCAACCCCTCGTCGTCCGGAGCGAATCGCGGGTCACCGCCGTCGCATTCTCCTCCGATGGAACCACACTGGCGGTCGGACACCAGGATCATACGGTCCGGCTCCGCGATGGACACAACCCGAGACACCGGATCAGCAAGGAACCGAATTACCCGGAGGCCATCACGTCGATTGTGTTTGCCGCCGACAATCGCACCGTGATCAGCAGCACCCATGAAGCCGTCGTCTATTGGAACGCCCAAAACCACGAAGCCCCGCGCGCCCTCAAGGGCCACCGCAAATGGGTGAATTGTGTCGACTGGTCGGCAGATGGACGGTTCTTTGCCAGCGGAGACGACGAAGGCCTGACCATCGTCTGGGATGCACACAAGGTTGCCTACGCCAAAACCCTGCGCGGAAACTCCAAGGTAACGGCCGTCGCCTTCTCACCCGACGGCCGCGTCATCGCCATCGGCTCCGAAAACGGCGAAGTCCGCCTGTGGGACGTGGTCGAGGCACGCTGTCTCTGGACCTTTCGCGCCGACGAAAGAAAGGTCAGCGTCATCACGTTCCTGCGGGACGGTACCGGGTCAACGCTCGCCGTGGGCGGAGGCAAGGACGGCCTCATTCGCATCCTGGACACCGCCACCGGCACTGTGCTGCGCAGCCTCGTCGGGCATGGTGACGATGTATTGTGCCTGGTCTATTCCCCAAATCTCCGGTGGCTCGCCAGCGGGGGAGCCGATTGCTGTGTGCGACTGTGGCTGGCCGACGACGGCGCCTTGCGGGCCTGCTTCCCCCACGAGGACCCGATCAAAGCGCTGTGGTTCAGCGCCTCCAGCAGCAGCGTTCACGTGGCTGATGACGGCGGGCCCACCCATGTGCCCACCGTCAACATTTTGGAGATCGCCAATCCCACGGGTTAGCGACAGCGGAGTTTTCCGAAGCGGACGACACTGGCTTTCGGGTCACGACTTCGCCGTACCCCAACGCCGGTGGAGAAACCGTTCCCATGGCGAGAACAGGATCTTGTCGGCCAACAGGCCGATGAGAATGATGATCAGCATGATGCCAATCACCTGATCCATCGCCTGGAGTTCCCGTCCGTAATGCAGCAGATGCCCCAGTCCGAAACCGGTCAGGATCGTCACGTA
>DATIZH010000027.1:0-202211 GCA_035517195.1 Nitrospiria bacterium | reverse complement strand
TTCAGATACAGATTGAAGGCTTCGACCGGCGCGGCGGCCGCGCGTCCTTTGGCGAGAAAGAGCACGATCAGCTCATAGCAGCCGGTGAGCGTGACGAGGCCGACGAACAGCATCGGCGCGGCGGTCACCCAAGCGTAGCGCGCCTTCCCCATTTTGATCAAGACCGTCGTCCCGACGCACAGCGCCAGCGTTCCCAGCAGCTGATTGGCCGCGCCGAACATCGGCCAGATGGTGGAGATGCTGCCAGTTGAGATCAGATAGCCCCAGGCGAAGACCACTAGGCCGCTGGTGAGCAGGATCCCCGGCATCCAGTTCAGATCGTTGAAACGCGGATGCGCCAGGCCCGCCGCTTCCTGCAGCAGGTAGCGGGCGACCCGAGTCCCGGCGTCGATCGTCGTCAGAATGAACAACGCTTCAAACAGCAGGGCAAACTGGTACCAGTACGTCATCAACCCGTGCATGCCGGGCAACGAGGAAAACAGCGACGCCATCCCGGCCGCCAAGGAGACGGCGCCGCCGGGCCGTCCCGCCAGTTCCACGCCGACCAGGGAGGACAGTTCCCTGAGGTGTCCCGCCGGAAAGCCCATGGCGGCGATTGCGTCGGCCGGCAGATGGGTGTTGATCGCGAAATAGTCGCCGGGCAGAAACAGGGTGGCTGCGACCAGCGCGATGACCCCCACGAAGCTTTCCAGGAGCATCGCCCCGTAGCCGATCATCGCGTGCGATTCGCGCTGAATCATCTTCGGCGTGGTGCCTGAGGAGACGAGCGAATGAAAGCCCGAGATCGCGCCGCAGGCGATCGTAATGAAGACGAAGGGAAAGAGGGTGCCGGGAATGATCGGGCCACCGCCGTGGATGAAGGAGGTGATCGGGGGCATCTGGACCGTCGGAGCCATGAGGATCACGCCGGCGCCCAGCAGCAGCACCACGGAGAGCTTCATGAAGGTCGACAGATAGTCCCTGGGAAGCAGCAGCATCCAGATGGGCAGCGCCGAGGCGAGAAAGCCGTAACCGGCCAGCGCCCAGACGATGGTGTCCCGTTCAACGCTGAACCAGCCGGCCAGGGGAAGCTGGGCCGCCCAGCGCCCGGCGGCGACCGCGAGCAGCAGCAGGGCGACGCCGATCGCGGACACTTCGCCCACGCGGCCCGGCCGCCAGTAGCGCAGGTAGAAGCCCATGAAGAACGCGATCGGCACGGTCATCGTCAGCGTGAATGTGCCCCACGGATTGTGATAGAGCGCATTGACGACGGCCACACCCAGCCCCGCGATGGCGACGATGACGATGAACAGGACCGCGGCCATCGTGCAGAAACCCGTGACCGCCCCCATCTCGTCCCAGGCAATCTGCGGCAGCGACCGGCCGTTGCGCCGCATCGAGGCGACCAGGATGATGAAATCCTGCACGGCGCCGGCCAGGACGGCGCCGATCACCAGCCAGAGGAAGCCGGGCAGGTAGCCGAACTGGGCGGCCAGGACGGGGCCGAGCAGAGGGCCGGCGCCTGCGATCGCGGCGAAGTGGTGACCGAACAGAACCCACCGATGGGTGGGATGATAGTTTTTCCCGTCCGTGAGCCGCCAGGCCGGCGGCACTCGCTGGTCATCCAGCGCCAACACCCGTCTGGCCAGGAACCGTCCGTAGTAACGGTAGGCGAGCGCATGAAAACAGGCGGCGGCGACGACGAGCCAGAGGGCGTTGATCCGCTCCTCGGGCCTGACGGCGCCGGTCACGATGGCGAACGCCACGGCGCACAGCAGCGCCACGACCGCCCAGAAAAGCCCCGGTAAAATCCCCCGTAAAATTCCCATGATCGCGTCGGCAATCAGCCGCCATCTTAAAAATTCCGCGTCGACGGTGTCAACCGGGGAGGTTGACAGGACCGAGGACCATGTGATAGAAAATCTGACGCAAAATTGAGGCATTGGGAGACACGGTGTACGCGATTATCGAAACGGGCAGCAAGCAATACCGCGTGGAACCGGGCACGGCGATCCGGGTGGAACAACTCGCCGCCGATGTCGGAGCGCCGGTGACCTTTGACCGGGTGCTGCTGATCTGTGGCGACGGCCAGACGGCCGTCGGAACACCCGTGGTCGCCAAGGCCACGGTGACCGGCGAAGTGATCCGCCACGGTTTGGCACGGAAGATCGTGGTCTTCAAGAAAATCCGGCGGAAAAACTATCGCCGGACCCGCGGCCACCGGCAACGGTTCACGGAAGTGAAAATCACGGCGATTCAGGCCGCCTGATTCCGGCTGAGTGCCAGCAGAGTAAAGGAAAGCCTCCATGGCGCATAAAAAAGGACAAGGCTCCACCAGCAATGGACGGGACAGTCAGCCGAAATATCTGGGCGTGAAACGGTACGGCGGTCAGGTGATCAACGCCGGCACGATCATCGTGCGCCAGCGCGGCACGCAGATTCATCCGGGGGTCAACGTCGGCTGCGGCAGCGACTACACGCTCTTCGCCAAGATCCCCGGCGTCGTGAAGTTCGAGCCCTACGGCAAGGGTCGCACGCAAGTCAGCGTCTATCCGGTCGCCGTTCCTGCCGCATCCTGAGATCATTCCGCATTTCTTTGGCCTGTGTTGAGGGTCAAGGGTCACGTCGGAAGGGGCAAGGGTTCATGAGCAGGCGTTCCCCTTGCCACCTGACCCTCGTCCCTTAACCCTGTAGTTATACCGATATGTTCATCGATGAGGCCAGAATCTTCGTCAAAGCGGGCGACGGCGGCCATGGCTGCTGCAGCTTCCGGCGGGAAAAGTACGTGCCCCGCGGCGGCCCCAACGGCGGCGACGGCGGCCACGGCGGCAGCATCATCGTGAAGGCCGATCCGCAGCTGCACACCCTCATTGATCTGACCTACCAGCAGCAGTACCGCGCCCAGCGGGGCGCCCACGGCGAGGGGAAGGATTGTTCCGGCCGCGGCGGCGCTGATCGTCTGATTCCGGTGCCCGTCGGCACGATGGTCTGGGACGCCGATTCCGGCGACTTGCTCGCGGATTTGGCGGCGCCGGGCCAGACGCTGGTTGCGGCCAAGGGGGGGCGGGGAGGGCGGGGCAATGCCCGCTTCGCCACGCCGACCCACCGCGCGCCGCGCCGGGCCGATCCCGGCGAGCCGGGGGAAGAGCGCACGTTGAGGCTCGAGCTGAAACTGCTGGCTGATGTGGGCATCGTCGGCTTTCCCAACGCGGGCAAGTCCACGCTGCTGTCGGCCATCTCAAAGGCCCGGCCCAAAATCGCCGATTATCCCTTCACCACGTTGACGCCGCAGCTGGGCGTGGCCCGCGATGCGGCCGGCCGCAGCTTCGTCGTGGCCGATATTCCCGGGCTGATCGAGGGAGCGCACGCCGGGAAGGGGCTCGGCCATCAATTTTTGCGCCATGTCGAACGGACCCGCGTGATGGTGCACTTGGTCGATGCAAGCGTCGGCCGTGAAGGCGATCCCGTCAAAGAGTTTCGGATCCTCCGCAAGGAGCTGACCGCCTATCAACCCGAACTGGCCGAGAAACCGGCCGTGCTTGCGGCCAACAAGATCGATGCGCGGGGGGACGGCGGCCATGAGGCGGCGCTGCGCCGGTTTGCGAAGAGGGAGAAAATTCCATTCTTTGCCGTCTCCGGCGTGACGGGCGAAGGGCTCATGCCGTTGCTGAATTATCTGGGCGACCACGTGGTTGGATCGGGCCCGGCGGAGAAGGCGGCGGTGCCGGCGGAAGCGGCGACGGCATGAGTTCGGTGCGGCAGGAGGTGCTGGGATCGGTTCGGCGGGTCGTCGTCAAAATCGGCAGCCGGTTGCTCGCGCCGAAGGGGCGCGGGCTGCAGACCGCGTGGATCGAGCAACTCGCTCGAGACGTGGCGGCGTTGCGGAAGGGCGGCTGCGACGTGATCATCGTGTCGTCCGGGGCGATTGCCGCTGGCGTCGAACGGCTGGGCCTGGCCGAGCGGCCCGCCACGATTGCGCGCAAGCAGGCGGCGGCCGCGGTGGGACAGGGACGGCTGATGGCGGCCTATGACGCGGCCTTCTCCGCCGCGGGACTCACCGTGGCGCAGGTCCTGCTGACCCACGGCGATCTGGCCGACCGCAAACGCTTTTTGAACGCCCGCACGACACTCACGACGTTGCTGACGGCCGGCGTGGTACCGATCATCAATGAAAACGACACGGTGGCCGTTGAAGAATTGAAGTTCGGGGAGAACGATTATCTGGCATCGCTGATCACCAATCTGGTCGGCGCGGAGCTGTTCGTGATTCTCTCCGGCGTGGAGGGATTCTGCACCGGCGATCCGGCGCGAGATCCGTCGGCGACCCTGGTGCCGCTTGTGACCGAGATCACGCCGGTGCTGGAGGCCCATGCGAAGGCGACGGGCAGCGCGGAAGGGACGGGCGGGATGGTGCCCAAGCTGGCCGCGGCCAAACAGGCGACGGTGCACGGCACGGCGACGATCATCGCGGGGGGCGAGCGGCCGAACGTCTTGGCCGATCTGCTGGCCGGACAGGAGATCGGGACGCTCTTTCTGCCGATCAAGGAGCGGCTCAAAAGCCGCAAGCACTGGATCGCCTACACGCTGCACGCCAAGGGCCGGCTGCATCTGGACGAGGGAGCAGCCCGGGCGCTGCGACAACAAGGGCGCAGCCTGCTGCCGTCGGGCGTGCGTGAGGTGGAGGGGCGCTTTCGCGCCGGCGAGGCGGTCAGCTGTGTCGGGCCGGATGGACGGGAAGTGGCCCGGGGGCTGAGCAACTACTCAGCCGACGAGGTGGTGAAAATCCGTGGCGCCAAAAGCCGGGAGATTGCGGACCGCCTTGGTTACAAGCTGTATGATGAAGTCATCCACCGGGACAACCTGGTGGTCATGAAGTAGCCGGCGGCGGAGACGTCCGCCAGCGGTGTGCTCGGTTCCTTCGCATTCCTCATGGACAACACCGTCCACGCCGATGTCCTCGGAGCCGGCGGTCTTGCCGGCAAAGCGGTGTGGGCGGCCTGCACAAGGGTCTCGCGCGCGATGAGCAATTACTCGAGATCACGCCCCTTGACCGTTTTGCGTCCGTCCGCCTTGGCCTTCTCGATCGCGGCCAGGCAGAGATTCTCCACCCGCTGGCTCAGCACCTCCAGGATTTCCGCCGACGTGTTGAACCCGGATTTGTCCCGAATGAGTTTTTTGACCTTCGATGCGACGACCAGAATGTCCGCCATGATGCCTCCCCTGTGAGTGGACTGCAGGTTCGGAGAATATAAAAGCGCCGGTTCGGTTGTCAACTGTGTCCGTCACTCGCCGGCAGCCTCTGCTGGACAGCGCGGCCGCGATGATGGTACCGTGAAGGCCGGTGACGGCCGGAGAGGCCCGGATAGGTATCATGATGCGGTATGAGCGGGCGCCAGACGTCGAGGCGCAGGTCGCGGAGCTGACGGCGGCGCTGGGCTTCGATCACATCGATCTGTCCCGCGTGCGGTGCGTGCGCAGTTACGGATCAAAAAGCCGAAGGACGCTGGCCCGGTGTCACGCCCTGCCGCGCATATTGCAATCGGCGATGGCGCTGCGGGCCCACTATGTGATCGAGCTGGTCACCGAACACTACGACCGCCTGCCGACCGACGAACAGATCAAGACGCTCATCCACGAGCTGCTGCACATTCCGAGGAGCTTTTCGAAAGGCGGGGGCGGCGGGTTCCGCCACCATCATGTCGTCAACCGACGGGCCGTCGAGCGGTGCTACCGGCAATGGCTGCGCGCCGACGGGCAGCATGCCTCCTGACGCGCCGCTGGCTCACCGCGTCATCACGGCGGAGGATGGGGAGGAGATTCATTACTATGTCGGCGGCGTGGACGATCCCGCGGCGCCGCTGCTGGTGTTTCTCCACGGGCTGGGGAGCAACCATACACGCTGGCACCGGCTGGTTCGGACGCCCTTCCTCCGGGAGCGGTGCCGGCTGATCGTCCTCGACGTGCGCGGCCACGGCGCCTCGCACGCGCGGCGTTTCGTTGATCAGGACGGCGTCGGGCGAGACGTGCGGGTGTTGCTCGCGCGGGTCGGCGCCCGGGGGGCGATTCTCGTGGGTCATTGTCTGGGCGCCAACCTGGCCGTCCGGGTGTGGGAGCTCTGTCCGGATCGGGTCGGCGGGATGGTGTTCATCGAGCCGTTCGTCGTCTCGATGCTGCGGCGGGATCTGGCGGTGATCCGCGTGCTGCTGCTCCCGCTGTTTTGGCTCGTCTACGGGGTGGTCTACATCGCCGGTGCAGTCGGCGTGAGTCGGACGCGATTCCGGTTCGTCGATTATGAATCGTATGACGAGTGGGTGCGCCCCCGACTCACCTCATTCTGGGCGGCCGTGCGCTGGATGGGGCCTTGGATCGACCTGCAGACGATGCCGATGATTAGCTATCTGCAGGCGTTCCGCACGCTGTTCGCCTACCGGCCGCCGTGGTCGGGGATCACCTGCCCGGTTCTGGTCATCTATGGGAAGAAGGCGGAGCTGGCGGGGGACGGCGGGCCGCCCTCATCGTTGGGCGCCCGGAGAATCCAGACGGTGTTCCTGGATGCGAGCCATTTTGTCCTTACGGATAACGTCACGGGGGTGGCGGAGGCGATTGAGGCGTTTGTTCGCGGCACGCCGCCGGGTGCGCGGGAGTCGCCGGACGGTTAGTGTTTGAGCGTGGCCCGCTGCAGGTTGGTGGCCAATCCCAGTTGCGCGGCAACGAAGATCAGCCACTTGGACGGGTCGAAGTTGTACCACTTGGGCCCGTTCCGATAGTCCCGCTGATAGGCATGGTGGTAGTTGTGATAGCCCTCGCCAAAGGTGACCAGGGAGACCCACCAGCTGTCCCGGCTGGTGTTCGCCGTGCTGTGGGGCTGTCCCCCCCAGAGATGGCAGACGGAATTAATGCAAAAGGTCGAGTTCAGCACGAGAAACATCCGCCCCACGCCGGCGAGCAGGAAACAGCCGATCGCTTCGCGCCAGCCGCCATGGAGTCCGCCGGCGAGCAACGGAATGGCGAAGCCGGAGAGCACGATCGGCACGTAATAGCGCTCCTGCCAGAGCAGCAGCGGGTCCTTGCGGAACTGGGCCTCGTACTTGTCGTCCGCGTAGGGATCGTTGAGAAACAGCCAGCCCAGGTGGCTGTACCAGAATCCTTTCATGGCATTATAGGGGTCGGCGTCCTGATCCACCCGGGCGTGGTGACGCACATGGTCGGCGGACCATTTGATGGCGGTGTTTTGCAGCGCCCAACCGCCGGCGATCAGCAGCGCGATCTTGACCCATCGATGGCACTCAAAGCTCCGGTGGGAAATCAACCGATGGTAGCCCACCGTGATACCAAGGCCGGTGACGACATACAGAATGCCAAACAGGGTCCAGTCCACCCAGGTATAGTCAAAAAAGTAGCCGAACAACGGCACGCCTATCAGCGCCACTAAACAGACAAAGACAAACT
The DNA here is from genome assembly GCA_035517195.1 of Nitrospiria bacterium. Classification (GTDB taxonomy): domain Bacteria; phylum Nitrospirota; class Nitrospiria; order JACQCE01; family JACQCE01; genus JACQCE01. The sequence goes on along the minus strand of DATIZH010000027.1, from coordinate 194,783 downwards.
GGGCGATCACAGAGTAGTCCAGTGTCGCTGTCATGGCCGGAGTCGGCATAACTGTACGGGTTTTCACACCATCCACGCTTGTAACCCCCCATGTAGATTTAATGATAAGCTGTGCAGGCAATTAACATACAGTATACCACAAATTTCTCGATATACGATACAGTCTCATCGAAAGAATTCTGGCGCGGCGAGAGGGTAACGATTCCGGGGGGTTAAATTACCTGATCTTCGGCGTGATAGGAGCTGCGGACCAGTGGGCCCGATTCCACATGCCGGAATCCCAGTCGTTCCCCGGTCGTCTTGAGCCGGTCAAAGTCGTCCGGGTGATAATACCGTGCCACCGGCAGATGGGTTTTGGACGGCTGCAGGTACTGGCCCAGCGTCAGGAGGTCGCAGCCGTGGGCGATCAGATCGCGCATGACGGCATCCACCTCCTCCGCCGTTTCGCCCAGCCCCAACATCAGTCCGCTTTTGGTCGTCAAACCGGCCGCCTTCGCCCGCTGGATCAGCTCCAGCGTCCATTGATATTTTCCCTGCGGCCGCACCGGACGGTAGAGCCGGGGCACTGTCTCGGTATTGTGGTTGAGAATGTCGGGCCGGGCATCAAAGACCGTATCCTGGGCCGCGTGCGCGCCCTTGAAATCGGGGATCAACACCTCGACCGTGCAACCCGGCGTCGCGGCTCGAATCCGCCGAATCGTGTCGGCGAAGATTGCCGCCCCGCCGTCGTGCAGCTCGTCCCGGTTGACCGAGGTGATGACGGCGTGGCGGAGCCCGAGCGTCGAGACCGCCTCCGCCACCCGCCGTGGCTCGTCCAGGTCGAGCTCCGACGGCCGGCCGGTCTTCACGGCGCAGAAGCCGCAGCTCCTGGTGCAGGTCTCACCCAGGATCATAATTGTCGCCGTTCCCGCGTTCCAGCACTCCCAGATGTTGGGGCAGTGCGCTTCCTCGCAGACGGTGTGGAGGTTGAGGTCGGCGACCAGCCGCTTGAGTCGCTGGTACCGGTCATCCCGCTTCGGCGTGATTTTGAACCATTCGGGCAGGCGCCGGCCCGCCGACGGCGAACCATTCAATGGATGGGAGGGGATCGACTGATCCATGGGTCAAATGTGAATGGCTTCCCCGTAGACCGCCGCGGCCGCTTCCATCACGGCCTCCGAGAGCGTCGGATGGGGATGGATGCTCGATCGCAATTCCAGCGGCGTGCCCTCCATCGCCATCAGCAGAACCGCTTCGCCGATCAACTCGGTCACTTCCGCGCCGATCATCTGCGCGCCCAGACATTCGCCCGTCTTCGCGTCGGCGACGATCTTGATGAAGCCCTCCGTTTCGCTCAGCGCCAGCGCCTTGCCGTTGGCGGAGAGTGGAAACTTGCCGATGTTCACGGCGGAGCCAGCGGCCCGGGCGTCGGCTTCTGACATCCCGACGCTGGCCACCTGCGGCTGGCAATAGACGCAGCGGGGGATACGGCGGTAATTGACCAGCTGGACCTCTCTGCCGGCCAACCGTTCTACAACGGCAATTCCTTCGGCCGACGCGCTGTGGGCGAGGAGCGACTTGCCGGCCACGTCGCCGATGGCATGCACGTCGGGCACGGTCGTTTCCAGCCATTCGTTCGTGACGATGTAGCCGCGCTCGGTCGTGACCCCCAGCTGCTCCAATCCCAATCCTTCAATATTTCCCGCCCGTCCGGCGGCCAGCAGCAGTTGCTCGCAGGCGATTGTCTGCGCCCCCGCGCCGGCCGCCTCGATCTGAACGGTCAACCCGCCGTCAGCCGGTGTGATCGATGAGACCTTGCTCTTTGTCTGCACGGCGATGCCTTGTTTTTTGAAGGAAGCCTGCAGCGCTTTCGATACCTCCGCATCCTCGCCGGGCAGGAGCCGGTCCAGCAGCTCGACGATCGTGACCTGCACGCCATAGGCCGAAAAGACGTAGGCAAATTCGACGCCGGTCGCGCCGCCGCCCACGATCACCAGCCGCCGGGGCAGAGGATTCAGCTTGAGCGCCTCATCGCTGGTGATGATCAACCGGCCGTCCGGCGCGATCCCCGGGAGCGGCTTGGTGCGCGAACCGGTGGCGATGATCACGGCCCGACCGGACAGGTCCGTCCGTCCGCCCGTCGCATCGACGACCGTCACGCGATCCCGGGCCGTGAGCGACGCCGTCCCCGCGACCAGATCAATGCGATGCTTTTTGAACAAATGCCTGACGCCGCGCGTGAGCCGCAGGACCGCCTGCTGCGCCCGTTCGACGGCGACGCCGAAATCGAATCGAAGATTATCGTACTGAATGCCGAATTCCTCCGCTCGCCTGACCAGCGAGAGCACCTCGGCGTTGCGGATCAGCGCCTTGGAGGGAATGCAGCCTCGGTTCAGGCAGACGCCCCCGACCTCGTCCTTTTCGACAACCGCCACCTTCAGCCCGAGCTGGGCCGCCCGGATCGCGGCCACATAGCCGCCCGGCCCCGAGCCGATGATGACCACATCATGCGCCGATTGCCCCATCGTATGCCGTCAGGGCAGGAGCAGCCCCGTCGGCTCCTCCAGTTCATGTTTGAGGGCCTGCAAAAATTTCGCTGCCTGCAACCCGTCCACGACGCGGTGGTCGCACGAGACCGTCGTCATCATCCGTCGGCGGATCGCCACGCGCTCGTTTTCAACCACCGGAGTTGGTTTGATCTTGCCGACGGCCAGGACGGCCGCTTCGGGAGGCGTGATGATGGCGGAGAACTGCTCCACGTCCTCCATGCCGAGGTTCGACAGGCTGAAGGTGGCGCCGGTGTACTCGTCCGGCTGCAGACGGCGGCTCTTGGCCCGTTCGAACAGCAGACGGGCTTCTTCGGCGATTTGAATGAGCCCCTTGTTCTGGCAGTCGCGAAGCACCGGCACGATCAACCCCTCGTCCAGGCCGACTGCGACGCCGATGTGAATGGATTGGTGGTAGCGGATCCCCTCCTCCTGAAACGACGCGTTGAACTGGGGAAAACGGGTCAGCGCAAGAGCCAGGGCGCGGATGATCAGGTCGGTGATCGTGATCTTGATCGGTTGTTCCCGGTCGGCCAGTTCGTCCTTGACGGTCAGGGCGCGCTCCATGTCGATGTCGTTGGTCACGTAAAAGTGGGGCACCGGCGCCTTGCTCTGCGTCATTTTCCTGGCGATCGTTTTTCTGATCTGGCTCAGCGGCCGGACCTCATAGACGGGCTCGAACGCCGGTGGCGCCGCCTGTCTCGCGGCCAGCGCCTGCTCGACATCCTCTTTGAGAATCCGCCCCCCGGGGCCGGTGGGGGTGATCGACACCAAGTCGAGCCCGGCCTCCTCGGCCATCCGGCGGGCGAGGGGGGAGGCTTTCACTTCTTCAACCGAAGGCGATTTGGCCGCCGGGTGGCCGGACGGCCGGGAAACCTGATGTGCGGGTGCCGGCGCTGGCGCAGCCGGCGGAGCCGGCATCGGCGGACGGGCCGTCGGCTGCGGCGCGGCGGAGGGCGCCGGCGCCTTGGCGGTTTCGGCAAGCAGCGGCGCGATATCTTCGTCCGGGGAGGCAATGACGGCGATTAGCTGGCCGGCTGGCACCGTGCTCTGGTCGGGGACCAGGATTTTGCGCAGCGTGCCGGCGCCGAACGCTTCCAGATCCATCACCGCTTTGTCCGTTTCGATCTCGGCCAGGGCGTCGCCGCTTTCGATCCGGTCGCCTTCGCGCTTGTGCCACTTGATGACGACGCCCTCCGTCATGGTGTCGGTCAGTTTGGGCATGATGACTCGCGTGGCCATAGGCTACCTATACAGGGTTTTCTTGACCGCTTCAATCACCCGTGTTTCAGTCGGCAGGGCCAGCTGTTCCAGATGCTTGGCATAGGGCGTCGGCACCTCGAAGCCGGTCACCCGTTCGATCGGGGCGTCGAAGGCGTCAAACCCGTCATGATACAGCTCCATGGCAATCTGCGCCCCGACGCCGCAGAACCCCCAACCTTCCTCGATGATCACGGCCCGTCCCGTTTTGCGCACGGAGGCGATCAACGTCGGCAGATCGAGCGGTTTGAGCGTGCGCAGATCGATCACTTCGACGTGAATGCCCTCGGCGGAGAGCCGGTCGGCGCAGCGCAGCGCCATGAGCAGCATCTTCGACCAGGCAATCACGGTGACGTCGGCGCCCTCCCGTTTGATCTCGGCCCGGCCGATTGGAATCGTATAGTCGCCGTCGGGGACCTCCCCCTTGGTCGAGTAGAGTTCCTGCCCCTCGATAAAAATCACCGGGTTGTCCTGGCGGATCGCGCTCTTGAGCAGCCCCTTCGCGTCACGTGGCGTTGCCGGCGCGATCACCGAGAGACCCGCGATGTGGCAGAAGAGCGATTCGAGGCTTTGCGAGTGCTGGGCCGCGAGCTGGCGGGAGGGGCCGCCGGGCCCCCGGATGACGATTGGAATCGAGAGCTGCCCGCCCGACATGTAGCGGATTTTGACGGCGTTATTGACGATCTGGTCCAGCGCCAGAATGGCGAAGTTGAAGGTCATCATTTCTATGACCGGCCGCAGCCCCACCATCGCGGCGCCGATGCCCACGCCGGTGAACCCCGCCTCGGTGATCGGCGTGTCGATCACCCGACCCGTGCCGAATTCCTTGAGCAGCCCCTTGCTCACCTTGAACGCGCCGTCGTAGAAGCCAACCTCCTCGCCCATCAGGAAGATGCGGTCGTCACGGCGCATCTCCTCTCTGAGGGCCTGGTTGAGCGCCTCCCGGTAGAGCACGACCGCCATGATCCTCCTGCGCTCCTCAGGGGGCCAGCACGTCGGTGAAAAGCTCCGCCGCCGGCGCCGGCGGGCTAGCGTCGGCAAACTCGATGGCCTCCTGAACCCGCCGTTGTGCTTCCTGGTCGAGTTGGATCAACTGTTCGGTGGTCGCGACCCCCCGGTCGGTCAGATGATGGCCGAACAGGTGGATGGGATCGCGTTTTTTCTGCTCGTCGATCTCCTCCTTGGTCCGGTAGTGGCCGTGGGCGGGATCTGACATCGAATGGCCCATATATCGGTAGGTGCGCGCTTCCAGAAAATACGGGCGAGGTTGTTTCCGCATGCCGCGCACCACCTGGCCCACGGCGTCGCGCACGGCCAACACGTCCATCCCGTCGACGGTCGAATGGCCCATGTCATAGGCGAGCGCCGTGCTGGTGAGGTCGTAGATTGCGGAGGCCCGTTCGACCGGCGTGCCCATGCCGTAGCGGTTGTTCTCGCAGATGAAGAGGACGGGCAACTTCCAGAGTGCGGCGATGTTCAACGATTCGTGGAAAATGCCGGTCGGCACGGCGCCCTCGCCAAAAAAGCAGAGGACGACCTGCGGCCGCGTCCGATATTTGAGCCCGAAGGCGATGCCGGTCGCGAGCCCGACGTGCGTGCCGACGATTGCAAAGCCGCCCATGAACCGTCGCTCCACGTCGAACAGATGCATCGACCCTCCCTTGCCCTTGCACAATCCGCCCTGCCGGCCGAACAGCTCGGCCATGACCCGCTTGGGATCGGCGCCCTTAGCCAGGCAATGGCCGTGATCGCGATAGGCCGTGATGACGTAATCGTCGGGTTCCAGCGCCGAAATGGCGCCGACGGCCACGGCCTCCTCGCCGATGTACAAATGGCAGAACCCGCCGATCTTGGCCAGCGCGTACATCTCGGCGCATTTCTCCTCGAAGCGGCGGATCAGCACCATCTGACGATAGAGTCCGATCTGGTCAGCGGGAAACACAATCGTACCATACCAACCGCGGGACGCGGAGTGCAACCGATGAACGCGTCACACGGCGCGGCGGCCGTAGTGCTCGTGCAGGTAGGCGATGATCTTGTCGTCATCGTCAGCGATGACGATGCCGCGCTCCGGATCGTGCAGCGTGGGGACGAACGTCTGGCCGGAGAGCGCCCTGACCCGCGTCCGCTCCCGGTGGCTGGACGGCTCGTTCCGGATGATGTAGTCGAGTCCCAAATCGGCGAGCGCTTCCCTGACCCGCACACAGTAGGGGCAGTCTTCGAGCTGGTAGAGCTCAAGCATGCGACGATGCTCCCGCCGACTGGACTTTGGCCGCCAGCTCTTCGGCCGGATAGGTGAAGATCTCCGCCAGCGTCGGATGGAAATGGGGGATCGTCAGCAGATCGGCGACGGTCGCCCGATAATGCATGGCGACCACCAGCTCGTGGATCAGTTCGGGCGCCGAGGCGCCGAGGAGACCGGCGCCGAGAATTTCGCCGGTCGCCGGATCGGCCAGCATCTTCACGAACCCCCGCGTCTGGCCGGTGCAGATCGCCTTGCCGAGGTCGTCGTACGGATACCGCGCCACGAGCACACGGCGGCCGGCGCGCGCGGCGTCGTGCTCGCTCAATCCCACGCGCGCAAACGGGGGGTCGCAGAAGATCACGTCGGGCACGATCCGGTAATCGGCCGTCTTCGCCGGGCCGTCCAGCGCGTTGAGAGCCGCGATCTCCCCCTGGGCGACGGCAACATGCGTCAGTTGATACGTGCCAGTCACGTCTCCGGCCGCGAAAATGTCGGGATGGGACGTGCGGAGGTGCTCATCCACGACGACACCCTCCGGGCCGGTGTCGACCCCCGCGTCGCCCAGCCCGAGCCCCTCGATGTTGGCCGTCCTTCCAGCTGCGATCAAAATTTCATCGCCGTGGATGCTGGATCGCTTCCCGTGGGTCGTGATCACCGCCATTTTCGACTGGCCGTGGCGCGTAACCTCGTGAAAGGTCACGTTCGTGTGAAGCGTGATTCCCTCCTCTTTGAAATACCCGCCCAACGACTGTCCGAATTCCGGATCGTGGCGCCTCAACAGGTGCGGCCCGCGTTCCAGAATCGTGACCTGCACGCCCAGCCGGGCGAAATGCTGACCCAGCTCGCTGGCGATCACGCCGCCGCCGATGACGACGAGCCTGTGGGGCAGGGTCTGGGTCGCGAGGGCCTCATCGCTGGTCCAGAAGCCCTGATCAGCCAGGCCCGGAATGGGGGGCACGAACACGCGAGAGCCCGTTGCGATCACGCAGCGGGAGGCCGTCAGCTCCCGCTCGCCGACCATGACGCGATGAGGATCGAGGAATCGTGCGGAGCCCTCCACCAGCGTGATCAAGGAATGCTGACGGACCTCGTGCAGTCGGTAGTCGACAAAGCCCTGAATGATGGCTTCCTTGCGACGGACGGCGGCGGGATAATCGATGGCGAGTTCCTTGGCGGCGACACCCAATGCGCCGGTGCCGGCGGCCAGATGGGCCAGCTCGGACGTTCGCAGGAGCGTCTTGGACGGCATGCAGCCGCGCAGGATGCACAGGCCCCCGAAGGGTCCCTGCTCGATCAGCGCGACCCGTTTGCCCCGATGGGTAGCGACCCGCGCCGCGGCGTACCCCGCGCTGCCTCCGCCGATCACGATCAGATCGTAGGATTCCCCCATTGCCGCAGTTTTACCTCATCGATCCGATGTCTGGCCGGCGGCCGGCCCGGCGCCCCATCGGAGCAGGGCGGTACCCCAGGTTAGACCGCCGCCGAAGGCGGCCAGCAGCAGCAGATCCCCGTCTCGCAGGCAGCCCTGCCGGGCGGCCTGGTCGAGTGCGATCGGCAGCGAAGCGGAGGAGGTGTTCCCGGTGTCGGCGATGGTCGAGAAACATTGCCGGCTCGTGAGCCCCAGGCGGCGGGCGACTTGATCGAGCAACCGCCGGTTGGCCTGATGGAAGAGCGCGTGTGCCACGTCCCTGACGGTCAGTCCGGTCTCCTCCATATGAGCGCGGACGGCACGAGCGAGCGTCATGACGGCCCGGCGGTAGACGGCGGGCCCATTCATCCGCATTGTGTGAAGATTCGCCGTGAGCGTCCCGGGGCTCGTCGGTTGGCGGGAGCCGCCGGCGGGCAGATGGATCAACCCCGCGCCGCTGCCGTCGGCGCCCAGACGAATCGCACGCAGGCCGGGGCCGTCAGGGGACGTCGCGTCGCCGGCCGCCAGCAGCACCGCCCCCGCGCCGTCGCCAAAGAGGATGGCCGTCGATGGATCAGCCGGATCAAGCGAGCGCGATTTGATTTCGGCCGCGATCACGAGAACCCGGCGGGCCGTGCCCGTTCGGATCATCTGGTCACCGGCAGAGAGGGCGGCGAGGAATCCGGTGCAGGAGGCGGCCACGTCGAACGCAACCGCGCGTCCGGCCTTCAACGCCCGCTGGACCAGGCAGGCCGTGGAGGGAAAGAAATAATCCGGGGAGGTGGTCGAAAGAATCACCGCGTCCAGGTCCCGTCCGTCGATTCCCGATTGTTTGAGGGCTTCTTCAGCCGCGCGAATGGCCAGATCGGAGGTCGCCTGCGTCGGCGCCGCCCACCGGCGGCAGCGAATGCCGGTTCGGGCCTCGATGGCCGACGGTGACAGCCCCACCCGAGGGGCCAGCGCCTCGTTGGTGACGATCCGTTCCGGAAGGACCGAGCCGGTGGCAAGGACGATGCTGCGGCAAGCGGGGAGGGGCATGTTCTGTCCCGATTATAGCCAAGGCGGTCCGTCGTTGCAAACTTTGACAACCTTTGGTATCGTATGGAGGATGCTCGTGGAGGGAATTCACGTGCGAAGATGGGGGGGCGCGCTGGCGCTGGCGGCGTGTGTCGTCGTGTCGGTGACCGGCTGCGGCAAGGCGGTGCAGGAGTTTTTTGGATTGGACTCGGCCGACTCGGCCGCATCGACCGCCGACCTCAACCAGTACCACGATCCCCTTGTGCTCCTGAGCCGGGCCGACAAACTCTTCGACAAGCGGAACTATCTGGAGGCCGCGCTCACGTATGAACGGTTTCTCGAACTGCACCGCCTCCACCCGCAGGCCGCCTATGCCCAATACCGCCTCGGATTGAGCGATTTGAAACAGTTCCGCAGCATCGACCGCGACATGGAGCCGGTGACGAAGGCGCTCAAAACGTTTCAGTCCTTTCTGGTTGCCTATCCCGACAGCCTCTACGCCGCTGAGGTCCGCACCGACATGAGAACCTGCCGCCTCTATCTGGGCGAATCGGACCTTTACGTTGGCCGCTTTTATTACCGGCAAGGCGACTACCCGGCCGCCATCAGCCGGTTCGAAGAGGTGATCAAGGACTACGGCGATCTTCCGGTTGGAGAGGAGACACTCTACCTGCTCGGGCAAGCCTATGCGGCCAGTGGCAACCAGGAACAGGCCCGGAAGCGGCTCCAACAATTCGTCGCACAGTATCCCGAGTCGACCTACCAGCAGCGGGCCAAAGAGCGGCTGGCGCAGCTCAACAGCGACAATACCTGCGGCGCGCCTCCCGCAGAGCATGCGGTCGTATCCACTCTTTGTTGATCTGGCCGGCCGCCGCGTCGTGGTCGTCGGCGGCGGGCGGGTGGCTGAACGCAAAATCCGGCAGCTGCTTGCATGCCGGGCGAGGGTCACCGTTGTCAGTCCCGCCGTTACCCCCCGCCTGCTCGCCTGGCGCCGGAAAGGCATGATCCAGTGGCGTTCCCGCCGGTATAAACGGTGTGATCTTCAGTCGGCCTGGCTGGTCATTTCGGCGACCAATGATGCCGATGTCAACCAGCGTGTGGCGCGGGACGCCGCTCGAGGCAGGACCCTTGCCAATATTGTTGACGACGCCACCCGATCAACGGCAATCGCGCCGGCCTGGTTCCGCCGCGGTGCGCTGGTCGTGGCGTTTTCCACCGGCGGCACGAGCCCGGCTCTGGCCCGGCATTTGCGCATCAGACTGAGCAAGACGATCGGACGCGACTATGCCGGCTACGTGGCGCTCCTGGCCCGTCTTCGCCGCCGGGTTCATCGTCACGTGCGGGACGCGGCCGCCCGCCAGCGTCTCATCCGCCGATTGGTCCGGGCCGATCTGCTGTCGCTGATGAGTTCAGGACGGAACGCCGAGCTTCAACGCCGAGTCGCCAAGTTGCTGGCGTGAAACCGAAGCCCGGTCACGCCATCAACTGACGGACGCGGCGGCGGAGGCTCTGGGCGAGATAGCGGCCGCCCTCGGCCCGGAGTTTGTCAATGATCTGCCGGTAGGTTCGTTCGCTTCGCAACACCAGGTAAAACTCCTCGGTCATCTCCGGCCAGGCCCGCATCGCCAGATACCACAGGAACGGCAGCCGGTAGGCGATGGTCGCCAGCTTTGTGGCCAGCCGGAACTCTTCCTCAAAGAGCGATTTGATCCGGTTGGTGTAGCCGTCGACGCTCTCGGTCGGCCCGCCGAGGGCGGCCGCGACGCACTGCGCCGCGATTTCGCCGCTGTAGATCGCGTAGTAGATGCCCTCGCCGAAAAAGGGGTCGACGAGGTTCGCGGCGTCGCCCACGACCAGCAGCCGGTCCGACGCCAGCCGTCGCAACGAGGTCGACACGGCCGGAATGGGGTGACTGTGCAGCGTCAGTGCGGAATCCGGCTCGATCGGCCGTTGCGCTTTCAGATAGGCGGCGAGCGTGGCCCTTGGATTGGTCGGCACGGGGCTGAAGCCGGCAACGCCGATTGAGAGATGGCCGGCCTTGGGGAAACTCCAGCCATAGCCGCCGGGAACAGTCCCGAGATCGAGCCAGACCTCATCCTCGGCGGTGGAGCCCGCCGAGGGACGGGGCGCCTCCGCCTCCAGCGACCAGGCCGGCCTGGCCGCAGGGCGGGGATCGATGAGCCGGCCGATCCGGCTCTGCGCGCCATCGGCACCGATCACGAATTTCGCGCGGTGTCTGACGCCGTTCCCCATTTCCACCTCGACCTGCGAGGCGGTCTCTGTCACCCGGCGGACCTCCAGCCCGTACTGGACCGTTGCGCCGGCCTGTTCGGCCGCCCCGGCCAGGGCCTGATCGAACGACGGCCGCCGCACCATGTAGGCCACCGGTTTGGGTGAGCGGTGGTTCATCATGCGGGTGCCCCTGTACGTGAAGCGGAGGTTGTGGATCGTCGCTTCAATCTGGGGACGGATTGCCTCGGGAAGATGGGGCAGGGTCCGTGCGGAAAGTCCCCCGCCACAGGGCTTGTAACGGGGGAACTCCGCCTTGTCCAGCCCCAGCACGCGGTGCCCCTCCTCCGCGAGCAATCTTGCCGTCGTCGAGCCGCCGGGACCCATCCCCACGATAATGGCATCATACAGGGTCACGTGGCCCTCTCGGACGGCAGCCCCGATCGCCGGCTGACCATATAGATATAGACCCCGGCGGCCAGCAGGAGGATCACCACGCTGGCCACCTGCGGCACCGGGATCAGTCCGGCCACCATCAACGAGTCGCCGCGGAAAAACTCCAGTATAAACCGGGCGAGCCCGTAGCACATCCAATAGATGAGAAAAAGCTGGCCGTCGAACCGCATCCGGGTGCGCAGCAGCCACAACACGCCAAAGAGGGCCAGGTCGGTGCTCAACTCATAGAATTGCGTCGGGTGCAGGGGCACATTGTGCGGGGCCGCGCTGTTCGGATCGGTGAAGGTGATCGCCCACGGTAGCGATGTCGGCTTGCCATAGCTGCAGCCGTTCAACACGCAGGCCATCCGGCCGACCGCCTGCCCGATCATGATCGAGGGCGTCACCGTGTCGGCGAACCGCCAGAAGGGAAGGCGGCGCGACCGGGTGAACCAGAAGCCGGCGAGGAGGCCGCCCAACAGCCCGCCGTGCAGCGACATGCCCCCCTTCCAGACCGCGAGAATTTCCCACGGCTGGCGCAGGTACTGCAACGGCTCGGAAACGAGCACGTAGTAGAGGCGGGCGCCTGCGAGGCTGGAGAGCATGACGACAAAGAGCAGGTCGTAAATCAACTCGGAATCGAACCCCTTCCGGCTCGCCTCGCGCGCGCCCAGCCAGGTTGCGGCAAGAAACGCAACCGCGATCATCACGCCGTAGGCGCGGAGTTCAATCGAGCCGAACTTGAACAGAATCGGAAACATGCCGCAGCTCCTCGCCGGTCAGTCCTTGAGTTCCCCCACCGTGATCGTGACGGTCAGCAGCTTGTTCCTCCGCAGTAATTTGACCGCCACCTGTTTCCCGATTTCGGTGACCGCTACGCGCCGCGGCAGATCCCTGACGTGGGTCATCGGGGCGCCGTCGAATTCCAGGATGATGTCGCCGCGCAACAGCCCGGCCCGGGCCGCCGGGCTGTCGTCCATTACATCGGTGATCAGCACGCCAGAGGCATGGCTGTTCTCCGCCGAGGGGGGATTCTGTATCATGACCCCGATCCAGCCCCGGCGCACTTTGCCCTCAAGCAGCTGGGGCAGCAAGAGTTTGATCTGGTTGATGGGGATCGCGAATCCGATGCCCTGTCCGGACGGATTCATGGCGGTCGTCAGCCCGATCACTTCGCCCGAGATGTTGAACAGCGGCCCGCCGCTGCTGCCGGGGTTGATCGAGGCGTCCGTCTGCAGGTACTCTTCGTAGGGACTGTTGCCCAGCGCCCGGCCCTTGCCGCTCAGAATGCCGACGGTCAACGTTTGGTCAAGCCCGAAGGGATTGCCGATGGCTGCGACCCACTCGCCCACCTCGGCGGCGTCGGAGTCGCCCAGTCGCGCCGCGGGAAAGACGGTCGGCTGTCCCGGCTTGGGTTTCAGCCTGAGCAGCGCCAAATCGGCCTTGGGATCCCGTCCCACGATCAGGGCGTCGAACCGGTCGCCCTCCCAGGTGGTCACGGAGACCTGGGCCGCTTGGTCGAGGACATGGTTGTTCGTCAGGATGAGGCCGTTCGGATCGATCAGCAGCCCCGTTCCGACGCTGGGGGCCGACTCGGCTTCGCCCTCCTGCTGGGGAACGAACGGGTGGTTCTGCGGAAGCTTGGACGGCTGGGCGGCCAGCGTGACATTGATGCCGACCACGACGGCCCGTTGAGCGCGGACCAGATCGACGAAGGTGCGAGGCGTCAGGACCGGCGGCGCCCCCGCCGAGGCGGTCAACGGCGCCGCCGAGAGCAGGATGGCCCCGATCACCGTCGGAGCGTGGCGTGTACGTCGCATGGCGCAGAGGACTATTGGCCGAAATACCAGCCGATGCCGTGCCGGGTGAGGAATCCCGAGATCACGGCGAATGAATTGGTGAAGATGAGCGCCCCGACAAAGACCAGAAAAAGCCCGCTGCCGATCGTGATCGCGCGCAGGTGGCGCTGCACCGATTTCAGCCCGGCCAGCGCGCTGTTGAAGGCCAGCGCGACGGCCAGCAACGGCAGTCCCAGGCCGATGGAATAGGCGGTCAATAAACGGATGCCGGTGAAGACGGAATCGGTCGTGCTGGCGTAGAGCAGGATGGAGCCGAGGATGGGACCGACGCAGGGCGTCCAGCCTGCGGCGAACGCCACCCCGATCAAAAAGGTGCCGATGTAGCCAGCCGGCCGTTCGCTGAATCGCCAGTGTTTATCCATGGCGAGCCAGGGGGCGATCCAGCGGAGCTTGAGCGCCCCCATGACATAGAGCCCGAACACCACGATCAGCAAACCGCCGATCCGCCGGATCGCCTCCTGGTGCGTGAGGAGCAGCTGGCCGAGGGCCGTGGCCGACGCCCCGAACGCGATGAAGACAACGGAGAAGCCGGCGATGAAAATCAACGCGCCCCGCAGCGTGGTCCAGAGCACCTGCCGGCCCTGACGCTGATCGGTCAACTCCTCGAACGAGAGACCCGTTATATAGGAGACGTAGGAGGGCACCAGCGGAAGGACGCAAGGCGACACAAAGGAGAGCAACCCGGCCGTAAACGCGATCAGGTAGGACATGGGTGCGGTCGGTTCCATCGGGCTATGGCAGGGGCTTGCGTCGCGGCATCTGATGCGGGGGCCTGTGCTCTTCATCAATCCCCCGAACGCTCTGCGATCGGGTTGGCAATGCCCCCACTCCCCTGAGCCTCCCTCTCACGCTCTCCGCCTTCGGCGGATTGCTCGCTGGCGAACGCGTCGAGGCGTCACGCGTGGGCCCGCAGGATTTGCTCGACCAGCCGGTGGGACCGGTCGTTGTCCCAGTCCTCCGCACCGTAGAATTTGTGCGTGATGATGCCGTCGCGGTCGATGATGATGCTCGTCGGGATGCCGGTGACCTTGTAGAGGTCGTTGACCTGCAGCTGCGGGTCCAGCAGGACGGGGAACGTCAGGCGGAGCCGGTCGACGAACGGTTGGACGGCGGACGCGCCTTCAAAATCGGTGGCCACGGCCAGCACTTCGAAGTCGCTGTGCTGGTAGTGCTGATAGAGGCGCTGCAGGGAGGGCATCTCCATCAAGCAGGGACCGCACCAAGTGGCCCAGAAATTGACCAGGACCACCTTGCCCTTGAGCGAGGCCAGATTGACATTGTCGCCCTTCAGGGTGGGCAGCGTGATGTCGGGGGCGCGCAGTCCGATGTTGACCCCCATCGCCGCCTGGGGGCGCGCCGCCCCCTCCTTGGTCGCACCGCTCGATGCCTGCTCGGTGCAGCCGTTCCAGATCATCCCGTACAGGGCGAGACCGACCATGCCGACGGTGGCAAGCCGGAGGACCAGCTTCATGCCGCTTTCCCCTCATCGACTCGGGCGCCGCAGAAATTGCCGCTGGGTGACAGATAGCCGTCGTGAATCGCCTTGCCGACCGTCTGTTTGGCCCGGATGACGGCCGATTGGGGCACGGCCAGGCGCCGTTCTCCGAATCTGCCGATGGTCAGCGGGAGCGCACTGCAGGAGAGATCCCTCACTCGGCAGGAAATGCCCTGCGATTCCAACAGATCCTGGATCCGCTGGGCCTCCAGCAGGTCATAGCAGGCATAAATGTCGACATAGAGCGGATCGGACCGTTCTGTCGTCTGCGCTGGCTCACTTGTCATGTGTTCCCCCGGCCTCACCCTTGGTCCACCGGTGATCATCGATAAGAGGGCAATTGATCAATAGTATAACTGCGCGTGCGAGTGAGTCAAGCCTCCCGGCGGGCCATTTGTCGACGACATCGCGTCGAGACGCGCCCTCATCGCTTTGGTTCATCGCCGGACGAAGCGGCGGAGCCGCGCAGGCGCCGCCGTCAGTAGAGTGGCGGTTTGCCGGCCCGCAATTGCTCCAGGGCCTGCCGGACGAATTTTGAATCGTCGCTGCCGGGTTGCAGGTTCTGGTAGGCGGCCGTCCACGCCGCATCGGCATCGTTGAGCCGATTCTGGTGGACGAACACAATCCCGCGGTACCAGAGCAGCGCGGGTTCCTGGGGCAGTGCGGCGTAGGCAATGTCGAAGTGATCCATCGCTTCCTGGAACACTTTCGGATCGTCCGTTTTCCGGGTCGTCAGGAGGATGACGCCGATGTTGAAATGTGCCTCCGCGTTCTTGGGATCCAGCTCCACGACCTTGGCCCACGCCCTCAAGGCGTCTCCGGGCCGCTCCAGTGCCATATAGGAGCGGCCGGCCATGATCTGCCCCTGCAGGTCATTGGGGTTTTCCTTGAGCCGCGCTTCGAGGCGGGCCACCATTTCCTTCGGGTCCGGCATGTTCCGAGCCATCTGTTGTTGGAGAGCGGTGGCCCGCGCCTGCTGCATGGCGAACAGTTGCAGATAGATCAGCGCCGCTCCGATCAGCACGAACAGCGCCACCGCAGACATGGCCGGCCAATGGAGAGACTGGCGGGTCTGCGCGGTGGTCACGGGCGCTGCAGGCCGACGTCCGGACGTTGCGGCCTTCTCCGTTGCGGCGAGGGCGTCGAGCTTCTCCAACACCTGAAGCAACCGCCGTTCGTCCGTCGCTTTCAGTCTTTGGTAGTCCGTCTCAGGGAGCTTGTCCCTGACCCGGTCGACTTCGAGTTCCGCGAGAGAGGAGAGGAGAATCTCGCGCTCCAGCTCCAGATCGACCCGCTCCTGATTGCCTGCCGCCTCGGGGCCGAGGGGAATCAGAGGCTCCGCTCGTTGACGCAACGGCCAGACGAGGGTGAACAGCACACCCACGATCAGGATGACAATCAGCACCAACGCCATAAGGGGGGTTATTTGTCGTACGCGCGCAACTCGTCTTCAATGCGTCGCCGGGACGGTTCGCTCAGAGGCGGGGGGGGGGCCGCAGGCGCGGCGGAGGCGGATGTTGACCAGCGGGCCAGGGTTCGGGAGAGGAGAATGCCGCCGATCAACAGCAGCACGAACGGGCCGGCCCAGATCACCCAGTTCCAGCCCCGCACGCGGGGTTTCATGAGGATATAGTCGCCGTACCGGCTCAGGAAATAGGCCTTGATTTGCTCGGGCGTCTCCCCTTCCTTGAGCCGTTCTCGGATGATCTGCCGCATCTGTGCGGCCAGCACCGACTGCGATTCCCAGATGTTTTCGGTCTGACAGATTGCGCACCGGAGCGTTTTGGCGATCTCGCGGACCTGATCGTCGACCGCGGTCTCATCGACCTGTGCCGCCTGCGCCGCGGCCGGCGTGAACGCGGGAACGGCCGGCGACACGCCGGTCGCCAGCAGCATCGAAAGAATCACCGCCACGCGGTTCATGAGGCGTTCGGACCCGGACCCTGCAGCAGCGTCGGGAGCACCCGTTCGGTCAGCAGGGAGTAGCTCGGGCCCACGATTGGACCGACCTCCTTGTGCCGGATGACGCCCTGCCTGTCGATGATGAACGTCTCCGGCACGCCGTAGACCCCGTAATCGATGGAGATCGTGCCCTTCACATCGCGCACCTGCTGGAACGGCGAGCCGAAGGCGCTCAGATACTGCCGGGCGTCCTCCAGCTTATCCTGGTAATTGACGCCGATCAGGACGAAATCGGGATTGGCGCGGAATTGATTGTACAGGGCCAGCAAATTTTCGTGCTCCACGCGGCATTCCTGGCACCACGACGCCCAGAAGTTGACCATCACGACCTTGCCGCGGTAGTGCGACAGATCAATGGTGGCCCCGTCCACCACGCTGGGGCCGGAGAACATCGGGGCTGGTGTGCCGATCAGCACGGTGGGGATGGCGCTCGGATCGCCCCAGAGCCCCTGATAGAATAGCAGAAACAACCCGATCAGGGAGAGGACCAGCGCCACATGCCAGCCCCGGAACCTGAACCGATCATCCCCGCCCCCGCCGTCCGGCTTGGTCGCCGGATCGCCGCTGGAGTTGTTCGGAGAGCCGTTCATGTGCCGTCCCGCTTCGGCCGGAAGAGGTTCAGGATGACGCCGATGCCCATGATGGCACCGCCGCCCCAGACCCAGAGAACGAGGGGGTTGATCAGAGCGCGGACCATCGCGCTGCCGTCCTGCGACACTTCCGGCATCGTCACAAAAATCTGCCCCGTGTGGATCGTGTGGATCGCCGCCTCGGTAGTCGGGGTCATGGTGACGTCGTAGATCCTCTTCTGCGGCCGCATCTCGGCGATGAACTGGTCGCCGCGAAAGACATCCATCACGCCTTCCTGCGCAGTCCAGTTGGCGCCGGTCACCGCGTGAAGGTCCTTAAACTTGATCGTGTAGGGCCCCAGCTGCAACTGGTCGCCGACGCGCATGGAGACCACCTTTTCGGTCTGATAGATCGTTGACGAAATGACCCCGATGATCAGGATCAACACTCCGAAATGAGTGACCAATCCGGCCCAGCGGCGCTGGTTTTTGACGAAGGCCGTGAGGAACCCGGCGAACAGATTGATCTGCTGTCGCGCCGCCCAAAAGGCGGTCAGTTTGCCCAAGTCGAGCGCGATGGTCGACGCCACGAAGCCGACGACGGCCAATCCTCCCAGCGCGAGGGGGCTGCGAATGCCCGCCGCGGCGGCCGCGGCCAGCGCGGCGAGGCCGACCAGCGCCGGGAGCAGGAAGTTTTTGCGCAGATTCTCCATCGACGCCTTGCGCCAGGCGATGGAGGGGCCGACGCCCATTAGGAACACCAGCCCCAGCGCGATCGGCATGAAGACGGCGTTGTAGTAGGGCGGCCCCACCGTGACCTTGTTTCTGCCCATGGTCTCAACGATGAGCGGGTAGAGGGTGCCCAGAAAGACCGTGAACATGGCGACCAGGAAGAAGAGGTTGTTGAAGAGGAAGACCGATTCACGGGAGACGATCGAGTCGAGCTGGATCACGCTCCGCAGCTTGGGCGATCGGACAATCAGGGTGCCGAAGGCGACCGACATGACGGCGGCCAGGAACAGCAGGATGTAGAGTCCGCGGCCCGGGTCGGTCGCGAAGGAGTGGACCGACGTCAGCACGCCGCTGCGCACCAGGAAGGTCCCGATCAATGATAGGGAGAAGGTCATGATGATCAAGAAGAGGTTCCACACCTTGAACATCTTGCGCTTTTCCTGGACCATGGCCGAATGCAGAAAGGCGGTGCCCACCAGCCAGGGCATGAACGAGGCGTTTTCGACCGGGTCCCAGCCCCAGTAGCCGCCCCACCCCAGCTCATAGTAGGCCCAATAGCCGCCCATCAGAATCCCCGTCGTCAGGCAAAGCCAGGCGAAGATCGTCCAGCGCTGGGTGACCTTGAGCCACTCTTCCCCCAGTCGGCCGGAGAAAAGGGAGGCCATGGCGAAGGCGAAGGGGATCGAAAATCCGACGTAACCCATGTAGAGCATCGGGGGGTGCATCACCATCGCGGGATCCTGCAGGAGGGGATTCAGATCCTTCCCGTCAGGCGCCGCGGGAATCATGCGCTCGAAGGGGTTCGACAGAAAGATGATCAGGGCCAGAAAGCCGACCATCAGACCCGATTCCACCATGATGAGGTAGGGCATGGTCGCCGGCTGCGTTCTCCAGTGAAGCCAGACCGCCGCGGTGCAGAAGGCGGAAAGGATGAAGACCCACAGCAGCAGCGAGCCCTCGTGACCGCCCCAGAGGGCGGCGACGGTGTAGAAGAGGGGGAGCTTGCTGTTGGAGGTGGCGGCGACGTACTTGACCGAAAAATCGCGCGCCAGGAACGCGTGGATCATCGTGCCCATCGCGATCGCGAGCAGGATGAAGATGAGCGTGACTGCCTGCCGCCCCATGACGATCCACGCCCCGTTGCGGGTCCGGAGCCCCAGGATCGGGGCGGCGACGCCGACAAGGGAAAGCATCAGCGCGAGAATGACGGCTACGTGGCCGACTTCGACAAGGTCAAAGGTCATTGGAGTCGGGGGAAGATTCCGGCTCTTCCCATCTTCTTCTGATGTGAGGCCCGTGCGGAAGCGTGAAGCGTCCTCCGGCGCCCCACACCCGGCCCCTCATCGGAGTTACGCATTGGTACCATCGGGCTGTCGCATCCAGATTGCAATAAAATGAGGCCGCAGGTTACTGCGGCCTGAGCGTCTTCAGAAAATCCTTCTTGGGCAGTTCAACTCCGGCCCGCTTCAACTGAATGGGCATATAGTCTTCCGAATGCTTGGCCATGATCATGTTGGAATGAAACCGGCGTTCCTTGTCCCAGTAGCCTTCGACGACCGCCCCCTGGCCCTCCTTGAACAGATCGGGCGGGATGCCCGTAAAGGTGACGGGAATCGTGGCGGCCCCGTCGGTCAGCTCGAAGGTCATGTCCAGCGAGCCGGGCTGGACCTTGACGCTGTGCTTGACGACGAGCCCGCCGACCCGCACTTTCTTGCCGTAATAATCCGGCGTGAAGGCCATGACCTCGGAAGGGGTGAAGAAATAGACCAGATTCTGGCCGAATTTGCCGAACGCCAGGTACCCCAATCCGCCGAGCACCGCGATAATGCTGACGATCAGCCCGATCTTCTTGCCCTTACTCAATGACGCCCACCTCCGGCTGATAGACCGTGGTTTCCTTGATCACAGTATACAATAACGCTACCCGTCGTTCCATGCTGAACAGAAAGAGCCCCAGGGGAATGAGAGCCAGGAGATAGGCGGCCGTAATGAAGCCATAGTTCGGGAGCAGGTCGAGCTCGTGGCCCTCGAAGCGCAGGCCGTCCGGCCCAAGGTGGCCGATGACCACCAGCGTTTTCAACTCACGCAGGTTGTCATCCACGGGACCGTCATAGTGCACGGCCACCTGGGCCCGCACCCCGGTCAGCTCAAAATCGGCCACCATCGTCCCGCCGGAGCCCGCGGGAGGGGCGGCGGTCAAGCTCCCGGCCTGGACCCGGCCGATCACTCGCACGGTGCCCACGGGCCGGGTCTGGAGCAGCGCTTCCGGCGAGATCGGCCTGACCTCCCGGTCGTAGTGCTGGCCGGCGAGCCAGCCGATGACCAGGGCGACACAGACGACAACGACCCAGCGGAGATAGAGCCCCTTCACCGGCACACCTTCTACAAATGAGCCCGGCTGAGCAACCGGCCCTTTTTCGCCTCGAGGAGCTGCCTCAGATAGAGCAATTGGGTGCGCACCATCAGCATGTAGGTGAAGAGCAGCGCCACGCCGATGGCCATGACGACCAGCGGGACCAGCATGGCCCCGGCGTAGCTGATGCCTCTCGGCGAGATGGAGAGCGGCTGGTGCAGCGTGCGCCACCATTCAACGGAGAATTTCACGATGGGCAGATCGATGCCGCCGACGATAGCCAGGATCGCGGCGAACCGGGCCTGGCGCTCAGGCTCGTCAATGAACATCCGAAGCATCAAGTAGCCGATGAGGATCAACAGCAGCACGGTGAACGAGACCAGGCGGGGGTCCCAGGTCCACCAAGTGTTCCAGGTCGGCTTGGCCCAGATCGATCCGGTCACCAGGGCCGCGGAGGTGAAAAAGACGCCGATGCCCGCCGCCGCGTGGGCCGCGTTGTCGACGACCGGGTCGCGCTTCCACAGGTACCAGAGGCTGCAGATGAACAGGGTGGCATAGGCGAACAGCGAGGTCTGGGCCAGCGGCACGTGCATGTACATGATCCGAACGACTTCGCCCTGGTAGGCGTCCGGCGGGGAAGAGACCAATCCCAGGTAGAGCCCGGCGGCCACGCACAGGCCTCCGGCGGTGCCGAACCAGCCCTGATAGGCGCGCAGCCATAGGATGAATCTGGACATGGGATTATCGCCTCATCCGCCGTTGCTTACGTGTCCAGCACGAATTCGATGACCCAAAACGACACCACGACGAAAATGACGTCGAACACGAGCAGCAGGTCGATCCAGGGCCGGTAGAAGCCGAACGGCTCGCCGTCCAGCACTCCGCGCGTCGCCTCCACTGCGCCGATGAAGACCGGCACGGCCATCGGGAGCAACAGAATCGGCAGCATCACCTCCCGCGCCCTGATCTGCACCGTCAGCGCGGAAAAGAGCGTGCCGAGCGCGGACAGGCCCAGCGTGCCGCTCATCATTATAACCAGAAGGACGGGAAGCTTTGCAAGGATATCCAGATTGAAGAAGATGACGAACAGCGGCAGCAGGAGCAGCTCCACGCTGACGATGAAGATCAGGTTGGCCAGCAGCTTGCCCAGATAGATCGCCCCCTTGGGGATGGGATTGACCTGCAGCGCTTCGAGGCAGTCGTTTTGCAGCTCGCTCGCAAATGACTTGCCTAATCCAATGATGCCCGTGAAGCCGAACGCGACCCACATCACGCCGGCGATCAGCTGCCTGACGGCTTCTTCATCGGTGGAGAAGCTGAAACTGAAAATGAGGATCACTGCCAGTGCAAAAAACAGCATGGAGGAAAGGCTCTCGCGGCTGCGCAGCTCGCTGAGCAGATCCTTCCAGACGATCCAGCCAATGAAGCTAAAAAAGCGCATCGGAGGCCGTGAGCGCCGCGAGCGTCAGCTCCTGCAGTGCGCCCTGACGCAGGATGCCGGCCCGGTGGGCCACCTCGGCGACCCTGGTACGGTCGTGCGTGGTCATGAAAACGGCGGTCCCAGACCGGGTCGCGTCCCGGATCATCTGGTTGACAAGACCGATCCCTTTTTCATCCAACGAGGAGTAGGCCTCATCCATCAGCAGCAGCGGGGGGCGGACAAGCAGCGCCTTGGCGATGGCCAGCCGCTTTTTCATCCCGGCGGAGAAATACCGGATTTTCATATCGGCGAAGGCGCCGATGCCGACCCGGTCGAGCGCGAGCTTGATCTCGCGGTCGGAGGGCCGTACCCCACGCAGTCCGAGGGCGAACCGGAGATTTTCGACCGCGTTGAGCTCATCGTATAGATGGGAGCCGTGGGCGAGCAGAAAAAACTGGCGGCGGACCGCCTCTCGCTCGGTCAAGGCGTTCCGCCCCATGATCGCCAGCCGGCCGCCGGAAGGGCGGTGAACTGTGGCGAGAATTTTCAGGAGCGTGGTCTTGCCCGCTCCGTTCGGGCCGAAGAGGGCGTAACACGTGCCGACCTCCAGCTCGAACGACAGCTCCTGCAACACCTGATAGTGGTGGTACGACTTGCTGATCGATTCCGCGTGGATGGCCAGTGAGGACATTGGGTCAAGGGGCAAGAGGCAAGGGGCAAGGGAAACGCAAAAGCCCGGAGATGGGTTCTACTGTGATCATCCCTGTCTGATTGGGTTTCTTTCCTGGACCCTTATGCCTAATACAACAGATACCCCAGCGCGATGGCCGTCGTCAGGGGCGCCAGGTCTTCTGCCGTGTCGGCCGTCTTGCCCAGCTTGCGCAACGCGTCCGTGGCGGAATTGTAGAGCGTGTCGTCCGTGACGAGCTTGCCGAGCGTGCCCTCGCCCTTCTCCACCTTCTGCAAAATCGAATTCAAATTGGTGGTGAGCTCTTTGGTCTGCACGAACAACGAATCGTCCGTGACGAGCTTGCCGAGCGTGCCCTGGCCTGAGGAGACGCGGTCCGCTATGTCAGACAGTTTGTCGGTCGCCGTCGACAGGCGGGTGTAGAGCGTGTCGTCCGTGACGAGCTTGCCGAGCGTGCCCTCGCCCTTGGCGACCTTCTCGGAGATGATGTTCAGGTGCTCGAAGCTGCCCTGCAGATCGGCATACAGCTTGTCATCGGTCGCCAGCTTGCCCAGCGTCCCCTTGCCCGAACGGATGTCGGCCAGCAACCCATTCAAGTTGGTCATCGTCTCCTTCAGGCCGCCCTTCTCCGGGCCCACCACCTGGTCGAGCGCGTCGAAGAAGCGCTGCTGGTTTTTGTTCAGCGACGTGGCCAGGTCCTGAGCCTCGGCGACCAGTGAGTTCAAATCGGTCCCCTCCCGGCTGGCGATCCGGCCGCCGGGCGGCAACGGCTTGGCGGCGGGGGAGCCGAAGGTCACGTCGATGAAATTCGTGCCCAGCAGGCTGGTGAACTTGATCGTGGCGACCGAATCGGTCTTGATCACCGTGCTCCGGTGGACCCGCATGGAGACCTCGATGGCATTGTCCGCCACGCGAAGGCCGGTGACGGTGCCGACGTCGACGCCGGCGAGGCGCACCGGATCGCCGATGCGCAGGCCGTTGGCTGCGTGAAACGTCGAGGTGTAGGACAGCCCAGGCGTGAGCAGATCGAGACCCCCCAGCAATTCGTAGACGATCAGCAGGGTGGCGACCCCGAGGATGAAGAACAACCCGACTTTGACCTGCGCTGAATGCTCCACCGTCTCCTCCCTTGTTGCAATACCGTCCGGCGTCAGCCCGTGCGGCGCCCGTCGCGCGCCGGCGCCCCGTCCGACTCTGCGATTGTACTACAAAACATCCGCTCAGGCTCGCGCGTCCTGACGGCCGGAACTCTGGTGGGCGATGAACCGCTGCAGGATCGGATTGGGGGCGGCGCGAATGGCGTCGGGCGGGCCGTCCGCGATGATCCGTCCCTCGTGGATCATTGCGATCCGGTCCGCGATGGCAAAGGCCATCCGAAGGTCGTGGCTGACGATCACCGACGTGAGTCGCAGGCGCGCCTTCAAGTCGACGATGACCTTGCTGATGGTGTCCGAGACGAGCGGGTCGAGCTCCGAGGTCGGCTCGTCGTAGAGGATCAGGTCGGGGTTCATCGCGAGCGCGCGGGCGATGGCGACCCGTTTCTTCATCCCGCCGCTGAGCTCGGCGGGCATGAGGGCGGCGGTGCCCTCCAGACCCACCATGGCGAGGCGCTCCTCAATGACGGTCTCAACCTCCCGCCGGGTCCGGAAGACGCGGTGCTCAACCAGCCACAGGCCGACATTTTCCCCGACCGTCATCGAATTGAAGAGCGCGGACGATTGAAAGATCATCGCCACCCGGTACCGCGCCCGCATGGCGGGATCGGTGCTGGGCAGGCCGCCGACAAGGATGGTGCCTTCGTCGGGAACGGAGAGGCCGATGATGTGGCGGAGCAGCACGCTCTTGCCCTGTCCGCTGCCGCCGATGATGACCAGCGTCTGCCCGGCGGGAACGCTCAGCTCCACGCCGTCGAGGACCGCTTTGCCGCCGTAGCGTTTCCGGAGGCCGTGGATCTCGATGCCAACCGGCGTCGACTCGTGGTATCGGTCGCCGACGGTCTGCTCGGAGGCGGTGCGGTGAGAGCTGAACAGTCCCATCGCGCTTAAATGAAGAGGACGCGGGTGACCACGTAATCGAAGATCAGGATCAGGATGAAGGAGAAGACGACGGCCTTGGTGACCGACTGGCCGACTTCGCGCGGGCCGCCCGCTGTCTGCAGGCCGACGTAGCAGCAGGTGGTGGCGATGATGATCCCAAACACCATGGCCTTGATCAGGCCGTTCGTGATGTCGTTGAATTCCACCGTGTCGGTCAGGTTGCGCATGAACAACCGGAAGGGGATATTGATCCGGTGATTCACGGCGGAGACGATCCCGCCGCCGATCCAGCCGATGACATCGGCGTAGATGACCAGCACCGGCAGCGCCACGACGGTGGAGAGCAGCCGGGGCATGACCAAAAACCGGACCGGCGGGATGTTCATCGTGACCAGCGCGTCGATCTCCTGGTAGACGCTCATGGCGCCGATCTCGGCCGCCATGGCCGACCCGACCCGACCGGTCAACAGGATGGCGGTCATCACCGGCCCCAATTCCTTGACCATCGAGACGCCGACGATGCCGCCCAGCGTGCCCTGGATGCCGTAGTTGGCAAGCGTCGATCCCGTCTGCAAGGCCAGCACACCGCCGATGAACAGCGAGATCATCACGGTGATTGGCAGCGTGGCGGCACCGATTTCGGCCATCTGGGCGAGGATCTTCGGCAGATGGAGCGGCGCCAGCCGGCATTCCCACGCCGCGGCGGCGAGCAAAAAGAGCGCCCCTCCCGTGGCGCGCAGCGCGCGGACGATGCCGTTGAGCAGTCCGTTCACGGAGCGGTCACGGAGCCCCCCCCTGAAGAGAGGCCCCCCCTAGGGTCGATGGGGACGGCGCGGCTGATTTCTGGGACCAAACCGGCAGGAGCCGGAACAGTCGCAGTTGCCGGGATTCCTGAGTGGTCCGCCATTGGATCACTCCCCACAGCAATGAGAATTCCGAGCCAACCGGGGAGCGACGATACGTCGCCAGGCTCCAGAGCGGCGAGTAGTTGCGCGTGATCGGTTCGGTGCTCAAAAATGGCTCGATGGGCGCCAGCGTCTGAAACGTGACGACGCCGTCGGGTGTTTTATTATAAGTGAAGAGGGGCCACAGAGCAATGCGGCGGCCTTCCGGCGCGTTTGGTTGCTTGGTCCTGACGTCAGAGTAGAGCAGGAGTAGGATTTCCGTCCGCTCGTGATACCAGTCCGGCCCGTTGTCGCTGATCGCATGGTAGAGCGGCCAGAGGAAAAGGCGCGAGGTCGACCGCACGTGCTCGGTTTTGCTGATAAGGGACACCGTTTTCATCCGCCACTCGTTTCGGTAAAAGGGAAAAACGTGCCGGATGGATTTGTCGTCGCCGGAGCCGAACCGGACCACCGGCCAGGGCAGGTCCCATTCCGAGTAATGGGTCGCGGGTTTGACGATATGGCTGAACAACGGCCAGAGCCACGTGGTCGATTGTTCATCGCGCGATCGGCGGCTGGTGTAGAACGGCAGTACATTCAGCTCCTCCAGAGGCACGGTACTGTTCAACCCGGACCGCAGGTGGGAATAGATTGGCCACAACACGAACCGCTCCTCCATCACGCCTTCCTGGATCAGTTCGCCGTAGAACGGCCAGAACCGCCACCCGTGCACGCGCGGCGCCGTTTCAGACGCGGCCGTGGCCCAGCCGAAAAAGGGCCACACCAGATGGTGACGGATGATCTGATTCCGCTCCAGAGACAGCCAGAGGGGGAAGAGCGCGAACTGAAGATGGGTCTGGCCCAGAAATTGATGCAGCGAACCGTAGAGTGGAAACAGCGCAAACCCCGACGGTCGGTTCGGTTGCGCCCCCTGATAGGCCAGCAGGGGGAAGACCATCCAGTCGGTGGAGGAGCCGGAGGGCATTCGCGTCGACGACCACCGGATCAGTTGAACCAGTTGAAAGTCGGTGCCCTCGGGGCGGCTCCGCAGGGTCAGCAACGGGAAGAGCAGATCGAACTCATGGGTCGAGAGGACCTCATTGCGCGCAGAGGAGAAGAGCGGCCGGACGCCCCATTGCAACTGCGGCGGCCGGTGATCGTAAAAAAAAAGCGGTCCCGCCGCCTCGATCGACGTCCCCGCCCCCGGTGAGGGGGTCTCCACGCTGAGCAGGGGGGCGAGTCCCGCGCCGGCCCATCCTGGGGAGGCGGCGCCGAGCCACAGGAGGCCGGCGACTCCGGCAACCCGCAGACTGACGCGCGGCCGGGCCGTCCCCATCGGTCAGCCGAGGCGTCCTGGGTGCGACGACGACGAGGGACCCAGATGGCGGCGAGGCATCCGGCCGCCGGCGCCGCACACGATCTCGTACGGGATCGTGTCCGCCCAGGCGGCCAACTCCTCGGCCGAGATCCGATCGCGCCCCTGCGGCCCCAGCAGGACCACCTCGTCTCCGATTCCGGCCGAGGGGTGATCGGTCAAATCGATCATCGTCAGATCCATCGAAATCCGTCCCACGACGGGCACCCGGCCGTCTTGATGCAGGCAGGCCGCGCGGTTCGACAGCAGACGGGGATACCCCGCCGCGTAGCCAACGGGTAATACGCCGATCAGGCTCGGCCGGTTCGTGGTGAAGGTTCGGCCGTAGCCCAGCGACCGGCCGGCCGGCACCCTCCGCACATGGGCGATGCGGGTCGTCCAGCTCATGACCGGCTCGAGATCAACCACTCCCCGGCACGATGACGAGGGGAGCAGTCCATACAGCGCCAGCCCCGCGCGGACCATCTGTAGCCGGCAGTCGGGCCGGGTCAACAGCGCGGCGCTGTTGGCCGCGTGGGCAATAATGGGCCGGTGGTCCGCCCGGCTTCCCTGCTGCAAGGACGCAACCTGATCGAGCAGGGTTCGGAACCGGGCGAACTGTTCCGCCGTGTAGGCCGACGCCGTGGCATCCGCCTCGGCGAAATGGGTCATGATCCCCTCGACCCGAAGCGCCGGCTCGCGCCAAGCCCGTTGGAGCACGGAAAACAATTCGTCCGGCAGGAGACCGAGCCGCCCCATGCCGGTATCGACTTTGAGGTGAATCGGGACCGTCTGTTTTGATGACGCTCGCGCGGCCGCGACCAACGCGTCAATCTGGCTCTCCCGGCAAATGACCGGCGTCAAGCGATGCGCGACCGCCTCGGACGCCTCAGACTCGTCCATGACGCCCATGACGAGGATCGGGATGGTCAATCCGGACGAACGGAGCGCCCGGCCTTCTCCCACCGTGCTGACGCCGAGGCGCGTGGCGCCGCCTGCCAACGCGGCCCGACCGACCGGCACCATGCCGTGGCCATAGGCGTCCGCCTTCACCACCGCGAGCAGCTCGCAGACCGGACCGATCAGGGACTTCAGCGCGGCGGCGTTCCGGCGGAGCGCATCCAGATCAATCCGGATCTCGGCGGCCGGCGTGAGTGCGCCCGTCGGATTCAGAGGGCGTCGGGCCGTCATACGGGAGGGAGTGGTGGAGCGGGACCGGACCGGACGCAGACGCCGCGCCGGGCCGGTGTTAGAATTCGAGGATCTCTTTTTCCTTCTTTTTGACGGCGTCATCAATTTTGACCGAAGCCTGATCGGTCAACTTCTGAATCTCCTGCTGGGCGGCGCGCAAGGCATCCTCGGAGAGCGGGGTGCCTTTGGTCTGTTTGAGCTCGTCGTTGGCATCCCGCCTCAAGTTCCGGATGATCACCTTCGCGTCTTCACCCATCTTGCGGACGACCTTGACCAGCTCCTTCCGCCGCTCCTCGGTGAGCGGCGGCAACGACAGGCGGATGACCGTCCCATCGTTGCCGGGTGTCAGTCCCAGCGATGAGCTCAACACCGCCTTCTCGATCGCCGGAATCAACCCCGGTTCCCAGGGTTGAATCGTCAGCTGGCGGCTGTCCGGCGCCGACAGCGAGGCGACCTGCTTGAGCGGCCTCGGCGTGCCGTAATAGTCGACAGTGATGCCGTCGAGCAGGGCGACGGAGGCCCGGCCGGTTCTCACGCCGCCGAGCTGCTGGACGAAGTGGGCGACAGCCTGATCCATCTTGGCGCGCGTCTGCTGCACGGCTGGCGCACTCACGACCGACCTCCGTCCACGACCGTGCCCAGGCCCTCGCCCTGGACGACCCGGCGGATATTGCCTTTTTCCTTCACGTTGAACACGATGATCGGCATGTGGTGGTCCATGCAGAGCGTGACGGCTGTTGCGTCCATAACCTTCAGATTTTTTTCGATCACATCGTGGTAGGACAACCGGTCGTATTTCTTGACCCCGGGGAACTTGATGGGATCGCGTTCGAAGACGCCGTCCACCTTGGTGCCCTTCAGGATGACCTGCGCGCCGATCTCCGTGGCCCGCAGCGCCGCGGCGGTGTCGGTGGAAAAATAGGGATTGCCGGTGCCTCCGGCGAAGATGACCACGCGTTTTTTCTCCAGATGGCGGATCGCGCGGCGCCGGATGTAGCTCTCCGCCAGCTGCCGCATTTCGATGGCGCTTTGCAGCCGGGTAACCACGCCGAGCTGCTCCAGAAAATTCTGCATCGCCATGCCGTTGAGGATCGTCGCCAGCATGCCCATGTAATCGGCCGACGCCCGCTCCATGCCCATGGCGCTGGCCGTCGTGCCGCGGAAAATGTTCCCCCCGCCGATGACGAGGGCCATTTCCACACCCAGATCGACGACCTCTTTGATCTCGCTCGCGACGGTTCTGAAGACCTCGGGGTCCAGCCCCTGGCCGGCCGGCCCGGCCAACACTTCGCCGCTCAGCTTCAGCATGACGCGGCGGTAGGGGGTCGGCATGAGGGCCTCGTTGCGCGCGGGGGCGTTATCCCGACGAGCCCAGTTGGTAGCGGGTGAAGCGGCGGACCGTGATGTTCTCGCCCAGCTTGGCGATGGCCTGCTTGACCACGTCGCCCACGGTTACGGCAGGGTCTTTGATGAAGGGTTGATCCAGCAGGCAGATCGAGGCGCAGAACTTGTCCAGCTTGCCCTTGACGATCTGCTCGACCAGTTGAGGCGGCTTGTCCTTGACCTGGGCCCGGAAGATCGCCGCTTCCTGCTCGAGCCGGTCGGCGGGGATCTCCTCCCGCTGCACATATTCGGGCGGCGGGGCAGCGGCCGCCACCTGCATGGCCAGCGACTTGACCAACTGCTGGAAATCGTCCGTCCGGGCGACGAAGTCCGTCTCGCAATTGACTTCGATCAGCACTCCCAGCTTGGCTCCGGAATGGACGTAAGTGCCGATGACTCCGTCCGACGCGGTGCGCCCGGCTTTCTTGGCGGCGCTGCTGATGCCCTTTTCCCGCAGATAGACGATGGCCTTGTCCAAGTCTCCCTGGGTTTCGCGCAGCGCGGCCTGACAGTCGAGCACGCCGGCCCCGGTGCGCTCGCGCAGCTGTTTGACGAGTTGGGCGTTGGAGGCGGTCACGGTGTCGGCGCTCATCACGAGGCCGGCTGGAAGGCGACGGCCGGCTCGCTCGCGGCCGCGGTGGCCGGAACCGCCGGCGGTTCCACGATGGCCTTGACCGCCTGGTCGCGCCGCTGGCTGGCCAGCTCCCGGCCCTCCAGCACCGCCTCGCACAACCGGGAGGTCATCAGCTTGATCGCCCGGATGGCGTCGTCGTTGCCGGGAATCGGGTAACTGATCGGATCGGGATCGCAGTTGCTGTCGACCAGGCTGATGACCGGAATCCCCAGCCGGTTCGCCTCCGCCACGGCGATATATTCCTTGCGGGTGTCGATCACATAGATGGCGCCGGGCAGCCCGCCCATGTTGCGCACCCCGCTCAGGTAGCGATCCAGGCGTATCCGTTCCTTCTCAAGCCGGGCGACCTCTTTCTTGGAGAGTCGGTCGTGGGTGCCGTCGGTTTTGGCGCGCTCCAGGGCGTTCAATCGGTCGACGCTTTTGCGAATCGTCTGAAAATTGGTCAGCATGCCGCCCAGCCAGCGTTCGATGACGTAGAACATGCCGCACCGCTCCGCTTCCTCTTTAATCGTCTGCTGGGCCTGCCGCTTGGTGCCGACGAGGAGGATCGACTGGCCGTCCGCGACCGTGCGTTTGACGTATTGATAGGCGTCGTTGAAGCGGGTGATGGTCTGTTGGAGATCAAGAATGTGAACGCCGTTGCGTTCACCGTAGAGAAACCGTTTCATCTTGGGGTTCCACCGTTTGGCCTGGTGACCGAAGTGGACCCCCGCTTCCAGCAATTCCTGTAGGGTCGGTTGTGCCATCTGCCGTGCTCCTTTCGTACGGGTTATACCTCTGCCTGCGTCCCGCTCGGCGTTCAGCCGGTCAATGGCGGACCGGCCACCCCCGCCTCCTTTTCACAGGCATGAGAGATGAACAGCTACGTGCGTTCGGGACGATACCATATCATCCTGATGCTTTTCAAGAAACCGGACGCGGAACAAGGCGTCGCGCTGTCGGGGTCAACAGCGATGGGCCGAGACCGTTGCCGGCCCCCGGCGCCTCCCCGACCGGTCGCCTGGTCTCGAATGGCCGAAGGTGGTCAGGTGCGATAATGCGCGTTGATCCGGACGTATCCGTCGGTCAGGTCAGACGTCCAGATGGTCGCGGCGCCCCGGCCCCGCCCGACGGCGATCCGGACGGGAATCTCTCGGGCGTGGAGCACCCGGGCGGCCCGCCGCTCCGCGACCGCGCCGGCGCTTCGGCCGCCGCGCACCATGGTGACCGGCCCGAAGGCGATCGACACATCGCGCTCACGTACGGCTGCGCCGGAGGCCCCGATGGCGGCCATGATCCGGCCCCAGTTGGGGTCTTCTCCGTAGAAGGCGGTTTTGACCAGCGGTGACCGGGCGACGGCCATGGCGATCGCGCGGGCCTGCGCCGGCGTCGCGGCCCCCCGCACCGTGATCCTCACAATCTTCGTGCCCCCCTCGGCATCGGCGATCATCTGGAGCGCGAGCCGCTGGCAGGCCTCCGTCAGCAGTACGCAGAACTGCCGGTAAGCGGGGCCCCGCCCGGCCAGTGACGGCCCGCCCGAGCCCCCCGTCGCCAGGCAGAGGACGAGATCGTTCGTGCTCATGTCATCGATTGTGATGGCGTGAAACGAACCGTCGGCCGCTTCGCGCAACGCGCGCCTGAGCAGGGGAGCGGCGATGGGCGCATCGGTGGCGAGAAAGGCGAGCATCGTCGCCATCTGGGGATGGACCATGCCGCCGCCTTTGGCGATGCCGCCGACGCGGATCATGCGGCCCCCGATCCGAGCCTCCAGCGAGACCTCTTTGGGGCGCGTGTCGGTGGTCATGATCGCCCGGGCCGCACGGGAGCCCCCGGTCGGCGACAGCGCGGCCGCCAGACGGGGCAGCGCCCGCCGGATGCGGCCGATCGGCAGGGCCACGCCGATCACGCCGGTAGACGCGACCGCGACGGAGGAGAGGGGCAGGCCGAGCAGCCGTGCGGTGTCGCGAGCCATCGTCCCGGCGTCGCGGAGGCCTTGCGCTCCCGTGCAGGCGTTGGCGTTTCCGCTATTGACGATGATCGCCTGCAACCGGCCGTCCCGCAGGTGGCGCCGGGTCAGACGCAACGGCGGCGCCTGAAAGCGGTTGCGCGTGAAGAGTCCGGCGGCGACGGCCGGCCGGTCGCTGACGATCAGCGCCAGATCCGGTATCGTGACCGGCTTGATCCCGGCCCAAACCCCGGCGGCCCGAATACCGTCGACCGCCGTCAGGCCGCCCCGAATAGTCCTGATCCGCATGCGGGGAAGCGACCTCAGGCGATCAGGCCGGCCTGTTCGAGCCCCAGCGTCTCCGGCCAGCCCATCATGAGGTTGAGATTCTGGATGGCCTGCCCCGCCGCGCCCTTCCCCAGATTGTCGATGGCGGAGGTGATTACCGCCTGGCGCGTGCGGGTCAGCACTGTGACGCCGATGGCGCACTGGTTGGTGCCGCGCACATCCTTCGGATTGGCCGAACCGCCCTCCAGAACGCGGACGAACGGGGCTGCCGCGTACACCTCCCGGTAGAGGCGTCGTAACGCGGCCGTTGTGACCGACCGCCGCAGGGTGACATACATCGTGGCGAGCAGCCCCCGGCTCATCGGCACCAGATGGGGCGTGAAGGTCACCGCCATGCCACGCCCCGCCAGTCGAGCCAGTTCCTGCTCGATCTCCGGCGTGTGCCGGTGGGTCCCGATCTGATAGGCCTCCAGACTCTCATGTGTTTCGGGCAGCTGAAACGACAGGTTGGCGCTGCGGCCCGCGCCGGACAGTCCCGACTTTGCGTCGATAATGATCGGCACGTTCGCCGCCGCCAGCGCGCGGGAAACTGCCGGCGCCAATCCCAGCAGGATCGCGGTGGGATAGCAGCCGGGATTGGCCACGAGGCGGGCCGAGGCGATCTCCTCCCGGTGCCACTCTGGCAGGCCGTAGACGCTTTGGCGCAGCAGCGCCGGACGCCGATGGCGCCAGTGATACCAGCGGGGGTAGAGGCGGGCGTTGTGAAGCCGGAAGTCGGCGCCCAGGTCGATGACGCGGCGCGAGGCCGCCACCAGCCGGGCCACCACCATCGTTGATTCGCCGGGCGGCAGCGCCACGAAGACCGCGTCGGCCTCTCGCGCGACGGCACGGGGATCGAGCGCAGTGAACCGCATCCCCTGGCACGGGGTCAACTGGGGATAGACCTCCGTGATCAACCGGCCGGCCGATCGATCGGCCGTGGTGATGGCGATGTCGACCCTCGGATGGCCGCTCAACAGGCGGAGCAGTTCGGCGCCCGAGTAGCCGCTGGCGCCGATGACGCCGACCCGGAGGCGCGGCGGCGCGGCCGGACTCGGCCCGGGAGAGGTGCGCGGTGATCGGTGTGTCTGCATCGTGACGCCCTGCTTCGGCCCCGGCGGATAAAAAAAGGGAAGGTCAGCTGGACCTTCCCCGATGCGCCGGTTCCAATGAAATCCTTACCGCTTGGAATACTGGAACCGCCGTCGGGCTCCTTTCTGTCCGTACTTTTTCCGTTCCTTGACGCGGGAATCCCGCGTCAGCAGGCCCTGCGCGCGCAGCGGCTTCTTCAAACCTTCGTCGCTGATGACCAGCGCCCGTGCGATGCCGTGGGAGATGGCGCCCGCCTGACCCGACAGGCCTCCGCCGTAGACATTGGCGAAGACGGTGTATTTGTCCTTGGCGTTGGCGGCTTCAAGCGGCTGCATCACCAGTTTGACCCAGAGTCCCCGGGGAAAATACTCCTCTAGGGGCCGGTCGTTAATGAGCACCTTCGGCTCGCCAGGCACCAGGCGGATGCGGGCGACCGCGCTTTTCCGTTTGCCGGTTGCGGCGAATGCGGTGGTCGTCATGACGCCTTCGCCGTCCAGCGCAGCGACCGGGCCGCCGGGGTCTGTGCCCGGTGGGGATGCTCCGCCCCCTTGTAGACGTGGAGTTTCTTGAGCATGGCGTGCCCGAGCGGCGTTTTCGGCAACATGCCGGTGACGGCCTTCCGGATAATCTCCTCGGGCTCCCGCTCCATCAGGTGGCGGGCCAGCGTGGCCTTCAATCCGCCGCGATAGCCGCTGTGCCGGTAATAAGTTTTTTGGTTCAGCTTGTCGCCGGTCAGCCGGATCTTCGCCGCGTTGACCACCACCACACAATCCCCCGTGTCGACGTGGGGCGTAAAGGTGGGTTTGTGCTTGCCGCGGAGAATCGAAGCGACCTGGGAGGCCAGCCGGCCGAGAATCTGTCCGTCGGCATCGATCAGGTGCCAGGCGCGGCTGACCTGTTTGGCGTTGAGCATGCGCGTTGTTTTGATCATGATGGCGTTACTCGTCGAACGAGCGGTCACTATGCCACACGGCAAAAAGCGTTGTCAAGCGGGGAGTCGATCAGGCGTCGTAATGGCCGACGTCCTTCGGTCGGAATTGCTCGAGGATGGCGTCGAGGTGCTCGAACCGTTGCGCCTCCAGCACCTCCTCCGCGGCGTAGATCGGCGCCTGCGCGCGCAGGGCCAGGGCGATGGCGTCGCTCGGACGGCTGTCGATCTTGATCCGTCTACCGTCCGCCTGCAGCCAGAGCTCGGCGAAGTAGGTGCTGCCCTTGACCGCTGAGATGACCACCCGCTCGATCTGGACGTTCAGATGGCCCAGCAGATTCCGGAACAGGTCGTGCTGCAGGGGGCGGGGGGGCGCGATGCCCTCCATGGCGAACTTGATGGCGTTGCCCTCCGGCGCGCCGACCCAGATCGGCAGCAGCAGCGATTCGTCCGCCTTCAGGATGACGACGTGCGCGTCGGTGTTCGGGGCGGTGAGCACGGCGTCGACCTTGAGCGGTTTCTCCATCGAGGAGCCTTTCCGGCGCGTCGTCATCGAACGGCCCCCATCGCAATCGGGCAGAGAATCTGCGCCATCCGGGGTCGCGTCAGCGGCTTGCGCGGGCCGTGACCGTTTCCGTTGCCGTTTCCATTGCCTCCTTTGCCCCCTTTGCCGACGACCGAGTGGCGGTCGTAGTAATAGGCCGCAATCCGGAAGTGGTAGCGGTCGATCCAGCCCGACAGCGTGCGGTCGGCATTGACGGACCAGCTCCAGGCCCGCCGGTGCTCATGCTGGTTGATGGCGACCACGATCTGCAACTCGTGCGGCTCCATGTAGGCGATGTCGTCCTCGCTCAGTGTGACGCTCGCGCGGATGTCGCGGTACATCGTGTGCGAGTGATAGTCGCCGAGGATGTCCAGTTTGGGGAAATTGCGCAGGATCCCCTGCATGATCTTCCATTTATCGCTGCGAAGCTCCGTCCAGTTGTGGCCGCGCCGGACGCTCTGGTAGGGAATGGCGTGTTCGACGATGTATTTGCCGTCCGCGCGGTAGCCGAGCAGCATGCCGAAGCACTCCTTTTTGAACACCTCGACCGTGGAGAGCACCATGCCCATCAACACGTTCTCGTTCAGGTAGACCTGGGCCGGCTGCTTGGGGGCGGCCTTGACCGCCTCGGGCGGGGGCATCAGGGTGGCGGCTCCATTAGGCATCGTATTTCCCGAAATCTTCCGGTTTGAGATTCTCAAGCCAGCGGTCGAGCTCTTCCGCGCTGTGCTTTTTGATGACCTCTTCATGGGCGAAGATCGGCGCCTCCGTGCGCAGCGCGAGCGCGATCGCGTCGCTGGGCCGTGAGTCCACGGTGTATTCCGAATCCTTGTACAGGAGATGCAGCTTCGCATAGTAAGTGCTTTCCTGCAGATCCGTCAGTACCACGCTGATCAGCTTGGCCTCCACGCCGTCCAGCACGTTTTTGATCAGGTCGTGGGTCATCGGCCGGGGTGTGGCGATGCCCTCCAGGGCGAAACTGATGGCATTGGCCTCCGGCTTGCCCACCCAGATCGGCAACAGCTGTTCGTTCTGTTCGTCCCGTAAAATGACGATATAGGCGTTGTTATAGGGATCAAACATCAACCCACGGACTTTCATCTGCGTGAGCATCGGATGGGGTCCTGGCCAAGGAAAGCCGTTGACTGTGTTGTACCACGCCGTTGATCATGCTGTCAACGCAAGAAGGGATGATTTGACGGGTCATAAACAGGCCATTTTCAGCTTATCAAGACGACATATAACATTATGTTAATAAAGCACTTTTATAGTACGATCGTGTGCCCTTTATGACCCGCAGAACCCGACGATTTGCAAGCCCAATTCTGTGCTCAAAGCGGGCATTCCGGCGGCATCAGGCCGGGCGGCCGGCAGCCGTGCAACGGACCGTGTTGCTTGACACTTTTTGGCAACCCTCCCTATAATGAACCGCATCCGGCCCCGGGTGCCGGCCCTCCCTCATGCTGGCAATCTCCAGATAACGGATTCGGATCGGACCAGACGATGCTGGCCACGGTGATGACAGCGGTCCTCATCCTCTATTTTCTGGCGACGTTGCTGGTGTTGAGCGATCTGATCAGCCGGCGTCGCGCGCTGTCGGTCCTGTCCGTGGCGGTCGCGGCGTGCGGATTTGTCGGCCATACCGCCGCATTGATCGGCGAGGCGGCGTCGTCCGGTTCGCTGCCCGTGGTATCGCTCCACCAGGCGCTGGCCTTCGTCTCCTGGGCGTTGGTGCTCGTCTTTTTGGTCGTGGAACTGCGCTACCGGTTGCATGTTCTCGGCTCGTTTATCCTGCCCCTCTCCTTTCTGCTCGCCCTGCCGGCCGGCGTGCTGCGGTCCGGCCACGGGGAGGCGCAGCCGGTCCTCTTGAGCAGCGTCTGGCTGGGCGTCCACATAGTCTTTTCGCTGCTGGGCTTCGTCGCCTTCGCGGTGGCGTTCATCATCGGCCTGATGTATCTGCTTCAGCACCGGCTGCTGAAGGAGAAGCGGTTCAACATGCTCTACGTGCAGCTGCCCTCGCTCGATCTGCTGGATGAGATGAACCAGGGGACCATTCTGCTCGGTTTCCCGCTGCTGACGATCGGCATGCTGGCGGGGGCAATCTGGGGGGCGGGCCAGGGCCACGGCGGCATCTGGAGCTGGTCGCCCAAGCAGATCCTCACGGTCGTGACCTGGCTCTTTTATCTGGTGATTCTGCACGGCCGGATGAACTTCGGCTGGCGGGCCAAGCGGGCGGCATCACTGGCGATCATCGGATTCGTCGTCGTGGGAGTGACCTTTCTCTATGCGTTTTTATAAGAGTCGGTGATGAATATTATTATTGTCGGGTTGAGTCACAAGACTGCGCCGGTCGAGGTGCGCGAGCGGCTCGCGATCGCCGACAAGAAGCTCGCCGAGGCGCTGGCTCGGCTGCGCGCGCTGCCCGGCGTGCAGGAGGGGCTGATCCTGTCGACCTGCAACCGGGTCGAGATCTGCGCCATCGTGCAGGAGACGGACCAGGGCTTCGATAGCGTCAAACAATTTCTCGCCTCCATCCACGAGTCGCTCTCCCACGAAGCGCTCGCGCCGCATCTGTACGGGTACGTCGCCGCCGAGGCGATCCGCCACCTGTTCCGCGTCGCGTCGAGCCTCGACTCGATGGTCGTGGGCGAGCCGCAGATTCTGGGCCAGATCAAGGACGCCTTCGAGGAAGCGATGGCCTGCCGGGCGACCGGCCTGGTGCTGAACAAGGTGATGTCGAAGACGCTCTTCGTCGCCAAGCGGGTCCGGACCGAGACGAAAATCGCCGAAAGCGCCGTCTCGGTCAGCTACGCCGCCGTGCAGCTCGCCAAGAAGATTTTCAGAAAGCTAGAGGAGACCTCCGTTCTGCTCATCGGCGCGGGTGAAATGGCCGAGCTGGCCGCTCGCCACCTCGTCGCCCAGGGGGTGCGGCGGGTGGCGATCTGCTCGCGCCATCAGGCGAGGGCCGCCTCGCTGGCGCGCGAATTTAACGGCGAGTCGTTCGGCCTGGAAGAGGCCCAGGCGCAGATGATCCAGAGCGACATCGTCATCTGCTCGACGGGCGCGCAACACCTGCTGATCCAGTATGAGGACATGGCCCGCGTGATCGAGGCGAG
The DNA here is from genome assembly GCA_035517195.1 of Nitrospiria bacterium. Classification (GTDB taxonomy): domain Bacteria; phylum Nitrospirota; class Nitrospiria; order JACQCE01; family JACQCE01; genus JACQCE01. Next base: position 157,173 of record DATIZH010000027.1, on the reverse strand, counting down.
GATGAACCGGCCGATCTTCCTGATCGATCTCTCAGTTCCGCGCAACATCGATCCGCGTGTCAATGAGATCGACAACGTCTATCTGTACGACATCGACGATCTTGAATCGGTGGTGGAAGCCAACCGCCGCGAACGGGCGCGCGAGGCGGAGCGGGCTGAGGAGATCATCACAGGTGAGCTGGAGGCGACGGCCCGCTGGCTCAAATCGCTCGACGTCGTGCCGACGATCGTCGCACTCCGGGACAAGGCCGCGGCGATCCGCCAAGCTGAACGGGAGAAGCTCATGGGGCGCCTGAAGGATCTGACCCCCGCGCAGCAGGAGGCGATCGACCGGTTTGCCGAATCGCTCGTCAACAAGCTGCTGCACGGCCCGCTCGTCGCGCTCAAGGAGGAGGCAAACTCGGTCAACGGCGTGCTCTACGTGGAGGCGGCCCGGCGGTTGTTTGATCTGCCGCCGCCGGAGCCCGAGCCGGGGGAGCCGGCCGACGAAGCGGCCGGACAGCCGGCGCCTGATCAGATGAATCCGGCCAAGCCGAAGAGCGAGCCGTCATGAGCCTGGCGTCATGAGCGAGGCCCCGCCCGTCCGGCTGGCCACACGCGGCAGTCCGCTGGCCCTCTGGCAGGCGAACTGGGTCAAATCGGAGCTGGAACGGCTCCACGCCGGCTGCCGGGTCGAGCTCCTCACGATTAAAACCTCAGGCGACAAGATCACCGATGTGCCGCTGGCCAAGGTCGGCGGCAAGGGGCTCTTCGTCAAGGAGATCGAGGAGGCGCTGCTCGACGGCCGGGCCGATCTCGCGGTCCACAGCATGAAGGACGTGCCGGTCGAGATTCCAGCGGGGCTGCACATCGCGTCGACGACCAAGCGGGAGGATCCGCGCGACGCGCTGATTTCGGCGTCCGGCCTGCCGTTCGCAAAGCTGCCGCAGGGGGCGAAAATCGGCACCAGCAGCCTCCGGCGCGGGACGCAACTGCGCCACAAACGGCCTGATGTTGTCATCATCCCGCTTCGAGGCAATCTCGATACGCGGTTGCGCAAGCTCAAGAGCGAAAAGCTCGATGCCGTGATCGTGGCCGCCGCGGGGCTGCGCCGGATGGGATGGGAGGGGCAGGTGACCGAATATCTGTCGACCGACATCAGCCTGCCCGCGATCGGCCAGGGAGCGCTGGGGCTGGAATGCCGCATCGATGACGACCGCATCCATCGCCTGATCGCACCGCTCCATGACACCGATACCGCCGTCTGTGTGGCGGCCGAACGGTCCTTCTTAACGCGCCTCGAAGGGGGCTGCCAGGTGCCGATCGCCGGCCACGCTGAGTTGATTGGTCTTGAGCTACGGCTGCGCGGATTGGTGGCCAATCTCGACGGCACGCAATTGGTAGCGGATGAAGCGAGCGGGCCGATCGCCCAGGCGGCGGAGCTGGGCAAGGAGCTGGCCGGACGGCTGCTCGACCGCGGCGCGGGGAAAATACTCAAGGAGATCTATTCATCATCGGCGTAGGAAAAATGGGGACAGATTTATTTTATGGTCAAATATGTGAGCAAGGACTACTGGTCCATCAAAAATAAATCTGTCCCCATTTTCAGCGATCGTTCCCTCTTCGGCGGGAGAACACGATGAACGCAACCGGCAAAGTTTTTCTTATTGGCGCCGGGCCCGGCGATCCCGGACTGATTACGGTCCGGGGACTCACACTGCTCCGCGAGGCGGACGTTGTGATTTACGATTCGCTGGCGCCGTCGGAGCTGCTCAGCCATGTGAAACCGGGCGCCAAGGTGATCTACGCCGGCAAGCGGGGCGGCCAACCCAAGACACGACAGGAACAGATCAACCGGCTGCTGCTCAAGAAGGCCGGAAAGGGCTTGACCGTCGTCCGGCTCAAAGGAGGCGATCCGTTTATCTTCGGCCGGGGCGGGGAGGAGGCGCTCTTTCTGGCCGAGCATGGTATTTCGTTCGAAATCGTGCCAGGGGTGACGTCGGCCGTTGCCGTCCCCGCCTACGCCGGCATTCCGCTCACCCACCGGGAGTGGGCGTCGTCGGTGATCTTTGTGACCGGCCATGAGGAGGACGGGGACGAGGAACGACTGCACTGGGCCGAACTGGCGCGGGAGCGCCAGACGGTCGTCTTCCTCATGGGGCTGCTGCGGCTGCCCCAGATCGTCGAGCGGTTGCTCAAGCACGGCCGCGCCCCGTCATCGCCGGTGGCGGTGATCCAGTCGGGGAGTACGCCGCGGCAGCGGACGATCGTCGCGCCATTATCAGAGATCGCTGACCGTGTGGAGAAGGCTGGCCTCCGGCCTCCGGCGATTGTCTTGATCGGGGAGGTGATCGGCTTGCGCGAGCAGCTCAACTGGCAGGAGACCAAGCCCCTGTTTGGCAAGAAAGTGTTGGTGACGCGAGCGAAGGAGCAGGCGGCAGAGTTTATGGAACTACTCGCCGGCTACGGCGCCGAGCCGGTCGAATTCCCGACGATCGAAATCGTCCCTCCTGCGAGCTGGAAGCCACTCGACCGGGCGATCGCGAAGCTGGGTGACTACGACTGGCTGCTCTTTACCAGTGTGAACGGCGTTGATTTTTTCATGAATCGGCTATTCGACAAGGGCGGCGACCTGCGGAAATTGAAAAAGACCAAAGTCGTCGCGATCGGCCCCAAGACGGCCGAAGCGGTCAGAAAGCACGGCATCGTGCCCGATCTCGTCCCGAAATATTTCCAGGCCGAGGCGGTGCTGGAGGGGCTGGCCGGCGTGAAGATGGAGGGCAAGCGGGTCCTCCTGCCGCGGGCGAAGGAGGCGCGGGAAATATTGCCGACTGAGCTCAAAAAGCGCGGCGCGAAAGTGGATGTGGTTGAGGCCTACCGGACGGTGGCGCCGAAGGGGCGGCGAGAAGAATTAAAATCGATGCTGGAAAGGAAGGAGCTGGCGGTGATCACATTTACCAGTTCGTCGACGGTCAAGAATTTCATGGCGCTCTTCAAGGCACAGCCGGTGAAAAAGTGGCTTGAAGGCGTCAAGATCGCCTGCATCGGCCCGATCACCGCCGACACCGCCCGCGAATTTGGGCTGCACGTCGATATCCAGCCGAAGGATTTTACGGTCGAGGCATTGGCGAAGGAGATTGCGGAGGGAGCTGGGAGAGTTTAATGAGCCGAGTCAAACTGCTGTTGAGATTTGGTGGGATTGCCAGTCTTCTTATCGGGTTTCTATGTTTTCCGTTTGCCCGTGGTAGTAACGACCCCGTGCGAGCTTCGAGCATCTTCGGCAATCTGGCCGACATGGGCATACTGGTTAAGTTTGGCCTCATTCTGCTTGCCATCGGCGTTGTTCTGCTCGTAGCCGCTTGACTTATACCGGGTGAAGAGCCTGATAATTAAAGACCGGCTCAGAGAACAATTTCGTTTCAAAAACCGGATCTCGAATGGTTGAATCTGATGCAGAATACACATGGAGAGAACTTCATATTCGTAAAAAGCACCTTCGACAGCCCTTAATTGTGTTTTTGGTTTTTGTAATTGTATTTGGTCTTCAGCTTTTTCTGTTTCCATCAAACAGTAGATCTGCTCTATTATTTTTTGTGATCTTTTTTCCATGCTGGATTGCGGCTATCATCTATTATTTTGCGGCTGTGTTGCGGGTTGGGAGATGGCCATGTCCAAGCTGCAGAGATCCGTATGCAATGTCATGGAAACTGTTTCCAGTGCTCAAGCCATATACCAAGCAGTGTCTTCACTGTGGGCTGTCTATCGATGCGAGATTGTGAAGAAGAGGATCATTGACTCTACAGACAATCTCGTTGCCGCTCCTTCGGGCGTGGAGTGGTATAGTTTCAGCCAAGGAGTCTCTCGATGAAAATCGGTATTCTCGGTTCAGGTGTAGCCGGACAGTCACTGGCAAACGGTTTCCTCAAGCACGGAATTGAACGAATTGGGGTCAGAGAACAATTTTGCTGTCGCACGGCGCGGGGCGGTATAGTTAAAAGCCAAGGAGTTCCTCCATGAACATCGGTATTCTCGGTTCCGGCGTCGTCGGGCAGGCACTGGCCAATGGCTTTATCAAGCACGGCTACGACGTGATGGTTGGCACGCGGAGCCCCGCCAAACTGGCCGACTGGAAGAAGAAGGCCGGTGATAAAGGCAGGGTCGGCAGCTTTGCGGAGACGGCTGCATTCGGCGAGCTGATCGTATTGGCCGCGAAGGGCACGGGAGCCAAGGAGACGTTGAAGCTGACCGGAGCCAAATCTCTCGATGGCAAGGTAATTCTGGATGCCACCAATCCGATCGCCGATGCGCCACCGGAAAATGGCGTGCTCAAATACTTCACCTCGCTTGATCAGTCGCTGATGGAGCAGTTGCAGGCGGCCTATCCGAAGGCGCGCTTTGTGAAAGCCTTCAGCTGCATCGGCAGCGCCTTCATGGTGAATCCTGACTTCGGTGGACTGAAACCCACGATGTTCATCTGCGGCAACGATCCGGCCGCAAGAAAAGAAGCCGGAAAGATTCTCACGCAATTCGGTTTTGAGGTGGAAGACTTGGGCGATGCGGAAGCGGCCCGAGCGATCGAGCCGCTGGCGATGCTTTGGTGCATTCCGGGGTTGCTGCGAAATGAATGGTCGCACGCCTTTAAGCTCTTAAAGGCCTAACGGCCGTTCCCTGGCAGAACAGAAATAAACAAAGGGGCCGCTGGCGCGGCCCCTCTGGCGTACGGTGTGCGATTGAGATGATCAGCGGCGTTTGTGGAAGGAGGTCGAGCTGGTATTCGTGACCGTTGTCGCAGCCGCAGGTTGTTTGAAGAGCACCTGGTTGTTCAGAAAGGCGATGAGGTCCTGCTGGTTGGCTGTTGAGAGTCCGAGGAAGGCCTGCTTGGCCGTCTCCCCTTCACCGCCGTGGTCGATGATTGCTTCGGTCAGGGTCGTCGCCCGGCCGTCGTGCATGTAGGGCGCCGTGGAGCCGACGCCCCACAGATTGCGCGTGAGAAACACCGAGGCGCCCGTGCCGATCTCATCGATCGATTCGGCCAGTCCCGGCCCCATGTCATGCCGCTTCAGATCGCCGAAGAGGCGCACGACCCCATGGCCGGACCGGTCCTTTTCCAACGACCCCAGGTGGATCACCTTGCCGGAGACGTTGATCCGGTTGTCGGGTTGATCGTTGGTCAGATCGAACAGGATCGGCAGTTTCACGTTCACGCCGCGGGAGACCGGATCCTGCCCCCCGGGAAAGCGGGCGTCACGGTAGTTGGGATTCCGGCTCGGCTCGCTGAAGGTGGGGTCGTTGATCACCAGTTGCTTGACGTGGCAGGTACCGCAGCCCGTCTTGTCGAAGACCGCTTCTCCGGCCTGGATGGCGGACGCCTCGGCCGAGCTGAGCGGCGGGATCAAGTTCAGCCTGGATAATTCCAGCTTGGTGACCGGCCGGGGCTGGGCGGCGTTGTAGACGGTCATCGCTGTGATGTCGCCGACGGTCAATTCGTCCGGCACGCCGTCGAAATCGCCATCCAGTCCGTCGCCGACCAGCTCCACCGCCTGCATGCCCAGCTCATTGTTGGCGGCGTCACGGACAAAATCGCGGATGGTGGCGAACGAGCCCTTCCACTGAAATGGTCGGACGACCAGGTCGGGATCGACGCCCTGGAGTCGAGTGGTGTCGACCGAGCCGTCGGGATGGGCGATGATGGAGCCGAAGCCGATCCCCTTGGCAGTCATTGCCTGGGTCACATTTTTCCCGCTCGACTGCGCCTGGCTCACCGCGGCGTCCCGGAGATCCTGCAGTTCCTTGTTCATCTCCTCGGCCAGACGCTGGATCGCGCCGAGGCCGAAGAGCGCCGGCGTGTTGCGGTTGATGAACATGCCAAGGTTGGCCGTGTGGCCGGGATCGCGGGTGACATTGGCGCTGGGGCCGCCGGCGCCGTCCTGGTCGGGCACGATGTGGCACTCCACGCAGGACTGGGCGTTCGGGCCGGTTGAACGGGGAGGGAAATGGTTGGCCCATTCGCCAATGCCGTTCAAATCGGCGCGGGGGGTGCGGGTGTAGCGTTGTCCCTGCCCGACGTTGGCGCCGCCTCCGTCCACGGCGTTGAAGGGGGTCTCGAACAATTCATCGCCATCATCGAAGGCGGCCTGGAAGGCTGCCATGGTCTGGCCGCCGGTGACGAGCGAGGTGAATTCGTTCTGGTCGGCGTGTTCGGCGGCGGGCCCTTGCACGGCGTCAACGGTCTGCGGTAAGGGCAGACCGATATCGACGGCCCGCGCCGTCAGGCCGGTAGCCAGCACGAAGAGCGCAGCCAGTCCGAGACGAAAGACCCATTGTTGCAATCGATCGCGCGTATGCATGCTTGTCCCCTCAGGTGAGATGTCAACGCATTTGTCGACGATAAAAAGCAAAATCGGTGCCGGAATTCCGTCGGGCGATCTACTCAATTGAAAGACGGAATGATTTCCCGCCCGATGATCCGACGAGCCCGCGCTGTTTTCCCGACGACACGGAGACGGTTTTTCGTCGGAATGGGTAAGACGACGGCAACCTGTAAAATGCGTCATCGATGGGGAAGAGGCTGCGCGCGCGGTAATTCTTGCCAACCCTCCGGAAATTCAGTAGAATGGCAATACAGTTCGCAGACGCGTTCGAACTGGAGCGCTCATGGCTCAATTTCCCATCTATCGTCCACGCCGCATGCGACGGAGCGACGCGCTGCGCCGAATGGTGCGCGAAACCCGCCTGTCGGCCGACGAGTTGATCGCGCCGCTCTTCGTTGTACACGGCAAGAGCGTCAGGAACGACATCGCCTCGATGCCGGGCGTGGCCCAGCTCTCGGTCGATTTGCTGATCAAGGAAGTCCAGGAGCTGGCCAACGTCGGCGTGCCGGCCGTGCTCCTGTTCGGCATTCCGGCCCGGAAAGATGCACGGGGCTCGGAGGCCTATGCGGCCGACGGCATCGTCCAGCAGGCGGTGCGTGCGATCAAGGATCAAAGGCCCGAGCTGGTGGTAATCACCGACGTCTGCCTCTGCGAGTTTACGAGTCACGGCCATTGCGGACTGGTCGAGCGGGGCGAAGTGCTGAACGATCCCAGCCTGGAATTGTTGGCCCAATCCGCGTTATCGCATGCGCAGGCGGGCGCCGACATGGTCGCGCCCTCCGATATGATGGACGGGCGGGTGGGGGCGATCCGCCGCGCGCTCGATGGCGCCGGCTACGAGCAGACGCCGATACTTTCCTACGCGGCCAAATATGCGTCCAGCTTTTACGGCCCGTTTCGCGACGCCGCCCAATCGGCGCCGCAGTTCGGCGACCGGCGGGGCTATCAGATGGATCCGGCCAACGCCGATGAGGCGCTTCGCGAGGTGGAACTCGACATTGAAGAAGGCGCGGACGCCGTCATGGTTAAGCCGGCGATGCCCTATCTCGACATCATTTGGCGGGTGAAGGAGCGGTTCAACCGGCCGCTGGCGGCGTATCAGGTCAGCGGCGAGTATGCGATGCTCAAAGCGGCCGGCCGGCTCGGCTGGCTGGATGAGGAACGGGCCATGCTCGAGAGTCTGACCGGGATCAAACGGGCGGGCGCCGATTTGATCATTACGTATTTTGCCAGAGCGGCCGCCACGCTCCTGCGGCGCTCCGGATAATGACTCCGCGCGGCGCTCGAGCCCCCTTCCCTTCATGAACGCGCGTTGTCGTCCCCTCCGCGGCGGGTGAGACGGCATGGAGCTAGTCCAGGGCTTGCCGGATCTTGGGGGGGAGACGCGTCCCGTCGTGATCGCCATGGGGAATTTCGATGGGGTGCATTTGGGTCATCAGGCGATCATCAACCGCGCAGTGGAGCGGGCGGGCGTGCGGGGCGGGTTGAGCCTGGCGCTGACCTTCGAGCCTCATCCGGTTCGCGTGCTCCGGCCCGGGACGCCGTTGGCGCTGCTCACGCCCTTTCCGCTGAAGGTCCGGCTGCTCGAGCAATCGGGCGTGGAGCAGGTGGTCTGCGCGAAGTTCACGCGGGAGTTCGCCGAGCAGAGTCCGGCCGATTTCGTCCAGAAGGTGCTGGTCGACCGGCTGCGTGTGGCGGAGGTCTGCGTCGGGGAAAATTTCAGCTTCGGCAAAAATCGAGAGGGGCGACCCGCGCATCTGAAGAGCCTGGGAGAGGCGATGGGGTTTGCGGTTTCCGTCCTTCCGCCGGTTGTGCTGGACGGCCGGGTGGTGAGCTCGTCTTCGATCCGCCGGATGATCGAGCAGGGCGACGTGGCCGGAGCGGCCCGGTTGCTGGGCCGGCCCTATGTGATGCTGGGGGAAGTCATCACCGGGCGCGGGCGGGGGGAGCAGTTGGGCTTTCCAACCGCCAATCTCAGACCCGCCGACCAGTTGCTGCCGGCTGACGGCGTCTATGCAGGCTGGGTCACGTTGTCGGCCGATCGGGGGAGCCGGCGGAGGGTGGGAAGCGACCGATCGGCCGCCGACACCGTGTACGAGGGGGCGATCAACGTGGGAATCCGTCCGACGTTTCATGAGACGGAGCGGGTGATGGAGGTGCATCTGCTGGACTATCCAGGATCGGGCGCGCTCTACGGCCAGGCGCTGGAGGTGGCCTTCGTCGCCCGGATTCGAGAGGAGAGGGCGTTCGGCTCGGCCGCCGAGCTGAAGGCGCAGATTGCGAAGGATGTCGAAGCCGTCCACTCCGAGCTGGCCGCGAGGGGGAGGGCCAGACGGGGCGGGCGGCGGGCGGGACTCTGATGCGACGGGAGGATTTTTTTTCATGAGTCGGAATGAGCCGGTGTTGGCAGCGGTCGGGTCCACGCTGAGCGAATTGGGCCTCTGCCCCGCCGGGGCGACGCCGATCCAGACGGTCCTGGTCGCCGTTTCGGGTGGCCCTGATTCTATCTGCCTGGTCGACGCCCTGTCGCGCCTGGTCGGCTGGCGGCCAGACGATCAACGGGCGGGGGGACGGGCGATGATCAAGCAATCCGGCAAACGATCGGGCCGGTTTGCCGGCCAGCTGCACCTGGCCCATCTGCACCATGGCCTGCGCGGGGCCGCGGCCGACGAAGACGCCGAGTTCGTCCAGGCGCAGGCGCGGGATTACGGCTGGCCGGCGACGATCGGACGGATCAACGCCAAACGCGAGGCGGTCCGGTTGAACCTGTCGCTGCAGGCGGCCGCGCGGGAGTGCCGCTATCGGTTTCTGAAAGAGACGGCCGAACGGGTTGGCGCGGCATGGATCGCCGTGGCCCATACGGCCAATGACCAGGCGGAAACGCTGCTCCTGAGGCTGCTGAGGGGCAGCGGGCCGGACGGGCTGGCCGGCATGCCGCTGGTCCGGGAGGGGCGAATCGTGCGGCCGCTGCTGCGGGTGACGCGCGAGGCGGTGATCGATTATCTGACCAGGCACGAGCTTCCCTTCCGGCAGGACCGGTCGAACGAGGACCGCCATTACACGAGGAACCGGGTCCGGGCCGAGTTGTTGCCGCTCCTGGCCCGTGACTATAACCCGGCGATCGTCAGCCGCCTGGCGGCCACCGCCCGCCTTATGGCGGAGGAGCGACAACTGGTGGAGGAGTTGCTGGCGGGGAACTGGCGGGAGGGGCTGCTGGCCGCCGAACCGGGACGGTTAATTTTCGACCGTGGCGTCATCGGCCGCCTCCCGGCCGCCGTGCAACGCTGGTGGCTGCGCCGCGCGCTGCGGGTGCTGGCCGGTGGCCCGGCCGGCACCACGAAGGCCTGTGACGAAGTGCTGCGAGGCCTGGATCGGCCGGCGCCGCGCACGGTGACGCTCCGCGGCGGCGTGACGGTGAAGATGACGGAGACGATGATTGATGTGAAGCGGGTGAACCGGCCGTCCGTCCGGACGGCGCGGGTGGGGGGGAAATAACGAATGGAACAACGGATTTTTGGGAAGCCATTAATCAATCCTGTCGATCTGCAGCGGCGGATTCGAAAACTGGGCCACCAGATCTCCAACGATTACGTGGGAAAGGATCTGGTCCTAGTCGGTCTACTCAAGGGGGCTTTTGCCTTTTACGCCGATCTGGCCCGGGCCATTTCGATCCCCTTGACGGTCGACTTTCTGGTGGTGACCAGCGGCGGGTCGAGCGCGGAGGGCAAGAAGCGGATCAAGATGATCTCCGACCTGACGGTCGACATTGTCGGACGACACGTGCTGCTGGTGGAGGATATCGTCGATTCGGGACTGACGGTCACCTCGCTGATGAAACGGCTGATGGGGCGCAAACCCGCCTCGCTGAAAATCTGCGCCATGCTGGACAAGCCCTCACGCCGGAAGGTGGACGTGACGCTCGATTACGTGGGATTTACCATCCCGAGCAAGTACGTCGTCGGCTTCGGCCTCGACTATCAGAACAGCTACCGGAATCTGCCGTATCTGGCGGTGCTGGATCAATTGCAGGCCGAGTGAATCGCTCGCGCGTCGGAGGCCCCCGCTCTGTGGCGCACCGACGGGGGGGTGTGATATAGTATCACTACGCGCCGCCAGAGAGCGGCGCGGGGGAGATTTTTCTTCTGAAATTGAGGCTGTGATGCGATGAATCCCAAGATGAAAAACCTGGCCCTCTGGGTGGTCGGCCTGATCTTCATGGTGGTGTTGTTCAACCTCTTCAACCTGCCGACGCACCAGACCGAAAACGAGCTCGTGTTCAGCGATTTCATGAACCGTCTTGAGCACGGCGACGTCAAGGAAGTCACGATCAAGGAGCACCGGATCCAGGGCGTCATGCGGGACGGCCAGCACTTCTCCACCTACGCGGCCGATTATCCGAATCTGGTGCAAATCATGCGGGATCACAATACGTCGATTGTGGTGAAACCGCCGGATGAGAGTCCGTGGTACATCACGCTTCTCGTCAGCTGGGCGCCGTTCCTGCTCTTTTTGGGGTTGTGGATCTTCTTCATGCGCCAGATGCAGGTGGGCGGCAATCGCGCGCTCTCGTTCGGCAAGAGCCGGGCCCGGCTGCTCTCGGAGGACCGGAAAAAGATCACCTTCGCCGATGTCGCGGGCGTGGAGGAGGCCAAGCAGGAGGTCTCCGAGATCATCGATTTTCTGAAAGACCCCCCGAAATTCCAGAAGTTGGGAGGCCGCATCCCCAAGGGGGTGTTGATCGTCGGCCCCCCGGGCACGGGCAAGACGCTTCTGGCCAAGGCGATCGCCGGCGAGGCGGGCGTCCCCTTCTTCAGCATCAGCGGCTCCGATTTCGTGGAAATGTTCGTGGGCGTCGGCGCCAGCCGCGTGCGCGATCTGTTCGAACAGGGGAAGAAGCACGCTCCCTGCATCATCTTCATCGATGAGATCGATGCCGTCGGCCGCCTGCGCGGCGCGGGGCTGGGCGGCGGCCATGACGAACGGGAACAGACGCTCAACCAGTTGCTGGTCGAGATGGATGGCTTCGACACGACCGAGGGGGTCATTCTGATTGCGGCGACCAACCGTCCCGACGTCATCGACCCGGCGCTGCTGCGGCCGGGCCGGTTCGACCGGCAGGTGGTGGTCAACCGGCCCGATCTGAAGGGGCGGGTGGAAATTCTCAAGGTGCATACGAAAAAGGTGCCCATCGCGGGCGACGTCTCGCTGGACGTGATCGCGCGGGGCACGCCGGGATTTGCAGGGGCGGATCTGGAAAATCTTGTCAATGAAGCGGCGCTGCTGGCCGCCCGCCACGGCAAAAAGTCGGTCGAGATGAAGGACTTCGAATCGGCGAAGGACAAGGTCCTGATGGGGGCGGAGCGCCGGAGCGTGATCATCAGCGAACACGAGCGGCGCACCACGGCGTTTCACGAGGCCGGCCACGCGCTCGTGGCCAAGATGCTGCCGGGGACCGATCCGGTTCACAAGGTGACGATCATCCCGCGCGGCCGCGCGTTGGGACTGACGATGCAACTGCCGGTCGACGACCGTTACACCTACCCGAAGGACTTCCTCTACAACAACATCGCCATCCTGATGGGAGGGCGGGTCGCTGAGGAGCTGGTGCTCAACTTCATGACGACGGGTGCGGGCAACGACATTGAAAAAGCCACCGACCTGGCTCGCAAGATGGTCTGCGAATGGGGGATGAGCGAAAAGCTCGGCCCGCTGACCTTCGGCAAGAAGGAGCAGGAGATCTTCCTGGGGCGGGAGATTTCGCAGCACCGCGACTACAGCGAGCACACGGCGATCGAAATCGACAACGAGGTCAAGCGGCTGGTGATGGAAAATTACGAGCGGGCCAAGACGATCATCCAGACCAATATGAAAGCCCTCAAAGCCATCGCCGAAGCGCTGCTGGAGCGCGAATCGCTCGAAGGGCCCGAGATCGAGCAGATCATCCAGCAGTCGGCGGCCGCCCCGTCCCCGTCATAAGATAGGATTCAGGACTAAGAGGCAAGGCGGATTATAGGGTCAGTAAGGTTTTCCCCTTAATCCTTACACCGCTTTTTCATCACTCATCCTTACCCCCTTACTCATGTATCGGCTGCAGTGGGGCTCATGGCGGCTCGATCTTACCGCGCGCACCCATCTCATGGGCGTGCTGAATGTCACGCCCGATTCCTTCTCCGATGGCGGCCGTTATCTGCGCCCGGCTCGCGCGCTGGCGCACGCGGAAGCGATGGCGGAGGCGGGGGCCGACCTGATCGACGTCGGCGGGGAATCGACGCGGCCAGGGGCGCGTCCCGTGCCGCTTGACGAGGAGCTGAGGCGCGTGATCCCGGTCATCGAGAAGGTGGCGGCGCGCTGCCGGCTGCCCATTTCGATTGACACGTCGAAGGCGGAGGTCGCCCGACGGGCGTTGGAGGCCGGCGCGGCGATGATCAACGACGTGACCGCGCTCCGGGGTGATCCGGCGATGGCAGGAGTGGCGGCCGCAGCGGGCGTGCCCGTCGTCCTGATGCACATGCGTGGCACGCCCGCGACGATGCAGCGCCGCCCCCGCTATCGCGCGCTGATGGACGAGCTCCTGCGCTTCTTTCGCGGGCGGATCGCCGCGGCCGTGGCCGCCGGCATCGACCGTCGGCGCCTGCTCATCGATCCCGGTCTTGGTTTTGGCAAAACGCTCGCCCACAACTTGGAAATTCTGCGGCGGCTGGAGCGGCTCGCGCGCCTGAACCTACCGATACTGGTCGGTCCCTCGCGGAAGTCATTCGTGGGTGCGCTGACCGGCCAGGCGGCAGGCCGGCGGGTGGAAGGAACGGCGGCGGCGGTGACAGCGGCGGTGCTGCACGGCGCGCACCTGGTGCGCGTCCACGACGTCGCCGAAATGGCGCGGGTGGTGCGCGTGGCCGATGCGATCAGGCGGGGCGAGGGGTAGGGGCGGGTTTCAACCCCGCCCGTATCTTACAGCAGCGTTCCCCAAGAGACGGGGACGCGCTGGCGCTGTCCGGCTTTGCTGTAATAGAGCTCGCCGTGTTGCGCGCCGAATTCGTACAAATCCCGCGTCAACCGCACATCGGTCAGGCAGTAGTCGCTCAACCGCTCGAATTCTCCCGCCCGGTAATATTTGATGGCGTCCAGACCGTGACCGGACTTTTTGGCGCCGAGCGTGGCGTCGGCCAAACTGTCCAGGCTCACGCGGTGGCCGAGGGCGTTCGTGACCTCCTCCAGCAGGTCGAGCGTCGGCAACCGTTCAAATGGGAGCGGCAGGTAGGGCGAGAGCACGGGGTAGTCGAACCGCCTGAGGTTGAAGCCGATGATCAATGACGCGCGGCCCAGGACTAGCTCCAGGTCCTTCAGGTCCGACTCCCGATAGATTTGAAACCGATCGGCGGCATAGGAATAGAGACCGAGCACCGACACTTTCAACGCCTCGAGACGGTCCCGACCGCCCACTTCCTCGAACGTATGCTGTGTTTCCAGGTCGATGACCAGCCGGTCGCCGTCGTGGGTCGTCATCGCAGGGGGAAGAGGCGGCGTGGTGTTGACGCGGGCCCGGCCGGCTTCACCGGGATGGGGCGGGCGGGTCAGCGACAACGGGTTCCTTGTGGTCGTCGCGGATGAGCGATTTGAGCTCCGCCATGAACGCGTGCAGGTCCTTGAAATCCCGGTAGACCGAGGCGAACCGCACATAGGCGACCTGGTCGAGCCGGTAGAGCTCCTCCATCACCTCCTGGCCGATCCGCTGGCTGGGAATCTCCGACTCGCCCAGCTCCTGGATCTTCCTGGTGATCCGCTCGACGATCTCCTGCAGCGTCTCGATGCTGACCGGCCGCTTTTCGCAGGCCTTTTGCAGACCGGCCAGAATCTTGTTGCGGTTGAACGTTTCCCGCCGGCCGTCCTTCTTGATGACCAGGGGCAGGGACTGTTCGCTCCGCTCGTAGGTCGTGAAGCGGCGCTTGCACTCCAGGCACTCGCGCCGGCGTCGGATCGATTCGCCGTCGTTGCTCAACCGCGAATCGATGACCTTGTTGTCCAGTTTCTCGCAGAAGGGACAGCGCATGGGGTGTATCCGATCGCCTACACTCGTTCATCCGCCGAAGGCGGGCAGGGGCAGACGCTTCTCCCCAACGGGCACCCCCCCTCGCCCGGACATGGTTGACCCATCACCACCATTCGCATCAATAGAACGGGAACTTCGCGCAGAGCGCCGCGACCCGTCGGCGGACGGCGGCGACCGATTGTTCGGCCCCCCGGCCGGCGATGATCGTGTCGATCAGTTCGGCGATCAGGGTCATTTGGGCCGGCTTCATGCCGCGGGTGGTGACGATGGGCGTGCCGAGCCGCATGCCACTGGTGACCGCCGGGGGCTGATCGTCGAAGGGGACCGCATTCTTGTTCACGACGATGCCGGCCTGATCGAGCCAGCTTTCAGCCTCCTTGCCGGTGACCCCCTTGGAATGCAGGTCCACGAGCATCAGGTGGGTGTCCGTGCCGCCTGAAATGATGTGGTAGCCGCGGGCGATGAGCGCGGCGGCCAGCGCCTGGGCATTCTCAACGATCCGGCGCTGATAGGTCTGAAATGATTTGCTGGCCGCTTCTCTGAGCGCGACGGCCTTGGCCGCGACGATGTGCATCAACGGCCCGCCCTGGATGCCGGGGAAGAGGCTTTTGTCGATCGCGCGCGCATAAGTCTGCCGACAGAGCACCATGCCGCCGCGGGGGCCCCGCAACGTTTTGTGCGTGGTCGTGGTGACGACGTCCGCGTAGGGCACCGGGCTCGGATGCACGCCGGCCGCCACCAAGCCGGCGATGTGCGCCATATCGACCATCAACAACGCGCCGGCCTTGTCGGCGATTTCGCGGAATCGCTTGAAGTCGAGCAGGCGCGAATAGGCGCTGGCGCCGACGACCAGCAGCTTGGGGCGGTGGGCCGCGGCCAGGCGGTCGACTTCGTCGTAATTGATCCGTCCCGTTTCGCGCTCCACCCCGTAGGCATGGACCTGATACAGGCTGCCGGAAAAATTGACCGGGCTTCCGTGGGTCAGATGGCCCCCGTGCGCCAGACTCATGCCGAGAATCGGATCGCCCGGCTTGAGCAAGGCGAAGTAGGCGGCCATGTTGGCCTGGGAGCCGGAATGGGGCTGTACGTTGACGTGCTCGGCGCCGAACAGCGCCTTGGCCCGGTCGATTGCCAGCTGCTCGACAGAATCGACGAACTCGCAACCACCGTAGTAGCGTCGGCCCGGATAGCCCTCGGCGTACTTGTTGGTCATGAGCGAGCCCTGGGCTTCCAGGACGGCCCGGCTGGCGTAGTTTTCCGAGGCGATAAGGATAAGCTGCTGCCGCTCCCGCTTCAGCTCGGCTTCGATGGCTCGCGCCACCTGGGGATCGCTCTGTTTGAGTCCGGCGGATCGTTTCATCGGAGGAGAGGGCCTCGGTGTGGAATCACCGTCACAATGACGGAATGGGATAGTATCCTAATGACTTTTTACGTGTCAAGCGAACGCGCGCCGGATGATTTCAGTGACTGTTTCGTCGGTTGACAAGGCTTTTCCAGCCTCGATATAATTTTTTATCAGTCGAATGTGGTCACGTGCCGCTACCATGTCGAACACATTGCCCCGGTCATCCCTACCCGCCTCCATCACGGTCAACGGCGTGGTGCGCGATCTGCCCGACGGGTGGAGCGTGGCGCGCCTGTTGACCGAGCTCGGTGCACGACCCGAGCAGGTGGCCGTCGAGCTCAACCAGCAGGTGTTGGAACGGGGGGAATTATCCACCCGCAGGCTGCAGCCGGGCGATCGCGTCGAGATCATCACCTTTGTGGGTGGAGGAGGGACGGATGAAATCCGTCAAGTCTAAACCGCTTCCGACGGTCTCCGCCGCCCCAATCGCCGAAGGCGACGCGCTCGTCATCGGCGGTCTTACACTCCGTTCGCGGCTCATCGTCGGCACAGGAAAATACCGAGATTTTGAGGAGACCAGGCGCGCGGTTGAAGCCTCAGGCGCCGAGATGGTCACGGTGGCCGTCCGCCGGGTCAACATTCTCGATCGCCACCAGGAGAATTTGCTCGACTACCTCGACCCCAAGCGCTACACGATTCTGCCCAACACCGCCGGCTGTTATACGGCCGAGGACGCCGTGCGGACGGCGCGGCTGGCCCGGGCCGCCGGTGTGTCGGACTTGGTCAAGCTGGAGGTGATCGGCGACCCCAAGACGCTCTTCCCGGACACGGCCGCGCTGATCGAGGCGGCGAAAATTCTGGTGAAGGAGGGGTTTGTCGTCCTGCCCTATACGAATGATGATCCGATTGTCGCCAAGCGGCTGGAGGATGCCGGCTGCGCCGCGGTGATGCCGCTGGCCGCCCCGATCGGCTCCGGTCTCGGCGTGCGCAATCCCTATAACCTTCGCCTCATCATGGAGGCGGTCTCGGTGCCGGTGATCGTCGACGCAGGGGTGGGCACCGCCTCGGACGCGGCCGTGGCGATGGAACTGGGCAGTGACGGCGTGTTGATGAACACGGCCATTGCCGGAGCGAAGGACCCCATCGCGATGGCGACGGCGATGCGCCACGCGGTGCTCGCCGGGCGTCTTGCGTTCCGCGCCGGACGTATTGAGAAAAAACTGTATGCGACCGCCAGTAGCCCACTCACCGAGATGATCGAGTGATACGTGGCCGTTGGCGATGGGGCCGGGGTGTGGAGGCGGCAGCCTCCACAGTTCAATGCCACGGGGGAGACGAGCATTCTCCCCCTGACTTGAATGGCAAAAAATTGTCTGCGACCGCCAGTAGCCCGTTACGCGACTTAATTGAATGAGTTCGACCCACGCTCGGCCACGGGGCGTGATTGATTTTTCGCTGAACTTGATTACCGACCGGCGGGCGACGGGGGGCGTCTCGCTTCCCGATGCCGTCAGCGCGGCGTTGACTGGAGCGGGCACCGCCGGGGGCGGCTGCGCGGTCCAGTTGCGAGAAAAGGATCTTCCCACCCGAGAATTGCTCGAACTGGCGCTGCGCGTGCGCGACCGCTCCGCGGCCGCAGGCGCCAGACTGCTGATCAACGATCGCCTTGATCTGTGCTGGGCTTCCGGCGCGGATGGCGTGCAGCTCCGTGCGGACAGCCTGCCCACCCGGGTCGTCAGGCGGTTACTGGGCGAGTCCCTCCTCATCGGCGTCTCCGTGCATTCGCTCGATGAAGCCGTGCGGGCCGAGGCGGAGGGCGCTGATTTTGTCCTCTTCGGCCCGGTGTACGAGACACCATCAAAATCCATGTACGGACCGCCGCAGGGTCTCGGCCGGTTGGCCGAAACGACGGCGCGGTTGCGCATCCCCGTGTTCGCCGTCGGCGGCGTGACCGCGGCACGCGTGCCGGACGTGCTCCACGCGGGCGCGCGCGGCGTCAGCGTGATCTCCGCGGTGTTCGGCGCCGACGACATCGCGCGCGCGGCCGAGTCGATGCGGCGTGCGTTGAATGCGGGATAAAGTTGACCGACTATTTTACAGGTGATACAATAATTTCGTACGACGACGTCGCACTGATCGCGAGGACGAATGAGATGGCGAGAGTGCAGCACGCAACGCCCATGCGACGCGATTCTAACCAGCCGCGTATCACCCGTCTGACCTGCGCGCGTGCAACCTGTGGATGTCTGACCTGTGGGGAGGCCGATTGATGAAACGGGCGGAAGAATACGAACGGGAGCTTGAGAAGCTGCACGTGCAGATCGTCTCAATGGAGCAGGAAGTGCGCGATCTGCGTCAGAGCCGTGTGCAGCTGGAGCAGGCCTACAGGCAGAATGAGAAGCTGGTCTCGGCCCTGCAGGAGGCCAAGCAGCAGATCGAAGCGCTAAAGGTTGAAGTGGAAAAGCTCTCCGCGCCGCCATCCACCTACGGCATCTTCTCATCCACCAATGAAGACGGCACGATCAACGTCTTCGTCGCAGGCCGCAAAATGAAGGTCAATCTGCGCCCCGACATCCAGGCCGACCGGTTGCGCAAGGGGCAGCAGCTCATCCTGAACGAGGCGCTGAACGTCGTTGAAACATGCGAGTTTGAGATCCAGGGAGAGGTGGTGCGGGTCAAGGACGTGCTGGGCGAGGGCCGGGCCATCGTCACGCTGCGGATGGACGAGGAACGGGTCGCCGAGCTGGCCGAACCGCTCCTGAACGAGCGAATCAGCGTCGGCGACCAGTTGCTGTTCGACCCCCGGTCCGGCTACCTGCTGGAGCGGCTGCCCAAATCCGAGGTGGAAGAAGTGGTCCTGGAGGAAGTGCCGGACACCACGTACGACGACATCGGCGGGCTGCAGTCGCAGATCGAGCAGGTGCGCGACGCGGTGGAGCTGCCGTTCCTTTATCCGGAATTATTCGCAGAGCATCACCTGAGCCCGCCCAAGGGGGTGCTGCTCTACGGGCCGCCGGGGTGCGGCAAAACGCTCATCGCCAAGGCGGTCGCCAATTCCATTGCTAAAAAACTCAGCGATCGGGGCGGGCGCGAGGTGCGGAGCTTTTTCCTCGTGGTGAAGGGACCCGAGCTGCTGAACAAATACGTCGGCGAGAGCGAACGGCAGATCCGCGAGGTCTTCAAGAAGGCGAAGGAACGGGCGGAGGAAGGGATGCCGGTCATCGTCTTTTTTGATGAAATGGACGCGCTCTTCCGGATGCGCGGCTCCGGGATTTCCTCCGACATCGAATCGACCATTGTGCCACAGTTTCTTTCCGAGATCGACGGCGTGGAACGGCTGCGCAACGTGATCGTCATCGGCGCCAGCAACCGGCCCGACCTGATCGATCCCGCAATCCTGCGCCCGGGGCGCTTGGACGTGAAGGTGCGCATTGACCGCCCGGACGAGCGCTCCGCCCAGGAAATCTTTACCAAGTACCTGACTGCCGACCTGCCCGTGCACGCCGATGAGCTCAAGCAGCACGGCGGAGACGCCGGCGCCGTGGTCCGCCGGTTCATCGAGATGGTGACGCAGGAGATGTACAGCCAGAAGGACGAGAACCAGTTTCTGGAGGTGACTTACGCCAGCGGCGAGCGGGAGCTGCTCTATTTCCGCGATTTCGCCAGCGGGGCGCTGATCGACGGCATCGTCGCCCGCGCCAAGAAATACGCCATCAAGCGGTTGATTTCAACGGGCGAACGGGGGGTCAAGAGCGAAGACTTGGTCCGCGCCGTCCGCGACGAATTCCGGGAGCATGAGGACCTGCCGAACACGACCAATCCGGACGATTGGGCGAAGATTGCGGGACGCAAGAGCGAAAAGATCATCCATGTCCGCACCATGAGCGGTCGTGCCGCGACCGAATCCCGCAAGATCGAAACCATCAGCCCGGGCCACTACTTATGAGCGAATGGCTCTTCGGCACCGAGACGGAATTCGGCGTCGCGGCCCGCGATCCCATGGCGTCCGATCCCGTGTCGACCGCGATGCTGCTGATCAACAGTTATCCCGCCCTGCCTGCCAACCAGGCCCTGTGGGACTATGAGAATGAGAATCCCCTGAAGGACGCGAGGGGGTTTGAGGTCGAGGGCGAGCGGGAGCGGCCGGGTCCCGAGTACAACCGGTTACTCAACAAGTTGCTGGCCAACGGCGGGCGGCTCTATGTCGATGGCGCGCACCCGGAATATTCCACCCCGGAATGCACCAATCCGAAGGACGTGGTGCGGTTTGAAAAGGCCGGAGAACGGGCGTTGGATCTGTGCCGCGAGATGGCCGGCCGTCTCAAGGGGGCGGGGGATCGATTCGTCATCTATAAAAACAACACGGACAACAAGGGCAACAGTTACGGCTATCATGAAAATTATCTGGTCCCCCGGTCGGTTCCCTTTGACCGGCTCGCGGAGCTGCTGATCCCCTTCTTCGTGACCCGGCAGCTCTACGCCGGCGCGGGCAAGGTCGGCGCCGAGCCCCGTCGGGACGACGTCGTGTATCAGCTGTCTCAGCGGGCCGACTTTTTCGAGGTGCTGGTCGATCTGAACACGATGGTCAAGCGTCCCATTATCAACACGCGCGACGAGCCACACGCGGACCCTGGCAAATACCGTCGGTTCCACGTCATTGTGGGCGACGCAACCATGTCGGAGTACGCTACCTATTTAAAGGTCGGGGCGACCGCCCTGGTCCTGAAGCTGGCGGAAGCCGGCCAGTCGGTGTCGGGCGTGCAGCTTGAGGATCCGGTCGGGGCAGTCAAGGCGATTTCGCGTGATCCGACGCTGACCTGCCGGGTGGCGTTGAAGGGCGGCGGCACGGCGACGGCCATCGAGATCCAGCGGCGGTATTGCGACGTGGCGGCCCGATTGCGGGAGACTCCCCCATGGGCCTCCGACGTGGTGAGCCTGTGGGCCTCGGTGCTGGACCAACTGGCCGAGGAACCGAGGCAACTGGCCCGCCGGCTCGACTGGGTGATGAAGCGTGAACTGATTGAATCCTACATGGTCAAGAAGGGGATCGATTGGGACGATCCGCGCATCGCCCTGATGGATTTGCAATTTCACGACCTGCGGCTGGACCGCGGGCTGTACTACAAGCTTGAACGAGAGGGGTTTGTCGACCGGTTGCTGGGCGAGCAGGAGATCGTGTCGGCGGCCGAATACCCCCCGGCCGACACCCGCGCCTATTTCCGTTCCGCCTGCCTGAAAAAATTCCCCAAAGAGATCTACGCGGCGAGTTGGACCTCGGTGCTCTTCGAAGCGGGAGGCGGCGTGGTTAAGCGGGTTCCGCTGATGGAACCGTTGCGGGGGACCGCGGCGTTGACGGAGCGGTTGGTGAAGGAGTCGGATTCCGTTGAGCAACTGTTGGACCGGCTCACGGGCCAGGGGGGGTGATCGGCATGGCGCATCAGGAGAAAAAACAGGCCAAGCGGCGCGACTCGGATCGCAAGGAGGAGGCGGCGACCGCCAATCCGGAGGTCGTCGAAAAGGGCAAGGCGTTGAAAAAGGATATGGACGAGCTGCTGGACGACATCGACGACGTATTGGAGGAGAACGCGGAGGAATTCGTGAAGAATTATGTCCAGAAGGGCGGGGAGTGACCGTGCCCTTTCGCTGGGATGATCCCGGATCGAGTTTCTCGGATTTTCTGGCCGCCTACCGGCAGCAGTTTCCCGCGGGGCCCGGTTCGATCCCGCTGCCGGCCTCCCAGCCGTCTCTGACGCCTGCCGGCTCCGGTCATGCGGCCTGGCTGCCGTTGCCGCGCGGCACCACTGTGCTGGCCCTCTGCTATGGCGACGGGGCGATGGTCGCGGGCGACCGGATGGCGACGGAAGGCTATCAGGTCGCCGACCGCAGGATAGAAAAAGTCTTCAGGGCCGATGATCATTCCGCCATCGCCATCGCCGGCACCGCCGGCCCCTGCATCGAGCTGGCCCGCCTGTTTCAGGTCGAACTGGAGCATTACGAAAAGCTTGAGGGCGCGCAGCTCTCGATGGAGGGCAAGGCGAACAAACTGGCCCAAATGGTCCGCGCCAATCTGCCCCTGGCGATGCAGGGCTTGATCGTGCTGCCGCTCTTCGCCGGGTTCGACCCCAAGGTCGGACGCGGCCGAATCTTCAAATATGATGTCGCCGGCGGCCGGTATGAGGAGGCGGATTATCACGCGACCGGTTCGGGGGGCAAAGACGCCCGCACGACGATGAAGAAACTGTACCGTCCCGGCCTGTCCAGGGCCGATGCGCTCGCCGTCGTGCTGGAGGCGCTCTACGACGCCGCGGAAGAAGACGTGGCCACCGCCGGGCCGGATCTGATCCGCAACATCTTTCCCACCGTGAAAGTGATCGACCGGGCCGGCCTCACTGACGTGGACGAGAGCCAAATCCGCCCCCTGATGACCCGGTTGATCGAACAACGCCGGAGAGGTTGACATGGCGCTGCCGTTTTACGTGCCCCCGCAACAGATGATGCAGGACAAGGCGGAGTACGCCAAGGCCGGCATCGCCAAGGGACGGTCGACGATCGCCATGGAATACCGCGATGGGATCGTCCTGGTGGCCGACAATCCGAGCCTGTCGATTTACAAGATCGCCGAGGTGTACGACCGGATCGCGTTTGCCGGTGCGGGCAAGTACAGCGAGTTTGAGAATCTCCGCAAGGCGGGAATCCGCCACGCCGATTTGAAGGGGTATATGTACAGCCGCGAGGACGTGACAGCCAAGTCGCTGGCCAATGCCTATTCGCAAGTGCTCGGCACGATCTTCAGCCAGGAAGTCAAACCGCTGGAGGTAGAAATCATGGTGGTGGAAGTGGGGGCGGAGGAACAGCCGAACCAGCTCTTCCGGATCAGCTTCGACGGCAGCATCTACGATGACACCGGCTTCTCCGTCATCGGCGGGCGGGCCGAGGCGATCCAGCTGGCTGTCAAAACCCGGCATCGTCCTGGGGCGACGATCGAGGAGGCCCTGGCGTGGTCCCTCGACTCGCTGGAACAGGGAGGCAACCAGCGGATTCCACTCGAGACGCTGGAAGTGGCGATTCTGGACTCTCACCGGGTCGGCCGGCGCTTCCGACGATTGCTGAAACCCGAGGTGGAGCGCCTCTTGCCGGCCCGCTCGCCGTCATGACGGGCGGAGAATGGGGAGCCGGTCGGTGCGGGCACGAATTTTCGGATTGGAAAACGAATACGGGCTGATCTTCTTCCCCAATGGCCGGGTCTACCTCCCGATGGAGAAGATTCTCGGCTACATCTTTGAAGGGTTGATCCCCAACAGTTGGCCGTCCAACGCGTTCCTGACGAATGGGGCGCGTTTCTATCAGGATACCGGCTGCCATCCCGAATATTCGACGCCAGAATGCGACAACCTGCATGATCTGGTCACCCACGACAAGGCCGGGGAACGGCTGCTGGAGGCCTGCCTACCCGTGGCGGAGCGGCGGCTCAAGGATGAAGGACTGAGCGGAAGCATCTACATTTTCAAAAACAACACCGATTCGATGGGCAACACCTACGGCTGTCATGAAAACTATCTGATGCGGAGGGAACTCGACTTCTGGCGGGTGACCGAGCAGCTGATTCCCTTTTTTGTCACGCGCCAGATCTACACCGGCGCGGGCAAGGTGAGCAAGGTGGCGGGCAAGGCGCACTACTTCATTTCACAGCGGGCCCAGCATATCCACGAAAAGACTTCCTCCTCGACCACCTCGTCTCGCAGCATCATCAACACTCGCGACGAGCCGCACGCCGACGCCGAGAAATACCGGCGGCTGCACATCATCGTCGGGGATTCCAACATGTCGGAATTGTCCACCTATCTGAAGGTGGGCACCACTGCGTTGGTGCTCGGCCTGGTGGAGGAGGGGCAGGGCATTGCCGGCATCGAGCTGGAAGACGCGGTGCGGTCGATCCGCGATATCTCGCGCGATCTGACCCTGAAGAAAAAGGTGAAGCTGGAAGACGGCCGGGAACTGACGGCGATCGAAATCCAGCGGCTGTATTTGGAGCAGGTGGCCCGCTACGTCGAGCGGTTGTCCGATCCCGAGGCGGATGATCTGGTCGCGCAATGGGCGTCGGTGCTCGATCAGCTGGACAAGGAGCCGATGGAGCTGGGACGGACGGTGGATTGGATCATCAAACTCCGGTTGATGACCGGCTACATGTCGAAGAAGGGCTGCACGTGGGACGACCCCCGGATCGCCCTGGCCGATTTGCAATATCACGATGTCGATCGGAAGCGAGGGTTATTCTATCTGCTGGAGCGGGACCGCCAGGTCGACCGGCTGACCACGGATGAGGAGATCGAACGGGCCATGAGCACGCCCCCCCAGACGACCCGGGCGAAAGTCAGGGGCGACTTCATCAAATTCGCCAAGGAACGCAATCGGTCGTACACGGTCGACTGGACCTATTTGAAGCTCAACGGCTATTGGGAAGAAACGATCCTCTGCATGGACCCGTTTGCCTCCAGCAACAAGCGGGTGGATGAGCTGATTTCGGCCTCCCGGTGACGCGGATGCGACGTTACACGGTTCGGTGGTTGGCGTATGGAGTGGCGTGCATGCTCGCCTCCGGAGCCGTGACCGGGGCCTCGCTGGCGGGGGAGGCGTCGCTCAACACCGTCTCCAGAACCGGCCCCGCAAGCGGATCGCGCATCCTGATCACCCCGTCCGTCCTGAAAGGGCGGCAGGGCGACGTGGTCACGCTGGCCCTGACGCTGCCTGCCGATCCAGTATCCGGCGGCGGAACGACGGCGCCCTCCGGTCGGCTGGCCGGCCATGACGTGCCTTTTTTTCGCTTGGGCGGGACCGATCGGTACGGCGCGCTGGTCGGGTTCGACATCGACGCGCCGACCGGCAGGCAGACACTGACGGTGATGGTCGGGAATCGGACGGTGGCGACGGTACCGGTGGTCATCGCCTCGCAACATTTTCCCACGCAGATCCTGACCGTGCCGGATGAGATGGTGCATCTGGATGAAGCGGCGTTGGCCCGCGTCAAACAGGAGCAACAAGTGGTTCTCGCCTCGATGGCGCCCGTGACGTCCAGCCGCTGGTGGTCGGGGCCGTTTGTGCTCCCGACGGACGGCGCCGTCATGGGAAGCTTTGGCAAGCGCCGGATTATCAACGGCGAGCCGCGCAATCCTCACTCCGGGGAGGATTTTGCCGCGCCCGCTGGCAGCCGCGTGCTGGCGGCCAATGATGGGGTGGTCTCACTGATCGGCGATCTTTTCTTCAGCGGCCACAGCATCTTCATCGATCACGGCGACGGGCTCTACACGATGTACTTTCACCTGTCCAAGGTGCTGGTGTCCCCTGCGCAGCATGTTCGCCGGGGGGACGTCATCGGCCTGGTCGGATCGAGCGGCCGGGCCACGGGGCCGCATCTGCACTGGGGCGCCCGGCTCAACGGGGCGCGCATCAACCCCATCGAGCTGACCCATCTTGCATTCAAGTAAGTGCGTGTCTATTTATTAGAGTCAGGGGTGAGACGCTATCTCCCCCCCTGACCACCCCCCATTGATTGTTGGACACGGGGGGTACGATGTATCGATACGCGAGGTGATGAGAGGGTGTGTACCTCCGATGGGGGTCATCAGGGGGAGGAACCGGCACCTCCCCCTGATTATAATGACGAGACGCTATCTCCCCCTAAAACCCCCATCGATTTTTTGACGCGTGATGGACACCAGACCGTACGCAGCAGCCCACTCATTTGCCTGGATCATCGAGGGCGGCTATACTTTTCAGAAGGACTGTGCGGAGGGTGGACCGATGGCCCAACCGGTACCGGAGCATCATTCTCTGCGCCGGCTGTTCCGAACCCTGACGGAGCGCAGCTTTCTCGAGCGACTGGGCTGGCCCGACTGGGGCATCGTCGGCTACGTCAGTGACCTGCTGACGGACTGCGTGCAGGCGGACCATATCTTTCCGATGCAGCGGACGACGGGGCGCCGATTACATAATCTGACCGAGATGCTGCGTGAGGCCGAGGTGTGCGCCCTCCACCATCTGCAGGAACGGGAACGGGACGTGCATCGCCAGATCGGTGATTACACGCTGGTGATGACGGGGTTGTTCCCCGAGGGAGTCAGGGGGGTGAAGACCCTCGTCATCGGCCGGCCGGACGCCCTGCTGGATTACGTCAAGGTGGGGAAACGGGCCTACAGGCTGGCGGCGGAAACGACCGATGAGTCCGCGGCTGATCCGGCCGCACAGCGGTCCTTGGTCTCGCTCTTCCGACAACTTTCCACGAAGTTTGAAATCTGCGTCCGGGGACTCGGGTATATCAAGCAGGAACTCGACGAGTTGGGGACGTCGCATGATCCGCGTCTCCGCCGGCTGTCGCCAAACTAAATCGAAGAGAGAGCAGGGGGTGCGGGACTCTCGTGTCCGCGACCGACCCCTGACCGGACGGTCTTGGGCCATTCATGCCGCCGAATTACGGCGGATCAGAGCAAATGCTCATTGATGGTGATGGGGGTCTGGGCCCTGAGGTTGGCGACGAAGGCCATGACCGCCCGCTCTTCCTTCTGCTGCTGAACCGCTTCGGGGGATTGGGCGGGTGGTGGCGTCGGAGCGGACTTCCCGGCGGATGGCGGAGCCGGCGGTGAAGGCGAAGACGTCGGTTGTTCCTGCGGCAACAGAGCAGTGGAGGCCCGAACGGCAGCCCGGGCCTTGTTGATAAGCAGGTCCATCCGCTGGGCGTCTTCAAAGCGCTGAGGGGTCCAGTGATTTCTGATCAGGGTCTGTTCATATACGGTCGGATCAAACTGCCCAGCCCGTTGAAAGGCCGGGATGGTGACCAATTGGGCGGTCAGTTCCTCATCGGTCACCGACAGACCGAGTCGCCTGGCCGTGAGCCGCCAGAGTTGCTCGTCGATCAACTGGTTGATCACCGCGTGCTTCAGATCGAGCTGTTTGATCAGCTCGGGCGTAAACTGGTCCTTGAAGATGTTCTGGTATTGCTCGTACGTCCGACGGTAGGCGTCTTCGTACTCCTGCAGTGAAATGGGCACGCCTGCAACCGTGGCCACCACACGGTTGGACGACGGTTTAAAGCCGATCCAGCCCATCGAGATGATGAAGATGACGATAATGACGCCGAAAATGGTGCGCAGCACCCAGGGATTTTCCACGGCGCGCTGGCGGATAAATCGAATCATGATACAATAATCATACGGCACACCGGGAGATGGATGCAACCGGCGCCGAATAGAGCGGTGATCGGGTGACGATGACGTGACGGTGCGACACGGCGGATCCTCTTTGCTTGCGTGCTTCCGGGCGCTGTATTATAATGATGTTCCGTGAGTGTCGGCGGAGCGACATCCAGTACCGCGTCGATCAATGACGCGCCGCCGGGGGGCGGGCAACGGTCGCCAGAGACGGCTGAACGGCCCGACACGGCTCCTTTCCCGGCCGCAGAGCTCGGCGGCCGGGCCGGGCTCCTCGACCTGAAAGCCGACTATCTTCCGCGCTTGGTTGCGCGCATCATCGATCTGCTGGCTGCGGCGGCGCTGGCCCACGTGGCCAAGCCGGTGGGGTTTTTCGCCGGTCTCACCTACCTGCTGATCGCTGACGGGGTGATGCCGGGCCGCAGCATGGGGAAGGCTGTGATCGGGATCCGGGTGGTCACCGTCGA
This sequence comes from Nitrospiria bacterium, assembly GCA_035517195.1. Lineage (GTDB taxonomy): Bacteria > Nitrospirota > Nitrospiria > JACQCE01 > JACQCE01 > JACQCE01. The sequence goes on along the minus strand of DATIZH010000027.1, from coordinate 129,763 downwards.
CGGCCGGCCGGTCGGCCTGCGCGAATCGATCCTGCGGAATCTGCCGTTCGGCGTGGCGATGGTGCTGGCCGCCATCCCGTGGATCGGATGGTTGTTGGCCGGCGCGGTGGTCGTGCTGGAGGGATTGCTGGTGGTGGGAAACGAACGGGGCCGACGCCTTGGCGACGAGGCCGCCCAGACGCAGGTCATGAACGCGCGCAGTGTGCGCAGTACGGGCTGGTGACCGGTGAGGGGACCGAGTGTCGACTGGTCCTTGAGGTCTCAGTCGGATTCAAGTTCGCGTCAAGGCGGCGTGCGCCGGCGAACCCCGATGAGGCTTCTTTCCGATCGCGTCCCATCTCACTGTTCCTGCCCGTTCAACGGACAGGAGAGTGACGGGGAATCCGTGACTGGATGGATCGAGCATCGGACGTGGCCGCTCACGTTCGCACGAGGCGAACAGACGAGGTTCTTTAACGCTCAACGAGAGCGGGGTGTTCCGTGGGATTGATGGATCAGGCTTTGGGATGGTTTTCGCAGGACTTGGCGATCGATTTGGGCACGGCCAACACCCTTGTGTACGTGCGCGGGCGCGGCATCGTGCTGGACGAGCCCTCGGTGGTGGCCGTGGAGAAACGGACGGGGAGAATCCTGGCGGTGGGCGCCGAAGCGAAGCGGATGCTGGGGCGCACGCCGGGCAACATTGTCGCCATTCGTCCGATGCGAGACGGCGTCATTGCTGATTTCGAAGTGGCCGAGAAAATGCTGAGCCATTTCATCAACAAGGCGCACAACCGCACGACCTTCGTGCGGCCGCGCGTCGTGATCTGCGTGCCGTCCAAGATCACCCAAGTGGAGCAACGGGCGGTGCGCGACTCGGCCGAGCTCGCCGGCGCCCGTGAAGTGTACATGATCGAGGAGCCGATCGCGGCGGCCATCGGGGCCGGGTTGCCGATTGCCGAACCGTACGGCAACATGGTGGTCGACGTGGGAGGCGGCACGACCGATGTGGCCGTCATCTCGCTGGCCGGCATCGTCTACAGCGAATCGGTGAAGGTCGCCGGCGACAAGATGGACGATGCCATCTCGGGCTACATCAAGCGGAAATACAATCTGCTGATCGGCGACCATATGGCCGAGATGGTCAAGCTGGAAATCGGGTCGGCCTACCCGCTGGACGAGCGGAAGACGATCATCATCAAGGGGCGCGATTTGATCTCGGGGATTCCCAAGACGTTGACCATTGATGATGCGGAAATCCGCGAAGCGCTGGCGGAGCCGATCAGCGCGATCGTCAACGCGATTAAGGTTGCGCTGGAGAACACCCCGCCCGAATTGGCCGGCGACATCATCGACCGGGGCATTGTGCTGACCGGCGGTGGCTCACTGCTGCGGGGGCTCGACATCCGCCTGCGCGAGGAGACCAATCTGCCGATCATTACAGTGGATAATCCGTTGACCACGGTGGTTTTGGGCACGGGCAAGGCACTGGAAGAACTGGAGTTGCTGAAAAAAGTTTCCATTCAGACCTGACGCATGCGCTGGTCGTGGCTCACCCGAACGCGGGGGTTGGCGATCCTGGCGGGCGTGGCCTTCCTGTTGGTCCTCTTCTCCCCTCAGATTCAGCGCCGTCCCCTGTTGATCATCGAACAGCCGCTGTTGCTGATCGAGTCGTGGCTCCAGCGCGCCATCGGCGGGATACGGACGGCCGCGGGCGATTGGACGGACCGATACGTCGATTTGTGGAATCTCGGCGATGAAAACCACCGTTTGCGGGATCAAGTCGCCCGTCTGGAGCAGGAAGTCACCCATCTCCAAGAGCAACTCAGCGCCTCCGGACGGCGCGACGCCCTGACCGCGTTCGGGAAGACGCTCGCGGATCAGGCGATGGTGGCCGACGTCATCGGGCGCGATCCCACCAACTGGTACCAGAGCGTGGTGATCAATCGTGGACAGCGGGACGGGGTGAAGGTGGACATGGGGGTCGCCGTGCAAGAGGGCGTGGTCGGACGGGTCATCAAGGTGATGCCCAAGACTGCCGTGGTGCTGTTGGTGTCCGATCGGGACAGCGTCGTGCCCGGCATGATCCAGCGCGGGCGGGACGAAGGGCTGATCCAGGGGACCGGCGGCAAGCAACTTCGGATGAAGTATGTGTCCACATTGGCGTCGGTCCAGGTCGGGGACTTGGTCATTACTTCAGGTTTGGCCGGCATGTTTCCGAAGGAACTGCGGATCGGCACCGTCACGGCGATCGAACGGATGCCGGACGCCATCAGTCAGCAATTGATGCTCGCGCCGGCCGTCGATCTCAACCGGTTGGAGGAGGTGCTGGTGCTTCCCCTGATGGATGTGGACGCGGGGGGCTCCCGGTGAACGCGCTGACGGTGATCGGTGTGTGCCTGCTCGTCGTGCCGTTGCAAATGCAGGTGGCCGGCCTGATCGCCGTGGCGGGTATCCGTCCCGATCTGCCCGGCGCGATCGTGTACGGCATCGGGTTGTTGGGGGGACCATGGGCGGGCGGTGCCGCAGGGATGATAGTCGGATTGCTGATTGACCGGTTCAGCGGGGGTCTGGTCGGTCCTCAGTTGGCCGCAAAACTCTGCATTGGCCTGGTCGGCGGGGTGCTGGGCCGGCGACTCCTGCTGGCCGATGCGACCACGCACGGCGGACTCGCCTTCGCGTTATTCCTCCTGCAGGGCGTCTGGATGACCTTCACAATCTGGTGGCGCACGGGTGAGGGCTGGCGGGAGCTCTATCTGACAGCCGCTCCGGAGGCGTGCTATACTGCCGTGATCGTCACACTCGGCCTCTGGCTGATGCGGGGGCGGCTGGACGAGCGTTCTGAACAGCTCTCGCTGCTGGTTGATCGATGAGTTATATTTCGTCCCCCCAGGACCAGGTCAAGGCGCTTCATGACCGCCTGCTCTGGATGGCGGTCGTCATGTGCGGCATTGTGGCCCTGCTGGTTGTCCGGCTCTGGGGGCTGCAGGTGTGGTACGGCGACTACTACCTCCAGCTCTCGGAGCAGAACCGGCTCCGCCATGTCCCGATCCAGGCGCCGCGCGGGCTGATCTATGACCGGACCGGCCGGCTCCTCGTGACGAATGTGCCCAGCCTCAATCTCTATGTGGTCGAGGAAGATATGTCCGACCCGGGCGCCACGATCGCGGAGATCAGCCGCATCCTGGGGTGGACCGAGGAGGAGGTCCGGGACCGGATCAACAGCCGTCGCCGGTCGGCGTATGCGCCCGTCCTGATCAAACAAGGGCTCACGTTGAGCGAAGCGGCGCGGATCGAGGCCCACCGATTGAGCCTGTCGGGGCTGAAAATCGAAGTGGAGGCCAGACGCCGCTATCTGTACGGTCCGATGGCTTCCCACCTGCTGGGATACGTCGGCGAGGTGACGGCCGAACAGCTCGAAAACTCCAAGGACAGCTCGTTGTCGCCGGGGTCCATCGTGGGGCAATCGGGTCTGGAAGCGAGCTATGATCACTGGCTTCGCGGCCGCGACGGAATGAAGCGGGTGGAGGTGGATGCCTTGGGTCACGAGCGGCGGGTGGTTGATGCCGTGGAACCGGTCAGGGGCGACGACCTCTACCTGACCATCGATATGGAGCTGCAACACGTGGCGGAAGCGGCGTTGGGGGAGCGGGCCGGCGCGGTGGTGGCGGTCGATCCGAATTCCGGCGATGTGCTGGCCATGGTCAGCCATCCGTCCGTCGACCCCAATCTTCTCTCCGGCAATATGAGCACGGCCGAGTGGACGAAACTGGTGAATGATGCCGAGCACCCGCTGACCAACCGCGTCATCCAGGGGGTGTATCCGCCTGGATCGGTCTTTAAAATCCCGGTCGCGGCCGCCGCGTTGGAATCGCGCCAGATCCGTCCCGGAGACCACATCTTCTGTCAGGGTGGCCTGCAGTTCGGTCGGCGCTTTTTCCGTGACTGGAAAGCGGGCGGGCACGGCGACGTCGACTTGAATGATGCCATCGCCCAGTCGTGCGATGTCTATTTCTATCGGGTGGGATCGGAGATGGGCGTCGACACGATCGCCAAATACGCGACCGAGTTCGGGTTGGGACAGCCCACGGGTATCGCCCTGGCCTCGGAACGGCACGGCATTGTGCCCTCCACCGACTGGAAGGCGAAGGCGATGGGCGAACCCTGGTATCCGGGTGAGACGCTGTCGGTCGCCATCGGCCAGGGTTACGTGGGCGTCACGCCGTTGCAGATGGCCGATCTCATTGCGACGGTGGCCAGCGGCGGCCGTCGTTACCAGCCCCACCTGGTCAAGTCGATACAGGATCGAGACAGCGGCCGGTTGGAGACGCTTCCGCCGACGCGGCTGGCCGATGCGGCGGTGGGCGCGAAGACATTTCAAATCCTTCGCCGGGCCCTGACCGCGGTGGTGGAGAGCGAGCATGGAACCGGCGGCCCGGCCCGCTCGAAGCTGGTTTCGATCGCCGGCAAAACGGGGACGGCGCAGGTGGTCGGGGCCGCCGGCGCCGGTCGCGTCAAGGCGCCCAGCGGATTTGAAGACCACGCCTGGTTCGTGGCGTTCGCCCCGGTCGAATCTCCCGAAATCGCCATCGCCGTGTTGGTGGAGCACGGGGGCCACGGCGGATCGGCGGCGGCGCCGGTCGCGAAGCAAATGATCGAATCCTATCTGCGGCCCCTGCCGTCATCCCCAGGGACGACGCCGCCCGGCGAAGTGACCGAATCCAAGCCGGTCAAACGGTCGACGAGAGGGTGACCATGTCGAGACTGCGCGCCATCAGCGACCGTCGGGTGCCGACGAATTTCGATTGGAGACTGGTGGCGGCCACGTCGGCGATTCTGCTGATCGGACTGGTCAGTCTCTACAGCGTCGCTGGGGGCGGCACGACCCCGATCTATCAGCGGCAATTTTACTGGATGTTGCTCGGCTGGGCGGCGTTCGGTCTGATGACCGTGGTCGATTACCGGGTCCTGGCCCGCTATGCGTATATTGGCTACGGCCTGGTCATGCTCCTGCTCCTGCTGGTGCTGGTCGCGGGGCGGTCCAGTCAGGGCGCGCAACGGTGGCTCAACGTGGGCGGATTGTCCATCCAGCCGTCCGAGCTGGCCAAGCTGGCCGTGTTGTTCGTGTTGGCCTCCTATTTTGCCGAGCGGCGGGTTGTGGGCGGCTATCGCATCGCGCAGTTGACGGTGCCCGCGTTGCTGATGCTGGCGCCGCTGGCGCTGGTGATGAAGCAGCCTGATCTGGGCACGGCGCTCACGCTGTTGTTTCTTTTTCTGGCGATGGTGGCAGTGGTGGGCATCCGGTCGCGGACGCTGGTCGTGGGAACGCTGCTGTTCTTCATGCTCTTCCCTTTCCTGTGGCAGGGAGTCTGGCATTCATTGAAGGGGTATCAGCGCGACCGGTTGGTCACCTTTCTGGACCCATCGGCCGATCCGCAAGGCAAGAGCTACCACCTGATGCAGTCCAAGATCGCCATCGGCTCCGGCGGATGGTTCGGCAAAGGATTTCAGGAGGGCACGCAGAGTCAGCTGAAGTTTCTCCCCGAGGCACACACCGATTTTGTCTTCTCGGTCCTGGCCGAGGAGTGGGGGTTTGTCGGTGCGATCGTCGTCATCGGCCTCTACCTGGTCGTTCTGCTGCTGGGCATGGACGCCGCGATGCGGGCCCGTGACATGCTGGGCAGCCTCCTGGCGATCGGGGTCGTGGCCATGATCGGCTTTAATCTGATCATCAATGTGGCGATGACCTCCGGCCTGCTGCCCGTTGTCGGCATCCCGCTGCCCTTGATGAGTTACGGCGGCACCGCGATGGTGGTGACGATGACGGGGCTCGGGGTGATCATGAATGTGCGGATGAGGCGGTTATTGTTATTCCATTGAGAACCCAAGTGTAAGGAGTCCAACGACCATGGCGATGGAAATCATCATCAATGCGGTGCCAGAGGAGACCCGCGTCGCGCTGTTGGAAAACGGCGTGCTGACGGAGCTCTATATCGACCGGAAACGGGACCAGGGGATTGTCGGCAACGTCTACAAGGGCCGGGTGGCGAAGGTGCTACCCGGCATGCAGGCGGCGTTCGTCGACATCGGTTTGGAGCGGGCGGCCTTTCTTCACGTCTCCGATATTGCCGCCTTTCCGGAGGGGGAAGCGGCCCAACTTGAGGTGGCCGGGGAGGAGGAGCTGGAGGGCGGTGGCCAGCAAGAAGAAGACGAAGAAGCCGAAGAACGGCGTCCCAGAACCCGAGCACGGCGGCGCCAGAACGTCTCGATTGAGGAGCTGCTGCAGGAAGGACAGGAGGTCGTGGTCCAGGTCAGCAAGGAGCCGATTGGAACGAAGGGCGCCCGCGTCACCGGCCACCTGTCATTCCCGGGCCGCTACCTCGTCTACATGCCGACGGTCAATCATCTCGGCGTGTCGAGGCGGATCGCCCGGGATGAGGAGCGGCGTCGGCTGCGGGATCTGGTCCAGCAACAGCGCCGCAGCGGCGCGGGCTACATCATTCGAACGGTCAGCGAGGGGGTCAGTGATGAAGAAATCCGCGCTGATATCGAATTTCTCGACCGGGTCTGGCAGACGCTTCAGGAAAAACGCGAGCGGCAGGCCGCGCCATCTCTGCTGCACTCCGATCTCGATCTGAGCTTCCGCATCGTGCGGGACCTGTTCACCAACAAGATGGACCGGCTCGTCATCGACTCCAAGCCGGAATTCGAGCGGATTCAGACGTTCGTGCAGACCTATCTGCCCCACCTCGGCCACAAAATTGAGCTGTACAGCCGGGACGAACCGATTTTTGACGCCTACGGCATCGAGCTGGAGATCTCCAAGGCGCTGGGCCGGCGCGTCTGGCTGAAGTCGGGGGGCTACATCGTCATCGACCACACCGAGGCGCTGACGGTGATCGATGTGAACACCGGCCGGTACGTGGGCAAACGGAACCTCGAAGAGACGATTTTGAAGACCAACATGGAAGCGGCCAAGGAGATCGCCTACCAGTTGCGGCTGCGCAACATCGGCGGGTTGATCATCATCGACTTCATCGACATGGAGGTGGGGAGGAACCGCGACAAGGTCTTCGGCGCCTTTAAGGAGGCGATGAGCAAGGACAAGGCGCGCACCCATATCCTGAGAATCTCCGAACTCGGCCTGGTGGAATTGTCCCGCGAGCGCACGCGTGAGGATCTGCTGCGGGTCCTGAGCGAGCCGTGCAGCTATTGCGAGGGACGGGGTTACACCAAGTCGCCCGAGACGGTCTGCTACGAGATATTCAGGGAACTGCGCCGGCTCGATTTTTCGTCCCGTGAAAAGAAGGTCGTGGTGACGGTCCACCCCACGGTGGCGAATCTGCTCTACGATGAAGAGCGGAAGTCTGTGGACGAGCTGGAAAAGGAACTGCTGAAAAAGATCATCGTCAAAAACGATCCCGCCCTGCACATGGAGCAGTTCGAAATCATCCCGGACTGATCTCCCGCCCGTCCGATCCGTTCATGAATCCGCCACCGGCAGCCAGCGGAGACGCCGCCATTCGGCGAAGGGCCTGGGTGGCCCTTGCTTCGACGACGGGTTTGACGCCCCGCGGCTGCGCCGCGCTCCTGGCCCGTTACCGCGCGCCTGAGGCCATTCTGGGAACCTCGGCTGACGAACTAGGGTCGGTGACCGGCGTGTCCGGGCCTGCGGCGCGGGCGCTGGCCGACGGTGAGAGCGTGCGATGGGCCGAGCGATGGCTCCTCGAGTCGGAACGATCAACGATGGCGGTCCTGACGCCGGAGGACGCCGCCTACCCGGCCCGGTTGAGGAACATGCCCGATCCACCACCTGCGCTCTGGCGCCGGGGCAGGAACGAGATCGCCTCCGCCGCGATCGCAGTCGTCGGCAGCCGCCGACCCTCCCCTTACGGAAGACTGGTGGCCGAACGGTTCGCCCGCGAGCTGGCGCTGGCGGGGATGACGGTGGTCAGCGGGCTGGCCCGCGGCATCGATGGCGCGGCCCAACAGGCGGTGTTGGACGTCGGCGGCGACACGATCGCCGTGCTGGGCTGCGGCCTGAATCAGATCTATCCGCTGGAACATCGGACGTTGCAGGAGGCGATCGGGCGGGACGGCGTTTTGCTGACGGAGTTCCCCCCCAATGCCCCGCCGCTTGCGCATCACTTCCCTCGGCGCAATCGTCTGATCAGCGGCCTGGCGCTCGGCGTGCTCGTGGTGGAAGCGGGCGAACGGAGCGGTTCATTGATCACCGCGCGCCTCGCCCTGGAGCAGGGGCGTGAAGTGTTTGCCGTGCCGGGCAATCTGGGCGTCGGCGGCAGCATCGGCACCAACCGCTTGATCAAGTCGGGCGCCACGCTGGTCGAACGGGTCGAGGACATGCTTGAGGCGGTGGCGGCGCAGATCGACCCGTCGGCCGTGCGTCCTCTTCGACGGTCGACCTCCGCCGCCCAGCCGGCCGCCGACGCCGCGTTGACGACGGAGGAACGCGCGCTGGCGGGACATGTCACGGACGAGCCGCGTCACATGGATGAACTGGCCGCGAGGGCGGGCCGGCCGGTCCAGCATGTGGCCGCCCTGCTGGTGTCCCTGGAACTGAAGGGGGCCGTTCGTCAACTGCCGGGCCAGTTTTATTGCCGGTCGACGCTGTAGCGCTCGAGGGCGCCGCCGGTCCACTGGCCGAAAATTAATCTTACGCTATAATAGGGAAGCACACGGATCAGCCTACGGCTCATCCGGCTCAACCGATATGACACCACGAGCGAAACAGTCCGCGGCTCATCGGCCCCGCCGCACAACCCGGCCAGGGGGCCCCGCGCGACCTCGAACCGGGGGCCGCACGGGGACGGCTGCGGGCGGCCGGGCGGGGAAGGGGCCCGCCCGATCCGCCAAAGCGGCCGACCGCGCCAATCAGGGTGCCCCGCCGTCCATGAAGGGCCGGTCCCTGCTCATCGTCGAATCGCCCTCCAAGGCGAAGACCCTGGGCAAGTATCTGGGGCGGCAGTTCATGGTCAAAACGTCCGTGGGCCACATCAAGGACCTGCCCAAGAGCAAGCTCGGCATCGATGTGAAACACGAATTCCGGCCCGATTATGTCGTGATCCAGGGCAAACAGAAGGTGGTGGATGAGATCAAGGCGGCGGCCGCGCAGGCCGCCAGGATCTATCTCGCTCCCGACCCCGACCGGGAGGGAGAGGCGATCGCGTGGCACATCGCCGAAGAGCTCAACGGCAGACGCCCCGAACTGTACCGGGTGTTGATCCACGAGATCACCGAACGGGCGGTCCGGGAAGCGATCGCGAACCCCGGGCGGATCGACATGAACAAGGTCCAGGCGCAACAGGCCCGGCGGGTGCTGGACCGGATCGTCGGTTACACGGTGAGCCCGTTGTTGTGGGAAAAAGTCCGCCGCGGCCTGAGCGCGGGACGGGTGCAATCGGTCACGGTGCGCCTGATCTGCGAGCGTGAGAAGGAAATCACCGCCTTCGTCAAAGAAGAGTTTTGGTCGGTGACGGCCACGGTGCAGGGAGCCGACCCGCCCCCTTTCGCCGCCAAGCTGGCCAGGCTGAACGGCGAACCGATCAACCTCACGGCGCAGGCGCAGGCCGAGGAGGCCGCGGCGCTGATCCGGAGCGCGGCGCTGACCGTGACGTCAGTCGAGAAGAAGGAAAAACGCCGTCATCCGTTGCCGCCCTTTACCACCAGCAAACTGCAGCAGGAGGCGGTGCGCAAGCTCAGATTCACGGCCAAAAAAACCATGACCATCGCCCAGCGGCTGTACGAAGGCGTCGAGTTGGGCAAAGAAGGGCCGGTCGGTCTGATCACCTACATGCGGACCGATTCGACCCGTATCTCCAACGAGGCGCTGGCGGAGGCGCGCCGCTACATCGAAACAGAGCACGGCGCCGCCTATCTGCCAGAGCGGCCCAACGTCTATAAGAACAAGAAGGGGGCCCAGGACGCCCATGAAGCGATCCGGCCTACGGCGGTCGATCGCCACCCAGACCAGCTCCGGACGGTGCTCGAGCGCGACGCCTATGCACTCTACAAGCTGATCTGGCAGCGTTTCGTCGCCAGCCAGATGACGCCGGCCCAGTACGATGTAACGCGGGCGGAGATCTCCGCCCAGGCCGCGCAGGGGCACGCGCTGCTCACGGCGACCGGCACGGTGATGAAGTTTCCCGGCTTTACCACGCTGTATACCGAGGCGAGGGAAGAAACGTCTCCAGACGCCGCCGCCAAACCCGGCGTCTCCGCGTCCGAGACGGATGAAGCAGAGCGTGCTGAAGGAGGCATGGCCCTGCCGCCGCTTCAGCAGGGCGACCGGTTGCGCTTGTTGGGGGTCGAGCCAAAGCAGCATTTCACCCAGCCGCCGCCCCGCTATAACGAAGCGCTGCTGGTCAAGGAGCTGGAGGAACTCGGCATCGGCCGCCCCAGCACCTACGCGACGATCATCTCCACGATCCAGGAGCGCAAGTACGTGGACAAGATCGAGGGGCGCTTCCATCCGACCGAGCTCGGGCAGGTCGTCAACGAGCTGCTGATCACGCATTTCCCCGACATTTTCACCGTCCGTTTCACGGCGAAGATGGAGGAGGAACTGGACGAGATCGAGGAAGGACATCTTCGCTGGGTGCAGGTCATGGAAGATTTTTACAAGCCGTTTGAAAAACGGCTCTCCAAGGCCCAGGTCGAAATGCAGGATGTCAAACGGCGGGAGATTCCGACCGAGCATCAGTGCGAGAAGTGCGGCAAGCCGATGATCATCAAATGGGGCCGCCACGGCAGTTTCCTTGCCTGCTCCGGGTACCCCGACTGCCGGAATACCAAGGAATTCGTCAAGGAGGCCGGCGGCGTCATCAAAATTGTCGAGCGGGCGGCCGAAACCACGAGCGAGCAATGTCCGCAATGCGGTTCTCCCATGATCGTCAAACGGGGCCGGTTCGGCCGGTTTCTGGCCTGCAGCCGCTATCCCGACTGCAAAACCACCCAGTCGATGACCACCGGCGTCGCCTGTCCCCAGGAGGGATGCGATGGCAAGCTGGTCGAAAAGCAGAGCCGGAGGGGCAAACGGTTCTACGCCTGCAGCCGCTATCCCAAGTGCACCTTCGCCCTCTGGGACCGGCCGGTGGCGCGCCCCTGTCCGCAATGCCGGGCGCCGTTCCTGGTCGAAAAGTTCACCAAGGCCCGCGGGGCCGAGGTCGTCTGCCGCCAGCCCGAGTGCGGGTATAAAGAAGAGCCCGTGCAGCAGCAGGAGACCGCGGTCTGAGCTGATCGTTCGCATACAGCGTGGACGGTGGACTGACACTGATCGCGCCGTGTATTCGGTCTGATCCGGCCTCCGCGACTCTCCCCGTGATTTCTTGAATGCCTGTCGGCAATCCGTTACAATAAGCTTCCATTCACATTTGAAGGGACTATGCCATGACTTCTGACCTCATCGTCCTCGGCGGGGGGCTCGCCGGCTGCGAGGCGGCCTGGCAGGCGGCCGAGCGGGGCGTCACGGTCGATCTGTATGAAATGCGGCCGGCCGTGCCGACGGCGGCGCACCGGACCGACCGGTTGAGCGAGCTGGTCTGCAGCAATTCACTCGGCTCGAATGATCCGATTCATGCGGCCGGAATTCTCAAGGCCGAGATGCGGCGGTTGTCGTCGTTCATACTGCGCGTGGCCGATGATATGACGGTGCCGGCCGGATCGGCCCTGGCGGTCGACCGAGAGCTCTTCGCCGCCGCCGTCACCGAGGCGATCGAGGGCCACCCACGGATTCGACTGATCCGTGAGGAGGTGATCGACCTACCGGAGGACCGCCCCGTCATCGTGGCGACCGGCCCGTTGACCTCCGATAGGCTGGCGAAGTCGATCCAATCGGTGGTCCGGGCCGACTACCTGGCCTTTTACGATGCCATCGCGCCGATCGTTGACGCGGAGACGATCGACACATCGATCGCGTTTCGCGCCTCCCGCTACGCCAAGGGGGGGGACGATTATATGAACTGTCCCATGAACCAGATTGAATACAACCGATTTTATGACGAATTGGCCGTGGCGGAACGGGTGGTGACCAGGCCGTTTGAGCAGGCGCCCTATTTCGAGGGCTGTGTCCCGATCGAAGTCCAGGCGGACCGGGGCCGGCAGACGCTGCTGTTCGGTCCGATGAAGCCGGTGGGGCTGATCGACCCCCGCACAGGCGCGCGCCCCTACGCCGTCGTACAGTTGCGCCAGGAGAACCGCTTCGCGAGCTGTTACAACATGGTGGGATTTCAAACGAAGCTCACCTGGCCGGAGCAGCGGCGGATCTTCCGGATGATTCCGGGCCTGGACAAGGCGGAGTTTTTGCGGCTGGGCAGCCTGCACCGGAATACATTTCTCAACGCGCCGCGGGTGTTGCACCCCACGCTCCAATGCCGCGCCCGTCCCTCCCTCCTCTTTGCAGGGCAGTTGGTCGGCGTGGAAGGCTACGCGGAAGCGGCCGCGATGGGGTTGCTCGCCGGGCTGAACGGAGCGCGGCTGGTCCGAGGAGAGACGCCGGTCGTGCCGCCGGCGACCACGACCTACGGGACGCTCCTGACGTACATCACGACGAGCGACCCTCGCCATTTTCAACCGATGAACGCGAATTTCGGCCTCTATCCCGATCTGCCGATGCGCGTCCGTGACCGGGCAGTCCGTCGGCACAAGATCGCCGAGCGGGCGCTGGATGATCTGACCCGATGGATCGGCGAATCGAAGATTTTCTAAGCTATCTGTCGGGCGAACGGGGAGCCTCGGCCCATACCCTGCGCGGCTATCGACAGGACCTGACCCAGTTCTCCGGCTATTTGCGGGACGCCGCCTCGCTGACAGCGGGGCGGCAGGGGCCGCAGATCGAGCGGGTCCATATCCGAGGGTATCTGGCCTGGCTGGCGCTGCGCGGGGCGCGCAAAAGCACGATGGCCCGCAAGCTGGCCGTCATCAGGGCATGGTGCGACTACGGCGTCAGGATGGGCTGGCTGACCTCCAACCCGGCCAGATTGGTGCCGATGCCGAAGGTCGATCGCCGCCTGCCGCGCGTCCTGAGCGTCGATGAAGCACTCGCATTAATGGACGAACCGTCCCGGCAGGCCGCGGTCCCGGCCGCGCGGCCGAAGCGCTCGGCCGTGTCGGCCTTGCGCGACCAGGCGATGTTGGAGCTGGCCTATTCGACCGGCATCCGCGTCAGCGAACTGGTCGGGATCAACGGCGGGGATCTGCAGCCGGACGCCGGATTCCTTCTGGTGCGCGGCAAAGGCAAGCGGGAACGGCTCGTGCCGGTCGGCCGAGCGGCGCTGGACGCCATCGAGCGATACCGCACGGCATTACGGGCCGAGCGGCCCGCCATGAGCAGCGGGGCGACTGCGCCGCTGTTCGTCAATCATCGCGGGGGACGCTTGAGCACGCGCAGCGTCGAACGACTGGTCGCCCGCTACAGCCGGGCGGTCAGCGCCAACGGACCGGTCGGCCCCCATGCGCTTCGCCACAGTTGCGCCACGCACCTATTGGAAAGCGGCGCAGATCTCCGCGCCATCCAGGAGTTGCTCGGCCACGCGTCGCTGGCGACCACGGAACGCTACACGCATCTAAACGCCGACCGACTGCTGGCGGTCTATGACCGGGCGCACCCGCGGGCCAAGCGGCCCGCCGGAGGGTCGACGTGATCCGCCATACCACCATTCTCTGCGTTCGACGCGACGGCCTGGTGGCGATGGGCGCCGACGGCCAGGTGACCGTCGGCACCACGGTGATGAAGCGCCAGGCGAAAAAATTGCGCCGGCTCCATGAGAACCGGGTGCTGGCGGGGTTTGCCGGTTCGACGGCCGACGCGATCACGCTGTTTGAGAAATTCGAGGCGAAGCTCGATGAATTCAGGGGCAATTTGACCCGTTCGGCGGTGGAGCTGGCCAAGGAGTGGCGGATGGATAGGGTATTGCGCCGGCTCGAGGCGTTGATGATCGTCGCCGATCTGGAGCATTCGCTGCTCCTCTCAGGCACCGGCGACGTGATCGAGCCGGAGGAGGGGGCGCTGGCGATCGGTTCCGGCGGTCCGTATGCGCTGGCCGCGGCCCGGGGGTTGCTGGTCCACACCTCGCTGCCGCCGCGCGAGATCGTCGGCGCGGCGATGCGGATCGCAGCCGACATCGATATCTACACCAATCAGGAGATCATGATCGAGGAGCTGACGGCATGAGCGAGGTGAAGCTGGAAACATTGACGCCCGGCCAGATCGTCAAGGAGCTGGATCGGTATATTGTCGGCCAACGGCAGGCCAAGCGGATGGTGGCGATCGCGTTGCGCAACCGCTGGCGTCAGCAGCAGCTGCCCGCGGAATTGCGCGACGAGGTGATGCCCAAGAACATCATCATGATCGGGCCCACCGGCGTCGGAAAAACGGAGATCGCCAGGCGTTTAGCCAAGCTGGCCGGCGCGCCCTTTCTGAAGGTGGAGGCTTCCAAGTTCACCGAGGTCGGCTACGTGGGTCGGGACGTCGAGTCGATGGTGCGTGATCTTATCGAGCTGGCGGTGACGATGGTCAAGGGCGAGCACCAGGACCAGGTCAAGGCGAAGGCGGCCAAGCAGGCGGAGGACCGGCTGCTCGATCTGTTGCTGCCGCCGCCGAGCTTCAAGCCCCCGACGGGCATTTACGACGAATCGCGTGCGGAGCACATGGCCCCCCCGCCGTCGGAAAGTTACGACCGCGCGCGGGACGCGCTCCGGCGGCAGCTGGCCGAGGGCAAGCTCAACGACCGGACGGTCGAACTGGAAACGAGCGAAAAGTCCGCCCCCGTCGGCATCATTTCCAACGTCGGCGGCATGGAAGAGATGGAGATCGGGCTGAGGGACATGCTGAGCAATCTCATGCCGGGGCGGAAAAAGAAACGGCGGTTCAAGGTGCCGGAGGCGCTGGCGGCGCTGGAGCAGGAGGAGGCGCAGCGGCTCATTGACATGGATGAGGTGGTGCGCGAGGCGATCCAGCGGGCGGAACGGGCGGGGATTATTTTTCTCGATGAAATTGATAAAATCGCCGGCCGGGAACGGGTGGCCGGGCCGGACGTGTCGCGGGAGGGGGTGCAGCGGGACCTGCTGCCCATCGTCGAGGGCTCCACGGTCAACACGAAGTACGGGGTCGTCAGGACCGATCACGTGCTGTTCATCGCGGCGGGGGCGTTTCATGTCGCCAAGCCGTCCGACCTGATTCCGGAGTTTCAAGGGCGGTTCCCGATCCGGGTCGAGCTGGAACCGCTGGCGACGGACGATTTCGTGCGGATTCTGACCGAGCCGCAGAATTCGCTGATCCGACAGTACGTGGCGCTGCTCCAGACCGAGGGCGTCACGCTGGAGTTCCAGCCGGATGCGATCCGGACGATCGCCGAGATTGCGGTGCAGGTGAACGAGCGAACCGAGAACATCGGCGCCCGCCGCCTCTTCACCGTGATGGAGCGGCTGTTGGAGGAGCTGTCATTTGAGGCGCCGGAGCGGAGGGGCATGCGGGTCACCATCACGACCGAAGAGGTGCGCCGCCGGCTGGCCGACATTGTGAAGAGCGAGGATTTGAGCCGGTACATCCTGTAACGAGGGACGGGTCATCATGGAGAAAGCGATCAAGACGGCGGACGTCCTCGTGGAGGCCCTGCCCTATATCCGGGCCTTCGCCGGCAAGACGATCGTCGTCAAATACGGCGGGAAGGCGATGGTGGAGGAGTCGCTCAAGTCGCGCTTCGCCGAGGACATCGCGCTGATGAAATTCGTCGGCATGCGCCCCGTCATCGTGCACGGGGGCGGCCCGCAGATCAGCGAGATGATGAAGCGGCTGGGCAAGGAGCCGACCTTTGTCAGGGGCGTCCGCGTGACCGACGCCGAAACCGCCGGCATCGTCGAGATGGTGCTGGGGGGCGTCATCAACCCGGAGATCGTCGCCTTGATCAACCGGCACGGCGGCCGCGCGGTGGGGCTGACGGGGAAGGACGGCCCGCTGCTGATTGCCAGGCCCTTGAAGGCGTCGGGGAAACGGCAGGAGATCGATCTGGGGCTGGTGGGCGAGATCGACGGCGTCGATCCGGGCGTGCTGCGGGGGTTGGAGGAGGCGCGGTTCATCCCCGTGATCGCTCCGGTGGCGGGCGGCGTCGATGGCAGGACCTACAATGTCAATGCCGACAGCGCGGCGGGAGCGATTGCGGCCGCATTGCACGCGGAGAAACTGCTGCTGCTGACCGACGTGCCGGGGATTCTGGACGCCAAGGGGCTGCTGATCCCGACGATCTCCAAAAAAGAGACGCAGCAATTGATCCGCAGGGGAACGATCAGCAGCGGGATGATTCCCAAGGTGCAGGCCTGTCTGGACGCGCTGGACGGCGGCGTGGCCAAGGCCCACATCATTGACGGACGGACGCCCCATGCCTTACTGTTGGAACTCTTTACCGACAAAGGAATCGGAACGGAAATTGTCGTCTGACGCCGGGATGGCGGAACTGGCAGACGCGCGAGACTCAAAATCTCGTGGGGCCTGGCTCCGTGGGGGTTCGACTCCCCCTCCCGGCACATTTTCATGGCTCTGTGGCCATGAAAATGTGCCCCGAGCGTAAGCGAGGGGCTATGATTTTTGTTTTCATCAGGACAGCATGTCATGACCCACGACGCCGACATCACGATTGACGAGGAACTCGACCTCAAGGGCGTGGTCTGCCCCTACAACTACGTCAAGACCAAGCTCAAGCTCGAAGAGATGGCGGAGGGGCAGGTTCTGCGCGTGACAATCGATGACGGCGAACCGGTCAAGAACGTGCCTCGGAGTGTGACGGATGAAGGCCATCAAGTGTTGAAAATCGAACCGTACCAGGGCCGCCACTACCGGGTCACGATCCGCAAGTGTGGCAATTGAGTTCACCATTCTCAGTTCATGTCAAGAATATGGCCGCTTTTGCCGCGAACCATGAACCGTGAACGGTGAACGAGGTTACCTGTTTCCCTCGATCACGATCGTAATCTCGCCCTTCACGGTTTTCCCCTTCAATCGCTCCACCGCCTCGCTTACTCGCCCCCGGATGATTTCTTCGTGCAGCTTGGTCAGCTCCCGGCAGACGGCCACGCGCCGGTCGCCCAGGCGCGCCTGCACCTCCTCCAGCAACCGCACGAGCCGGTGCGGGGATTCGAACAGAATCAGCGTCTCGCGCAGCGGGGCCAGCGCCTCGAGTCGCTTCAGTCGTGCGCCGGGCTTTCTCGGCAGAAACCCGGCAAAGAGAAAGGCGTCCGTGGGCAGGCCCGAAGCGGCCAGCGCGGCCAGAGGCGCGGAGGGGCCGGGGAGGGGGCTGACGGGTATGTTGGCGGCGATGCAGCCGGTGATCAACAGATAGCCAGGGTCGGAGATGGTCGGCGTGCCGGCATCAGAGACGAGGGCGATGGACTGCCCCTGCCGCAGCCGTTCGATCAGCACGGGAGCCTTCTCCTCCTTGTTATGGTCGTGATAACTGGTCAGGGGAGTGTGGATGTCGTAGCGGGCCAGCAACTGCTGGGTGTGGCGGGTGTCCTCGGCGGCGATCACCCCCACTTCGGCCAGCACCCGCTTGGCCCGAAGGGTGAGATCCTCCAGATTGCCGATCGGCGTGCTGACCAGATAGAGGGTGCCTGACGTGGAAGAAATCACGGGGCGTATCTTAGCATACGGGGCGCGTCATGCTGCCGGGGCCGTGTGCGTGTTGGGACGGAATGTTTATGTTATACTGAGTGCCGTTTGCGCCAATGCTGACGATATGACGAGGACTCGATGCATCTTTCTATGATCGGCGCCGGTTACGTGGGACTGGTCAGCGGCGCCTGTTTCGCGGAATTCGGCCACCAGGTGACCTGCGTGGACAAGGAAGCCGACCGCATCGAAGCGCTCACACGGGGCAAGCTGCATCTGTACGAGCCCGGACTGGGCGAATTGGTGCAGAAAAACCTGCGGGACGGCCGGCTGGTCTTTACGACGGATCTGGGCAAGGCGGTGGAAACGTCGCTGGCCGTCTTTATCGCGGTCGGCACGCCGCCGCGCGGCGACGGCAGCGCCGACCTGTCCGCGGTCGAGGCGGTGGGGAAGGAGATCGCCGCCCATCTGAACGGCTACAAGGTGATCGTGACGAAGAGTACCGTGCCGGTGGGGACGGGCGAGCGGTTGCGGCAGATCATCGGCGCACACAAGCCCGGGGGGGCATCGTTTGACATTGCCTCCAATCCGGAGTTCCTGCGAGAAGGATCCGCGGTGGAGGATTTTTTTCGTCCCAACCGCGTGGTGATCGGCGCCGAGAGCCCGCAGGCGATCGCCATTCTGAAGGACCTCTACCGGCCGCTCTATTTGATCGAGACGCCGATTTTGCTGACGAACATCGCCACGGCGGAGATGATCAAGTATGCCTCCAACGCATTTCTGGCGACCAAAATCAGTTTCATCAACGAACTGGCCAATCTGTGCGAGCCGCTCGGTGTGGACATCCACCTGGTGGCGAAGGGGATGGGCCTGGACGGCCGGATCGGCTCCAAGTTCCTTCACCCCGGGCCTGGGTTCGGCGGCTCCTGCCTGCCCAAGGACAGTCAGGCGCTGGTCAAAATGGCGGAGGCCCAGCAGGTGGAGCTCCGCGTCCTGTCGGCCGTCGTGACGGCCAATCAGGCGCAGCGGGAACTGATGATGGGGAAGATCCGGTCGCTCGTCGGCCCCCTGAAGGGAAAAACGATCGCCGTGCTGGGGCTCTCGTTCAAGCCCAACACCAATGATCTGCGCGAATCACCGGCGCTCTGGATCGTCGATCGACTGGTCAAGGAGGGAGCTCAGGTGCGCGTGTACGATCCCGAGGCGATGACCGACGCCAGGGCGGTCTTGACCGGCTCGTCGATCCATTACACGCAGGATGCCTATGACGCGGCCCGCGGCAGCGACGCGGTCGTGCTGGCCACCGAATGGAATCAGTTCAGAAACCTGGAGTTGGAACGGTTGAAGGAGACGATGCGGCAGCCCAACTTTGTCGATCTCCGGAATGTCTACGATCCCGACCGTTTGGTCGCGCTGGGTTTTCGGTATGTGGGAGTCGGCCGGGGAGGACGCAAGCGGGACGCTGGCTAGCCCGGCAGCGCGCCCCGGAAGACGCTCAAGCCGTTGAGCGTGCCGAACCAGCGGTGACCGCGATCGTCAAAGAGGATAGAGAACACATAATTGCTCGGCAAACCCTGGGCGGTTGAAATGGTGTGCCAGCGTGTGCCATCGAACCAGCTGGCGCCGCCATCGGTGCCGACCCAGACATGGCCCTGGGGATCGAGGGCGAGCCTGAGCGCGAAATTGCCCCCCAGCCCC
The DNA here is from genome assembly GCA_035517195.1 of Nitrospiria bacterium. GTDB lineage: Bacteria > Nitrospirota > Nitrospiria > JACQCE01 > JACQCE01 > JACQCE01. The sequence continues at coordinate 110,469 of DATIZH010000027.1, read as the reverse complement.
TGCTCCTTGGTGAAGGTCGTCCAGGTTTTGCCGTCGTAACGGGACACGCCGGCGCCCCATGTTCCGAACCATTTATGATTCTCATTGTCCACCAACGATGAGATGATGAAGTTGGGATTGGGGCCCGTGTTTTGCTTTTCAAGGTTCATGTGGTGGTGGGCGGATGAGGAGGAGCCGTAATTGTAGTCGCCACCCTCCGCGCCCCCGCTCGACGCCGGCGGAGTGGTGCCGACGGGGAACTGGGCGGTTCCGCCGCCAGAATCGGAGGCCACGTCGGCGCCGATCCCGTCCTTGTGGGTGAAGGTGGTCCAGGTGGTTCCGTCAAACCGACTGACGCCCGATTCCGTGCCAAACCAGAGGACGTTGTCCTGGTCCAGTGACAGCGTGTAGACCCACTTGTCCGGCAGGCCGTCCTTGACCCGGTAGGTGTTGAACGTCGTGCCGTCAAACACGCTCACCCCGTCCCAGGTGGCGACCCACATGGCGCCGTGTTTGTCGAAGAGCAGGTCGTAGATCCAGTTATCTCCCAACCCATCCGCGCTCGTGTAGTGCGTCCAGGTCGTGCCGTCGAATTTGGACAGGCCGCCGCCGTAGGTTCCCACCCATTTGTTGCCCTTCGAATCGACTCGGATCACATAAATACCCCGGCTGACGATCCCGCCGCCGGTGCTCCGTGGACTGTAGGTCTGGTAGTCGCCGGTTCGCGTGTTGAAACGGATCAGGCCCCGTGACGTGCCCATCCAGAGGTTGGGCCCGTCCATGGTCATGGTTTTGACCGGATCATTGGCGGTGGAGAAGTGGCGCCAGATGATCGGACCGCCCTGCGCGGTCGGCGCGACGATTTCAGGCCCCGTGGACCGGGTGTTTCGGTAGCAGGAGAGCAGTGAAACGGCCGTGAGTATAACCAGCAGACTCAGGGGAGTGCGCGTCATAACCTCGGATGAAGCAATTATTGCTTTGGCTTGACGTGGCAGCGGGTGCAGTTGGAGATCGGGAAGGCCACACGGCCATGACAGCGGCCGCAGAACTCGCCGTTGACGATTTTGACCATGGAAATCGGATTGGCCCCCCGCTTCATCACAAAGATGCTGGGATGGCAGTTGCCGCAATCGAGCCAGAACGTGTGGGGATAGTGAGGATAAATGACGTTTGGCATGGCTCCCACCGCAGGAATTTCAATGTCGAAATTGAACGGCGGCATCGGGGGCTTGTTCAAATCCAGGGACTCATGGGGATGAATGATGTTCTCCTTAAAGGCCTTGACCCAGTCGATGTTGCCCTCGGAATCGACGGGAAAGTTTCTCATCACCACGTTCGGATCCCGGTTTTCCTTGCCGTAGGGAGGTCCGGGTGTGGGAATGTCGGTCGGGTCTTCATATTCCTCGGTTTGTCCCTGATTGACCGATGCCACGATTCTTGGAGGAGGGGCGGGAGGGGTGGCGGCGGCTTCGGGGGCCTTGGGCGAGGCTGACGTTTTCTCGAAAAAGGTGCAGGCATAGATCGACACGGCGCAGATCACGCCGACCGTAAGGACCCCGGCAACACGCCGAACGTGTGACCCTCGCACTATTTGACTCCCATCAGCGGTCCGGTGGTCAGGCCGGGTTGGCCGGAATGGCAGCGCGCGCACTGCACCGGCTTCCACGCGATCGTGCCATTGTGGCACTTGCCGCAAAACTGGCCGCTGATGATCTTGTTCATGTCAATGTCGTTCGAACCGGAGCGCATTTCAAAGATGGCGGGATGGCAGACCTTGCATTTGAACTCAATGCGGTGATACCAATGGGGAAAAATGACGGGCGGCATCCCCCGCTTTTCGGCCTTGCTGTTCAGCACCATATCGCCGTAAAATCCCGCGAGAGTGGACCCGGAGGAAAACAAGAGACCAAATCCGATGATGAAGCCCAATGGTAACCAGAACTTTCTCATCAATCGCCGCCCCAGTCTCCTGCTGTCCCCCGCCCCTCTTCATGGGGAAGCAACCGCGAAACCCCACGTTCGTAACACAGCAGGAGTCAATTGTCAATGGGTTGGACGGGGGGGTGGCCGGGGTTGTCCGGGCCGTATCGGCTCATTGACTTGCAAGGGGGGAATTTTTACAATCGGGTCAGCCATGCGCGCATTACAGGACGATTCTCGACAGGCACATATGAGACGTTTGAGACGTTCCGTTCGCCGGGTTGGCGGCGCCTGGAAAGGGGTGGCGGTAGGCGCGGCCGCATTCCTGTTGGGATTCACGGCCGGAGGGTGCGGACCGGGCGCCTCATCGACACCTGCCCCGACGCTGCACCTGCATCGGATCACCCCGCCATCGGGTGACTATGTCGCCTATTCCTCGTTTGATACGGGTCAGGGAAGCTACGTCAGAGCGTTGAAAGTCGAGGGGGACACGTTGTGGGTGGGCACGTCACGCGGCATCCTGGCCGTCAACCACAAGACGGGCGATCTGATCCGGACCTATACGCGCGCCAGCGTGGGCAATCGCATGGCGAGTGATTATATCTTCACGATCAATGTCGATCCCCGCGACGGGGCGAAATGGTTCGGCACGAACAACGGGGGGCTCGTTCGTTATGACCCGTCCGTGACCGCCGGCCGACAATGGGTCAATTTTCTTCCCGCCAACGGTCTGTCGGATTTCTGGGTCTACGACATGGATTTTGCCGCCGACGGCTCCATGTGGGTGGGCACCTGGGACGGAGTAAGCCGGTACAACCCCCGCGCCGCCGAGGGGAAGCAGTTCACCACCTACAACGAAAAGGATGGATTGGCCAACCGGTGGGTCTATGCGGTGGCGGTTGATCATGATCAGTCGGTCTGGTTCGGCACGGAATCGGGCGTCAGTCGATTCGATCTCTCGTCACCGCCCGGGCGGCAATGGCGGACCTGGCGTCATGTGGACGGCCTGGGCGCGTCCAACCTCCTGGCATTGAATCGGAGCAAGAACACCGGAATGGGCACCATGACCGGTGGATACTCGACGCGGCATGACTTGAGCGTGCTGGATGAGAAGGGGAAGGAGACCTACAATGAGAATTATGTCTTCTGCATCGCCATCGACCGTGATGGAGTGAAATGGATCGGGACGTGGGGCGGCGGGCTCTCCCGGTTTGAGTTGAACGGCGCGGGCGGCGCCGGCACATGGAGAAATTATGCCACACGGGACGGCCTGGCCGGCAATATCGTCTACGCGATTGAAATCGATCAGCACGGAGTGTTCTGGCTTGGGACCAACCATGGCCTCTCTCGTTTTGATCCGGCGGCTCCTGCCTCATCGCAGTGGAAGAGTTGGACAACAGCCGACGGTCTGCTGGGCGATGACGTCTACGCGATCGCACCGGCGCCGACCGGCACCATCTGGCTGGGCCAGAAGGGAGGGGTGGTCGAATTGAGACCCGTCCAGGGGGCTCAGCAGTTTGAGGGCTGAGCCACGCTTCTGATTCCGCGCGCCGCGGAATTCTTTGCCAGTCACAACACGCGCTCTATGGGGCGATTTTCCTTGACTTTTTTTTGCCGAGTTGTTATCTATAACCACTTGTAGAAACAGGCATGTTTGTCCTGACAGAGCCCTGGTTTTTCTATAGTTTGGAGCACGCCGGGTTGTGGTCCAACCCGGCGTAACCGGGAGGTGGCATGCCCATGGGGTGGGGGGCACAGCATCCCCGTCGCGCAAGGCGATCGGCGGTTTTTGTCGCCGTCGCCATCTGCGCGTCGGTCGTCATGATGGCCGTGACGGCCAGGGGCAATTCCATCCTCGGCTCCCGCCACGACCTGAGCTTTTTCAATATGCGTGGATACGGGACTGAAACAGGTCCCATGACCGGCGCCACCTTCAACGATTATCGCGAGGCGTGCATTTACTGCCATACGCCGCACAATGGCAGTAACCTGGCCCCGATGTGGAATCGGCAGAATCCGACGGACGGTGCGGCAGGGGGCGGCGGCGGTCCGGCAGAATACCAGGTCTTCAACAGCGTGAGCCTGGATTCAAAAGCCACGCCCAATGCGTTGTCCAACGGGCCCGACGGTGTGTCATTGGCCTGCCTGTCCTGCCACGACGGCACGGTCGCGGTGGATGCGGTGGCGAACAAGCCGAAATTCCACGATTGGAGCGATTCTGGAACGCATTACCGGTTGGACGCCGAAGGTTCCATCGGCAGCGACACGTGCGGGAAATGTCACAACCGGATCTCAGGCGCCTATGGCGGCATCGGCGGCGCGCATGATGCGACCATCCGGTATCTGACGCGCGATCTGCGGGACGATCACCCCATCTCCATGCCGTTTCCGACGTACGCCCAGGACCCCGGTTTTAACCAGCCGATGATCATGAAATCAGACGGCGGTCGAGAGTTCCCCAACGGCGTGCAAACCTTTGCGGGGGACAAAGTGCAATGCGCCTCGTGCCATGACCCGCACAATCCTGACGAAGGCAATATCGAAGGGCGCGATCCCTTTCTCCGCGCCTCCAATCGCAACAGCGCATTATGCCTGACCTGCCATCAGAAGTAACACCGCCGATGTCCGATTGCCAGAGAGGGATGCAAGGGGGGCGCGCGGAGCGCTGCCGGTCTGTTCCCGCGCGGTGGCCTGCGCCCGTGGTGGTCGTCATCACGCTGGCCATGGTGATGGGTGCGGTCGCGGGCTGCGCCACCACCAAGAAGCAGAAGGAAGATGTGGTCTGGCCTCCGCCTCCGGATTTGCCGAGAATCAGGTATGTCGGCAGCATCGCCTCGGAGTCCGATGTCCAGAAGTTCTCGCTTCTGCATTGGATCTGGGATCAGCTCGTTGGGATGGAACCGCCGGCAAGAATGGGAAAACCCTACGGCGTTGCGGTCGATCCGTCGGGCCGGTTGCTGGTCGCGGACAGTGCCTGGGGAAAAATCATGGTGTTTGACCCGGCGCAGGGAAAATTCTCGCTCCTGGGGTTGTCAGGCCCGGGCGTGCTCAGCAAGCCGTTGGGCGTGACCACCGATTCGCAGGGAAGAATTTACGTCACCGACAGCTACCAGAAACGCGCTGTCGTCTATGACCGGCAGGGAAATTTTTTGCTCGGCATCGGCGAACGGGGGCGGTTTGAGCGGCCGATCGGCATCGCGGTCAACGAAAAGCTGGGTCGCATCTATATCGTCGACACTCAAAAACACAAGGTCTCGGTGTTTGACATGGAGGGCAATTTTCTGTTCGAGTTCGGAGGCCGCGGAGCGGAGGACGGACAGTTCAATTATCCCACCAACATCGCCGTCTCCCGACTGTCGGGAACCGTGGCGGTCATGGACAGTTTTAACTTCAGAGTCCAGCTCTTTGATCCGGATGGAAAATTCGTCAGGAAATTTGGCGGCGTCGGCACGGCGTTGGGCCATTTCTCCAAACCCAAGGGGATCGGGTTTGACAGCGCGGATCATATCTACGTCGTGGATGCGGCATTCAATAATGTGCAACTGTTTGATCTTGAAGGCCGGCTGTTGCTCTACTTTGGCCGACTGGGGACGGGCCCAGGTGAATTTTGGCTGCCGGCGGGATTGGCCGTGGATGGAAAAGACAAAATTTATGTGGCGGATCAGTACAATAGAAAGGTTCAGATCTTCCAATATATTCAACAACCTGATGCCGTGAAAGAATCCGTGACCAGTCCGGCCCCAGCACCGCCTCAACCACCGGTTGATCACAACGCGGCGCCTGACGGACACAAATCTAGCCTCCTGTACAGGACAATCCCCTATTTTGGGTAAACCGTTCGTGGAAAAAACGCTGGACACGGCCGGTTGATTGTGCTACGCTGCCGGCCCAGTTACCTATTCTTATCAAGTCAGAGAATGAGATCCGCGTGTTGAGGGGATGAAGGAGCGTTGAGAGCGGCAATATCGGTCGAATGAACAAAGTTGGGTTGCACTTTTCTCGTGGGATGATTCAAGGGCGCATGCACGTGCGTGGAGGGAGGGGTGACGTGATACAGAGGCTCAGACACTGTGCCATCCGGTTCGGAGTTGGTCTGTTGGGTGGGCTGCTGATGTGGGTGGTGGCGGGCAGCCTGGCCTATGCCGATCACTTTCCCGCAGAGGCGGTCTCCACCACCAAGCACAATCTGGCTCAAAATCCCAATATCCTTTTCGGCAGCGCCAGCACGCTCAAGGGCGGCAGTGAAGTGTGCGTCTACTGCCACACGCCCCACGGGGCGGGGTATGCCGGATTGCTGAATACCGGATTCCCTCCGTTGTGGAACCGCAAAATCAACACTGATACGGCTTATCAAACCTACGACCAAGCGGGCTCCCCGTCGTTTGAAGCTTCCTCGGCAACGACGTTGAACGGCAAAGTCAAGGGGGTCTCCTTGGCCTGTCTCTCCTGCCATGATGGAACGATCGCCTTTGATGCGTTGATCAACCTTCAAGGTTCGGGCGGGTATGTGCCGGGGAATTCGCAAGCGGGGCCATTGGGCACTCCGGTCCCTGGTGACACGACGCTGTCCAATGCGATGTTTGGAGCCTATGGCGGTGCGACGCCAGGCGGGGCCGTGGATGGAAATCGGACCTTTAAGGAAGGCAACCGTCCCGGGGCGACCACGATACAGGGACAAGGACCCTTTGCCGGTGCCACCTATACCAATGATACATTGGAGGACCTGACTGGAGGTTTTGGCGCCCAGCCATTCCCCAATCTCGGCACCGATCTGCGCGACGACCATCCGATCAGCTTCCAGATTCCTTGCGGAACAGTGGCGGTCGGGTGTGATCCGCAATTTGGCCAGGTGATCGCCGGCGCCGAGGCGGATCCGAACGGGAAGCTGCTCTATTTGAAACGGGATCAGGGCGGAGGCGGCATCTATCCCCAGGATAAGCGGGACCGAATCCGGGCGTACGCCTCAGACGGGGGAACGGTGGCAACGGGAAGCAATACCAGCGCGTATATCGAATGCGCCTCCTGCCACAATCCTCACACCCCGAGAACGCTCTTCCTTCGTCTTCCGAGCGATGTGAATAATGCAGGCGTGTTCGCTGACAACGGCGTCGGGCTTCCCTCCGGCGGAGGCAACCAAACGGCCTTGTCGGCCGGGATCGTGAATGGGACCTACTGGTCGCATGCCCCGAACCAGGCGAGCGCGATCTGCCTTAGCTGTCACCAAAAGTAAGAGGGTGTCAAGGACGCAGGGGGCCGATCCGCAGTGGCGGATTGGCCCCCTTGCTTTTTGTCTCAGGGGCTGATGGTGGGTGAAGCTACGCGCATGACGCCGCTCTGGCTGCTGACCGGATGGGTCGGCAGCGTGCTGCTCGGATTTACCTGGTCCAGCTACGAGTCGTTTGACACCCCCAAGGAAGCCCTCATCAAGATCGGCATCGCCGTGCTCGGCGGGGTCGTTCTGATGCGCTGGCTGAACGAGCGGACCATCCGGATCGTCTGGCATCCGCTGGCGGGGATGGCATGGGCATTCTGGGGTTGGGGGTGGGTGTCGCTGCTGGTCTCGCCCTACAGTCTGTTGACCGTTCGCGCCCAGTTGTTTGCGCTTCATCTGCTCTTTCTGCTGGTATTGGTGCCCCTTTGCGCAGAACGACGACATGATCTTGAGCGGTTCTGGCTGGGCGTGTCGTTCATCAGCGGCGTCGTGGCATTGGTGGCTGTCGCGCAGTGGTTCGGTCTGGATTTTGAACACGGTGTGCGATTCCTTCCCGGCCGGACGTTGCTGTCCAAAGTCGAGATTTATTCAACGATCGGGAACGCCAATTACCTGGCGGCGGTCCTGGCGTTTTTTCTCCCCGTCACGATCGCGCTGGCCGTCAACCGGCGCCGCCGGTCGACCGATTCCGCCGGCGAGACGGCGCTCAAAGGCCTCTCCGTTTCCTTGTATAGGTCTGAAGCCATTCTGCTCTGGGTCTCGGTCGCCTTTTCGATCGCCGCGTTGCTTCTGACCCGCAGCAAAGGTGGGTTGGCGGCGGCCGTTGTCGGGGTACTGGCGCTATGGGTGATCTGGGGGATCTCGTTTCGATGGTCAAAGAAAAAGATCTTCCTGGCCGGTGCCGGAGGAGCAGGTCTCATTGTGCTCTTCCTTGTCCTGCTGTTCTGGCGTGTGCCGACACTGGGGGCGGATTGGCATAAGCTCGTCAGCCGTTCTTGGGATGATCCCAGCGTCAAGGGCCGGGTGTTGATGTGGGAGACGACGGCGGAGATGGTGGCCGCGCATCCATTCATTGGAATCGGGACAGGAACATTTGGGGCGCAATATCAACCCTACCGTGCCTTGGTGTTTGATCGGCTTCCGAATCCCGCAACGGTCTATCCGGCCAGCGAGCATAGTTATGACGAGGCCGGGCATGCCCATAATGACTGGCTCCAGCTGGCTGCTGAAAACGGGATTGTGGGATTATCTCTATTTGTAGCAATCATAATTTATTTTTTTGTGGGAGGCTTAGGGATGCTACGCAGAATAAACTCTATTGGTGTGGGACCGACAACATCAGCCCAGAAGTCCGTGTTCGATAGTGTCCAGCCAGTTTCTCCTTCTTTGCTCTGCGGCCTATTGGCAGGCATGGCCGCCTTGCTGACCCACGCAGCGGTCGATTTCCCTTTGCATCAGCCGGCGGCCCTCCTGCTTTTCTGGCTGGGATTGGCAACGATTGTGGCCGCCGGAGGGAGGCAAAGGATCGCTCCGCTTCCCGCTTGGCTGGCATCGAAGGTCTCGCGACGGAGTCTGGGGGGAGCGGCACTGATCGGCATCGGACTGCTGATCTTCCAGGCTGTCCGGCCAGTGATTGCCGGCGCCTATCAGCGGGAGGCGTGGCTGTTGATGACTGATCGGCATTGGGCGGAAGCGATACCCATCATCAAGGACGGTCTCCGTTGGGAGCCCTTCCAGCCGGACCTGACCCTCTATCTGGGTGTGGCCGAGTATCAGCAGGGCAATCTGGAAGGCAGCCGGGCTGCCTATGAACGCTACCAATTGCTTTACAGTGATTTTCAAACTCTGTATAATCTTGGGCTAATTGCCGTCAGACAACGACGATTGGAGCAAGCGGAACGCTATTTTCGGGAGGCGCTCCGCTATAAACCGACCCTGGCCCAGGCGGCATCGGCGTTGGCCCTCGTCGCCGACCAGATGGGTCGGCCGGATGAGGCGCGCCGTTACCGACGGCAGGCCGTGCAGTTGAGGGATGCCGGTGCATAACATCACAGCCACGCATTTTCCGGATGATCGGACAGATCCCTGTGTTGCGATGAGGTCATCCGGCCCCGCCACTCAGTCGTCGTGGGACTGAAGCATGACGGGACGACACGAACTCCGCGTGATCCTGGCAGTGCTGCTTCTAATCGACGGAGTGGTGGCGGGGGCGAGACCCGCCTCCGCAGTCGACCCCCCGCCATCTGAGCCACCCGCTCAAGCCCCTTCGGGTCCCGGTCAATCCCCCGGTCATCCCCATAGTGTGACGCCGGAGACCGTGACGGCGGATACGACGATGGCCGACGTCAACGGGGTCAAGATCACCTTCGGACAACTGGATCGGATGGTACGGGAGCAGATTCCGAATGTCACCGGCCACGGGACGATTTCGCCCGGCCGGCTGCGACAGCGCGCGTTTGAGTTGCTGGACCAGATGGTCACCGATGAATTAATCCTGCAAGAGGCGGCGCGGTTGCAGATGGCCGCGGATCAGAAACAGGTTGAGGCCGAGCTGGCGAAGCAGCGGAGCCGGTTTTCGACGGAGGAGGACTACCGGAACGCGCTGGCACAGCGACAGTTGACGGAGCAGCAGTTCCGGCGGCGGATGGAGCGGGCCGTGTTGATCCAGCAGGTGATCGACCGCGAGGTCAACGAGAAGGTGACGGTGACGGATGACGATCTGGCCGCCTACTATCGCGAGCACCTGGACAAATTCAAAATTCCCCTGCAATACCGCCTCCGCCTTCTGTTGGTGTCGGTCGATCCGTCGGCGACACCCGACGAGTGGGAACAGGCGAAACAGCGGGCCGAGGCGTACCGGAGCCGGGCGCTCGGGGGGGAAGACTTCGCCGCGCTGGCGCGGCAATACTCCGGCGATGCCGATACCAAGAATAAGGGCGGCGACACGGGAATGGTTCACCACGGACAATTAGGATTGTCCGATGTGGAACACGCAGTGGAGCACCTCCATCCGGGGCAGATCACCGAGCCGGTCCGGACGCTGTACGGCTACTACATCGCCAAGGTCGAAGAGACGCGGCCTGCCAGGCAACAAACCTATGACGAATTGAACAAGGCGCTGTTCCGCCAGGAGTTGTTGGAGGCCCGGCGCCGTGAGCGGTACCGGGAGTGGATCACGACGCTTCGGTCGCGGGCCAGGATCACCATGGTGTCCCCCTCGTCCGCGACGCCGTAAGGGCTGTCTGTTGAACAAGTGGTAATCGACCTCTCATCGGGGAGTGACGGAGGCATGAGAGGGCGCGATCGTCTGATGACCATCCCATGCGGGCGACGGGACAGAGACGGGGTCCAACAGTGCGAGGGAACGGAAACGGCCCCTGGGGGTGGGTCGTTGTCATGGGGCTCATGGGGCTGCTCTGGCCGGCGTCCCGCGCCGAAGCCAGACTGATCGATCTGACCGGCGAGGCGACGCTGGAGTATCGGCTAATCGAGGTCAGCACCACCGGCGGCACGGACTCCCAGTACAACGATTTGCGTGAGCTCGTGACGGTGGGCTCCAATGGGGCGATCTTCCGTGAAGCGCTGGGCTTCTACCAACTGAATTTCACGTTCAGCAACGACGATCGCTATGGTGACCTGGAGTCGAACACCCAGGTCTACAACTACTTCGGATCGCTGACCTTCTTCCCTCGAGTGATGCCGTTGGCCCTGAGCGCGCAACGGACGACCCAGGAGATGGAATCCAATACCTTATCCGCGCCGGTGCCCAGCGGCAAGGTCACCGTGTCGATCTACAATCTCGTGTGGGACCTGCCACGCGTCTGGAAACTGCCGCAGCTTCACCTGAACGTCTATTATTCGACCGTGGAAACCAACAGCTGCACCCCCTTGTCCCCGCCCTCGTGCGACAACACGTCACGGACATTCGGCGGCAGCCTGACCGCCACGGACCAATATCCCTACCGATACATCATTAAGAACACCGTCCTGACCTGGAACCTTTCGATGTCGGGCGTGCAGCAATTTAACAATTCGGGGACCGACATGAGCGTGGGGGGGCGGATGACGGCGGACAGCCAGTGGACGCCCGAAATCAGCAGCAATGTGCGCGCCTCCTACACCACCGGCCTCTCCAGTCAGACGCCGGTCGTCCCGGGCATCGTGGCCAATGTGTCGACGGCGGGGTTTACCGTGTTCTACCGCCCGTCGTTGAAGCTGAACAGCAACTTCACGTACGACTTTACCAGGGATACGAATGACCGGCATATCGGCGGGTTCGACGTCTTCTATCGCCCGACGCCGCAGTTCGACATCACGGTGTCGGGTCGCGGTTCGTACCTCGATCTTGACTACTCCCAGGTCGCCTCGGGGTACGGCAGCGTCCTCGTCCTCTACCGCCCGACCCTGAACCTGAACGCCGCCTTCAGCGATACGGCGGGTCTGACCAACACCACCACCGATGCCACGACGTCGGGACCGCACACGAAATCCACCTCGCTCTATCATAATTTCGCGTCGTCCGTCACCTATTTTCAACTCTATGAGCTGGTCCGGATCAACGTGAGCGGGGGGGTCGCGATGAACAACACCATCGCGTCGGGCTCCAACCAGAGCAATGTCAACACCTTCTGGATGATGCAAGCGACCAACACCAAGACGCAATACATCACGGTCACGGGCACCTATAGCGGCTACTATAACGACCAACTCAGCGGCGATGGGACGACTGAATTCACCAACATGATCCGGACGGATGCGACGAGCTCTTATTTCCGTGAACTGCTGTTACGCGGGGATACGCTCACGGTGCACGCGGGCGCGGGGGACACGGCGATTTCAGGAGGCGTCGATAATATCCAAACGATTGACGTGGGCGCGGATCTCCTCTATGGATGGCGGGGGTGGGGGGTCGGCGGGGGCCTCTCGTCGCATATCACCACGGCCCAGGGCGATGATTACAACTCCTTCTTTACCAGCGTGAACTGGACCGTGCCGCCGATGCTGCCGGATCTGCAGATTACTGTCGACGGCCGGTATGAGGATCGCCTGATGACGGATCCTGGCCGGCCCGACATGACCATTGCGACCGCCAATGTGAACGGGACGTACCAGATCGGACTGGTCATGTTCAACCTCCAGTATGAATTTAACTACTTCAACGAACTGAGCTCGACCGTGTCTCACAATCTCTATTTCCGGCTGACGAGGCAGTTTTCACTGTGATTCGGATGGGGAGCCCTCGGCATGGGATCCGCGCGATGAGCGACGGCGCGTGGTCCGTCAGGGCGGGGGGGATCGTGCTGTCGATCGTCTTGTTAGGCGGGTGCGCCTCTGGCGCGGCTTCATCCGCGTCGCCCCCGCTGGTCTGGCCGAAGCCGCCCGATCCGCCCCGGATCGAATTGGTGGGACAACTGGCCACCTCGGCGGATGCGGGGGAAAAATCCTCCCTGTTCGGCCGGTTGTTCAGACGGATCATCGGCAAGGCGCCGATCCCCTTGGTGCGGCCCAGTGCCGTGTTTTCCGACGGCCGTGGCCGGATCCTCGTCACGGACACCGGCCAGCAGGTTGTGCACGTGTTTGACCTGAACAAGAAGGACTATCATCAGATCTTCCACCTGATCGGCACGGCCCGACTGATCGCGCCGGTCGGTGTCGCTGCCGACGACCGGGGCCGTATCTACGTGTCCGATTCGACGTTGAATGACATCTTCCTCTTTGACGCGAATGGACGATTGCTCGGCCGGATCGGTCAGCCGGGGGATTATACGCGGGTGGCCGGCATCGCCGTTGGTCCCGACGGCCGGCTCTATGCCGCGGACGTCGGCGGCCACAAAATCGTCGTGTATGGACCCGACGGCGGTAAGGTGATGACCATCGGCAAGCGCGGCGGCGGTCCGGGTGAATTTAACTTCCCCAGCCAGGTGGCGGTCGACCGCAACGGAACGATCTATGTCACCGATTCATTGAATTTTCGCATCCAATTGTTCGACCGGCAGGGGAAGTTTCTCCGGATGTTCGGCCGGTTGGGGACCACCATCGGCACCTTCTCCAAACCGAAGGGCGTGGCCGTGGACACGGAGGGCGACATTTACGTGGTTGACGGCCTCTACGACGTGGTCCAGATCTTCGATCAACAAGGGCAGCTGCTCCTGCATGTGGGCGGCGGGGGATCGGTCGCTGGCCGTTTCTGGCTGCCGACCGGGATCGCCATCGATCAACACAACCGCATTTATGTGGCGGACACCTACAATCAACGGGTGCAAATCTTTCAACTCCTCTCGGTATCGGCTGAGCAATGACGGGGATTCTGATTGACAGCGGAGGGCAAGTTGGTTATGATTCGTCGACGCAATCACGGGACGGTCTGTCTCGACGGGGCGGGTCTTCATTGATGGTCATACGGGTGACGGTTGGCGTGGCGCTTGCCCTCATAAGTTGGGTCAGCAGCGCTCATGCCGCCCCCCCGCCTCCTCCGTTGCCGACCATCACGGAGGACGTGAGAAATACCAAGCACAATCTCTCCTCCACTCCCAGCGCCGCCAACCGGAACGTCTTCACCACCTCCACGAGCGAGATTTGCGTGTTCTGTCACACGCCGCACGGGGCATCAACGGCTGGAATCGGCTTCGGCGCGCCAATATGGAATCGGCACCTTTCGACGGCCAGTTACACCCTCTACGACAATACCTGGAGCTTTTCGCTCGACGCGCAGGTCAACGCGAACGCGCCGACGGGCTATTCACGGCTCTGCCTCTCCTGTCACGACGGCACGATCGCGATCGGCTCGGTGCTCAACGCGCCGGGCTCGGGGGGATACCTGGGGCAGATCCCGATCACGAACGGCGCCGGACCGGGCGGGACGATGGCGTTGGGCCCCGGCGGGGAGCTGACCGGCGACACGCGGCGGCTGGGCACCAATCTGCGTAACGACCATCCCATCTCCATCGTGTTTGACAGCACGCTGGTGACGACGAAGGATCCGGAATTCAACAACCCCGGGCCGCCTCCGCCCCGGCCGTCACAGGAGCCGCTCTATCCGGCCGGCATCGGGCCGCTGCGCCGGTACGGAGGGGACAACCCTGCCATCAACGATTCGGTGCAATGCGTCTCCTGCCACAATCCCCATGCGGTCACCTATCCCAAATTCCTGCGGGCGCCGATTGAGAATTGCTCGAACGCCGCGAATCCCTGCCCGGGCACCGGACTGTCCGCCAACAGCCAGGGCCAGATGCTCATCTGCCTCTTCTGCCACAACAAGGATCTGCCAAGCGGCAACTCGTATTCGACCAGCACCCATGCGGTCTCCAAGGCGCTCCACAACACCTATCCGTCGGGGGCGAACTATCCGGCCAACCCGGGTTATGACTACGACGGCGCGCACAACGTCGGTCAGGCCTCCTGCCGGAATTGCCACGATCCTCATACGGCGCAGGGGGCCATCCGCATCCACCGTGAGGGGGTCGATACGCCCGGTGGCGGCGATGCGATCGAAAACACCTGCTATCTCTGCCACTCGCCCGGCAATACCGCCGGCGTGATCCAGCCGACGCCATTCCTGCAGCCGGCGCTGCCGGCCGGCACCAACACCGGGTTTGTCGCCAACGGTGAGCGGATCGCGCCCGATATCTATTCACAGTTTGCGAAGGATCATAACCTGGGTGTCAACTCGCCCTGCGACCAGACGCCGGCCGGCGCGCCGCCGAAGCCGGCGGCCATTGCGGCATCGGCCCAGACCGACTGCGGCAGCGCGATGAATCTCAAGCTAGACGACAACCTCGGCCAGCTCCGGGCTCATCAGCCCTTCTTCATCAAGCTTCCTCAGGAAGGGGTGGAGTTCAATGACCCCCCGCCGCCCATCATCGGCAACGAGAATCCGGCCGGCCCGGGCATCAACCAGCCCGATGACCTGACCCACCGCCACATCGAGTGCGTCGACTGTCATAATCCCCATCAAGTCACGAATCCGTCGGTCAACCCGGCGGGGCGGCTCAAGGGGATGAAGGGGATCAGCTTCAATGACAAAGTGGTGGGGATTGAAACCACGGAGACGGGCTGCGCGCCGGGCCCCTGCGGGCGGGAACCGTATGTCTACGAGGTCTGTTTCCGCTGCCACGGCAACGCCGTCCCGACGCTGTTTCATGGCGATGACAATCCGGGCAGCACGGTCTATCGGTCGAACCCGCGGCCGGGCGCGCAGGCGAGCGATCCGAATCTGAGCTACCAGGGCTTCAGCAACAAGCGGCTGGAATTCTCCCGATACGGGACTGCGTCGAATGAGGTGTCGACCGACGTGGATTCGCGCGCCGGCAGCTATGAGGGCAATATCAGCAGGCCCAGATGGACGCCGCCTGAGGATCTGACGACCATACGCTACCTCGGTCCCGGGATCAACAAGGCCTTCCATCCCATCGTGGGGCCGGGTCGCAACGGCTCGCTGCAGCTCTTCAACCAGCTCAAGGAAGCGTTTGGGTTGACGGCCCAATCAGACCTGCAATCCCTCACGATCCAATGCACCGACTGCCATAACAACAATTACTATGACCGGTTTACCAATCCCAGTGCGTTCGGCCCCAGCGCGACGGGCAACGCGCCTTCCCCGCCGGAAGGATCGCTCTTCTCCGGCCCGCTGACCGAGTCGAGCCTCCGTTCGACGGACCGCGCGCCGCACTTCAGCATTCCCTACTTCTCGAACGGACAAACCGACCGGGTCGCCCAGCCGATCGGCCCGCATGGCTCGCAATACATCCGGCTCCTCAGGGCCCGCTACAACACCGACATCGCCAATCCCAGCCGGAGTTTCTTCAACGATGGGTTCAGCCCCGATCACTTTAATAATTTTCTGCTCTGCTTCCAGTGCCACGACCGAAGGGCGTTTGACCCCAACTGGACGGGGGCCAACGCCGCCGACAACTCCATGACCAACTTCTTCGGGAATCCTGTGCAGCCGCTGGCTGGCGGCGGGACGGCCAACGCCATTACGGATACTTCGAATCAGCCGGGGACGACGCCGTGGGACTTGAACCTGCACATGTATCATCTGGTCCGGACCGGCGCCTATTGCCACGAATGCCATTACAACGTCCACAGCAATGCCCAGGCGAGAAACACCATCTACGGGGACGGGACCGATTGTGTAATGCCCAATTGCAACGGGAACGCCGGCCTGCCGCCTGATGATGAGGACGGGATTACGGATGGGATCAGCGACACCCATCTGCTCAACTTCTCCGTCGGAGGCCCCACCACGCACACCGGCCATCAACCGGTTCAATACCCTGTCAACTCTGGAAACATCCCCTGTTTGCAGGAGTCCTTCAGTGGAAACGGCACGGTGAATGATCCCAGCGCCTGTTTCGATTGGTACCAGCAATCGATCGAGGGGGTGACGGCGCCCTATCCGGTCTGGTATTACGACGGCGATTCGAGCGTGTTCCAGAATAATGGCCTGAACGCGTTTCGGTGCAATCTCCGTTGCCACGGGGTGGTGATGGCGACCTGTTTTTACCGTCCGCTGTCCATCAGCAACGGCACTCAGGAAGACGTCAGCCCCGGAGATTTCTGGTGCGCCGGTGGTCAAGCCCAGCGGGCGTCACAAGACTCCGGCGCATTATAGCGGGGGAAGGCGTGTTGTTTCGAAGGCGGCGCACCGGGAATCGATGGCACGCGCGGTGGCGGATGACCGCGCTCACCGCGGTCATTCTGGCCGCGGGCCCGGCGATTGTCGCATCGTGGGCCGCGAGCGAAGGAACGGCGTCCGCCGACCGGCCGGGCTATCCGGCTCCGGACGGCATGGTCCTGATCCCGGCTGGTCCCTTCACGATGGGGAGCGCGCCGGAGGCGTCACATATCGGCTTTCACGTCGGGGTGGACGAGCTGCCCCGGCACGAGGTGGTCCTGCCGGCGTTTTATCTCGATCGGAATGAAGTGACCAACGCGGAATACGCGAAGTTCTTACAAGTGTCGGGACGGCCGCTGCCGGCGGATCCGAAGGATCCCGATTACTATCGGTGGCAGGGCCCCGCGCCGCCGGCCGGACAGGAGAATTATCCGGTGATGTACGTCAGCTGGTACGACGCGCAGGCCTATTGCGAATGGGCGGGCAAGCGGCTGCCCACCGAAGAGGAATGGGAGAAGGCCGCGCGGGGGGCCGATCAGCGGCAGTGGCCGTGGGGCAACACGTTCGACCCCGCCAAGTGCAACAGCTACGAGGCCGGGTTGAAATGGTCGGCGCCGGTCGGCAGTTTCCCGCAAGGGGACAGCCCCTACGGCATTCATGACATGTGCGGCAACGTGGCCGAATGGACGTCGTCGTGGTACGAGCCCTATCCGGGCAATACGATCAAACGGTCAGCGTACGGTGAGCATTACAAGGTCGCCCGAGGCGGCGCATGGGCGCTGCCGGCCGAGCCGTGGTCCCGGGCGACCAATCGCAATCTGGCCCAGCCCCCGGCCTACAAGCACCGCTCATTGGGATTTCGGTGCGCGAAGGATGCGAAACAATGAACGGGGCAGATGGCATGGGGCAAGGGGCAAGGAGGCGGGAGAGAAGACCGACGCTCCGGCCCGCGGCTCTGCTCGTCATGGCATGCGGCGTGTTGTCATCGTGTTCATTTTTTCACCTTGACCCGAGCCCCTTGACCCACGACCCTCCGCCGGGCATGGTCTTCATCCCCGCTGGCGACTTCCTCATGGGCAGCAAGCCGTCCGACGGCTCGGTCGGCATTCAGATCGGCGTCGACGAGCTCCCGCAGCAACGGGTCTACGTGATGGCGTTTTTCATCGATAAATACGAAGTCACGAACGCGCACTATTACGAGTACGTAAAGTCCGGCCGGGGTTACTCCCCCGCCACCTGGAACTATACGCAGCATCCGTCGGGAAGGCTCGGCAAGCGGTGGCCGATCGGCACGCCTCCGCCGGGCGAGGAACATTATCCCGTCACCGACACCGACTGGTATGACGCCAGAGCGTATTGCGCGTGGGCGGGCAAGCGGTTGCCCACCGAGGCCGAATGGGAGAAGGCGGCACGCGGGACAGACGGACGGCGGTTCCCCTGGGGGAACGATGCCGATCCCCGAAAGGCCAATACGCTGGAATCAGGCGTGCGATGGGCCCGGGCCGTCGGCAGCTATCCGGAGGATGTCAGTCCCTACGGCGTCTACGACATGATCGGCAATGTCGCCGAATGGGTGGACGACTGGTACCATCCCTATCCCGGCAGCAGACTCAACCGGGGAGCCTTCGGCCACTATCCGGTTCTGCGCGGGGGCTCCTGGGCGACGCCGATCTATCCCTTTGCCCGCGTTGCCGCGAGACTCCCCTTTGAGCAACTGCCGCCCAAGTCTCGCAACGATCACTGGCATACCGGGTTTGATAAAGGATTCCGGTGTGCGAGAGATGCCAGGTGAATCGATGCGGAGGAGACAGAAACAGACGGGATTGCAGCCGGCTGGATTGGGGTCGACTAACGCAACTCGAGTGAGCGAACGGCAACAGGGGAGAAGGGGAGTTGAGCCAGGACCTCCCTTGCCGAGCACGCGCAGGACACGGGCGAGAAGAACCGGGGCTCGAGACTTCGAGCCCCATCATTATTTCGGCTTTTTAAATCCCCCGCCTGCGCTTCCACCGCTCTGACCGGCGCTGCCTCCGCCGGATTGGCCTTGGCCCTGATTCAGGGCCGGGGCAGTCGGCGCCGCGCAAGTCACCGTGACCGGCTGATCGTGGTGCACCATGATGGTCATTTCATAGGCGCGCTTGTCCCGATTGGGCCTGAGCTGCGCGGGGCTCAGCGTGATGGAATCGACCGTTGAGTTGACCACACCCGTGAAGCCCCACTGGCCTCTGTTCGGGAGCAGCTGATAGAGATGTTTCTCGCTGAGGTAGTAGACCATGCCGGTCAGTTGACCTTGATAGAACCCCAGCAGGGGGGGCACATTCCCGGTCGGAGCCTCCGAGGCGCTGGGCGGCGCCCAGACCTGACCCAACTGGCTCTGGCACGGATTGATCGGAAAATATCGCTTGGGCGGTGCGGTGGGCGCCCGCTGAGGAAGAACCCCTGTCATGCCCTCCCTCGCCGGCAGGCCCAGTCCAATCAAGATCGCCACGGCCGCCATCAGATGGAGAGCCACAAGGCGTCGAGGAGAGAAGCGACGGACTAGCATGGCTTGATCGTTCCCGTCGACCCAACATTCAGATAGACCCAGAGCTGGTAATAGGGACCCTGAAATTGGCCGTTCAATGGCGAATTTCTAGGGAAGGGACTTCCCTGAGAGTATCGAAATGAGACGAAGTTGACAGGAAGAGGTCCCAAATCGGCCAGCAGGGTCAGGGATTGTCCGTTTCTGATGGCTTCCTCCCCCAGCAAATAGAGAACGGCCGTCAATCCGCCCGGAGTGTAAAATAACAGTTCAATCGGGCCGCCCGGCGTCAGATTGTTCTGCTGATAGGGCCGTCCAAGATGGCGATTGCACCCGTCGAGCTGATGATAGCCGGACGGCGGGGAGTGAAGGGCGGGCGAGTCCACGCCGTAGGCCGGACCCGAGTGGACCAGCAGGAAGGTCGCGAATCCCAATCCGATCACAGACCGCGTCATCCGCGTGGCAATCGGACGCGTTGGATCGACCATCAGCCGATTCCTTCCACCTGTAAACGGTGAATCAATTCCCGGTGATGCTATCATCACACCGGGTTGAAATCAACTCCGGCGTGCAGGGTCGCCCGCGGACGGTCGCCCCGTGCGCCGTGATCCAGACGCGCGCTTATGGGGCCAGATCGATCAGCCAGAGCGCTTCGTGGCCGGAGCGTGTGGACACGAAGACGAGGCGACGCCCGTCAGGGCTCCATTGAGGATAATGATCGGTCGAGGGAGAGCGGGTCAGCTGCTGGAGGGGCGGTTCGGCTCCGTCGCCCGCGCCGGTCGCGGAGAGATCCATGACCCAGATGTCGGAGTTGCCGGACCGGTCCGACGTGAACGCGAGAAACCGTCCGTCGGGACTCCAGCTCGGCTGCATCTCCTGGGACGGACCGCGCAGGAGTTGACGCAACGCCCCGGTGTCGAGGGTCAAGATCCACAGCTTCGACGTGCCCGAACGGTTCGAGGCAAACGCGATCCGCGTCCCGTCAGGACTCCAGGCGGGCGGGGAAAAGACGATGCCGTTATTGGACAGCATGCGACTCTTCCGGCCGGGGACGGCCATTGTCCTGAGCTCAAACGAAGGCGGGCCGGTGGGCAGATAGAGAAAAGCGAGCTGGGTGCCGTCAGGACTCCAGGCGGGGAAAAAGTATTTGCCGTTGGCCTGGCTGAACGGCTCAGCCGGTTCGGGCTGTTGGGGATTGAGCCGCCACAGGTTCGGCCAGATCCGGTGGACCCTGTCGGAGGAGAAGATCAGCCAGCGGCCGTCCGGGCTCCAGGCCGCGGTATATTCGCTCGAGGGCTCGTGCGTCAGCTGCCGGAGTTGCGTCCCATCCGGACGCACGGTCCAGATGTCCCAGTTGCCCGAAGCGTTTGACATCACCGCCAGGCTGGTTCCGTCGGGACTCCAGGAGGCAAAGCGTTGATCGCCGCTCAGGCCGGGAATGGACTGGAGGCTGACCGTCCTGAAGAGGAGGTGCGACGGACGGAGGTAGGTGCAACCCGCCGCGGCGGTCAGGATGAGTCCCCACGCCACGAAACGTTGCCATGGCGGTCGTTGTGCAGGGCGCCGGCGCACCCTACTGCAGGCGCAGAACCGCGATCTCACCCCGCCCATCATGATTGACGGCTGTATAGGCGAGACTGTTCCCGTCGGGGCTCCAGGCGAGATAGAAATAGCCGATGCCTTCGATAAAATGGCTGTCGATGTTGTACCGCGGCTCCCAGTGACCGGACAAGTCCCGCGTGAGCTGGATCTGATTCGTCCCGTCGGCATTCATGACCCAGATGTCGCGGGTGCCGCTCCGTTGCGACACAAAGGCGATTTTGCTCCCATCCGGGCTCCAGGCGGGAATCATGTCCCGCTGGGGCGTTGAGGTCAGGCGACGGTAGGGGCCCATGGGTGTCGCCTCGGCGTTGATCTCATAGAGGTCGCCGTTGCCGGAACGGGTGGAGACAAAGACCACGGCGTGATCATCCGGACTCCAGGTCGGCCCCCAGTCGCCGTTCCCGCCGGTGGTGAGCTTGCGTTGGTCGCTGCCGTCGGCGTTCATCGTATAAATGCTGTATTCGAAATCCCGATAAGAGACGAAGGCGATTTTTCGGCCGTCCCGGCTCCAGGCAGGGGCCAGATCGGCGCGCGGATGCGTCGTTAATTGCCGGGCCGGAGCCTGCGGGTCCCCCACCGCCAAAGCCCAGATATCCCAATTGCCCGAGCGATCCGACGCAAAGGCAAGCGTAGCGCCGTCCGGGCTCCACGCGGGATAGCGTTCCTCGCCCTTCCCCGCCGTCAATTGCGTGAGCCCCGTCCCGTCCCGGTTCATCAGCCAGAGCTTGTAGCTCCCCGATTGGTTGGACACGAAGACGATTCTGGACCCGTCGGGACTCCAGGTGGGCGTCAGGTGGTCGGATTGATCATGCGTCAGGTAGGTCACGCGGCTCTCTTGCCCGACAAAGTCAAAATGCATGCCCTCGGTCCACTGACAACCGGCGACGAGGAGGCCGAGCACGACAACCGCGAAGTGGAATCGGCGGAGCACCATGGACGCGAAAAAGTGTAATGGAATTCGCGGGGACAAGTCAACACGGCGCCGGACGTTGCCCGCCGGCCCTGGTTTGTGTTGCATTGGCGATCCATGCTGTGCTATGAGGGCTGGAGTCCGGTCATGAAGAGCAAGGACAGTATTTCCGCCCCCCTGACGATACTTCCTCCGAACCGCCCCGTCCGGCGGAGTGTGTGGGGCGGGCTGTCGGCGTGCGCGGTGGTCCTGTGTCTGGCGGTCGTGTCAGGCGGGGCCCGCGCGTCTGCGGCCGATGGGATCCGGTTTGCCGATGTGACCAAGAAGGCGGGGATCGGATTCATCCATACGAATGGCGCGGCCGGGCAGAAGTTCTATCCCGAAACGTTTGGATCGGGCGTCTGCGTGATCGACTACGATCGTGACGGCTGGCCGGATCTCTTCTTTGTGAACGGACGCGCCTGGACCCCGGACGAAGCGCGCTCGGCCGCGACTCCGCCGCCGGCGCGGCAATCCCACGCGCCACCATCCTCGCCGGCCCTCTATCACAACAACCGCAACGGCACCTTCACCGACGTCACCGCGCCGGCCGGCCTCGTCTTCGACACCTACGGCATGGGCTGTGCCGTCGGGGATTATGACAACGACGGATTTCCGGACCTGGCGGTGACCGGCTACGGCGCCGTCCGCCTGTTCCGGAACACTGGCAAGGGTTCCTTTGTCGATGTCACGGCGGCAAGCCGGTTGGCCGACACGGGCTGGAGCACCTGCGCCGTCTGGTTCGACTATGACGGCGATGGGGATCTGGATCTCTTCGTCTGCCATTATGTGCAATGGTCGCCGCAGACGGATCTGGCCTGCCGGTTGAGCGGCTCGGTGAAGCTCTTCTGCGGACCCGATCCCTATCGAGGCGAGTCTGACCGGCTCTACCGGAACGACATGGTGAACGGCCGGCGGATCTTCACCGATGTCACCCAGGCGGCCGGCCTGCTCAACCCGAGGGGCAAAACGCTGGGCGCCACGCTGATCGACTATAACGACGATGGAAAGCTCGATCTGATTGTGGCGAACGATCAAGTGCCGAATTTTCTCTATCGGAACAACGGTGACGGCACGTTCACGGACGACAGTCTGTTGTTGGGCCTGTCGGTCGGCCGGTTCGGCGTGGCCAAGGCCGGCATGGGCGTCGACGCCGCGGATCTGTTCAACGACGGCGGCGTGGCCATCCTGGTGGGCAACTTCGCCGGGGAAGGGTTGACGCTCCACCTGCGGGAACGGTCCGCCGCGCCAGCGCACTCCGCTCCGCCGGCGCCGATGGCGGCCGCCGCTCTCTTCAAGGATCAGGCGCCGCGGCTCGGCCTGACCGCGCCGAGCCTCCCCTTCCTGACGTTCGGCGTGGCGTTTTTCGACGCCGATCTGGACGGCCGGCTGGATATCGTGACCGCCAACGGCCATGTGGATGCCGACCTGGTGAAGAGTTTGGAACGGCATGTCACCTACCGCGAGCGGCCGCTGTTGTTCGTGGCGGGGAATGGCCGGCCTCCGTTGAAAGAGATCGGGGAGGCGGCGGGCCTCTCAACGCCGATGGTGGGCCGGGGCGTCGTTTATTTCGATTACGACGGGGACGGGGATCTTGACCTGGTCTTCACCGACAACGGCGGGCCGGCGCGTCTATACCGCAATGAAGGCGCCCCGAAAGGCCACTGGCTCCGGCTTGACCTGCGCGGCACCGTCAGCAACCGGGACGCGATCGGCGCGGTCGTCGCCGTGACGGCCGGCGGCGTCACTCAAACCCGCATGGTCAGGAGCGGATCGAGTTATTTGTCGCAGAGCGAATCCATCCTCACCTTCGGACTGGGAACGATCGACACCATTGAGCGAATTGAGATCCATTGGCCCAGCGGCCGGGTCCAAACCCTGGGGAACGTGGTCGCCAATCAGCGGGTGGTGATTCGTGAGCCATAGGGTCAAGGGAACACAAGCCGGGTGGCGCGTGAGTCGCGTGATGATGGTCGCGAGTCTCCTGTCAGCCTGCTCCATGCTGCCGGGTCACGCTTCATCTCTCACCGGTCCGGCGGTCGCTCCGCCTGGCATGGTCTATATTCCGCCTGGCAGCTTCCTGATGGGCAGCAACCCGACGGACGGGGCGGTCGGGTTGGAGATCGGAGTCGATGAATTGCCGCAGCATCAGGTCGACCTGCCCGGGTATTTCATCGACCGGTACGAGGTAACGGTCGGGGCCTACCGGGCGTTTGTGACCGCGACCGGCCACCGGCCGCCCAGGATCTGGATCGACCCGCTCTATCCCAAACCATCCGACGATCACCCGGTCGTGGATGTGAACTGGTTCGACGCCGACGTCTACTGCCGCTGGGCGGGCAAACGGCTCCCGACCGAGGCGGAGTGGGAAAAAGCCGCGCGCGGCACGGACGGCCGCCGCTGGCCCTGGGGCGACCGGTGGCAGCGCGGCGACGCCAATATCCAGGGCGATCGGCGCCACTGGACGGCGCCCGTGGGCAGCTATCCGTCGGACAAAAGTCCCTATGGCGTCTTCGACATGGCCGGCAACGCCATGGAGTGGACGGATTCATGGTACGCCGCCTATCCCGGCAGCACGGTGAAGCGGCTGGCCTTCGGCAAACATTTCAAAGTCCTCAAAGGCGGTTCGTGGATGTCACCGGTCAATCCCTTTACCCACGCAGCCAGCCGGTACGGCATCGGCCCAAAGTGGGATCATCCGCATTTTGGGTTTCGCTGCGCCAAAGATGAATAGGACAATGGGGTTCGGAAAAAGGCGGAAAAAACCGCCAGAGGGGGCTTTCCGTCCACTATTGTCAGTGATGCAATAAGTCCAAATAGAAGATTAGGCAGAGGCCCGCCAAATCTTTTCAACTATTTGAAATTCTTGCTCAATCTTGCTTAACTGGCAGGCGGCATCGGCGTTGACAGGCACGCGCATCGTGCTACTCTTAGCCTGCAATGGCAAGGTTGCGGCCGTGGTCGTCGGTGGCCGTGACCAGGGATCCAGACGCACCACCGAGAAGAGCAATCCCGGTCGAAAGGCCGGGTCGCAGAGCGGGTGGCCTACGTCCCCCCTGAATATGGGCTCTGGGATAGGGCAGCACCGCCGCCGAAGTGGTCGAAATGGAGCAGGGCCAACGAGGGCCAGCCTGTACCAGTCCCCCCGGGGGAATGGTATGGGTTTTTTTGTTGGAAAAAAGGCCTGAATTTCGTACAATAGCCCCCGATTCCCGCAAGACCGACTGGACAACCAGTCCGATGAGGAAGCTCCCCGGACAGAGTGAGCGCCCCGGGCAACGTTCACCGCTGCGCGGCAGGTCTATGCTTGCACAGACGGAATCGTCATTTCCATTTTTGAATCAGCGCGTTTTCTCCATTTCCTCTTTCGTCTGTTTCCCTCGGATATGGAATCCCTTCCTGTTCATCGGAGCCGTGGTGCTGGCGCTGCTGCTGAGTTCGGCCGGCGATGGATGGGCGGCGACACGGACGTGGACCGGCGGCGGAACGGATAACAATTGGTCGACCGCCGCCAACTGGGGAGGGACAGCGCCGGTGTCCGGCGACACCGTGGTCTTCCCAGGCGGGGCGGCCCAACTGTCCAATAATAACGATATTGCGGGCGCGACGTTCATCATCACCATTTCGGGCAGTGGCTATACGCTATCCGGCAACGCCGTCACCCTCGGCGGTAATCTGACGGACAGCACCGCCTCGGGATCGAATACCATCAACCTTCCGATTACCTTGTCGGCAAACCGCACGGTCACCGTCACCAATGCGGCGGAGACGCTGACGATCAGCGGAACAATCAGCGAGGCTGGCGGCGCCCGCAATCTCATCAAAGCCGGCAACGGCATCCTGATTTTGTCGGGCACCAACAGCTATA
Organism: Nitrospiria bacterium; assembly: GCA_035517195.1. Lineage (GTDB taxonomy): Bacteria > Nitrospirota > Nitrospiria > JACQCE01 > JACQCE01 > JACQCE01. The sequence continues at coordinate 84,802 of DATIZH010000027.1, read as the reverse complement.
CGGGAACCACGACGATCAGCGGGGGGACGCTGCGACTGGCCGGCGGCAATGCGATCACCGACACGGCGACGGTCTCATTGGCCAACACGGCGGGCGTCCTGCTGGACTTGAACGGCACGTCGGAGACAATCGGCTCGCTCACGGGAGGCGGAGTAAACGGGGGGAACATTTCCTTAGGCGCGGGCACGCTCACCCTGGGCGGCGTGGTAGCGGGCACCGCCACCTATGCCGGGATCATCAGCGGGACGGGCGGATTGGTCAAAAAGGGTGCGGCCACGGCGATAGAAGTGTTGACTGGCGTGAACTCTTACACTGGAACGACGATGGTTAACGCGGGAACGCTGCGTTTGGGGGTGGCCAATGCAATCGCCAGCAGCAGCGCGGTGATCATGGCCAATGTTGCGGGCGCGGCGCTCAATCTGACGGCCAATCAGACGATCAGCTCGCTGTCAGGCGGCGGGGCGACGGGGGGCAATGTCACACTGGTAGCGAACACGCTGACCGTTGGTGATGCGACCAGCACCACCTATTCCGGAGTGATCAGCGGGGGCGGGAAGATCATCAAGCAGGGGACGGGAACGCTGAGCCTGACGGCGGTCAACACGTACAGCGGGACGACGACGATCAGCGCGGGCACGCTCAGTGCGAACAGCTCGAGCGCCCTGGGCAGCGGCACCGCCTCGAACACCCTGATCTTTACCGGCGGGACGTTGCAGGCCGCCGGCACGATCACGTCGCCGGCCGCCCGGGGGGTGACCCTGACGGCCACGGGGGTCATCGACACGAACGGGCAGACAGTGAGCCTGGCCGGCGTGATCAGCGGCGCGGGGGGGCTGACCAAGAACGGGGTGGGAACGCTGACGCTGGCGGGCACGGCCGCCAACACCTATAGCGGGACCACGACGGTCAATGGGGGGGAGCTGGACCTGAGCAAGACGGCGGGGCTCAATGCGGTCCCCGGCGCCTTGGTGATCGGGGATGGGACGGGGAGCGACACGGTCAAGCTGATTAATGCCAATCAGATTGCGGACGCGGCGGCGGTGACGATCGCGAGCTCCGGTGTGCTGGATCTGAACGGCCGGACGGAGACGATCGGCTCGTTGGGGGACGGCAGCCCGGCGGGCGGCGCCGTGACGAGCGGCGCGGCGGGGGCGATCACCCTGACCACCGGCGGGAATAACGGCTCAACGACGTTCTCGGGGGTCATCAGCGACGGCAGCGGCACGGTCGCGCTGGTCAAGCAAGGCACGGGGACGTGGACGGTGGCGGGAAACAACGGCTACTCGGGCGCCACGCTGATCAGTCAGGGCATTCTGACCGCTGCGGCAAACAACGCGCTCGGCTCTAATCTTGGCGCCACGACGGTCAGCAGCGGAGCCTCATTGAGTTTTTCCGGAGGGATCACCTACAGCACGGCCGAAACCGTCACGATCAATGGGGCGGGGGCGGCGGGCACCGCGGGAGCCATCAATAACAGCAGTGGGACGAACAGCTTTGCCGGGCCGATTGTCCTGGCCATTCCGAGCACAATCGGCTCGTCCGCGGGCAGCCTGACGCTCGGCGGCGGGATCACTGGCGCTGGAATGGATCTGACGCTCGGCGGCGCGGGCGGCGGCGTGGTCGGCGGCGTGATCGGGACGACGACTGGCACGGTGACCAAGACGGGGACTGGAACGTGGACGCTGGCGGGGAACAATACCTACAGCGGGGCGACGTCAATCAACCAGGGGACCCTGCAACTGGGTGCGGCGGGGGATGGAACCGACGGACCGCTGGGCACGATTACCGGCAACACGACCGTGGCCGGCGGCGCGACGTTGGATGCGAATGGAGTTACTCTGTCGACGGCCGAGCCCTTGACGCTCAACGGGACGGGGGTGGGGGCCAACGGCGCGCTCGTCAACGGCAGCGGCACGGCGGCGACCTACGGCGGACCGGTCACGCTGGGCAGCAACAGCTCACTCGGGGGATCGGGGGATCTCACCGTCGCCGGAGTGATCGGCGGCGCCTTTAACCTGACCAAAGTCGGCGCCAATGCTCTGACACTGTCGAACGGCAACAACAGCTACACCGGCATGACGACGGTCGGCGCCGGCACCCTGAAACTGGGGGCCGCGGGCAGCCCGCCGAACAGCCCGCTTGGAACGACGGCCGGAGGCACCGTCGTGAGCAGCGGCGCGACGCTGGATCTGAATGGCATGACGCTGGCGACGGCCGAGCCCTTGACGCTCAACGGGGCGGGGGTGGGCGCCAACGGCGCGCTCGTCAACGGCAGCGGCACGGCGGCGACGTACAGCGGACCGGTCACGCTGGCCTCCACCGCTGCGGCGGGTGGGGCGGGCGACATGACGCTCAGCGGCGTCATGACCGGGGCCGGAGGGCTGACCAAAGTCGGCGCCGGCACGGTGACGTTGTCGAATGCGGGCAACAGCTACGCTGGCGCCACATCGATGCTGGCGGGGAACCTGCTCGTTGCCGCCGCCGCGCCTTCGAGTGGAAATGGCGCGTTGGGCAATTCGGCAGGCGGAGCAATCCTGGTCGGTGATACGGCGGCCGGCAATGCCAACGTCGCGCTGCTGACCAACGGCGCCTACACAATCGGGCGGCCGATCACCGTGCGTGCGGGCAACAGCGGGACCGCGGCCATTGGCGGCAACACGGCCGATCCCTCGACCTTCTCCGGCGCGGTCTCGTTGAACAAGGATGTCATCCTCCAGGCGGCGGCCGGCGGCTCCGTCGCCTTCTCCAATACGATCACCGGAGCCTTCGCCGTGACGAAAGCCGGCGCCGGCGCGGTACAGTTGTCCGGCGCAATGACGGTGGGATCGTTGAGCCTGACCGGCGGGACCTTCGGACTGGGCCCGGCCGCGCACACGATCAGCGGCACTGTGTCGGTGGCGGCGTCCACCACGCTCGACGGCGGGTCCGGCAGCGTGAGCGTCGGCGGCGGCTGGGTCAACAACGGCGCCTTCACCGCGGGGACGGGCACGGTCATTCTCAATGGGACCGCGCTCCAAACCCTGACCGGCGCGATGACAGGGCCGGCGGCCTTTGACAACCTGACCATTACGAACGCGTCGGGCGCCGACGATCCGGGCTGCAACGTGTCGTTCACGCCCGGGGTCATCTTCGCGTCGCCCGCCGACGTGACGGGCAACTATACCATCATCACCGGCCACGTGAGGGTGCAATACCTGGCCGGGGCGACCTACAACGTTGGCAACGTCAACTGGAACGGACAGTCGGCGTCCACGCGCATTTTTTTCAGGAGTACGGCGCCGTCACAGACCTGGTTTCTCAAAGTCACCGGATCACAGGCGGTCGATTATGTCAATGTGACCGACTCGACGGCGATTGTCACGGGGGGCGGCCAGGTGATCACGGCGGTCAACTCCGTGATCGATCCCGCCTCCGATTCCTGTGCCAACAACGCCAACTGGCAATTTACGCTCGATCTGCCCGTCGTGGCGTCCGTCGCTCCGACCAGCGCGCTGCCCGGCACGACCACCCTGTCGCTCACGTTGACCGGTGCCAACTTCCAGAGCGGGGCGACAGTGGCGATCCTGGCCTATAACGGCAGCGCGTGGGTCAACGATCCGAATATTACCGGGGCCGGCTCCTGCGCCAACAACGGGACCACGCCCACCACCGAGATCGATTGCACGATCTCCATTCCCACCGGCACGCCCATCGGCTACCGGCAGATGATCGTGACCAACCCGGACGGCGGGGCGAGCTTGCCGGCCAATTTCTACGTCGGCTCGCTTGTCGCCACGCCGATGGTGGCCTACGGCGTGTCCGGCTCGTCCGAACCCAAATACCGGCTGTTGCAGGCCAACGGGTCTTGGACGGCTGAGGCGGGCGTGGGCGCGAACTCCGGCGAGCCGCGCTGGACGGTGCTGCGGGCCAGCCCGATCTCGCCCGAGAAAACGCTGGGAGTGATCGATGTCAACAGAGCGTTGAGCCTGCTCGTCTGGAACGGCGCTGCGTGGGGCCCCCCGCTGACGGCGACGACCTCCACCGGACCCATCGGCGCCATTCCCTCGCCCCGCAGCGTGGACATCGCCTACGAGGGACTGTCCGGCGAGGCGCTGGCGGTCTACGGGCTCACCGGCTCGGCTCTGCCTCATTACCGCGTCTGGAACGGCTCGGCGTGGAGCGCGGAAAGCGTCCCGACCGTCTCTCTGAATACGACGAGCCCCATCCTCTGGGTGCGCCTGGTGCCCCGACCCGGGAGCAATGAGATCGTTCTGCTGTATGAGGACGCGTCCGGTGCCATCAACGCCCTGGTCTGGGATGGCGTGACCAACACCTTCGGCCACGAGCAGCTCCTGACGATGAATGGCTCCAGCATCCAGGCCCAGGTCTTCGACGGCGCCTATACGGAGGATTCCTGCACCAAGGGCTTGCCGGCCTGCCAGGCCGTGATCGTCTGGGCCGATTCGAGCTCGTCCACGCCCGACTTCCGGACATGGGACGGCACAACCTGGGGCGCATCGCAGTCACTGCCGATCGGGCTGACCGCCGCTGCCGGCGGCGTGAGGACGGTGAGGCTGGCGGCCGATCATTCCACGGATCGCATGGCGGCCGGCGTCGTCTCGAACGTCGGTCAACTGTCCGTCTCGATCTGGGACGGCTCGGCCTGGGCCACAACCGGGAACGCCGCCCCGCAGGTGGTCGGCGCGGTGCCGTCCCTCAACGCGACGCAGGCCCGGCCGTTCGATCTGGCCTGGCAGGGATTCGGCGGCACTCTCTTTGTCGACGCCGAAGGGGCGGTGTCCCAATGGCGGACCTGGACGCCGATTGCCGGCTGGTCGGCCCCGGCCGTGTTGCCACCGACGACGGCCCTCAAGGGTCAGTGGCATCTCGAGGAGACGGGCCCCCTGCTCGACAGCTCCGGCAACGGCAATAATCTGACGCTCACCGCCAACGGGACGACGGCGGGGCAACCCGGCATTGTCGGAAATGGGGTGCTGTTTACGGGCGGGTCGGCCTCCACGGCGGCCAATCCCGCCTCCCTCAATCTCAGCGGTTCCGCGCTGACCATGGAGGCCTGGGTCTATCCGCAGGCCTTCCCGTCCAGCGCCATCATCGTGAACAAGGAAAGCGCCTATCAGATGGGGATCAACAAGGGCGTGTTGCAAGCCGCCGTCATGACCAGGGGGACGAGCTGCAGCTGGAGCTGGCAGGGCAGCACGTCGCTGTCGCTCAACGCGTGGCAGCACGTCGCCGTCACGTTCGACGGCACGCTGGGCCAGATGAAATTCTACGTCAACGGCGCGCTGAAACAGACGGTGACCTATACGGGCACGATGACCGGCTGCGGATCGAAGAACGCCCTGATGATCGGCGCCCGGCCGTCCGGCAGTTACTTCCAGGGGCTGATCGACGAGGTGAGCGTGCTCGCCGCCGTTCAGCCGCCGTTGGCGCAGGCGCAGTTTGCCGCCAATCCCATTTCACAGGACGTGCTGCTCGGCCGCCTGAGCGAGATCCCCGATGTGACCAGCGCCCTGTGGGTGGTCAACGGGTGGCAGCCGCTGGTCACGCTCACGGGCAGCGCGTCGGGCGCTCAAACCATCCCGCTCAGCGCGACGCTCTATCCGGCCTCCTTCTCGATGGTGTATGACCAGCATCTTCAGCCGCCGCCCCTTTCGCTCTCGAGCGTCACGCCCGGCGTCGGCTATCAAACCGCATCAGACCTGCCACTCGTCATGACCGGAACCCACTTCGTCTGTCCGGGTGACGTCTATCCCTGCGCCGTCTCGTCCAACTCCACGCAGGTCCAGTTCTTGATCGGATTCGCTCCAGATCCGACGGTCGCCGTCACGTCCGGCACGGTCGATAGCCTGAACCAGATGACGGTCCACATTGCAATCGATCCGGCGTCGCCGCCCGGTTCGCGCAACATCCAGCTGACCAATCCGGGCAACCAATCGTATGTGACCCCTGTCAGTCTGTTCCAGGTCAGCCAGTCGCCGACCGTCACCTCCACGACGTGTCCCTCCGGCGGCGCGCCCCCCTGCCACCTGGGCCAGGGAGCGCTCAACCAGGATGTCTTTATCAACGGGGCCGGATTCGACAACACCAGCGTTGTAACCTTCACCGGCGGCAGCAACATCACGCTGAATACCACGACCCTGATCAGCTCGTCACAGCTCAAAGTCAATCTGACGCTGTCGGCCGGCGGCTCTCCGGCCACGGCCGGCACGTGGGACGTTACGGTCACCGACGGCGGCGGGCAGATCGATTCGGGCGCCAGCGGCGACGGCGCCTTCATCGTGGACAATGGTCCCGTCGTGAGCGGCGTCTCGCCCGGCACCGGCGGGCCGGGCACCTTCAGCATGACGGTGAACGGCTCCAATTTCCAGAATGGGGCGACCCTTGCCTTCAGCGGATCGGGCATGACCGCGTCGGGCTGCACCTATGCCGGGGTGCCGGCCTCCTTCACCTGCACCGTGACCATCGACCCCTCGGCGGAGGTGGGCTACCGGTCGGCGACGGTCACCAATCCCAATCCGCCAGGCGGAAACGCCGGAGTCGGCACCACGAGCAGCGTCTTCGGCGTCACCGGCACCCCGACGGTCACGAGTACCACGTCCGCCGCCGCCCCCAGCTGCGCGATCGCAAGCCCGACCGTCTGCCAATTGGGACAGGGCGCGACCAATTATCAGGTGACGGTCAACGGCACCAACTTCAGCAACGTCGCCCCCGGTCCCGCCGTGACCTTCATCAACGCCGGATCGCCAGGCAGCGTGACGGCCACATCGGTGGTGTATGTGAATTCGACCCGGTTGGTCGCCACCGTGACCGTGGCGGCCAACGCGTCAGCCGGCCCATGGGACGTAATGGTCACCAATTCAGGGGGGTTGAACGGGTCCGGCACGGGTCTGTTGCAGGTTACCCCGAAGCCGACGATCACCTCGATTTCTCCGCCATCCCTGCAAGCGGGATCGGGCGGCCTGCTGGTTGATGTCTACGGCGCCAATTTTGAGCTCTCCACGCCGGTCTATAACCTGCTTACGCTCGGCGGCTTCACGCTGTCGGATCCGACCCAGATCACGGCCGGCCCATCCACCGTCGGGCTGATTCCGTACGGAGGCGTGCCGTTGGCGCCCGATTCAAGCACCGTGGCGCTCTGGCATCTGGATGAGAACGGCCAGACCTCGGCGGCCGATTCGAGCGGCAACGGCAACACCGGCGTCTACGGCATCGGCCTGCCCGATCCGGCGGACATCGCCTCCGGCACGGGCACATTCATGACGGGGGGCGTGGCCGCCACCGAGAGCCAGACCCAGAGGGTGGTCAAACTCCCGAGCGGCGCCTACCGGCTTTACTATGCCCAGCAGAGCAACGGCGCCTATTGGGCGCTCTATTATAAGGATACGATCGATACGAATCCGCCGAACGCGTCCAACGTTCCGGCCGGATCGGGCACGTTCCTGAACAGCGGGACGGCGGCGAACGACCAGGCTTCGGCGGCCGAGATTGTGCCGCTCCCGAGCGGGGCCTACCGGCTCTACTACAGCCGGTATACCACGTTTTGGGCCCTCTATTATAAGGATACGACCGACACGAACCCCCCGAGCGCAACCAACATTCCGGCGGGGGCGGGCACCTCGCTGAACACCGGCAGCGGGGCGGCGGACCAGGCCTTTGTCCCGAGGATCGTCCAGCTCCCGGGCGGGAACTACCGGCTCTATTACGGCCGGTACAACGGGACCTATTGGTCCCTGTATTACAAAGACACGAGCGACACCAATCCTCCGGGCAGCGCCAACATCGGGGCGGGGGTCGGCATCTTCTTAAACAGCGGCACCGCGAACAATGATCAGGCCACCGGCCCCGACGTGGTCCCAAACCCCAACGGCTCCTACCGGCTCTATTACAGCCGGAATAATGGGACCTATAACGCGCTCTATTACAAGGACACCAGCGACACCAATCCGCCCAACGCCTCCAACATCCCCACGGGTCCGGGCACCTTCCTGAACACCGGCACGGCGGCGGCGTCGCAGGCGCTCTACCCGTACAGCGACCAGCTGCCCGGCGGCGCCTACCGGCTCTATTTCGGCAACAACTCCAGCGGGTTTTACGGGCTCTACTATAAGGACACCGTTGATGTCCCGTCGCAGACGACCGCCGCCCACGTCGGCACGGCCGCCCTCTCGTTCGACGGTGTGGCGGACGATCTGAACACGGCGGACGCGCCGTTCGATTTTGATCGGACCGCTCCGTTCACGCTCGAGGCCTGGATTCTGACCTCTTCGACCGGCGGCCGGATCTTCTCCAAGATGAGCAACGCCTCCCCCTACACGGGATACGAGCTTTACGTCGACGGCAGCGGCGTCCTCCACGCCGCTCTGATCAGCACGTGGACGACCAACGTCGCGGAAGTGCTCGGGAGCGTCGTCGTGAACGACGGGTTGTGGCATCACGTGGCGGTCACCTACGACGGGTCCAGCACGGCCGGCGGCCTGAAATTGTACGTGGACGGGACGCTGGATCCCTCAATCACCATCCTGAAAAACACGCTCTCGGCGTCCATCCTCAACAACGTCAATCTGCACCTCGGAAGCCGGAACGGCCAGGCGTACTATTTCAACGGCCTCATTGACGAGGCCGCCGTCTCCGACACGGCGCTCAACGCGTCGACGATTCTCTCCCAGTACAATCAAACGCTCGGCGCCTACTCCGCCACGACCGAGACCGCCACCTCACCGGCGCAGCCCGCCAACGGCGTGACGTCGTGGACGAGCCTGCAGGTCACGGCGGCCGGGAGCAACTGCAGCGGCTGCACCGCCTACGTCCGGTACGCCACCAGCATGGACGGCACCGATCCGATCGGCAGCCTGCCCGCGGCCGGCGCGCCCTGCACCACCGGGCCGCTGACCGACGCCGTGAACTGCTATCCCATCACCGGGGCCGGGCTGACGTCGATCGACTTGAGCCAGGTGCAGGTCAGCGGGGTGTTGACGAACAATCTCATCCGCGTGCGGATCGATCTGCAGGGCGACGGCGCCCTGGGCAAGAGCGTGACCGTCACCGGATTGAATCTCTCAACCGTCAGCCCGACCGGGCCGGTGGTCGGCTTCAGCGGCGCCGGCATCGCGCCCAACCCCGTGACGACCACCTTCATCGACGCCACCCACGTCCAGATGACCGTCGACGTCGCCTCCACGGCCCCCGTCGGATCCCGGACGATGACGCTGACCAACTCCGACGGAGGAAGCGCCGCCTTCACGTTCCAGGTCGATCCCCCGTCACCGAACGACGACGCGCAGCAAATCACGGGCACGGGCGCCGTTTCACTGTTCAATGCCACGGCGGTCTTCGGCAGCACGAGCAGCGATTCGAATTACATCGGCTATCGAATCGCGCAGGTCAACGTGCCACAGGGGGCGACGATCCAGCACGCCTATCTCAAAGTCTATCTGTCGAGTCTGAGCACGGTCGCATCGGCGACGTATCAACTGCACGGACAGAACGCCGACACCGCCGCGCCGTTCGCCGCGACCGCGAATAATATCAGCGGCCGGATCACCTGCGCCGGCTGCGCGACCACCAGCGTCGTCTCATCTCCGATTTATTTGCTCGCCAACGGCTATCGCGTGTTTGACGTCACCTCGATCGTGCAGGAGATCGTCAACCGGCCGGGTTGGGCCTCCGGCAACGCCATCGCGTTCATCTTCCACGCCCCCGGTTTTCCGACCGTCGGCACCTTCTCGATGGCGGAATCGGCCAACCCGCCGGGCTTCGATCTGCTCTTCAACAACGTCGGCTACGGGCCGTTCAATCCGACCCACTCGGGCACCGGGGACTTCACGAATCCCGACAACGGGTGGACGTCGGACAATCTCTACGCCACCGCCTCCGGGATGCCCCACTCGCAGATCTATGACTCGTTCACCATTCCCGACATGACGGCGAAGGCGATCGCCGGCATCCTGGTCCAGGTGGAGGCCAAGTCCAATTCCAATGCCGTCCGATCGGAGGCGACCGTCGCGCTCTCGTGGGACGGTGGCACCAGCTGGACGGCGGACAAGCGGGCCTTCCAGCTCGACGGCACCGACCGCGTCTTCTCCTACGGCGGCGCGGACGGCTGGGGCCACACCTTCCTGCCGTCTGAGTTGAACGGAACCTGCGGCGGGTCTGGCTCCTGCTTCAAGGTGCGCATCACGAAGAATTACGGCTCCACCTCCATCGCGTATACCATGAGCCTCGATGCCGTGTCCGTCAACGTCTTCACCACCGCCAATCTGTCCGAGACCCAGTCGGCCTACCGTTGGTTCAGCAACGTAGATAATCCACCGCCTGCAACAGTTGGCCCGCTACTGTTGACTGCATCGGGCGCGCCGGCGGCCCAGAACGGCCCCGCCGTGGCGCCGGCGATTAACACGCCGTTCCGGCTCAGGCTGCTCCTGACCGTCGGCGGGTCGACGCTGCCGGTCAGCGGCCAGAGCTTCAAGCTGCAGGTGGCCCAACAGGGGTCGGACAACAGTTGCGACACGGGGTTTGTCGGTGAGAGCTACGCCGATGTGACGTCGGTGAGCGGCAAGATCCGTTTCTACTCCAATTCGAACTTGTCGGATGGAGACCCGGTTGCCTCGGATCCGAATGATCCGACAAACGGCTCGAACGTGCTGGAGAACTATCTGCAATCCAACACCTACTTCAGCAACAACCAGGCGGCCATTCCCGCCGGCTCAGACGGATTGTGGGACGCGGCTCTGGTCGTCGACAGCTCGGCGCCCGCCGGCTCCACCTACTGCTTCCGTGTCGTCAATGCGGACGGATCGCTCCTTCCCTTCTACACCCAGATCCCGCAGATCACGACGACGCCAGCCCTGACCCAGGCCGCCTATCGCTGGTTTGCCAACACGAACGGCACGAATGTGAGCACGCCGCTGGGGCCCCAGGATACCGCGGGCGTCTCATCGCCCCGTCAAGGCACTCCCTTCAGGCTCCGCCTGCTCCTCTATGTGTCCGGCGGTCCCCTGGCGATCAGCGGCCAGAGCTTCAAGCTGCAGATCGCCCAGCAGGGCGCGGACGCCAGTTGCGACGCGGGATTTGTCGGTGAGACTTACACGGACGTCTCAACCACGACCGGCGCGATCCGCTTTGTCGGCAACCCGGGGCCGGCGGACGGCGATCCCGTCACGCCGAACAGCGGCATCGATCCGCAGGACCCGCCCCCGCCAGCGACGGCCAATCCCACGGTGGCGGAGAACTATCTGGAGTCGAATGCCGACTTCAACAACAGCCAGGCGGCCATTCCCGCCGGCGAAGACGGGTTATGGGATGTAGTCTTGGAGGATGTGAGCTCGGTGCCCGGCACCACCTATTGCTTCCGGGTGGTCAAATCGGACGGCCGGCCGCTCGACAGTTATAACATCCTGCCGTCGATCACGACCACCGGCGTCAAATTCACCGCGCTTATTGATGACAACGCCGCGCAGCGGAGCGCGTCGCCCTATGCCGTGACCACGACGGCCGCCACCGCGGTGTTCGGCACCGGCGCCGCCAATAACACCTACATCGGGTACCGGCGGACCAACGTCACGGTGCCCCAGGCCGCGACGATCCAGCACGCCTACCTCAAGGTCTACCTGTCGGCGATCAACGCAACGACCACCACGCTGCAATTGAACGGGGAGGCGAGCGACAACTCCGCGCCATTCGCGGCGACGAACGGCGACCTGTGCAACGATCCGGTCACGCCGAATTGCACGAACAGGCCCTGGACGACGGCGTCGGTGTCCCAGGCGGTCAACGATCTGAGCAACAACTACTACTACTTCGACGTAACGGCGATTGTGCAGGAGATCGTCAACCGGCCCGGCTGGGCGACGGGCAACGCGATGGACTTCATGATCCATGGTCCGACACTCGGAAATGTGGCGACGTTTAATTTCAAGACCTCGACCTTCCCTGCGGAGTTGAGCATCATTTATAACGATTCGGCCGACGCGGTGCGCTCGCCGACCGTCTCCGTCGCCGGCGGCTACACCAATCCCAACAACGCCTTTGCGTCGGATGACGCGTACGCCACCACGACGAATTCGACCAATGCGCACGAAGATTACGGCTCATTTAACTTTTCCGGTCTCACCAATCAGGTCATCGACGGCATCCTCGTCCAGGCCGAGGCCCATGTGAGCTCGACCGCCGCGCTCGCGCAGTACACGGTCCAGCTTTCCTGGGACGGGGGAACAAGCTGGACGACGGCGAAGGCGGCCTTCCAGCAGGACACGACCGATCGGGTCGAATCGTACGGCGGGGCGGATGGCTGGAGCCATGCCTTCGTGCCGACGGAATTGACCGGGACATGCGGCGTCGTCTCCTGCTTCCAGGTCCGCATTCAAAACAGCTTCGCGTCCGGCACCAACGACGCGTTCGTGGACCATGTCACAGCGCAAGTCTTCTACCATACGCCCGGCGGAGCCGGCCCCGATGCCGTCTCGTACACCAACGTGACCGAGTCGGCACTCAACAATCTCGGCGGCCGGACCGGCCAGCAGATCCGGGTGATCGGCGCCAACTTCGGCAGCGTCACCCTGGGTTCCGGAAACGGGGCCAATTGCGCCGGCGGCGCCGGCACCGGCTGCATCCAAATCGGCGGCGATACAATCCCCGATGACGGCTCCATCACGACCTGGACCTCCGATACGATCGTCTTCACGATCCCCTCGGGGATCTCCGTCTACGGCACTGCCCTGACGGTTGTCTCGTCCGGAGCTGCGGACGGCAGCCCGCTCAACTTCAAGGTCTATCCCCAGATCACGTCGTTGTGCATCACCTCGTTATGTCCCGCCACGACGACTGGCGCGATGGAAGGGGACAGCCTGACCATCAATGGCTTCAGATTCGGCAGCGCGCAGGGCAGCCAGGGCGTCTACTTCAACGACGGAACCGCCAACCGGGCCGCCGCGGTCACGAGCTGGTCCGACACCGCCATCACCGTCACCGTGCCGTCGGAGATCCTGGATACGGTCAACAGCGTGACCCTGTACGTCTATCAAGGGACGGGCGGTGATAATTCCCTCTTTGCGCAATCGCCCGGTTTCGACATCCTGCCGCAGATTACCTCGATCACCACGTACAACGGCTCTGGGCCGCCGGTGCAGAACGCGGCGAGGGAATATGCCGCGACCGACGCCGACGGCATCATCGTGCTGAGCGGCGATCACTTCGGCGCGTCGGGGACGGTCACGATTCTCGGCTCCACCGCCACGCAATCGGCGCAGTCGCCCACCTGCAGTCCGGCCTATCAGTCGACCTGCATCCGGCTGCAGGTGCCGACCGGTATTCCGAACGACCTCTACGCGGGCAACATCATCGTGACCAGGGCCGGTGGGGATATCGCCGCCTTCTCCGGCTTCAGGATTCTGCCCCGGATCGTCTCGCTGACGCCCAACGCCGGTCCGTCCGGATCGAGCGTGACGGTCACCGGCGACCACCTCTGCGAGCCGAACCCCCCATTCGACTGCACGGTGGCCGCGAACTGGAACACGCCGGACGATGGGAATGATCTCCTCTGGGGCGTTGGGAACGACGGGACCGTGACAAGCATTACGGTGCCGCCGTCGGGTTCCAACAACAACTACCAGATCGTTGTCACCGCGCCGTCGCTGGCCGCGGGGTCGTATCCGGTCTTCGTCCGCTCCGCCAATTTCGACAGCAATTCACTGCCCTTCAGCGCCCAATCCCCCACGACCACGCTGGGAGACGGCACCGATCCCGCCTCTTATACCGTGGGGCCGTGCCCATCACCCTGCTCGACCTTCCAGATGCTGGATCAATTCACCTTTGCGACCGTGCCCACCACGTCCAAGGTGACGAGCCTGACGGTGACGACGACCAATTCCGCCGCCATCGCCAGCATGAAGATCACGGACAACGCGATGGTGACCCAATATTTCACCACGCTTACCGCCCCCGATTCGGGCTCTGCCAACACCTGGACCTTCAGCGGCGGGACGCCCATCCCGCCGACGACCACTCCCGCCGCGTTCCGCGTGCTGGTCACCATCAATCCCGACAGCGCCCTCACGTCGACCTTCGGCAACGATCTGATTCCCGTCACCGGTTCGGTGACCACCTACGCATCGACCTCCGATTTCCCGTCGCCCGGCAGCCCCGATGTCCAGGCCGGCGCCGATGCGGCCGGCACCACGGTCACCGTCGACAACCTGGCGCCGGCGGACGCCGTGTGGGGAACGATCACGCCGGGGGACGGCCAGGTCGTCCTGAACTGGACCAACCCGGCGGACGCGGACTTTAGTCAGGCGGTGATCGTCCGGGACACCGCATCCCTGTCGGGAAAGAGCCTCGCCGACGGGTCGACCTACACCGCCGGCCAGCATCCGTTCGGCGGGACGGATACGGTCGTGTATGTCAACAACGGGACGACGTTCACCGACTCGGGCCTCACGAACGGGACCGGCTACTACTACAAGATCTTCAGCAAGGACGCCTACGGCAACTATGCCGCGGGCGTCCAGACGAGCCAACAGATCCCTGGGGCGAAGCAGATCACCTGCACGGGCGGCGGCCCGCTGGCGAGCATCGCAAGTGATTTCACCCTCTCCGCCGACACGACCTGCTCGGGCGATCTGACGATCGCCGGCGGCGCGATCCTGACTCTGAACGGCGATCCCTCGGTGACCACGTCCGGCCAGCCGTCCATCACGCTGACCGTTACCGGCACGCTTCATCTCACGGGCACCGACACCGGCCCGCCTTCGCAGATTGTGCTGAATCCCGCGAACACCTTCGGCCACATCGTGGCGACCGACTTCACGATCGACCCTGGAGGCGTCGTCCATGCCAACGGTCTTGGCTGCGGGTCGAGTCAGAGCTTCAACGTGGCATCCGGCTTCGGATGCGCGGACAAGGGAACGGGGACGACGGCGGGATATGGCGAAGGGGCCGATTTCAGTTCCTCATCCGGCGGCGGCGGCGGAGGCGGGTACGGGGGGGCCGGCGGTCAGGGCGGATCACCCACTGCCGGCGCGGGCGGCCCGGGAGGGTTCGTCTATGGCGACAATAATCTGACGACGATCATGCTGGGCAGCGGGGGCGGGAACAACGCCACCTATTCGCCGACGGCGCTGGGAGGCGCGGGAGGCGGCGCGGTCGAAATCGATACGACAGGCACCCTGACGATCAACGGCACGATCAGCGCCAACGGCGCCAACGGCGCGCAAGGGACGGGGACGCCCAGCCTGGGCCCGATCTATAACGGCGGCGGCGGGAGCGGCGGCAGTGTTGAAATGAACGTGCACAACATTGCCGGCCAGGGGCAGGTCCAGGCCAACGGCGGCAACGGGGGGGCGGCGGACACGGTGACCGATCCTCTCTTTGGCGACAATTACGGCGGCGGCGGGGGCGGGGGCCGGGTGCTGATCAACATCGACTTCTCGGGCACCAACAGCTTTATCGGAGCTGTGGAGGCTCTCGGGGGCGCCTCCGGCGGAAACGGCACCAACCACCATCCGGGCCTGCCGGGGGCGGTCGGCAGTGTGACCGTCAACGGTCCCGCGGGGGCCTGTTCCTTCACCTTCCCGAGCACGTCGGTCATCAGCCGGGACTTGACGTGCGCGGGAGATCTCACCATTTCCAATGGCGCGACCGTCGTGCTGAACGGCGATCCCGCGGTCACCGACCCGGCGGCTCCCTCCCGCACGTTGATCGTCAACGGCGATGTGAAGGTCTGCGATGACACGGCAAATCCGCCCGATTGCACGGTGACGAAGGGTCTGGGCACGAAATTTGTCATCAATTCGGCCAACACCTTTGTCCGGATTATCGTGGGCGGGAATGTGACCGTCGGGCCCGGCGCCGTCATGAGCGCCGACGGAGGCGGATTCGGCGCCACGCAGGGGCCTGGAGCGGGGGTCAGCACCACCACCGGCAACTTCTCGGGCGGTGGAGGCGGCGGCTATGGCGGGACCGGCGGAGACAGAAACCTGCAACCGGGAGGAGGCGGACCGGCCTATGGCGATCCGGAGCTGTCGACGGCCTACCCCGGCAGCGGAGGAGGCAACTCGCTCGATCCAGTCCGGGGAACGGCTCTGGGCGGGTCGGGGGGCGGCGCCGTCGATCTGTGCCTGGGGACGTTCACGACCGGTTGCGCGGGGAGCGGCGTGCTGACTCTGAATGGGACATTGAGCGCCAATGGATTGCAGGGCAACAAAAATACGAGTTCCGGCTATGGGGGGGGCGGCAGCGGGGGTGGCCTGAAGATCACCGCAGGGACATTGACCGGCAACGGTCTGCTTCAGGCCAACGGCGGCAGCGGCGGCGCACCATACACGGGCAAATTCCTCGTCGGTTTCGGCGGCGGCGGCGCCGGAGGACGCATTTACGTTCAGACTGGATCGCTATCGTTCCCGACGGCGGTCGATAATCTCCAGTCCTGGGGCGGTCTCTCAAACAGCTCACCGCTGTACCAGGGCTTCCCGGGCCTGGCGGGCAGCGTGCTGCTGGTGGCCGGCGCGTCTCCTCCGACGGTGATCGTCTCCGGCGGCGGGACGCTCGATGATGTGTTGGACGGCAGCAACGATGGCACGCAAACGTACGCGGCGCTGACCGTCCTGGGGGCGGCCGGTTCGGACGGCCGGACCTTCGGCACCTGGACGGTGAGCACGAATCTGCATGTCGCCGGCGCGTTCAACGCGGGGGCGGGGTTGATCATCAACGGGACCATGACTGCGGATGATGCGGTGACCGTGACCGGCGGCCTGACCTCGATCAACGGCCCCCTGATCGCTCCAACCTCGCTGGTGAATGTGGCGGGATCGGGCAATCCCTCGTTGCGGATCAACGGCGACGTCGATTCCATCGTCAGCTCGCTGACCGTCGGCAACGGCACGGCCGGCAGCGGCGCCGTCCTGTTGGCTGCCGCAGGGACCACGCCGGGTCATGTCTACAGCCATCTGACCGCCGCGACGAGCGTGACGATCAACGCCGGGGGATCGATCAACGGCAACGGACTCGGCTGCGGTCCGAGTCTGGGCTTCAATATCACGACGGGGAGCGGCTGCACGTCGTCCACCACGGATGGCCCAGGGCAGGGGGCTGATTGCTCCAGTTACTGCGGCGCAAGCGGCGGAGGATACGGCGGGGCCGGAGGAAAGGGGACGGCGGCTTCGGGAGGGTTGTCGTACGGTTCGGCCACCCTGACGCCGATGATGTTGGGCAGCGGCGGGGGGACGAATCCCTCCACGCCTCCGGCAAAACTGGGAGGCAGCGGAGGCGGCTCAATCCTGCTGGATGTGCCGAATGCCCTGACCGTCAACGGGACGCTCAGTGTCAACGGCATGAACGGCAGCGTGGATCCCGTCTATCCGGAAGCGAGCGGAGGCGGAAGCGGGGGAAGCCTCTACATCAATGCCGGCGCGTTGACCGGCGCCGGAATGGTCCAGGCCAACGGCGGATACGGCGCGGGCGCCAGCACCTCCGATTTCAGCGGCGGGGGAGGCGGCGGCAGGATTTACATCAATTCGGGCACGATCGGGTCGAGTTTGGTGATCTCCGCCCTGCCGGGCACCGGCTCCCAGGTTCCTTCGGGTATTGCGGGGACGGTGATCACCACGGGGAGTCCGGATATCATCCCGCCGGCGTCGGCGACCGTGACGGCCGCCCTCGTGCCGATCGTCGCTGGCGTCAATTATAGCGACCGGGCCCAGCTCAGTTGGACGGCCGTGGGTGATGACGGAATGGCCGGAACGGCGACCAGCTATGCGCTCGGCTATTCCACTTTGCCAATTTCCACGCCGGTCACCGACACGATTTTCAACGGCCTCAAGCAGGTGAGCGGGTTGCCCGTTCCCCAACCGTCGGGCTCGCCCGAATCCTTTACAGTGACCGGTCTGGCCTCAAACCAGACCTATAACTTCGTTCTGAAGGTCTGCGACGAGGTGCCGAACTGCTCCTACTCCAACGTGGCCCCGGTGACACTGCCGCCGGACACGATCCCGCCGGCCGCCGTCAGTGATCTGACGACCGGCACGGTAACGAGCAGTTCGGTGGTACTGCAATGGACGTCGCCCGGCGATGACAGCGAGCCGGCCATCGATCCGCCCTGTCCGTGCGGCACGCCGAAATACTACATCGTCAAATATTCGACCAGCCCAATCACGGGCGCCAATTTCGGCGGCGCCACGACCTTTGACGCCATGACGGTGCCGAAGGGCGACGGCACGTCGGCCACGATTGTGGTCACGGGCGGATATCTGCCGCACGCGGCGGGTCTGGGCGAGGCGCTCACGGTGACCGGGCTGAGCCAGAACACCGCCTACTACTTCGCGATCGAGGCGGTCGATGAAGTGGGCAACCAAAGTCCATTCGGCGTCGTGGTCACGGCGACGACGCAGGGGGTGACGGACACGACGCTGCCGGGCCAGATCACCAACCTGCAGGTCGTCTCCGTTACCGACCGGTCGGCGCAGCTCAAGTGGACCGCGCAGGGGGATGACGGACCCGCCGGGGGGCCGGCGACATCGTACGATCTCCGCTACTCTCCCTTCGAGATCATCCCCGGCTCGGCGGGCGATTGCGTGAGCACCATCGGATTCGACCAGACCACCTGCGCGAATGGCGCGCAAGTGTCCGATCTGCTCCACCAGGTCACCACCGGCGTGCCGATCCCCGGCCAGCCGGGCGCGGTCCAGTCGATGACGGTGAACATGTGCGAGACCTTGAACGGCGGCGGGGAGTGCGTCGGGTCGTTCCAGCACGCCACCTCCAACACCAACTACTTCTTCGCCATCAGGGTCACCGACAAGGTGGGCAATCTCTCGACGCTGGGCACGTTGACCACCACCAACGTCAACGATCCGATCGATCCGGCCTGCGACGGCAGCGGCACCTCCCAGAACTGCAACCTGCGCACCGACATGCGGGTCGATCCGGTCTACGCCGTCCTGGTGTCGGTGCCGCTGCAGGGACCGTTGTCGCCGACGGCCATCTTCGGCCCGCTGGACGGGGTGCCCAACTGGTGCGGATCCAACGATCTGCCCTGCCTGTACAAGTGGATCTCCACCGGCCTGACCGAAACCGACGGCTCGTATCAGCTGATGGATCCTGATCCCTGTTCCGCCAACTGCGTGGAGCCGGGAGAGGGCTATTATTTCTTCACGAACACCCTGTCCCTGCTGAACTACAGCGGGACGAATGTGACGGGAGTGATCGACGGCCACCTCGGCGGGGTGCCGCATTTCGACGACGCGCTGCAGGAGGGCATGAATCTGATCGGCAATCCGTTCAAGAAGAATGTCCAGTTGCAGGACACTCACATTCTGCAGACCGGCGGAGGGAGCTGCACGCTCGGGGAGATGACGTTCGCGCAGGCCGTCGCCGCCGGCGTGGTCGGAAACGCCGTCTATGTCTGGACCGGCGCGGCGGAAGTCCCCGTCACCTATAACGCGTCGCCGCCGGCCCTGCTCCAGCCGTGGCAGGGGTATGAACTCTTCGTGACGGATGCAACGTGCGCGTACCAACTGCTCATCCCGCAGCCGAATTAAAGCGGGGGGGCGGGGTTCGGCCGACACGGACGGCGAACACGAGTCGGCGGAGAGGTGGAGAAATCATGAACATTCGATGGCATAATCATCAGCGGATCGCATCTACATTGTTGTGTGCGGTCTACGGGCCGCCGGCAGCCCGCCTATTCCTGTCCCTGGCGACAGCCGCCTGTCTCCAATTTTCCGCCTCCTTCGCCTACTCGGCCGACTGGGAAATGCGCCTGTCGGCCAGCCTGCCCTATACGACGGCCGAGGGGGGGCGGGCCACCCAGTCGGTCACCGTCGGGGCCAACTCGGCGGCCCAGGACGCGTTCGACAACGTGTCGGACACCAAGGCGCTCGGCATCGGCGTGGTGACCGCGTATGCCTATCATCCGGAGCTGGCGTCGGGCGATCAATTCCTTGCGCGCGATATTCGGGCCGATCATTATCCGCAAACCTGGACGATCAATGTCGCATCGAATCAGGACGGCCGGCCGGTCACACTGACCTGGACGCTTCCGGCAGGCAAGCCGGGCAATTGCCAAAGCGTGCGGTTGAGCCTGACGGACGCGTCGACGGGCGCGACGGTTGACCTGCTGCGGCCTCCCTACAGCTACACCAACGCCTCGGCGGCGCCGCACCGGTTCATCCTCACGGCCTCCCAGGCAACGCAGACCCCTCCGGAGACTCCGTTGAATCTTCACGGTCCGCGCACCGGCGCGGAGGCGATTCAGTTGAACTGGAGCCGTGTTCGTGATCCGTCCGTCGTGGGCTATCAACTCTACCGGATGAATCCCGGCGCGACCGGTTTTGTCCGGAGGACGGCCGTGCCGCTCTCCAGCACCAGTGTGACGGACACCGGCCTGGTTCCTGGCAGCTATGCCTACTTTGTGACCGCGGTGACCTCCGCCGGTTGCGAAAGCGGTCCCTCCAACACGCTCGCCGTGACGATCGGGCCCTCCCGGACTTTTTCGCTCCCTCCCGGAGATTGTTTCCGGCACGGTCACCGCGGTTTCCCGGGTGAATGTGGCGCCGCAGAATAGTCATCACCCATTGCACGGCAGTCGGCCCCGGACGTCTGGTCCGCGTTCAATTGAACGCGGACCCGGGATCACGCTGACGGCGTGATGTGCCGCCGGGGGAGAACACGGGTCCATCTCCCCTGACTCTTGACCCCGGACGGGTGACCCGAGTATAAACCCTCATGATGGGGCTGATCGTCCGCTGTCTTCTCCTTCTCATCGCCGTGGCCTGCGGTCCATCCCGGCGCTCACATGCCGGGCGTCATTCATCTCCGGGGATGTGACATGAAGCGCGAGGCGACGGGCTCCCCGTCGAAACTGAACAGGTCGGAGACACGGCGGCTGATCGTGCTGTCCGTGGTCTTCGGCCTCCTCCTGGTCAACGGTCTCTATCTGATGACCGTGAAGGCCGTCGATGAAGTGACCGCTGCGATGATTGTCGCCCATCCGGCCGCCGGGCTGTTCCTGTTGGCGGTCTCCGCCCTCTTCATGGCGAGCCATCTCCGGACGGGATGGGCGGACCTCGGCCGGAGGAATCTCTGGATCAGCCTGCTGCTGGTGCTGAGTCTGCTGACACTCGGTGGAACCGGCCTGTTCCTGATGATCGAGGGGGCGACCAGGGGACACCGCTCGATCATGGCCGCGCATCTGTTCTCCATCCCCCTCTGCCTGCTCTTCGCGCTCCTGCATGCAAAGCCCCGTCTGTCACGCCGGGGGCTCGACGGGGCGATAGCGTGGATCTGCCGGCCGATGTCGCCCGGACTGGTCTGGGCCGGATCGACGGTCTGTCTCATGGCCGGTCTATGGCTGGGGCTTTCCCTGATGGAGCGGAGCAGGGACCAACATCGGCTCGTGTTCGAGTTGACCGAGCCCCGCCTCGATCCCAAATTTGCCCCCTCGGCGGCTCGGACCGTCGGCGGCCATCTGCTGCCCGAAGGCGCGTTGGGCAATCCCGCCTACTGTGGAGGCTGTCACAGGGACATTTACGAGCAATGGAAATCGTCGATGCATCATTTTTCGTCGTTCAACAATCCCTTTTACCGGAGGACGACGATCTACTCGGCCGAGCGCAAAGGGATGACGACGATCAAGTGGTGCGCGGGCTGCCATGATCCGGCGCTGCTCTTCACGGGCAGAATGGACGAGCAGGGCGTCGACGTGACGAGCGAGGAGGCCAACACCGGCCTCTCCTGCCTGGCCTGCCACGCGGTGCAGGCGGTGCCGAACGTGCGCGGCAACGGCGGATATGTGATCGGGATGCCCGTGCGCTACCCCTGGGCGGCGAGCGACAGCCCCCTGCTGCAGAGCCTGAACAAGCTGCTGATCTATGCCAAGCCGGCGCCCCACCGGGAGGCGATGATCAAACCGATCCACCGGAACGCGGAATTCTGCGCCGCGTGCCACAAGGTGGGAATTCCCGAGGAGGTGAACGACTACCGCTTTCTCCGCGGCCAGGACGAGTATGACCACTGGCAGAACAGCGGCGTCTCGGGCGATTCATCGAGAAGTTTCTACTATCCCAAGGAGTCGAAACGCTGTCAGGACTGTCACATGCCGCTGGTGAAATCCGACGATCCCGCCGCGGCCAGACGGGGCGGCTGGATTCGAAGCCATCGATTCGCGGCCGCGAATTCGGCGATCCCCTCTCTGAACGGCGACCTCAAGCAGCTCGACCAGGTGACGAAGTTTCTCCAGGACGACAAGGTCTCGATCGATATCTTCGGCGCCCGGAGGACGGACGGGTCGGATGCGCTGAGCGCGCCGCTGGACAGGATCCGGCCCCCGCTGCGACCCGGCGACGATCTGACCGTTGAAGTGGTCGTACGGACCCGGGGCGTCGGCCATGCCTTTCCCGGCGGCACGATCGATTCGAATGAAGTGTGGATCGAATTCACGGCCCTCGACGGCAACGGCCGCCGGCTCTATGCCAGCGGGGAGATGAACGCCGGCGGCAAGGTTGATCCGGCCGCCCATTTTTACCGTGCGATAACAGTCGACCGCCACGCGAACGTGGCCGATAAACGGAATGTGCCGATCGACATGGTGGCGACCGTCTATGCCCGCGTCATTCCGCCGGGCGCCGCCGACGTTGCCCATTACCGGATCAGGCTCCCGGCCGACGTGCGCGGACCGGTCACCCTGACGGCCAGGCTCCGGTATCGGAAATTCAGCCGCGCCTACACCGGCTGGGTCTATGCCGGGCGACAGCTCCCCTCGACCCGGGCGGGCTTCACGCGCCTGGTCGATGACAGCACTTATGTCATCGACGGCGGTCCTGTGCCAGACCTGCCGGTGATCGACGTGGCCGCCAATTCGGTCGTCCTTCCCATCGGGAACAAGGCGACGAATGGATCTGTACCCCTTGACCCTTCCCCCTCGACCCTTCGCCCGGCTTCTTCTGAATGGGAACGGTTCAACGACTACGGCATCGGCCTCCTTCGCCAGGGCGACCTGCGCGGAGCGGAGGCGGCCTTCCGGCGCGTGGCCGAACTGAAGCCGGACGGCATCGACGGGCCGGTCAATCTGGCCCGGGCGGCCCTGCGGGACGGAGATCCGGAAACGGCCCGGCGGCAACTCGACCGCGCGCTGGTCCTTGAGCCGGACAACTCGACAGCGCGTTATTTCCTTGCCGACGTGTACCGGGATGAGGGACGGTACGACGACGCGATCGATTCCCTGCAACGCGTGCTGGAACGCTACCCGATGGACCGCGTCGCGAACAATGAATTGGGAGAGCTCTATTTCCTCCAGGGGCGCTATAGGGAAGCCGCGGACCGGTTGATGAAGACGCTGGCGATCGATCCCGAGGATGCCGACGCCCGCTATCTCATGATGCGCGCCGACTACGCGCTGGGGGCCGTGACGGATGCCGAGCGCCAGCGTGATCTCTATCTCAAATACAAAATCGACGAATCGGCCCCGGCGGTGGCGGCCCGCTACCGACTGACGCATCCAAATGACAACGACGCCTCCCAGCCGGCGCATGTGCATGAATAAGAAGAGCCAGAGTCCGGTCGCCGGGGTCCAGGAAATCACAACCTCGCACGAGTGAAGTCCTCAACCTTGCCGGATCAATAATTATTCAACAACACCGACACGCTGTTCGTGCCGGAGTCGGTGATGACGAGGTCGTCGAAGCCGGTGTTGTCCAGATCCCCCACCGCCACGCCGGTCGGCCAGTCCTGGCCCGGCATCCCCGTGGAAAAACTGACGGCCGGCTGGAACGTTCCGTCGCCAACCCCTGACAGGACTGACACGTCATCGCTGCAATAATCGGCGGTGACGAGATCCTGGAAGCCGTCATTGTTGAAATCCCCGATGGCGATCGCCCGGGGATTGGAGCCGACCGCGTAGGTGGCAGGCGGCTTGTTCGGACTTCCGAATGGGTTGAAAGTGCCGTCGCCGAGGCCAAACAGGATCGTGACCGAATCGTGCGAGCCAATCGGAGCAGAGCAGCTTTCCCCCGCCGTTCCCTGATTGACGACGGCCAGATCGGCGAAGCCGTCGCCGTCGAAATCGCCGATGACGACGGAGGCGGGCCCGCTGCCGGGAGGAAACGGCACGGCGACCGGAGAGATGCCGCTGGTTTGGAACGTGCCGTCGCCGTTGCCCAGGATCACCCACACAGTGTCGCCGGTCAGGTCGCCGACGACAAGATCGAGAGAGGCGTCCCCGTCGATGTCCCCGGCGGTGATCGACACCGGGCCGATGAACCCGGTCGGCGTGATCGTCTGGCTGGTCGTGAAGGTGCCGTCGCCGTTTGATTTGAGGATCGTGATGTCCGCACTTGAATAATTGGCCACGGCCAGATCGTCGTACCCGTCGCCGTTGAAATCACCAGACGCCACGGCTTTGGGCAACGTGCCGGCGCCGGCGGTCGCCGGGCTGGTGGCGGTGAAGGATCCGTCACCGTTGTCCAACAGGATCGCCGCGTCATTGGCGCCGGAATTCGCCGTGGCCAGGTCAATCAACGTATCCGCATCGAAGCGGCCCTTCGCAAGCGCCACGGGGGCGCTGCCGGAGGTTGTCGATGCCGCGCCGGCCAGCGTCAAAGAGCCGGTGTTATCCCCCAGCAGGATCGACACAGTGTTCGAGTCCTGATTGGCGACGGCGACATCGAGCGGAAGCGATGGATCGCCGTCGGTCGTGGCATTGAATTGGCCAATCACGAGCGCCTGGGGATTCAGCCCGACCCCGAGGCCGTATTCGGTGGGCTGCCCGAAGAGACTGAAGTTCACCGTCAGCGTGGCGGTCCCCGTCAATCCAGAAGCAAGGTCCGTGGCGGTGATCGTGATAATTGCGGGATAGTCACCGGGTTGCCCGTCGTACGGCGTGGACGCCAGACCGCTTGCCGGATCAATGGGCGCCTTGATGGAGTCGCTGGATGACCACGTGAACGTCACCGAGCCGCACGCGCGACCAGTGGCGTCGTTGGCGGCGGCGCTGAATTGAACCGTGCTGTAAATCGGGACGGGAGTCGAACCGGGTGACACGATGATCGAGGCCACGACGCACGAGCCGCCTCCGCCCCCGCCGCCGCACCCGGCGAGGAGCGTGCTGAGAAATAGAGCTAGAGGAAAAGAAAAACGGGGAGGATGGGAAGAAGGCCGGCGGGAAGGAAGGGCGGACGAACGACGTGACCGATCGCGAAGTCCCATCTCATTACCATAGCAGAACCATTCAAAATGTCATGACAACGGCGCGAGGTCACCGCCGGCACACGATATTGTCGATCAGCCGGTTCCGTCCGATTCTGGCGGCGATGGCGAGCAGGCAACTGCCGCCGATGTGTCGGACCGGAGCCAGTGTCGTCGGATCGCAGACGGCCAGATAATCGATCCGGATCAGCGGGGAGCGCGCCAGCACCCTCTGCATCGCCGTTCGCAGCGCGTGCGCCGAGCGCTCGCCTCGCCGGAGCTGCGCCGCTCCAGCCGCCAGCGCCTGGGAGAGCAGCGGGGCCGCCTCCCGTTCGAGCCGGTTCAGATAGCGGTTGCGCGAGCTCATCGCGAGGCCGTCCGACTCCCGGACCGTCGGGCAGACGATGACGTCGACGTCCAGATGAAAGGACCGGACCAGCTGCCGGATGACCAGCGTCTGCTGATAATCCTTGTGACCGAGATAGAGTCGATCGGGTCGGACGAGATTGAGCAGCTTGAGCACCACCGTCGCCACGCCGTTGAAGTGGCCCGGGCGCGACGCGCCCTCCAGCACGTCGCCCAGCGGACCGGCGTCGATTCGCATTTCATCACGGGGCGGGTAGATCTCATCAATCGATGGGACGAAGAGCAGATCGACGCAGGCCTTTCGGCAGAGGGCGGCGTCGCGGGCGAGCGGCCTGGGATAGCGGCGGTAGTCCTCTCCCGGGCCGAACTGCGTGGGATTCACGAAGATGCTGACGACCGTGACGTCGCCACGCCGCCGCGACTCGTCGATGAGGCTGAGATGCCCCTCATGCAGCGCCCCCATGGTGGGGATGAAGCCGATGGTGCGGTGAGTGGTGTTGTATCGAGCGAGAGAACGTTTGAGTTGGGGAATGGTTTTAAGGAGTTTCAAGATATTTGTGTCCAGGGTCCGGGGTTCAGGGTCCGGGGTCCGCAGAGAATGTGAATGATGATTGATTCTTGCTTGTGTCCCTGTTTTCCCCTGGCCTCTGGCGACTGGACCCTGGACCGTTTATTTCCTCGGCACGTAATAATGGGCCCCCTGCTTCACCGAACTGATCTGCTTGATCAGGTCCTCCAGATCGTCCGGATTGTTCACGAAGTCGATCGCTTCGGTCTGGATGACCAGCAGCGGGCTTTGCTCGTAGTGAAAAAAGAACTTGTTGTAGGCCTGGTTGACCGTGTCGAGATAATCCCATGGGATCTCCTTCTCGAACGGCCGGCCGCGGGTTTCGATCCGATCGATCAGCGTATCGGTGGAGGCCTGCAGATAAATGAGCAGATCGGGCGTGGCGACGCGCGGGGAGAGGAGCTGGTAGAGCTGGTCGTACAACGCGCGCTCCTCGTCGCTCAACGTCACCGAGGCGAAGATCTGATCCTTGGGCAGAAAATAGTCGCAGATCGTCATCCGGTTGAAGAGATCCATCTGGCCCAGCTCCACCTGCTGGCGGTAGCGGGAGAGGAGGAAGAAGACCTGGGCCTGGAAGGCGAACCGCTTCGGATTCTCGTAAAATCTGGCCAGGAAGGGATTCTCCTCGACTTTTTCAAGCACCAGACGGGCCTGCAAGCGATCGCTGAGCAGACGGGCGAGGCTGCTCTTTCCGACGCCGATCGGCCCTTCGATGACCAAGTAGCGGTGTGTGGTCGCCCCCACCATCGTCTTACGCGTGTTGTCGGGCCTGCATGGGGGCCGGCTCGAGGCGGCGAATGGCGTGGCTGTCCGTCAGCCGGCCGAGCAACTCGGCGATGGTCGCTCCCAGGACAGGATGGACGGTGTCGGAGGCGATTTCCCCCAGCGGCTCAAGAACAAACCGCCGATGCTCCAGCCTCGGATGGGGAACGGTCAGCCCCGGCTCGTTGATGACGGCGTCGCCGTACAGCAGCAGATCCAGATCGATGGGACGGGACAGGGGTGGTGTGTCAACGTATGGCGATGGCTCGAGGTGCGGGGGCATCGGAGGACGCTTTGACGATTCCGCACGGGCCCCCGCTGATGAATGAACGGGGGGGAGCTGAGCATCTCCACCCGAACGAGCGAGCGTGTTGTGCGAGCGGCTCCGACTCCGCCCGAACCGGCGCTCGATCCGGAGGCATTCGTCGAGCAATTGCCGGGGCGTCAGCGTCGTGGTCAATTCCACGACGCCGTTGATAAACCACGACGGCTTTTCTCCGGCCTGGTGGGCGGCGGAATCTACCACCGGCTCCGTCTCGTACCACGACGAGCGGCGACCCAAAACGCTCTGCGGCAGCGCGGCCAGCGCGGCTACGGCCGCTTCGCAGAGGGAAAGCCGTTCCCCCTGATTGGAGCCGATCGCGATATAACAGCGAATCCGAGAGAGTTCGGTCATGGCGTTGTCCCGAGGCCTGTCACGTGGGGTGGGAACCTCGCTACAGCCGTTTCAGCCGGTCGAGCGCCTCGGCCAGACGCGCCGGTGGGACGGTCATGGTCATCCGGACGTAGCCCTCGCCGGCCTCGCCGAACCCGTTGCCGGGCGTCGTCACGATGCCCGCCTGCTGGAGCAGACGGGCGGTGAAGGCGGCCGATTTCATCTTCCTGGGCGTGCGAATCCAGACGTAAAAGCTGGCCGCTGGCGTCTCGGCCTCCAGGCCGAGCTGCTGCAGGCCGGGGACGAACAGGTCGCGCCGCCGCTGGTATTCCCATCGGATCGCATCGGTCACCGCGTCCGGGCTTTCAAGCGCGGCGATGCCCGCCTCCTGCACCGCCTGGAAGACACCCGAATCAAGGTTGCTCTTCACCTTCCCCAGCGCGGCAATGACGTCGCGATGGCCGACGGCAAAGCCGATCCGCCAGCCGGTCATGTTAAAGGTCTTCGACAGCGAGTGAAACTCAATGCCGACCTCCTTGGCCCCGTCGGCCTCGAGAAAGCTGGGCGGCCGCCGGCCGTCATAGTAGATTTCCGAGTAGGCGGCGTCGTGGGCGATGATCAGACCGTGCCGACGGGCGAAGGCGACCGCGTCGACGAAGAAGCGGGGCATCGTCGTTGCGGCGGTCGGGTTGTTCGGATAGTTCAGAAAACAGAGTTTCGCCCGCTTGAGGATGGCCGGCGGAATCGCGCCGAAATCGGGGTGAAAGCGGTTGGACGCGCGCAGCGGCATCAGGTGCGCCCGTCCCCCGGCAAACTGCGTCGCCACCTGATAGACGGGGTAGCCGGGGCTCGGCACCAACGCCACGTCGCCGGGGTTGAGCACGCCGAGGGGCAGGTGGCCGATGCCCTCCTTGGAGCCGATCAGCGTCAACACCTCCGTCGCCGGATCGAGCGTGACATTGAAGCGCGCCTTGTACCAGCGGGCCACCGCTTCTCGGAAGCGGAGCATCCCTTCATACGACGGGTATTGATGATGGCGGGGATCGGTTGCGGCTTGTTGAAGCCGCTCGATGATGTGCGCCGGCGTCGGCAGATCGGGGTCGCCGATGCCGAGGTTGATGATGTCGATGCCCTTGCGGATCGCCTCCTGCTTCATCCGGTCGATCGCGGCGAACAGATAGGGCGGCAAGGTGAGAATGCGCGCTGCCGGTTTGAATCTCTCTTGCCTCTTGTTTCTCGATTCCGGTTTCTGTCCTGTCAGTGTTCTCTTTTTCACTCTGACTCCCCTCGCCCCTTCATCAGTCCGCTCGTGCTCTGCAGTCATTGAAGTTGGGAGTCTGCTCAACTCCCCTGACCACCCCCATCGCCACACGTATTGTCCGAACGGCTCGCGCCTCAACCCGGCGCTCGGCCTGCCTGGCAGGGGAGTGCAAGGCGCTTTGTGTTGAAGTCAGATGGGGTCTGCTCAACTCCCCCTGACCACCCCCAGCTACGCGAATGGATCATCCGTTGAGAATCCCATTCCCGTTCACTTTTATCTCTTTACCCTTGCCCCCTGCCCCCTGCCCCTTGACCCTTATTTCCCAATAAATCCTGCATCGTATACAATCCCGGCGGCTGATCCACGATCCACGTGGCGGCCAGCAGCGCGCCGCGCGCGAAATTGTCCCGGCTCGATGCCCGATGGGTCAGTTCCAGGCGCTCGCCGGAGCCCGCGAAGATGACGGTATGATCGCCGACGATGTCGCCGCCGCGGATCGATTGGATGCCGATTTGTCCCGCCTGTCGAGCGGCCTCACTCCCGTGGCGGGTGTAGACGGCGGCCTGCTCCAGCTTCCGGCCGGTGGCGTCGGCCAGCACTCGGGCCAGATGCAACGCGGTGCCGCTTGGAGCGTCCTTCTTCATCCGGTGGTGCGCTTCGACAATCTCGATGTCATAGGATGGGCCGAGCGCCGTTGCCGCCTCCGCGGACAACCGAAACAGCAGATTGACGCCAATGCTCATGTTGGGGGAATGGAGGACGGCGACTTTGTCCGCCGCGGCCCGAACCGTCTTGAGGTGGCCGTCGGACAAACCGGTCGTCCCGATCACCAGCGGGATGCCCGCTTTGGCGGCCAGCGCGGCCGTCTCCGCCGTGACCTCCGGCGCCGTGAAGTCGATGATGACCCGGCCGTGTTTCAGGGCGCGGGGCAGATCGGGCGTGATCGTCACCCCCAGCGTTTCGCCCCCGGCCGCTTCGCCGGCGTCGCGGCCGATCGCGGCGTGTGATTGATATTCGATCGCGGCGGCCAGCGACACCTCCTTCTGCTCGCGGAGCAGCGAGATGATCCGCGAGCCCATCCGGCCGGCCGCGCCCATGACGATGACGGGGATCGGTGCCATTTTTTTAAGGGTCAAGGGTTATGCAGCAAGGGTCAAGGAAGGCAAGAACAGAAGGACCAAGATGCAGAAAGTAGGGAACAGGGACCTGCTCTATTTTCCCCTTGCCCCCTGCCCCTTGCCCCTTGACCCTGTCGTTCATATCAGTCCATGCTTCTTCAACGCGGCCGCGAGTTTTTCTTTCGTCTCCCCCTGCATGCCGCACAGCGGCAGCCGCATCTCATCGCCGCATCGGCCCATCAGGGCCAGGGCGGTCTTGACGGGGATCGGGTTGGTTTCGAGGAAGAGCGCGTTGACCAGCGGCACCAGGCGCCGGTGGAGCATACGGGCCTGCGCGAAATCGCCCTTCGAGGCCGCGGTCACGAGTGTCGCGCTTTCCCGCGGGGCGACATTGGCCACGACCGAGACGGCGCCGTGGCCGCCCAAAGCCATCAGCGGCAGCGTCATGGCATCGTCGCCGGAGAGCACCGTCAGCCGGTCGCCGCACAGTTGCAGCACGTCGTCCATCTGCTGGATCGAGCCGGAGCCCTCCTTGATCGACACGATCGTCGGCAGGTGGGTCAGCCGGGCGACCGTCGCGGGGAGCATGTTCACCGAGGTGCGGCCGGGGATGTTGTAGAGCATGAGGGGCAGATCGACCGATTCGGCGATGGCCCGATAGTGCCGGTACAGTCCCTCCTGCGTCGGTTTATTGTAGTAGGGGGTAATGAGCAGCGCGCCGTCGGCGCCCGCCTGTCTGGCGTGACGGGTGAGCGCGATCGCCTCCTCCGTGCTGTTCGAACCGGTGCCGGCGACGACGGGCACCCGTTGGTTGACCGCCGAGACCGTGAATTCGATCACGCGCCGGTGCTCGTCATGGCTGAGCGTGGCCGATTCGCCCGTCGTGCCGCACGGCACGATCCCGTGCGTGCCTTCCGCGATCTGCCATTCGATCAGGCGTCCCAGCGCCTCTTCATCGAGCCGGCCGTTTCGGAACGGCGTAATAATTGCCACCAGTGATCCTTTAAACATGATCTCCTCCGGATTAAGGATTAGGGGCTATTGGGGAAAATGCGGATTAAGCGAATCAGAATGCTCCGATCCTTTACCCCTTAATCCGCTTGATCTCATCCGCCCTTTCCTTTCTAATCCGTCCTCTCCCTAATACTCCCAGGCCTCCGGACCCATTTCCCCGTCATACACGACTCTCGCATCGCCGGCCAGAAAGATGTCACGGAAGCGCTGACCCTCCTTGGCAAAGGTCACCGTGAGCGGTTGCCCCCCCTTGGGCAGGAGCGTGACGGGGCTTTCGGCGCCGGCCACGGTCGCGGCCACCAGCGCCGAGGCGACCGACCCGGTGCCGCAGGCGAGTGTTTCATCCTCGACGCCGCGCTCGTAGGTGCGGATCTTCAGGCGATGGGGATCAAGCCGCTGGATGACATTGACATTGGTGCCGGCCGGGTGAAAGAGCGGATGGAACCGGCTCGCACGGCCCAGCGGAATGAGATCGACGGCGTCGACGTCGTCCACCAGATAGACCAGGTGAGGGACGCCGGTGTTGACGAAGTGGCCCTCGCGTCGAGTGCCATCGATTGTGACGTCTAAACGCCAGCGGAAATCGGTCGGATCGGTGAACCGGATCTTCACCCGGTCGTTCACGACCTCGGCCTCAATCAGCCCCGCCGGCGTCTCGAAGACCATGGCGGTCTTGGCGATCCCTTTCAGATGGGCGAAGCGGGCGGCGCACCGGCCGCCGTTTCCGCTCATCTCGGCCGGACTGCCGTCGGCGTTGAACAGCCTCCACCTGAAATCGGCCTTCCCGCCTGAGGCGGGTTCGATCAGGATGACGCCGTCCGCTCCGACGGAGAGCCGGTGCGCGCAGATCTTGGCGACCCACCGGGAGAGCGTGGCCTCAGGCAGAAAGGGAGTCCGATGATCGATCACAATGAAATCGTTCCCGCTGCCGGAGAGCTTGGTGAAGGGAATTTTCATGGGAAACCATCGTAGCAGACGACAGGGTCAAGGGGCAAGGGTCAGGGAGGCGAAGAGAAAAAGGGAAAGAAGCAGGCCAGGGGGAACGGGACGGCCAATCTGAAATTATCTGATTTCCTTGACCCTTGCTACTTGATCCTTGACCCTATTTTCTCAACGACGGCGGAATGAACTCCCCGCGGATCAGATCACCGTACCGCTCCCGCCGGCGGATCACCGTGAAGCTGCCCCCCTGCACCAGCACTTCGGCCGCCCGGGGGCGTGCGTTGTAGTTGGACGCCATCGCGAAGCCGTAGGCCCCGGCGCTCATCACCGCCAGCAGCTCGCCCGGCCGGCTCTGGGGCAGGCGGCGCCCCTTGGCCAGAAAATCGCCCGACTCGCAGATCGGTCCGACTACGTCGACTGTCTGCGCGCGGGCCCGGCGGCGCGCCACGGGCAGAATCTGGTGATAGGCGTCGTACAGGCTCGGCCGGATCAGATCGTTCATCCCGGCGTCGACAACGACGAACGGGTGGGGATGACCTGATTTGACGTACAGCACCTCGGTCAGCAGCAGGCCGGCGTTGCCGACAATCACACGCCCCGGCTCGAAGATCAGCGTGCCGCCCGAGGCCAGCCACGGCTTCAGAAGCGGCGTCAGCGCCCTGGCGAGCGCGCGCGGATGGGGGGGCGTTTCCGACTTGTACGTGATCCCCAGCCCGCCGCCCAGATCGAGGTAGCGAATGTTGATCCATTCCTCGCGCAGCCGGTCGATCAACCGCAGGATTTTTTTCACGGCGTCCAGAAACGGCCCCAGCTGCGTGATTTGCGAGCCGATGTGGGAATGGAGCCCGATCACATCGATGTGACGCAGCCGGCTCGCCGACCGGTAGAGCTCCAGCGCCTGCCGGATATCCACGCCGAATTTGCTTTTCTTCAGGCCGGTGGAAATGTAGGGGTGGGTCTGCGGATTGATGTCGGGGTTGACCCGGAGCGCCACCCGGGCGCGCTGTCCGCCGTGACGGGAGACCTTCTCGATCAGCGCCAGCTCCTGGTGAGACTCGACGTTGAACATCAGTATCCGGGCTTGCAGCGCGTCGTGGATCTCCTTCGTCTGCTTGCCGACGCCCGCGAAGACGATCCGGGCCGGATCGACGCCGGCCGCCAGTGCGCGGTAGAGCTCGCCGCCGGAGACGACATCCGCGCCTCCCCCTTCCCGGGCGAAGAGCCGCAGAATGGCCAGGTTGGGGTTGGCCTTGACGGCGAAGGCGGTGATGTGGGCCAGCCCCGCGAAGGCGTCGTCAAACGCCCGGAAATGGCGCCGGAGCGTCCGCTCGCTGTACACGTAGCAGGGCGTGCCGACGGTCCGCGCGATGCGGGACAGCGGCACCTCCTCGCACCAGAGCGTCCGTCGGCGGTAGTGAAAGGCGTGCATGGGGGAACAACGGATAACGGTGAGGCTAGGGGATGAGGGAACTAGGTTGCAAAAAGCATGGTGGAGTGTTATTCCTCAGTTCCCCAGTGACCCAACTCCCAGTTACGCAGTTGTTTCTTCGGACAACAGCTCGCTGCCGGACAGCGCCAGCCGTTCGAGCGCGTCGTGGTAAGCCTGCTTGAGATTGATGTAACGGATTTTGACGCCCGGCGCCAGCTGGGAGATCCAGGCGCGATCGAGCAGCATGGAGATCGCCGACGGCGTGGCGTGCCGCAACTGCCGGCAATTGATCACAAGGTCCAGCCGCGTCTGCGCCGCGACCTCGCGCAATTTCTCGATCACCGACTTGGCGTTGATCTGGTCGAGCGTGCCCTCCAGGTCGATCAACAGCGACTTCAGGCTTTCGGCGCGGCGGGCCTTGATCTTGACGATCCGGTCGATCTGCTCGGAGACGTTGTCCACCGTCGTGCGGAGGGCGGTGAGGGCATTGGGGATCAACTCCTCCTGCAGGTTGTGCGCCGCGGCCGGGAACTGCGTCTGCAGCGCCTTGAGCGCGCGCGCCACCGGCGTCAACGCGGCCTTGGGCGTGGTCCGGTAGACCAGTTGCCGGAAGCGACGGTTCATCTCGAACCTGGCGATCAGCCGCTGCTGGGTGCCGAAGAGGCGCGTGAAGATCGACGGATAGGAATAGAACTGCTGGTTGGCCCAGAAGAAGCCCTCCTGCAGCGTCTCGGGCGTCATCCGTTTGGGCTGGTACACGACGTGCTTGCCGTCATAATTGGCCCAGTTCCAGTCGAGAATGCGCTGTTCCGCCCGCATCCGGTCGAACAGCACCGTGCCCGGGAGCGGCGTCAGGATGTTCATGTAGGCCAGTTCCACGCGGGCCTTGATCAGGAAGTCCACCGTCGTTTCAAAGACGGATTCATCGTCGGCGTCGGAGCCGAAGATCACGCCCGGATTGATCATGATGCCGTGGTCGTGGAAGCATTTGATCTGGTCGGCGTAGTTGTACTCCTTGTTGAACGGCTTGTTCATCTCGGCCAGGGCGTCGCCGCTGATCGACTCCATACCGACGAACATCGCCACGCAGCCGCTGTCGGCCGCCAGCTTGACCATCTCCGGTTCGTTGCCCAGAAAGAGCGTGCACTGGGCGCCCCATTTGATCTTCAGCTCCTTGAGCGCGGTCCAGAGCTTCTTGCAGTAGGCGCGGTTGGAGTTGTGCAGGTCATCGACGAACGCGAAAATCAGGCTGTCCTCCAGGCCGACGAGCACGCGCAGCGTGGTGCCGATCCGGTGCCAGACTGGGCCGGACGTCATCTGATCGACCAGCTGGTTCCGGCGCCATTCCTTGATCCGCTGGATCTCGGCGATCACCTCGTCGACCGGCCGCCGCCTGGAGCTCTTGCCGTTGAAGGGCGAGACGCTGCAGAACTCGCAGTCGAAATGGCACCCGCGGGTCGTTTGGATGCACTGGTTGGTCATGTAACACCCCTGCGGCAGCAGGTCGATGCGGGGGTGAGGATAATGCTCCATGGTGGGATAACTGGTCATCGCATACCGCGGCTGCAGGGTGCCCTGTTCGAAATCGCGCAGGACCTGAGGCCAGAGGTCGTCCGCCTCGAAGAGGACCACCGCGTCG
This sequence comes from Nitrospiria bacterium, assembly GCA_035517195.1. Classification (GTDB taxonomy): domain Bacteria; phylum Nitrospirota; class Nitrospiria; order JACQCE01; family JACQCE01; genus JACQCE01. The sequence continues at coordinate 49,881 of DATIZH010000027.1, read as the reverse complement.
GCGTGCGCCGCAGCCTCGTCAGGGAAATAGGTGGCGTGGGTGCCGCCCAGGCAGACCTTGACGCCGCGCGCGCGGAACTGGTCGGCAATCTCATAGCCCCGCGGCGTGTAGCAGGTCATCTGGGTCGAAATCCCCACGAAGAGCCGGTCAACACCCGTCTCCCGGATCATGTGGTCAATCACCTCGGGCCGGACGATGGTGCGGCTCTCATCAATGATCTGGACGTCCCAGTGTTTGGGGGTCAGGCCGGCGATGACGGGCAGGGAAAGCTTCGGAAACCAGATCGCCTGCATCTCCGTGTCGTTCATCCGGTAGGGGTTGTCTTCCGGATAGGGATCGATCAGCAACAGACGGTAGCGGCCGCGCGCGCCGCCTGATCGGGCCCAGCCGTGCGTGTCGGGACGTGCTCCAAGATCAAGCGGCAATGGCAGTGATGTCATAAGTGCTCCTGATGAGAATAACCGTTCGTGTCTGGTTATGAATTGAAGGCCGGGCGCGTTGCCGTTGCCTGACTCAGCGATTTCGGCTGCTTTTCAGGAGGCAGGGGTTCCCCCTTCCTCCCGCAACCGGCTGTATATCCCAAGACAATAACAGAGAAAATGAGCAGGGTCAAGAGTAGAGTGGAACAGGTCAAGGGGCAGGGGTCGGGGGTCAAGGGAACATGAACATGCCGGTGGGCCTTCTTCTGCTTTCCTTGACCCTTGCCATTTGGTCCTTGCTGTGTATCCGCCCGCGCTTCTGGCTGGCTCATTCGCCGAAGGCGGACGGGGGAGATGGTCATTTGTAATGGGGGCCCGTGCGGAAACATGCATCGTCTTCCAATGCCCCCATGCCCCGCACTCCACCGGTCCCCCATGGCCATACGCTTTTCATTGTTGCCATTCCCCAATGACCCTGGACCCTTGACCCTTCATTGCCGCTCCAGCTCTTTAATCCTCGCCGCCACCTGGCTCATCGCTGTCGCACCTGGTTGCGCCTTGCGGGCCAGCGATTGCTGGAGGGTCAGGTACGGTTTCAGATCGGGGCCGAACTGTTTGGAGAAGCGGCGCCACTCGGCGGGGGAAAGGACGGTCAGCGCTTTCTTCCGCTCCAGGGCATACCGGACGACCTGCCCGACGATGGCATGGGCCTGCCGGAAGGGGACGCCTTTGAGCGCCAGATAATCGGCCAGATCGGTGGCCAGCAGCAGGCTGTCGCCGGCCGCCCGTTCCAGCCGCTCCCGGTGCACAATGAGACCGGGCAGAAGGCGGACCAGGATGACCAGGACCGATTTGACCGTGTCCACCGCATCGAAGAGCGGCGGCTTATCCTCCTGAAGATCGCGGTTGTAACTGAGCGGCAGCCCTTTGATCAGCGTCAGCAGCGCGACGAGGGCGCCGATGACCCGGCCGCTTTTGCCGCGCACCAATTCGGCGACGTCGGGATTCCGCTTCTGCGGCATCATGCTGCTGCCCGTGCAGAAGGTTTCGGGCAATTCGAGAAAATCGAATTCCTGCGACGACCAGAGGACGAGCTCCTCCCCCAGACGGGAGAGATGGACCATCAACAGGGCGGAGGCGGACAGCAGTTCGATGACAAAATCGCGATCGCTGACGGCGTCGAGGCTGTTGGACGTCATGGCCGGAAAGCCCAACAGTTCGGAGAGCCGTTTGCGGGACACGGCATAATTGGTGCCGGCCAGCGCGCCCGCGCCGAGGGGCAGAGACAGCGCCCGCTTGAGGCCGTCATTGAACCGGCCGTAGTCGCGCTCGAGCATGTCGTGATAGGCGAGCCAGTGATGGCTCAGGAGCACCGGCTGGGCCCGCTGCAGGTGGGTGTACCCGGGCATCGGAATCCCGAGGTGGGCTTTGGCCAGCGCGACCAGCGCCTGTTGCAGCGCCCGGATCAAGCCCATGATCGCGGTCGCTTCCTCGCGGACGTAGAGCCGTAGGTCAAGGGCGATCTGGTCGTTCCGGCTCCGTCCCGTGTGGAGTTTGGCGCCCGAGGGCCCGATCCGTTCGATCAGGCGCCGCTCAACGGCCATGTGGATATCCTCGTCCGTCGGGAGAAATGCAAACCGGCCGTGTCGGATCTCCTCCTCGATCTCGGCCAGACCGGCCCGGATCTGCTCGGTCTCCTCCTCGGACAGCAGCCCCGCTTCATGCAGCCCCTGGCAGTGGGCGATGCTGCCCGTGATGTCGTGTGCGTACAGGCGCCGGTCGAACGGCAGCGACGAGGTGAATTGCTCCACGGCGGGATCGGTCGCCGCCAGCCGTCCGGACCACGCTTTGGAGGACGGGGAGACCGGCGCTGTTGGTCGAGGGGGAGTCGGCCGGGCTTTTTTCTTTGACGGCGATTTCTTCGGCGTCTTCGGCATCGTCGGTCCTCTAGGTCAGAGGTAAAAGCGGATGAGTGGGGAAAAGACGGGGTAAGGATTCATGGGACAAAGGCGGCTTAGCGAGGCAACTGCAGGGCAAGGATTACTGGGGCAAGAACGGATGAAGTGAAAAACAGCGCGTGTTGTACTCCTATCCCGCCATTTCATCATTAATCCTTAATCCGCCCTTTCTCTGCTAATCCGTTTTTTTATCACTACCCCTTGCTCCGCTTTTTCTTTTCTAACCCCGTTTTCTTCTTTGCCTGCAATCGCAATCGCAACGCGTTTAGTCGGATAAAGCCTGATGCGTCACGTTGATCGAATCCCTCCCCGCGCTCAAAGGTCGACAGGGCGGGCCGGTAGAGCGAGGCGGGCGCTTTTCGGCCGATCACGGCCGCCTGTCCTTTATAGAGGCGGAGCCTGGCCGTGCCGGTGACCGGCGCCTGCGCCTGATCGATGGCGACCTGCAGCATCGCCCGTTCGGGCGAAAACCAGTAGCCATAGTAGACCATCTCGGCATAGTTCGGGATCAAACTGTCGCGCAGATGGAGCACCTCGCGATCAAGCGTCAGCGATTCAACCGCCCGGTGGGCCAGATGGAGCAGCGTGCCGCCCGGCGTTTCATAGACGCCGCGAGATTTGATGCCGACGTAGCGGTTTTCCACCAGATCCAGGCGGCCGATGCCGTGTTCGGCCCCCAGCGCGTTGAGCCGATCGAGCAACGTGGCCGGCGCGAGCCGCTTTCCGTTGATCGAAACGGGATCGCCCGCCTCGTAGCCAATTTCGATCACCGCTGGTTCATCGGGCGCCAGGCGGGGCGAGCGGGTCCACGTGAAGAGCTCCTCCGGCGGCTCGGCCCAGGGATCTTCGAGGATTCCCCCTTCGTAGCTCGTGTGGAAGAGGTTCCGATCAATGCTGTAGGGCTTGGTTTTTGTCGCCGCGACCGGAATCTGGCGGCGCTCGGCATAGTCGATCAGCGACTGCCTGGAGTCGAAGGACCATTCACGCCAGGGGGCGATGACGGCCACCTCGGGGGCGAGCGCCTGATAGGTAAATTCAAAGCGCAACTGGTCGTTTCCCTTGCCGGTGGCGCCGTGTGCGACGGCGTCGGCCCGTTCCTTGAGCGCCAGCTCGACCTGGGCCTTGGCGATCAGCGGGCGCGCGATCGACGTGCCGAGCAAATAGCCGCCCTCGTAGACGGCGTTGACCCGAAGCATGGGGAACACGTAGTCGCGCACGAACGTCTCCCGCAGATCCTGCACCGAGACCTTGACTGCGCCGCACTTGAGCGCCTTGTCGCGCGCGGCGGCCAAATCCTCCCGCTGGCCGATGTCGGCGCAGAAGGCGATCACGTCGCAGCGGTACTGCTCCCTGAGCCACGGGATGGCGACGGAGGTGTCCAGACCGCCTGAATAGGCGAGGACGACGGTGGTGATTTTTTTATTCACAGAAACATCCCTCGTCCAAACATGGGTAAACGGGGACAGATTTATTTTTCCCGATCATCAATCTTATATGTATCAAAAATAAATCTGTCCCCGTTGTTATCGCAACAGCCGTTCCAGCAGCGCTTTTTGCATGTGCAGCCGGTTCTCGGCCTGCTGAAAGATCGCCGAGCGGGGGCTGTCCATGACCTCATCGGTGATTTCCTCGCCCCGATGGGCCGGCAGACAGTGTAGCACGATGGCCTCGGGCCGAGCCCGTTTGACGAGCGTCCGGTTCACCTGATAGGCGCGAAACGCCTTCCGGCGACGGGCGGCCTGCCGCTCCTGGCCCATGCTGGTCCAGACGTCGGTGTAGAGGATGTGGCTGTCCTCGGCCGCCGCGGCCGGGTCGGTGGTCAACTCGATTGTCGAGCCGGTCGCGCGGGCTTCGTCCCTGGCGCGCGACAGAATGGCCTGATCGGGCCGGTAACCCTTCGGGCAGGCGAGCACGATCGACAGCCCGGTGCGGGCGGCCGCTTCGATCAGCGAATGGGCGACGTTGTTGCCGTCGCCGATGTAGGCGAGCCTCAATCCCGCCAGCCGGCCAAATCGCTCTTGAATCGTCATCAGGTCGGACAACGCCTGGCAGGGATGGTGCAGATCGGTCAGGCCGTTGATGACGGGGATCGCCGCGTTCGACGCCCACGACTCCAGCGTGGCGTGCTCGAACGTGCGGATGACGAGGCCGTCCAGATAGCCGGACAGGACGCAGGCCGTGTCGGCAATCGGCTCGCCGCGCCCCAGTTGCAATTCATCGGCGGAGAGAAACAGCGAATGGCCGCCCAACTGGGTCATGGCCACCTCGAACGAGATGCGCGTCCGGGTCGAGGCTTTCTGGAAGATCAGTCCGAGCGTTTTGCCCCGGAGGGCGAGCGCGCCCGGAGAGGCGGCGGCCCCGGATTTCTTCAGCTCGACGGCCCTGTTGATCAGCCCGTTGATGGCTTCGGTCGGCAGATCGAGGACGCGGAGGAGGTGGCGGGCGGAGGCGCCGGGCGTCGACGACGCGGCGGACATTCGGGGCGATGAAGACGAGGGTTCGGTCATGTGGGCATGGAAGGCCGCGGCGCGATGAGCGTCCAACGTGGCGGTCATGCGTCGGTTCTGGAGAGCACCCGGTCCAGAATGGCAATGGCCTCGTCGATCTCGTGGCGCGTCACGATCAGCGGCGGCATCAACCGGAGCACCCGCTCGGCCGTGACGTTGATCAGGAGCCCTTCCGCCAGGCAGGCCTCCATGATCGGCCGGCCCGCTGTGAGCAGTTCGATGCCGACCAGCAGCCCCCGGCCCCGCACCTCGCTGATGATCGACCGGCGGGAGCGGAGCACCTGCAATCGACCCAGCAGATAGTCGCCCATCTCATGGCAGAGCGGCAGCAGCCCCTCGCCGTGGATCACATCGAGCGTCGCCAGCGCGGCGGCGCAGACCAGCGGATTGCCGCCGAAGGTGCTGGCGTGGCTGCCGGGGGTGAAGCATTCGGCCGCGCGGCGCGTGGCCAGAAGGGCCCCGATCGGCAGTCCGCCGCCCAGCCCCTTGGCCAGCGTCATCAGATCGGGCACGGCTCCGCCCGAGGCGGATTCATGCTGATAGGCGAAGAGCCGCCCCGTGCGCCCCACGCCGGTCTGAACCTCGTCGAAGATCAGCAGGATGTTGCGTTCGGTGCAGAGCCGTCGCAGGCCGGTCAGATAGCCGGGGCTTGGAATCCGGACGCCCCCCTCGCCCTGAATCGGTTCGACGATGACGGCGGCCGTGCGTGGCGTGATCGACCCGGCCACGGCGTCCAGATCATTGTAGGGCAGGTGGCGGAACCCGGGCAGCAGGGGTTCGAAACCCATCTGGAGCTTGGGCTGACCGGTGGCCGACAGCGCGCCCATCGTCCGGCCGTGGAAGGAGCCCTCCATCGCCAGGATTTCGTGCGCGGCCTCGCCGTCGGCAAGCGGCCGGTGTTGCTTGGCCCATTTGCGCGCGAGCTTGACGGCGGCCTCCACCGCTTCGGCGCCGCTGTTGCAGAAGAAGACCTGGTCGGCGAACGAGTGGCGGACCAGCTCGCCGGCCAGGCGAAGCTGCGGGTCATTGTAATAAAGATTCGAGACGTGGAGGAGCCGTTCCGACTGGGCGCGGATCGCTTCGACGACGTGCGGATGGCAATGGCCCAGGACATTGACCGCCACGCCGCCGACGAAATCGAGATAGCTGCGCCCCGTCTGATCCTGCACCCGCACCCCGTGGCCGCGCACGAACAGCACTGGGCTGCGCAAGTAAGTGTTCATCAAGCAATCGGCGTTTGCCGGCAATGACGGTTCGGCGGTGGCCGGTTGTTGAGTGGGTGGTGTCTGTACCATCACGCGTCTCGTATCGTTGAGGATCGGGCAGGAATAATAACGAATGAAGGCGTCATTATACTGTAGCCCATGGGGAGAAGCAACAAGACTGTTTTTAAAGAGGAAATCAGAGATATTTCTTGACAGCCTCCAGGAAGGGTGCTACATTTGCGAAAGTTTTCAGGGAATTATCATCACACTGATCAGACTGTAGCAGTGCAGTGCTGACATGCGGCATGGGGCCGCACACATCAGACCCATCCTTGGAGGGACGGAGAGATGAAAAAACTGCTCGTGGCTGCCGTAGGGCTCGTGACCGTGCTCGCGGCGTTTCCGGTCTATGCGGTGGATGTGAATTTCAGCGGGGAATTCCGGGTCAGAGCTTTTTGGGATGATAATTTGTTCGATGGTAATTCATCGACCGATGATTCCTCCCGCTTCGCCGATCTGCGGTTCCGGCTCAAGACCGCTATCAAGGCTGGCGTCACCACGGGCGTGGTGGTCCTGGACTTCACCAACTGCTCTCCGGGATCCGATGTGTCGAGTTTCCAGAATGGCACGACACCGGCAATTCCATTCCCGCCGATTCCATTCCCGCCGGGTACTGCTCAAACCGGCAACTGCCGATTCGGCAGCGCCGGTTTTGGCAACAGCTATAATGTCGTCGGAATCCGGGAAGCATACCTGCATATCGACCTGACAAGACTGGGGCTATACCTGGGCCGCCAGACCATCAAAGTCGGTCACGGGATTGTGTTGGACAGCACGGCTGATGCCATCACGGTTGTCCTGCCGATGGGCTCGACCACCGTGACGGCCAGCATGCTGCAGGTCGCGGATCTCAACGATGCGGCGCCGACGGGGTCGGTCTTTCCTAACGGTGTTGGCATCAATCAGGATACGACAGTCTGGCTGGTCAACGTGGGGATGGACCGTGGAAGTCATCTGATCAATCTCTATGATGCGTTTCTCTATGATCAATCGCCGGGCACCAACAACGGCGCGACCATGTATCCGACAATGCCTCTGGCATTGGGAGCCCCGTTGACAGCCTACTTCCCGGGCGTTAACAAGCTCTGGGTGAACTATCTGGGCGTTTCGTTGGATGCCAAGAGTGGCCCGTTAGCCCTGGCATTAGAGGGGAGCTATGACTTCGGGGACGCTGAGCAAGGCCCAGGAGCGACAGATGTTCGCCTCAACGGTTGGAATTTGATGGGGGATGTGACGACTGATGCCGGCGGAGCCAAATTGGGTGGCACGGTGGTCTATGCCGCTGGCAAGTCGCCCTCAGCCACTGGCAGTGGCACCGTCAGCGACATCTCCGGCAACTTCCAGCTCGGCAATATCTTGTTGAACAACGAGCAGTACTCTGATCGCGACGGAGGCAGTCTGGGGGGTGGGTTGAACGGCGCAGGCATATTCGCTGTGAAGCTGCATGCCGATATGATGCCGACCGAGAAGCTTGATCTCAGCGGTGCCGTGATCTATGCCCAGACCGCGGCCGTGCCATGCGCCGGGTGCAACAATAGACAAATCGGCTACGAGCTTGATGCGAATGCCAAGTATAACGTGGATGACAACATGGCATTCTATGCCGGGGCGGGCTACCTGATCACCGGGAGCGGCGCGGCCGATTTTTACAATAACTTTAATGCAACGACCGGCTCCAACTCCAACATCTGGAAGCTCTCGGCAAAGGCGGTCTTCACGTTCTAACCGTCTGGTTTAAAGCGGTTCTTCCAACGCCCCGGAGAGAAATCTCCGGGGCGTCGTTTTTTGTTTCTCCCGCTCGTGCCTTGCACTCGCTCAAGTCGGGGGGAGACGCTCTCTCCCCCCGAAGCCCCCATTGATTATTTGACTCAAGGGATACACCAGACCCGGACGCGTTATCTCCCTTTACCCCTTACCCTTTACCCTGTTATTCTATTTTCATGGCGTCGATTATCCTAGACAAGAATCGCGACCCCGCCGGGCAGTTGCCCAAATCTCCCGGTGTCTATCTGATGAAGGACCGGACGGGCGCCGTCCTCTACGTCGGCAAGGCCAAGCGGCTGACCGACCGCGTCCGCTCCTATTTTCAACAGGGGGCCGATCATCCGCCGAAGACAGCCCGGATGGTTACTCAGATCGCCGCGATCGATTACATCGTCACCGGCTCCGAACTGGAGGCGCTGATTCTTGAAAACAACCTGATCAAAAAGCACCGGCCCCGGTTCAACGTCATCCTGCGCGACGACAAGAACTATCCCTTCCTGCGGCTGCCGATGAAGGAGGACTATCCGCGATTGGAAATCGTCCGGAGGGTTAAGCCGGACGGCGCGCTCTATTTCGGCCCCTATGTCCCGACGCATTCGTTACGGGAAACGCTCCGGTGGCTGCGCCGGATCTTTCCGTTGCCGAATTGCACCATCACCATTGACGGCACGGCGGAGCGCCCCTGCGTCGAGTTTGAGATCAAGCGGTGCCTCGCCCCCTGCACCGGCCATCAGAGCCAGGCCGATTATAAAGCCATGATCAATCAGGTCCGGCTGTTTCTGGAGGGACGGGAGACGGAGCTGCAGGATGCGCTTCGGGAGCGAATGGAGGCGGAATCGGCCCGGCTCAATTTCGAGGAGGCGGCCAGGATTCGCGACCAGATCGCCCACATCGAGGCGATTCTCGAAAAACAGCGGATCACGTCGACCAAGTTGGAGGATCAGGATGTCTGGGCGATCGTAAGGGGCGATGGGGATAACGAATGTAGGGGCGGTTTGCAAACCGCCCTTACTTTTGTGATCCAGTTGTTATTTATTCGCGCGGGGATGATCGTCGGCCGCAAGGAATTCTACCTTCACGAGCCGGCGGATTCGGAGCCCGCCGCGCTGCTCACCTCGGCCATTGAGCATTATTACAGCCGTGAGACGGTGATCCCGCCGGAGATCGTCGTCTCCATGGCGCTGCCGGACAGCGCGTTGCTGACGGAATGGCTGGGACAGCGCCGGGGCGGTCCGGTCACGTTCCGGGTGCCGCAACGTGGCCATGACCGCGACCTGGTCCGGCTGGCCGAGGAGAACGGCCGGGCGGCGCTGGCGGCCCGGGACGCCGTCGCCAAGAAGGAAACGGAGGCGGCGGTTCGGTTGCAACAGTTGCTGGGGCTGGGACGCGTGCCCCGCCGGATCGACGCGTTCGACATCTCCAATCTGGCCGCCGATCAGGCGGTCGGCGCCTGCGTGGTCTGGGTCGACGAGCAGTTCCGCCCCGAAGAGTATCGGCACATCCGGATGACGCAGACCGCCGGTCCGAACGATTTTGGGATGATGGCGGAACTGGTCCATCGCCGGTATGCGCGGGCGATTGGATCTGCGGGGGCCGGCGAGGCGGCGCCGCGCCCTGAGTCGATCGTCCCGGATTTGATTGTCATCGACGGCGGCAAGGGACAACTGTCTGCCGCGGTGAATGTGCTGCAACAGCTCAGTCTGGGCGAGACCGACGTCATCGGCCTGGCCAAGGCGAAGGGGGAGAAGTTCGAACGGGTCTTTCTTCCCGATGAAAGCGAGCCGATCGTCCTCTCGCCGGGCCATCCGGCCACCCATCTCCTGCAGCGGATCAGGGATGAGGCCCACCGGTTCGCCATCAGTTACCATCGCAAACTGCGCGGCAAGGCGCTGGTCGTCTCCGTCCTGGACGACATCCCTGGATTGGGAAAGGCGAGGAAGATGCTGCTGTTGCGCCGTTTCGGCAGCCTGGCCAAGCTCCGGGCCGCCTCGCGCGAGGAGATCGAAGCGGTCAAGGGGATTCCTTCGGGGTTAGCGAGGTTGATCGTCGAAAAACTCAAAGGCGGTTCGGCGACCTAGGCGCCGACTGCGAAGCATCGCGTGAGTCCGCCTGCCGATCGTCACGCCGCCGCGCGGCCGTCATTTGACTCCATTTTATCGTCTATGATACAACTGCCGTCAGCAGGACGGACTCTTCCGTAAGGAGCAACCATGGGCGGTCATTCACACTGGGCGACCACCAAGCGCCACAAGATGGCGGTGGACGCCAAACGGGGCAAGATTTTCACCAAGATCATCCGCGAAATCACCGTGGCGGCACGGATGGGCGGCGGCGATCCGAACGGCAACCCCAGATTGCGCCTGGCCATCATCAAGGCCAAGGAGCAGAACATGCCCCAGGACAACATCAAGCGGGCGATCCAAAAGGGCACCGGCGAGCTGCCCGGCCAGACGATCGAGGAGATCGCCTACGAGGGGTTCGGCCCAGGCGGCGTGGCGATGATGATCGAATGCATGACCGACAACCGCAACCGGACGCTGCCGGAGATCCGCCATCTGGTGGCCAAATACGGCGGCAGTCTGGGAGAGGCGGGCTGTGTCGGCTGGATGTTCGAGAAGAAGGGCTACATCGTGGTCGACCGGTCGAAGGCGGACGAGGAAAAGCTGATGAACCTGGTGCTGGAGGCCGGCGGCGAGGATCTGCGGATCGACGGCAACCGGTACGAGGTGATCTCCGAATTGAGCGCGTTCGAGGCGGTCAAGCGCGCCCTGGAGCAGCAATCGATTCCCACGATTCTGTCCGAGATGTCAATGATTCCGAAAAATTCGGTCAAGCTCGAAGGGAAGGACGCCGAGCAGATGGTCCACCTGATGGAGGCGCTGGAGGATCACGATGACGTCCAGAAGGTCTGGGCCAATTTTGATATCGCGGATGAAGTGATGGAGCAAGTGGCAGCGGGATAAGCGCGAGGGAGATACACGGCCAGCTGGCAACCAAGAGGCCGGATGGGGACAGATTTCAAATCTTTCCCCATCATTGGCGCAACCAGTCCCCACGTTCAATGAGAGTTCTGGGGATTGATCCGGGGACCGTGGTTGCAGGGTATGGTGTGGTCGAACATACCGCCGATCGTGTCCGACGAACCGCGTTGATCTGTATCGCCGCTGGGGAGATCAACGGCGGGCGTAAACAGCCGCTCCAAATCAGGCTGCGGACCATCTTTCAGGAACTGGCCGCATTGATCGTCCGGCATCAGCCCGATTGCGTCGCCGTGGAGGAGCCGTTCGTCGACAAAAACATCCAGACGGCGCTCAAGCTGGGCCAGGCTGAAGGCATCGCGTTGCTGGCGGCGGAGCTGGCCGGTCTGCCGTCGGCGATCTATCCGCCCTCCACCATCAAGCTCGCCCTGACCGGCTACGGCCGGGCCGAAAAATTCCAGATTGGCCAGATGACGGCGCGATTGTTGCGGCTGGCCGAGCCGCCCACATCCCATCATGCGGCCGACGCGCTGGCCGTGGCGATCTGTCATCTGCATTCGTTGCCCGCCGACGGCCGGCGGCCAGCGACCGAGACACGGATCGCCCGTGCGGCGGCGACCGGAACGCCTGGTGGCCCATGATTGCCGCGCTGTCCGGGACACTGACCGAAAAACTTCCTCATCGATTGACACTCTCGGTGCAGGGTGTCGGATACGAGGTCATCGTGCCGCTGTCGACTTTCTATCAATTGCCCGATACCGGTTCCTCACTCACGCTGCAGATCCACACGCACGTGCGGGAGGACGCCATTCAGCTCTTCGGCTTCGTCACACGATCTGAGAAGGACTGTTTCCTGTTGTTGCTGGGCGTGAACGGCGTTGGGCCGAAGGTGGCATTGGGGTTGCTGTCCGGATTGTCGGTGGCCGATCTGGCCGGCGCGATCCACCGGGGTGATCAGGCGCGGCTCTCCGGCGTGCCCGGCATCGGCCCGAAGACGGCGGCGCGCCTGGTCCTGGAGCTGAAGGAGAAGGTGCTGGCCTTTATCGATGAAAACGGCCATGACGAGACGGCGACCGGCGACGAACAGGTCCAGCGCGATGTCGTGTCGGCGCTGACCAACCTGGGCTACCAGCGCCAGTCGGCGCGCGAGGCGGTCCGCCGGATCTGGCGGGAGTCGCCCGCGAACGTGCAGGCCTTCACCGTCGAGGGATTGTTGAGAGAGTCGTTGAAGGTCTTGTCGAAGTAAAAGGGTAAAGGGTAAGGGATGAAGGGTGAAGGAAAATAACGCGTACAGGTCTGGTGTATGTCACGAGTCAACCAATTAATGGGGGGCATCGGGGGGAGATAGCGTCTTCCCCCGAAAGAGCGAGTGCGCAGCACGAGCGGATTAAATGGAAGGCAAAGAGAGTAAAGCTCAGGGTCATGAAGCCGAGGTCTCCGGACGAATCGTGACACCCGGCCTCGCCGACGACGAGCGGGCGTATGAGTCGAGCCTGCGGCCGCTCTCGCTGGAGGAATACGTCGGCCAGGAGAAGATCAAGGAGAATCTGAAAGTCTATATCGAGGCCGCCCGGCAACGGGGGGACGTGCTCGATCACGTCATCTTCTACGGCCCGCCCGGCCTGGGCAAAACGACGCTGGCCCACATCATTGCGAAAGAGCTGGGCGTGCAGATCAAGGCCACCTCCGGGCCGGCGCTCGAGCATCCGGGCGATCTGGCCGCCATCCTGAGCAATCTCGGCGAGCGGGATGTTTTTTTCATTGACGAGATCCACCGCCTCCACCCGGTGGTGGAGGAAGTGCTCTACCCGGCGATGGAGGATTTTCAGCTCGATATCGTCATCGGCCAGGGCCCGTCGGCCCGGTCGATCAAGCTCGACCTGCCGCGGTTCACGCTCGTCGGCGCGACGACCCGCGCGGGGCTGCTCACCTCGCCGCTCAGGGAGCGGTTCGGCGTGATCGCCCGGCTGCAGTTTTATACTGAAGAGGAATTGCAACGGATCATCACCCGGTCGGCCCGCCTGCTGAGGGTGGAGATCGAGCCGGGCGGCGCTGCCGAGCTGGCCCGCCGGTCGCGGGGGACACCGAGAATTGCCAACCGGCTCCTGCGCCGTGTGCGCGACTTCGCCCAGGTGCGGGCCGGCGGCAAAGTGACGGCGCCGGTCGCGCAGGAAGCGCTCTCGATGATGGAGATCGATCAGGCCGGGTTCGACACGATGGACCGGACGCTGCTGCTCGCGCTGATCGAAAAATTCGGCGGCGGGCCGGTGGGGTTGGAAACGCTCGCCGCCGCCATCAGCGAGGAGGCCGAAACGATCGAAGACGTCTACGAGCCGTTTCTCATTCAGCGCGGTTTTCTCGACCGCACGCCGCGGGGCCGTCAGGCAACGGCCGCCGCCTACCTCCATTTCGGCCGCCAGCAGCCGCTGTCCCGCACCTCGCCGCCGGAAGGCGGCCCTCCGCCATCCGATTCCCGCCCGCAGTCGTCGTTGTTTTCGGCATAGATAATTACACTAGGTGTTGTTGGAGCCTCGCCCCGGAGGCGGATTCCTCGGCACGGAGTCGGCTGCGGTTACGGTCCTCGCCGCTCCTCCGCCCTCGGCTGCCACATTGATTATCGCCATTGAGGTGGCAGCCCGCGAGAGGACGCTCGTCACCGCCCCCGGGTCCGAGGCCGAAGGGATTGGGAATGTTTGACTTATGAGGATTAATAGCTTATTATAATTAATAATGTGGCATATTCAGGAGCACCGCGACATTGCAAAGACATGTCGAAAGCTCCCTGAGGCGGTCGCCAAGAAATATGAGCTGTGGAAGGACATCGTTTTCCGGCACGGGCCTGAGAAGCTCAAAGAATTTCCCGGTTTCCATGATGAAAAATTGAAGGGTGAGCGTGCCGGACAACGGTCATCGCGATTGAGCTTGCAGTATCGTGTGATCTATGCGGTGGAACGCGATACCGTGACAGTGTTTGTGTTGGAAATCACGCCCCACAACTATTAGGAGAAGAACATGGGCTCACGAGTCAAGGCCGATTTCGTTCCGGCGAAACCGCATATTGCGATGACCACGGGGGAAGTTATCGGCATGTTGCGCGAGCTGAAAGGCTGGACTCAGGCCGAGCTGGCCGAACGCTGCGGGATCAGTCCAACCAATATCAGTCTGCTGGAAAACGACAGGGTGGACATCGGCAAAAAGCGAGCCGAGCAGCTGGCCAAAGCCTTCGGCATCCATCCCGCCATCATCATGTTTCCCGAATACGAGGGAAAGGCGATCAAAATGGTGGCCTGACATTCCCTCGTCCACAAAAAATAATCGAGTTGCTTGAATGCAAGACCTGCCCCCAGCTGTATGATCTCAGCTCCAGAAGTGCTTCGGCTTTTATTTGATATCTTCCCATCGTTTCAGGAGGAATGGGAAGATGATAAGGAAGATCTAACTTTTCACGAAGTTTTTTAATTTCACCCCATACTTTGGCACAGAGAAAGAGAGTTTTAGTAAAAAGCAGCTTGAGAAGTTGGCTGACTTCATAAATAAGTCTGTTGTCAATGATGATGAACTGGAAAATGCAATTTCCACCTGCTTTCTAGAGCATTTACATCAAATTAAATCTGTTAAATTGTTGAAACCATATTTAAGCAAATTAGCGAGTAAGAAAATGCATGCCTAATTAGCCTATTGCTCTAGGCAGTTTAAGTCATCCTCCCATACAATCCGCCTCACACTAGGCCGGTGACGAAGCCCTCTCGGAGGCCGCTCCTTCAGCTGGTTTCGATCCCGGAGCGGCCGACCCATGAGGTTCAATTGTCTCCACATTTTCTGTTTACCCAATATAAGCCTCACCCCAGGCCCATTATGAGGCCGTCACGGAAGCCCTCGCTTCCATGGCTCCTATGATGCGAGGGCCGAGAGCCGAGGAGCGGCGAGGACCGTAACCGCAGCCGACTCCGTGCCGAAGAATGGGCCTGGGGTGAGGCGCCATCCCCCTCCCTGGCCGCTGTTGAAGACCGTCGACGAGTTGTATACAATAGGTAGCTTGCCGAATAGAGGGGATAATGAGTACTCTGGCCGAATTACGGCATAAAATCGACAAGATCGACGAACAACTGCTCAAGCTGCTGAATCAGCGGGCCAAGATCGTCAGGCAGATCGGCAAGCTGAAGGCGGACAAGCAAGTGCAGCCGCTCGCCCCGGAGCGGGAGCGGGAGATCTACGACCGGCTGGAGCGGCTGAACAAGGAGCTGGGCGCCCACTTCCCCCAGGAGGGGGTGGCGCTCGTCTTTCGCGAAATCATCTCCGCCTCGCGTTCGTTGGAAGCGCCGCTGCAGGTCGCCTATCTGGGGCCGCCGGCCACCTTCACCCACATGGCCTGCATGCAGCACTTCGGCCTGTCGACCGGCTACGTCCCCGTCGGGAGCATTAAAGAAGTGTTTAACGAGGTGGAGCGGGGGCGCGCCCAGTACGGCGTCGTGCCGATCGAGAATTCAACCGAAGGGGTCGTCAACCACACGATCGACATGTTCATCGATTCGCCGTTGAAGATCTCGGGCGAGGTGCTGCAGGAGGTGACCCACCACCTGCTGTCGCAGAGCGGCAAGATGGACAAGATCAAGCGGGTCTATTCCCACCCTCACGCCATCGCCCAGTGTCGCGGCTGGCTGGAGGCCAACCTGCCCGGCGTGCCGGCGCGCGAGGTCTACAGCACGGCCCGGGCGGCCGAACTCTGCAAGGAAGAGCCGGCGGCGGCGGCCATCGCCTCCGAACTGGCCGCGCGCATGTACGGCCTGCAGGTGGTCAAGCGGCGGATCGAGGACAATCCGAACAACTTCACCCGGTTCCTGGTGATCGGCCTCCAGTCGACTCCCCAAAGCGGCCACGACAAGACGTCGCTGATGTTCTCGATCAAGGATCGCATCGGCGCGCTCTACGACATGCTGCGGATCTTCGCCGAGCACGGGATCAACCTCACCAAAATCGAATCGCGTCCGTCGAAGAAAAAGGCGTGGGAATATGTCTTCTTCGTCGACCTGGAAGGGCACGCGGACGATCCGACGGTCGGCCGTGCGCTCGAGGCGCTTAAGGGGCAGTGCCTCTTCCTCAAGATTCTCGGCTCCTATCCCGCAGCCAAGCGTACGGAGGGCTGACGCATGCCTCCGCTTCGCTACTGGCCCGATATCCTGTCCGTGGCCTCCTACATCCCCGGCAAACCGATCGAGGAGCTGGAACGGGAGCTGGGGATCAAAGAAGCGATCAAGCTCGCTTCCAACGAGAATCCCCTGGGACCGTCGCCCAAGGCGGTCGAGGCGCTGCGCCGAGCCTTGGCCGGCGTGCACCGCTATCCGGAAGGACGGGGCACGGCGCTGCGCGCCAGGCTGGCCGACCGGTTGAAAGTTTCGCCGGACGAGGTGATCCTCGGCAACGGCTCCAACGAGATCATCGAGCTGCTGGTCCGCGGCTTCATCACCGCCGGGGATGAAGCGGTGATGGCCGACCTGACCTTCAGCCTCTATCCGCTGATGGTGACGGTTTCGCGCGGGACGCCCGTCACGGTGCCGTTGAAGGACGGCCGGCACGATTTACGGGCAATGGCTTCAGCCGTGACGCCGCGGACCCGGTTAGTTTTTCTCTGCAATCCCAACAACCCGACCGGCACGATGGTCACCGCGGCGGAGCTGAACCGCTTTCTGGCCGCCCTGCCCGATTCGGTCGTGGTGGCGATCGATGAAGCCTACGTCGATTATGTCACCGCGCCCGATTTTCCCCGCAGCCTTGAGTTACTCCGCTCCGGTCCGCCGGTGATCGTCCTGCGGACCTTTTCGAAGCTGCACGGACTGGCCGCGCTCAGGATCGGCTACGGTATTGCCCGCAGAGAGCTGATCGCCTACCTCGACCGGATCCATCAGCCGTTCAATACCAACGGCCTGGCGCAGCTGGCCGCCACCGCCGCGTTGGAGGACGAAGCGCACCTAACCGCAAGCCGCCGGGTGAACGAAGAGGGGAAGCTCTCTCTTCGGAACTACTTCGCCGGATTGAAGTGGCCGGTCTACCCGACCCAGGCCAATTTCTTGTACGTTGAAACGGGTCGGGACGCTAGGGCGTTGTACGAGGCGCTGCTGCGTGAGGGCGTGATCGTCCGGCATATCGAAGGGAGCCGGCTGCGGATCACCATCGGCCGGCCGGAGGAGAATCAGCGGTTTGCGAATGCCTTGAATAAAGTCCTGAGTGGAACGTGAAGAGCGAACAGTCGATGGGTACAATGACAAGTGATGAGCGGGCAGTGCGGGGTACCAGGTGAGGAGCGACAACCAACAAGCAAAGGGCGAACGCCCGAAGAGTGATGCAGCAAGCTCCTGTGACATTCTTCATTCAACAATCGAGTCGGGCTGTGTGAACGGAGGGGTGTGATGATTATCGTGCTCAAGCATGGGGCCACCAGGGACGAGATCGACCACGTCGTCCAGAAGATCAAGGAGCGCGGCCTGACGCCGCACGTCTCGGAGGGGAAGGAGCGGACGATCATCGGCGTCATCGGGGACGAGCGGAGCATCCAAAACCTGCCGCTGTCGGTCTTCCCAGGCGTCGAGAAGGTGATGCCGATCCTCTCCCCCTATAAACTGGTCAGCCGGGAGTTCAAGAACGACGATACGCTGGTTGAAGTCGGGCCGGCCAGCGCCGGGATCAAAATCGGCGGCAAGCGCTTGCATGTCATGGCCGGTCCCTGCGCGGTGGAGAGCCTGGAACGGCTGATGATCGTGGCCGAGGCGGTCTGCGCGGCCGGCGCGACGATCCTGCGGGGTGGGGCCTTCAAACCCCGGACCTCGCCCCACACCTTTCAGGGGCTCGGCTCCGAGGGGCTCGAGCATCTCGTCGAGGCGAAGAAAAAGACGGGACTGCCGATCGTGACCGAGGTGCTCGACACGCGCGACGTGGAACTGGTCGCCGGCAGCGCCGATATCCTGCAGATCGGCACGCGGAACATGCAGAACTTCCGATTGCTGACCGAGGTGGGGCAGACCGACAAGCCGGTCATGCTCAAGCGGGGGCTGTCGGCGACGATCAAGGAATTTCTACTGGCCGCCGAGTACATCATGAAGGAGGGCAATCACCGGGTGATCCTGTGCGAGCGCGGGATCCGGACGTTTGAGACACAGACCCGCAACACGCTCGACCTGGCGGCCGTGCCCGTGCTCAAAAAGCTCAGCCATCTGCCGGTGATCGTCGATCCCAGCCACGCGACGGGAAAATGGGAGCTGGTGGCACCGATGGCGAAGGCGGCGATCGCCGCGGGCGCCGACGGGTTGATGATCGAAGTGCACGCCAATCCGGAAGACGCGTTATCCGACGGGGAGGAATCGCTCAAGCCGCCCAAATTCCAGGCGATGATGCAGGAATTGAAAAAAATCGCGGTGGCTGTTGGCAGAGAATTGTGAGGCGGATGAGCGAAGAAAGAGCGGATGAAGGATTAAGGGGCAAGGGGTGAAAAGAGAGAGCGGGGTCAAAAGGAAACCACGAACGTCATCAACTCGCCGTAAAGCTCGTCGTTCCTCCCCTGGACCCCGGACCCTTGCCCCTGGACCCTTGTTCCATCGCATGGCCCTCCTCGGCGTCGGGCTGATGGGCGGGTCGCTGGGCATGGCGGCGAAGCGGAAGCGGCTGGTCGGAGAGATCGTCGGCTATGGCCCCGATCCGGCCGCGCTGAAGCGCGCCGTCCGGCGGCGCGCCATCGACCGGCCCGCCACGTCGGCGGCCGAAGCGGTGCGGGAGGCCGATCTGGTCGTCCTGGCCACGCCCGTCGGCCTGTTCGAGCCGTTGGTCAAGGAGATCGCGTCATCGTTGAAACCGGGCGCGTTGCTCACCGATGTCGGCTCGGTGAAAGGGGCGCTCGTCGGCCGGGTTGAAGCGTTGCTGCCGCCGCACGTCGTTTATCTCTCCGCCCACCCGCTGGCCGGGCGGGAGCAATCCGGCATTGAGGCGGCCTCGCCCGGGTTGTTTGACGGCTGCCGCTGCCTCCTCACGCCGGGCGTCTTGGCCCGCCCCGATGCGCTCACGCGCCTGACCCGTTTCTGGGAGCGGCTGGGAGCCACGGTCACGACGCTCGACCCCCACGAGCATGACCGCTACCTTGCGCTCGTCAGCCATCTTCCCCATCTGGTCGCGTATGCGCTGGTCGAATGCGCCATGGACGCCTCACGCGAGGCGCCGGCGTTGCTCGGTTTTTCAGCCGGCGGGTTTCGCGATTTCACCCGGATCGCCGCCAGTTCGCCCGAGATGTGGCGCGACATCTGCCTGGAGAACCGCGCGGAAATCCTGAAGGCGTTGGAGCGCTACCGGTCGACGCTGGAACGCTATCGCCGGTTGATCGAATCCGGCGACGGCGCGTCGCTGGAGGAGGCGTTCCGGTCGGCCCGCCGGGTCAAAACCGGGTTGCCGTCATAACCCCGACATGAGCCGGCTGCTCATCCGACCCACGGCCCGACTCGCGGGCGAGGTTGCCGTCCCGGGCGACAAGTCGATCACACACCGGGCGATCCTTCTCGCGGCGCTGGCCGAGGGCCGAACCGTCATCACCGGCTATCTGCCGGCCGACGATTGCCTGCGAAGCCTGGCCGCGGTCGAAGCGCTCGGCGTGCCCGTCGTGAAGGAGGACTCGCCGCGCCCGCGGTTGCGGATCGACGGGATGGGAGCCGACGCGCTGAAGGAACCGGCCGCGCTGCTCGATCTGGGCAACTCCGGGACCAGCCTGCGATTGCTGACGGGGTTGCTGGCCGGCCTGCCGTTTGTGTCGGTGCTGACGGGCGACGCGTCGCTGCGGCGCCGCCCCATGCGGCGGGTGATCGACCCGCTGCGGCGGATGGGCGCGGAGCTCTTCGCATGGGGAGGCGGCGAACGGGCGCCTTTAGTCGTGCAGGGCCGTCGGCCGCTCAACGCAATCGACGCGGAACTGCCCGTGGCCAGCGCGCAATTGAAATCGGCGTTGCTCCTTGCGGCGCTGTCGGCCGAGGGAACCACGCGGATCATGGAGCCGGCCCGCTCGCGCGATCACACCGAGCGGATGCTGCCGCAATTCGGCGCGCGTGTGACAGTCGAAGAGTCCGGCGTCTCGCTCACCGGCCCCCAGCGGTTGCGCGGCGCCGAGATCACCGTGCCCGGCGATCTCTCCTCGGCGGCTTTTCCGCTGGTGGCGGCCGCCATCGTGCCGTCGGCCAGCGTGCGCATTCCGGCCGTCGGAATCAATCCGACCCGCACGGGCCTGCTGGAGTTGCTGGCGTCCATGGGGGCAAAGATCGGGATGGAACAGCCCCGCGGCGCATCGTCCGCCTTCGGCGGAGAGCCGGTGGCCGATCTGACCTCCCAAGCAGCCGGGCTTCGGGGCGTGACGGCGTCCGGGTCGCAGATCGTGACGATGATCGACGAATTCCCGATTCTCTGCGTGGCGGCGGCCGTGGCGAAGGGCGAGACGGTCGTGCGGGACGCGCAGGAATTGCGTGTCAAGGAAAGCGACCGGATCGCCGTGATGGCGGCGGAGTTGCGCAAGCTCGGCGTCGGCGTCGAGGAACTGCCGGACGGCGTCCGGATCGCAGGGGGAGCCTCCTTGCGCGGAGCGGCGTGCCACAGCCACGGCGATCACCGGATCGCGATGGCGCTGGCCGTGGCGGGGCTGGCGGCGCAGGGAGAGACGATGATCGAAGACGTGGACTGCATTGAGACGTCGTTCCCAGGCTTCGCCGATCTGTTCAGGCGTCTGGGCGCCGACATCACCCTGGAGGCCGATTGACATGACCCCCCGAGCCGCCAAGTCAACGGCTCGCGCCCGCGGGCGACGATCCGGTCGCCGCGCCGTATCCCGGCGGATCCGCCGTGCCCCGCGGCCTCCGTCGGTCATTCCCATCGACGGGCCGTCCGGGGCGGGAAAGAGCAGCGCCTCGAGATTGCTGGCCGAACGGCTGGGATGGCGGGTCTTCGAGACGGGCGGGCTCTATCGGGCGGTCGCATGGAGCGCGCTCAAGTCCGGGGTCGACCCGGATGACCGGACCGCGGTCGGGCGGTTGTGCGCCCGTCTGGCGCTGACGCTGTCGCCGGTGGCGCACATTTATAGAAGCAAGAGGGGACATACGGGACCGGCGGGCTGGAGGATCCGTGTGGGGAAGCGGACGCTCACGCGCGAACTGCGGGGGGATGCGGTCACCGCCATGGCGTCCCGCGTGGCCGCCCTGCCCGCGGTCCGGCGGCGGCTGCTGCGGCTGCAACGGGCGCTGGTGCGGGAGGGACGGGTAGTGATGGAGGGACGGGATATCGGCACGGTCGTCTGCCCAGCGGCGCCGGCGAAATTTTTTCTCGACGCCGATCCATCGGTTCGCGGCCGACGCCGCTTCCAGGAACAGGCGGTCGGCCGGCCGCCGGCGCGGCGGGGGTCGGTGCGGCAGGTGCTCTCGGCCATCTCGGAGCGGGACCGCCGCGATCAGGGCCGGCGGGTCGCGCCCCTGCGGCCGGCGCCGGACGCGGTCCGCATCGACACCACCGGCTTGACTTTGGAGCAGGTGGTGGATAAGATGATGACGGTTTTGAACGGCCGCGGGATTCCCTTATCATTCGAACGGTTGCGCCGGGGGGGCCACTGACTGTCCGAAGAGACAGTCAGAAGAAGAGCCAGCGGACGAGCCACACACCAGGAATGGTGGCCGGTGCTCTGTTCTATGGCGTACTTCGGGTGATCATCCATTGGTGGGCCCGATGGTACCTGCGGCTCGAAGTGGTGGGGCGGGAGCATGTGCCCGCCGAAGGCGGCTTGTTGGTCGCCGGAAATCACATCAGTTATTTGGATATTCCCATGATGGCCTGTGCACTTGGCCGGCCGGCCGATTTCATGGGGAAGCGGGAGCTGTTTCATCACCCCGTGATCGGCTGGATCTACCGCTGGCTGGGTGGGTTTCCGATCCGACGCGGCGGCGTGACGAAAGAAGCGCTCAACGAAGCGGTGCTTCGGATCCAGGCCGGCCGGGTGGTGGTGATCTACCCGGAGGGGGGCATTAACCTGACGGGGGAATTGCTGCCGCCTAAGCCGGGGGTGGGTGTGATTGTGGCCCGGACCGGCGTGGCCGTGCTGCCGGCCTATGTGACGGGCACGGACGAGGCGATGCCACGGGGGGCGAGGTGGATCCGGCCCCGGCGGGTGACGGTGCGGCTCGGGCCGCCCATGCGGTTTCCGCTCCCTGCATCGATATCAGCCGGGCCGGATCACGACGGAACTGAAAACGGGGAAGAGGAGCGCGCGTATCATATCAAGGTCAGCCACAAGGTAATGGACGCGATCAAGCAATTGCGCCGGCAGAGTCGGGACCATGGCCAAGCGCCGGTCCGTGATGCCGGTCGCTCTGACAGCGCTCAATCATCGGGAGAGAGGGGAGAATAGAGGTATGGCGGTGCAGCAGACACAGGAACGGGGACAGTCCGATTTGCCCGGCGATCGCGCGCGATTCGACGAGCTGTATTCCGAAACGTTCAAAAACCTTCAGGAGGGCAGCCTGGTCGACGGCCGGGTGGTCGCGTTCCTGCCGGACGGCGTGGTGGTCGACATCGGCTACAAGTCGGAAGGGATCATTCCCCAGGGCGAATTCTCCGAGGAAGAGTTGAAACAGCTCACCGTCGGCGCCCCCATTCAGGTCTTTCTGGAAGCCCGGGAGGATCTGGAAGGCAACCTCGTCCTCTCCAAGGAAAAAGCGGACCGGATGAAGGTCTGGGGCGATCTGGAGAAATTGCACCAGACGGGCCAGCCGATCAACGGCAAGATCGTCTCCAGAGTCAAGGGCGGACTGATCATCGACATCGGGGTGAAAGCCTTCCTGCCCGGCTCGCAGGTGGATCTGCGGCCGACCCGCGATCTCGACCGCCTGCTGGGCCAGACGGTGCCGGTCAAGATCATCAAGATGAACCACCTGCGCAGCAACGTCGTCGTGTCTCGGCGCGTCCTGCTCGAGGAAAGTCGGGAACGGAAGCGGCAGGAGACGCTCTCCAACATCCAGGAAGGGCAGTGGGTGGACGGGGTGGTCAAGAACATCACCGAGTACGGCGCCTTCGTCGACCTGGGCGGCGTGGACGGCCTGCTGCACATCACCGACATGTCCTGGGGGCGCATCAGCCATCCCTCCGAGCTCTTCTCGGTCGGCCAGAAAATTTCGGTCATGATCCTGCGCCATGACAAGGAGACCGGCCGCATCTCGCTCGGCTACAAGCAGAAGAGCGTCGATCCGTGGCTGCTCGCCGACCAGGCCTATCCGGTCGGCAGCCGCGTCAAGGGCAAGGTCGTCAGCGTCACCGATTACGGCGCGTTTGTCGAGCTGGAGCCCGGCGTCGAGGGGCTGATCCACATTTCCGAGATGTCCTGGAGTCACGAGGTCAAGCACCCCTCCAAGCTCGTCTCCGTCGGCCAGCAGGTGGAGGCGGTTGTGCTGAGCATCGATCCGAAGGCGCGGAAAATCTCACTGGGCATGAAGCAGATCGAGCCGAATCCATGGGAGGTCGTCGAGCAGAAATATCCGGTCGGCTCGGTGATCGAAGGCACCGTGAAAAGCCTGACCGACTTCGGCGTCTTCGTCGGCCTGGAGGAGGGGATCGACGGCCTCATTCACGTCTCGGATCTGTCATGGACGAAGCGGGTGACCCATCCGTCCGAAATAATGGCCAAGGGCGATCGGATCAAGGCGCTGGTGCTCAAGATCGATCCGGACAAGGAGCGGCTGTCGCTCGGCTACAAACAGCTCGCTCCCGATCCGTTGGAGGAGGCGGTCGCGCGATTCAAGACCGGTCAGCAGGTGGAGGGCAAGGTGATCCGGCACGCCGAATTCGGTTTCTTTGTCGAGCTGGCGGAGGGGGTCGAGGGACTGGTGCACGCGAGTGAAGCGGGCGGCGACGCGACGGACCGCCAGTCGCAGAAACTCGAGGAGCTCTATCCCGTCGGCCAGACCGTGACCTGCAAGATCGTCAAGATCGACCGCGCCGACCGGAAGATCAGCCTGAGCATCAAGGCCTATCAGAAGGAGACGGAGCGGGATGAGCTGCGCCGCTTCCACGAGGAGCAGGGATCGCTCGATCAGAGCCTCGGGCGCGTGGCCGGCCGGTCCAAACGGTCCAAAAAGGGCGACGAGACGACGTGACGGCAGTCCCCCCTTCCGATCCGCACCCTCCTTCCCCCGCGCGATCGTCCCTCTGGCGGGCTGCCCGGCTGTTCGTGTTGTTGCTGGCGGCGGTCTTCGTCGCCTCCTTCCTGTACACCCTGATGGACGAATCGGCTCCGTTCGGCGGCCGGAAGCTTGCCCTCGTCAGGATCGAAGGGGTCATCACCGACGCCCAGGAAACGGTCGACGAGCTGGAGCGGTACGCCAAGAACCCCGCCGTCCTCGGCATCGTGCTCAGAATCGACAGCCCGGGCGGCGCCGTCGTGCCGGCGCAGGAGATCTATGAAGCCGTCAACCGGCTGCGGACGACATACAGGAAGAAAGTCGTCGTCTCAATGGGCACGGTGGCGGCCTCCGGCGGCTACTACATTGCGTCCGCGTCGGACAAGATCGTGGCGAGCCCCGGCACGCTCACGGGCAGCATCGGCGTCATCATGGAGATCCCGAACGTGGAAGGGCTGTTGAAAAAAGTCGGGGTCGAGAGCATCGTCATCAAAAGCGGCTCGCACAAGGACACCGGTTCGCCGTTTCGCAAGATGCGTCCGGAGGAGCGCGCGCTGCTCCAGACGGTCCTGGACGACGTGCATCATCAATTCATCGAAGCGGTGGCCAAGGGGCGGGGCCTGACGGTGGTGGACGTCACGCGCCTGGCCGACGGCCGGGTCTTCACCGGCCGGCAGGCGAAGACCGCCGGCCTGGTCGATCAGCTGGGCGACTTGCGCGACGCCATTCACGCCGCGGCCGCCCTTGCCCATATCGAGGGCGAGCCGGAGGTGATTGAGACCAAGCCGCGGTTTTCGCTGCGGGAATTGCTGCAGTCGAAGCTGTTCGGCGGCGGGATCGTCGGGCTGCCGACGGGCGTGAGGTTGGAGTACCGCATGGCGTTTTAACACGAGGAGCAGGCATATGACGAAGGCGGAACTCATCGAGCGGGTGTCGGAGCAGATCCACACCCTGACCAAGCGGCAGACGGAGATCATCGTCAACGCGGTCTTCAACAGCATCAAGGACACGCTGGCCAACGGCGAAAAGATCGAGATCCGCGGCTTCGGCAGCTTCCGATTGCGCCAGCGCCGCTCGCGGGAAGGGCGCAATCCGAAAACCGGTTCGCCGGTGGCGGTCCCGGCCAAACGGGTCCCTTTTTTCAAGGCTGGCAAGGAGCTCAAGGAACTGGTCGATCATTAGCAGGCCGTTGAAAAGTCCCTCTGCTGCGTTGACCTCGAATCGGAGATGAGAGGCATGTCCGATTCTCGGTACAAGGCCGGTCGCTCGGAATCCTCACGTACCACACAGTACGCTCCGGGGTCCTCGCTCCCTGCGGCCCTGCAGCAGGAGCGTGTTGACCGGCCTGCCTCCAATCATCAATGTGCCCGGTCATCGAATCCCCCCATTCCCTCGCAATCATGAAACTTCTCCGGTTTTCCAGCGACGGCCAGGTCCGGTACGGCGCGGTCGAGCAGCGCCAGATCAGGGAGCTGACCGGCGATCCGTACGGCACCCTGCGATTCGGTCCCCGGTCGTTCCAGTTGGACGACGTGACGCTTCTTCCTCCCTGCGAACCGTCGAAAATAGTCGCCGTCGGCGTCAACTACCGGGCGCACGCGCAGGAGATGGGCCACCGGCTGCCCGGGGAGCCGCTGCTCTTCCTCAAGCCCTCCACATCGGTTATCGGCCCCGGCGCCGCCATTCACTATCCGGAGGGGGTGACGCGGCTCGATTACGAAGCCGAGCTGGCCGTCGTCATCAAAAAAAAGACCCGGTCGGTCACGCCCGCCCAGGCCTCCGAGGCGATCCTGGGCTGCACCTGCCTGAACGATGTCACCGCGCGGGATCTGCAGCAGAAGGACAAGCAATGGACGCGGGCCAAATCATTTGACACCTTTGCGCCCATCGGTCCCTGGATCGTGACGGACCTTGATCCGTCGAACCTGAAGATCGAGGGGATCCTCAACGGCCAGACCAGGCAATCGAGCACGACGGCCGATCTGATTTTCCCCGTCCCCGTCCTGGTCAGCTTCATCTCGTCGATCATGACGCTCCTTCCCGGCGACGTGATTACCACGGGCACTCCCTCAGGCGTCGGACCGCTGCAGCGCGGCGACACGATCGAGGTGGTGATTGAGGGGATTGGACGGCTGACCAATATGGTTCGTTAAGATGTTTGGCACATATTTCGTACGGGCGATGGGCCGGGGCGTGGGGGCGGTAGCCTCCATAGATGATATCAGGGGGAGTGTGAATGAAGCTTCGCAGGCTACGCCTGCGAAGCGAAATCTGAGCCGGCCACATGGCCTGGCCATGGCCGAGTCGAAGCGCATCACTCCCCCTGATTTGAGCGAGCGCGCGAGCGCGAGCGGAACAACGGGATCAGGCGGCTGAGCAACGTTGTCCGCTACTTAGTCACCTGAGTGAATACGATGCGTATTGCGTCTAGCGACGGGGGTGCTGAGGGGGAGATGAGGATCTCCCCCTCACTTGAGCACGCGCAAAGGCGCGAGCGGATCATCCGGCGATGGGGCCGTGCCCTTGCCGCCGGCCTGCTCCTTCCGCTGGTCATGGCGGATGCGGCCTGGCCGGCTCCGCCTCCCTCCGGGCCGTCCTTTTTCATCAGCGCCATCGTGGTCGATCCGCAGGCGCCGGACACGCTCTACGTGGCCACCGACAACCAGGGGTTGCTCAAAAGCGTGGACGGAGGCAAGAGCTGGTCGTTCATCAACCAGGGGCTCAAGGATTATCTCGTCTACGATCTCAGGCCGTCCCCCAAGGCCCCCGGCCGCCTTTACGCCGCGACCTGGGGCGGCGGCTTCTATTACAGTGAGGACGGCGGTGTTTCATGGAAGGAGGCCAATGACGGGCTCGGCAACACCGCCGTCGGCCGGATCGCCGTCCAGGCCGACACGCAGCAGGGGCCGCATGACCGTCTCGCCGTTGTGACGTCAACCGAGTTGTACGAGCGGAGGGACGATCAGCCGGCCTGGCATGCAATCACCGACCGGTTGCGCTTCTGGGCCGGCCCCCAGTTTCAGAATGCCATGGTGATCGGACCCGATACCGGCACGCTCTTCATCGGGACGCAGTCCGGTCTCTATGCCAGGCCGAAGGGCGGGCGCGGCTGGAAGGCGGTCGCGGCGTTGCAGGGCAAGCGCATCGCCACGCTCGCGGCCCGGCCCGATTCGGGCTGGCTGTACGCCGGCACCATCGCTGACGGCGGCCTCTTCGTCAGCCGGAACCAGGGGATCGCGTGGCAGCCGACGGGCGGGCTGGAATCTTCATGGATCCGCGCCGTCCTGTTCGATCCGTCCGCGCCCAAGCGGCTCTATGCGGCGACCAGCGACTCGGGCGTCATGAAAAGCGAGGATGACGGCGCCACCTGGACCTCGGTCAACGCCGGCCTTCCTGAAAAAGACGTCCGCGCCCTGGCGCTCGATCCGAGGCACCCCGATCATCTCTTCGCGGGGTTGCACGGGGCCGGGCTCTTCAGCTCCGTGGACGGCGGGGCGACATGGACGAACGTCGCGGGGCTGCCGTTCGATCCGGTCGAGAAGCAATCCGCCTTCATCGACGCGCAAACGGTGACGCCGGCGGGCGCGCCGCCGAAAGCGTCGCCGCCGGCCGTCTTCGCCAAATGCAACCAATGCCATGGGTGGACCGATCCGGGCCTGAACCAGAAATCGACCGCCTGGCGCGCCGCGGCCAATCATCGGAGTGGGAGCAGCTGGCGGGCCACGGTGGCCCGGATGAGCGCCGGGATGACGATCAGCGAAGAGGAGCAGGCGCAGATCGCCGCGTTTCTCGACCGCTACACCGCGCGGGCGCCTGCCCATTAGGTCGACCGGGAGCGAAGGGCGAATATCTCGGGAAGTTAATCCAGCCGGACCCGCCTCTTTTCGCCTTCATCGTCGTCTTCAGGGCCGGCCGGAAGTCCGGCGATGAAGTACCAGCCGGCGGCGAATACGACCGTCAGAACAGCGACGGTCGGGGCGAGCGCCTTGCCTCGCCAGAAGCCTTCCGCCCGGCGCATGATCCGGTCCGCGAGCACGTTCCATGTCCCGCCATAGAGTTCCAGGTCGTGTCTGTACTTCCCGATGTCTTCGGGGTTGACCGGATAGGCCTGTCCGTTCACGATCTCATATCTGTCGGCATCGTCCCGATCTTGACCGGCGCGAAGATGGATGGCGAGCGCGCCGCTCAGTCCCGCGACGAGTATCAGAACGGGGATGAGGCGCCGGCGCGTCCGTGGTGGTTCGCCCCTTCGATCGCTCATTGTCACCCAGGGAGCCGGTCAGGCACGGGAACGGCGGAGGTCACCAGGGTGAAGCCGCACGGCCGCTAGCGATGGGAGGACGAACCTGCGGACGAGACGCCCCTGCCCGAGGAGTGGGCCCGCCCGCCGGAAAACCGTCCGCCGCCTGACGAGAAGCCGGAGCTCCGCGTCCCCCCCATCCCGCCGTGGAATGACGGTCGTGACGACGCGACGCCAGACCCGCCGAAACGGCGCATCGACTGGGACATCAAGGCGCTTCTGCCCGTCGATCGGGGCGACAGGTAGGTCCCGCGGAATGACGACGCGCGGGAGGAGGGCGCGACGTACGTCGAGCCGTGGAAGGAACGGGCACGGAGCGACGGGGAATAATAGGACGACGACCGGAACGGCGTCCGGGCCGTCGAAAGCGGCCTGGCGTACGACGCACGATCCGGCGCGACGGGTCGCGGCGAGTAAAGGCCGGTATGGCGGGACGGCATGGCCGCGAAGGGCGAACGGGGTTGACCCGGCGAAGACACCGTCCGGCCGGCCGGCGAATGTCCGCGCAGTTGATGATCCTGGATGTGCCCGTTCATATGATGGCTGATGTGGGAGGGATCGATCGACGCGAAGCGGGCGCCGCCGCGGTACCCATGATCGTAAGATCGATGATCATGACCGCCATAATGGCCGTGACCGTAATAATGGTTGTCATAATGGTCGCAGAAGAGACCGACATTCAGCACCCAATAGCCGGGAAAGAAGTTGTATCCCCACCAGAAGCCGCCGTACACCGGCGTCCAGACATAGTAGGGAGAGAAGTCCGGCGAGGGTTGATACATGTCGACCAGGGGCGGCAGATCGGCGATCGGGTAGGCATCGTCCGGGATCGATTGCTGATCGGCCGCGGCCGGAATGTCGACGTTCAGAAGCGCGGCCGCCGTGTCGAAGGCGAGCAAGGCCTGCTCCGGCGAGATGTCGATGTCGCCGCGATCGGCCGCCGCGACTGACAGCTGCCTGAGGCGGATCGTCAGCTCCGGCGTCATCGGTTCGTCGAATTGCCACGTGCCGAGCGGCGGGGCAATACGCAGGTTGGTCAGAACGTCGGCCGCCTGCCGGGCGTCGGACGGATCCCCAAGCCCCAGCTCCCTGACAAGCTGGAGGATGAAGTCACCTTCCGTGGCCACGTAGGGAGCGCGCTCCGGCGGCTGAGGCTGATCGGCGTCGACGAGCGTCGTGTCGGCTGATACCGGGTCAAATGGTCCCGGATCGACCGCCTCGGTCGCGCGAACGGACACCTGGGCGGTGCCGGCAAGAGCCGGTGGCGAGTTGCTATAGGTGACGACGCCGTTGGCGTCCCGCCAGGAATAGATGGCCGCTTCCGTAGGAACAGGGATCAAGGTCAGGGAGGCAAGAACGATGAGGAGGGACAGAAAGGATAACGTGCCCTGCATGACAGCTCCTTTCCTGGTTCCATTATAGAATTCGGCAGGGTGACGATTCAAGCGTTTTAATGTTCGCTCTCCCGGCAAGGGGTCGCGGCGGGATGGCTCAGGCGGGTTTCACGCAGCGAAAGCCGACGTCGTCAAACAATCCCCGGGGATCGAAAAAGAATCGAGAGGAGGCGCGTGAGTAGTAGCCCATCACGATCATGGCGTCCGTCCTGGAATAATGGCCGAGCGACGACCAGGACCCGCCCCGGATGACTTTGTACGTGCGACCGAATTTCTTGTTCAGATAGTCGCTGGCCGTCTCGTACCCGGGATAGGGCTCGTACCAGTCGGCGGTCCACTCCGACACGTTCCCGACCATGTCGTAGACGCCGTAGGGGCTTTTGCCCGCCTCGAAACTGCCCACCGGTTTGAGTCCGCCGTGCAGGCCGCCGACATTCGCCTTGTCGGGATCAAACGCAGTGCCCCAGGGATAGAGCCGGCCGTCCGCGCCTCGTGCCGCCTTTTCCCACTGCGCTTCGGTCGGGAGCGCCTTGCCGGCCCAGCCGCAATAGCCGTTCGCGTCATCCCACGTCACGTAGGTGACGGGGAAGCGTTCCTGTCCCGCCGGATAGCGCCCGTTGGTCCACGAGGGCGGAACGCGATGATTCGTGGCCTTCACAAATCCGGCGTATTGTTCGTTGGTGACCTCGTAGACGTCGATCTCATACGCCGGCAGGGTGACCGTCCGAGCGGGGTGTTCATCTTCATACCAGGGTTTGATGATTCCGTACGAGAGCCCCCTTTTCCCGGCATCCCGTTGATCGCTGCCCATGATGAACGGGCCGGCGGGGATGCGCACCATGCCGGGCGATCCGGCTGGGCCGGCGCGTTGACAGCCGATGGTCGGGAGAACGAGGGCCATGGCGATGAACAGGAACAGCCCGACACGCACACGCATGACGATCAGTATCTCGCCGCCCTAGCCGGCCCGCACCAGCCAGGGCAGGATCAGCGGGACGATCAGCCCCAGCGCGAGCCCGATTGCGATCATCACCCGCTGCAACCGCTTGTCACGCGCCTCCCACCGGGCGAGCGCCGACACCGATTTGCCATCGACGATCACGGTCTGGTTGGGCGCGGGCGGCTGTCCGCGCAGTTTGAAGTAGAGTTTGGCGCAGGCGAAGGCCACCACGAAGAAATAGATGACCCAGACCAGGATGGCGATGACGAACTGGCTGAGCGTCGGCGGTCCCACGGCATCCTAGCCCGCCGCGGCCCGCCCGTTTCCCTCCGGCGGGGGAGGGGGCGGGGGCGGGAGCCGCGTCCGCAATTCATCGAGGATCCGCTCCGCCGCCACCGTCTCCTGCGAGGTCGTCCGCAGATTCTTGACCACGATCCGTCCCGAGGCGAGCTCGTTCTCTCCCACGATGCAGACCAACCTCGCCCCCAGCCTGTCGGCCCTCCGCATCTGGCTCTTGAGGCTTGCGTCCTCATACTCTGTCTCGACCCGATACCCTTCCGCCCGGAGCGCCAGGACGATCGGAGCCGCCCATGCCCGGGCCGATCGACCCAGCCAGGCCATGAACAGATCCGGCCCCTCGGGCCGGCCGGCGTCGGCCGGCAGCAGCTCGGCCGTCCGCTCCATGCCAATGGCGACGCCGATCGCCGGCGTCGGTTTGCCGCCCAGCAGGCCGATCAGCCCGTCGTACCGCCCGCCGGCGGCCACGGCGTTCTGCGCGCCCAGTTTCGTCGTGGTCCATTCGAACGTCGTCCGGGTGTAGTAGTCGAGCCCGCGCACCAGCCGGGGATTCGGATGATAGGCGATCGCCAGCGCCTCGAGCCCCCCGGTGACCGCGCGGTGGTGAGTCCGGCAGGCCTCGCACAGATGATCGATCATCATCGGGGCATCGGCCGTCGCCTTCCGGCATGAGTCGTTCTTGCAATCCAGCACGCGCAACGGGTTGGTCGCCGTCCGGCGGCGGCAGTTCTCGCACAATTCCGCCTGCCTCGACTCGAGAAAGCGTTGGAGCAGCCGGCGGTAGGCCGGCCGGCACTGCTCATCCCCGAGGCTGTTCAGCTCCAGGCGCAGCCCGTCGATCCGGAGGTGCCGGAAGAACAGATGCAGCCACGACAGCAGTTCCACGTCCGCCTCCGGCGAGGCGCTGCCGATGATCTCAAGGCCGATTTGATGAAACTGGCGGAACCGACCCTTCTGCGGCCGTTCGTACCGGAACATCGGCCCCCAGTAATAGAGCTTCGTCACCGGCTGGATGGCGCCGAGGTGATGCTCCAGGTAGGCGCGGATCGCCGGCGCCGTCCCTTCGGGCCGGAGCGTGATCGACTCGCCGGACCGGTCGGCGAAGGTGTACATCTCCTTCTCGACGATGTCGGTCGCTTCGCCGATTCCCCGGGCGAACAACTCGGTCGCCTCGAAGATCGGCAGCCGGATCTCCCGGAAGCCGTAGGCGGCGAAGAGCCCCGCGGCGGCCCGCTCGATCGCCTGCCACCGCTCGCTTTCGCCCGGCAGGATGTCGTGCACCCCGCGGATGGAGACGAAGGACTTGGGCTGGGACGACATGATTGTCGGCGATTATAGAAGATGGGATGAAGGGAAGCAAGGCGAGGAAATCCAGGGGTAACTTGTGGCCAATGGTAGGCAAAAGTTGGCTTGGGGTGTGGGGGCATTGCCAACCCGAACGCAGGGCGTTCGGGGAATTTATTCAATGCTTCACACTTCGACGAGGAAGGAGCAGCGAGTTCGTGCGCGCCGCCAAGTCGGTGAGGCGGCTGGATTCCGACAGCCCTTCCGTACGGGCCATTGATTGAATGCGGGGGGAGACGCTCTCTCCCCCCGCCCCCCCCCCCATTGACTGATTGTCACGGAAGGTACGAAAGAGCGATACGCTTTTACGACGAGAGAAATCGAGGGCACAATACGGCCGATGGGAAAAAATGGCGGCTTGGGGTGTGGGGGCATCGGAGGACCTTTCTCCGCCCCTTCCGCGCGGGCCCCCACATTACGATGATCCGCGCCGCCAAAAAAACCACTTGACGAACGTCAAACAGGTGTTTTATACATGCGCTTAAAGCAGAATGCCCATGCACTCCGTCATGCGCCAACGGCAGAAGGACCTTGCCACCAAGCAGCGGCTGCTCGATGCGGCCGGGGCACTCTTCGCCGACCGGGGCTTCCGCAACACGAACGTCCGGGACATCTGCCGGCGGGCCGGGGCCAACGTCGCCGCCGTCAATTACCACTTCCGCGACAAGGAGGGGCTCTACGCCGCCGTCTTCCAGTACGCCGGCGCCTGCGCGGCGCCGGAGGTCGAGGCGGAGGAACGCGGGAAGAAACCGGAGCAGCGGTTGCGCCTCTTCATCCGCGGCCTGCTGGTCCGATTTTTCGACGGGGGGCGTCCGGCCTGGCTCATGAAGCTCGTCGCGCTGGAAATGATCGAGCCGACCCGCCTGCTCGACACGCTGGTCGAGGAACGGATCCGCCCCGACGTGTCCCGGCTCAAGGCGATCGTCCGGGAGCTCACCGGCGGCCGTCTGAACGACGCATCGGTGACCGTATGCGCCTTCAGCATCGTCGGGCAATGCACCTTTTACCGCCACAACCGGTCGGTCGTCGCCCGTCTGTGCCCGGGGCAGACCTTCGGTGCGGGGGACATCGAACGGCTCGCCGACCACATCACCGCCTTCTCGCTGGGCGCCCTGGCGTCGCTCAAGCGGCGGCGGGTCACGCGGAGGCCGGAATGACACGAACCCTTCTGGCCGCCGGACTGGCGGCCGCCGCCGCGGCGCTGCTCGCCGGCTGCATGGTCGGCCCGGATTTCAAGCGGCCGCAACCGCCCGCCGTGACCGGCTACACGGAGACGCCGCTTCCGCCCGAGACGGCGTCCGCCCAAGGCACGGGAGGCGCATCGCAGCGCTTCCTCTCCGACCGGGAGATTCCCGCCGAATGGTGGACGCTCTTTCACTCGCCGCCGCTCGATCAATTGATCCGCCGGGCGCTGGCCAACAGCCCCACGCTTGCCGCCGCGCAGGCGTCGCTCCGCCAGTCGCAGGAGAACCGCCGGGCCCTGACCGGAGAAGTGCTCTACCCGGCCGTGGACGCCTCCTTTTCGGCCGAAAAGCAGCAGTTCTCAAGCGCCGCGTTCGGCCAGCCGAGTGTTCCGAGCAGCACGTTCAATCTGTACAACGCCTCGGTCGGCGTCTCCTACTCGCTCGACCTGTTCGGCGGCGGGCGGCGCGGGCTCGAATCGCTGGGCGCCCAGGTCGATTATCAGGGCTATCAGCTGGAGGGGGCGCACCTGGCGCTGACCGCCAATATCGTGACGTCGGCGATCACCGAGGCGTCGCTGCGCGAGCAGATTCGAGCGACGAAGGAGATGATCAGCGATCTGGAGCGACAGGCCGGCATCGTCGAGCGGCAATTCCAGCTGGGCGCGGCCTCTCGCTCGGACGTGCTTGCCCAGGAGACGCAACTGGCGCAGTTGAGGGCGACGCTGCCGCCGCTGCAGCTGGCGCTGGCCCAGACCCGCCATCAACTCGCCGCGCTGGTGGGCGCCTTCCCTATTGATGCAGGCCAGGAGGGCTCGGCGGCGCTGCCGGAATTCAGACTCGACGCGCTCGAGCTGCCTCAGGAGCTGCCGGTCAGCCTGCCCTCGGCGGTGGTCCGCCAGCGGCCCGACGTGCTCGCCTCCGAGGCGCTGCTGCATCAGACGAGCGCCGACATCGGCGTGGCCACGGCGGCGATGTTCCCGCAGATCACGCTGACGGGCAGCGTCGGCTCCGAAGCGGCCCACATCAGCGATCTGTTCAGCGGCCCCTCCGCCGTCTGGAGCCTGGGGGCGGCGCTGCTCCAGCCGGTCTTTCACGGCGGGGAGTTGAGGGCCAAGCGGCGCGCCGCCGTCGACGCCTACGACCAGGCGGCGGCGCTCTACCGGGAAACGGTGCTGCTCGCATTCCGGAACGTGGCCGACGTGCTGCGCGCGCTGGATCTGGACGCCGAGCGGCTCCAGGCGCAGGTGAAGGCCGAAGCGACCGCGCGCGACGCGCTGGAAATGACGCAGAAACAGTTCGATCTGGGGGCCGTGAATTTTCTTTCCCTGCTGGTGGCCCAACGGCAGTACCGCCTCACGCAGGTGCTGTTGATCCAGGCCCAGGCCCAGCGCTATTCCGATACGGCGGCGCTGTTCGAAGCGCTGGGCGGCGGCTGGTGGAACCGGGGCGGGCCGATCCCGCCGGTCCCCCCGACGGCAGTCTCGGCAAAATGAGGAACCGGCATGCTGAATGAGATGATCCGCAAGGGCCGTTTATCGAATGCGGGGGGAGACGCTATCTCCCCCCGCCACCCCCCATTGGCTGATGGGCGCGGAAGGTACGGGAGAGCGATACGTTTCCTGCGTCTGGAGAAATCCGGGGGGATCTTGCGGCCGATGGTAGAAAAAAATTGGCTCGGGGCGTGGGGGCAACGGAGGACCTTTCCCAGCTTCTTCCGCACGGGCCCCCACATATTATAAGAGAGCTTCTAATGGCCAAGCGTATGATCATCATGCTCCTGATCGTCGGCCTGCTGTTCGGCGCCATCTTCGGCTTTCAGGCCTTCAAGGCGAAGAAGATCAAGGAATTCATGGCGGGGATGAAAATGCCGCCGTCGAAGGTGACGGCGATGAAGGCTGAGCTGCAGGACTGGCAGCCGAAGCTGGAGGCCGTCGGCAGCCTGCGCGCCGTGCACGGCGTCGACGTGACCACCGAAATCGCCGGCCTGGTGCGCGAGGTCCGGTTCAAGTCGGGCGAGGAGGCGACGGAGGGGCAGCTGATCGTCCAGCTCAACGCCGACGCGGATCTGGCCCAGCTGCGCGCGCTGGAGGCGGCCGCCGAGCTGGCCCGCACCGTCTACGAGCGCGACCAGGCGCAATTCAAGATCCAGGCGGTCAGCCAGGCGGTGCTGGACGCCGACTCGGCCGATCTGAAAAGCAAGGAGGCCCAGGCGGCCGAGCAGAAGGCGATCGTCGAGAAAAAGGCGATCCGGGCGCCGTTCGCCGGGCGCCTGGGCATCAACGCCGTCAATCTCGGCCAGTATGTCAACCCCGGGGACAAGATCGTCACCCTCCAGTCGCTCGATCCGATCTTTGTCGATTTCACCCTGCCCCAGCAGCAGCTGTCGCGCCTCGGCCTCGGGCAGACGGTCACGGCGACGACCGACAGCTGGCCCGGCCGCGCGTTCACCGGCGCCATCACCGCGATCAACCCGAAGGTCGATCCCGAGACCCGCAACATCCAGATCGAGGCGACGCTCGCCAATCCCAAGCACCTGTTGCTGCCCGGGATGTACGCGTCGGTCGCCGTCGAGGCCGGCCGGCCCGCGCCCTACCTGACGCTGCCGCAGACCTCCGTCAGCTACAACCCCTACGGCGACAGCGTCTACGTGGTGGAAGAGGGCAAGGGGCCGGACGGCAAGCCGCAGCTCATCGCCCGGCAGACGTTCGTGACCGTGGGGGAGACGCGCGGCGACCAGGTGGCCATCGCCGAGGGCCTCAAGCCCGGCGCGATGGTCGTCACGAGCGGCCAGCTCAAGCTCAAGAACGGGAGCCCCGTGGTCATC
Organism: Nitrospiria bacterium; assembly: GCA_035517195.1. GTDB lineage: Bacteria > Nitrospirota > Nitrospiria > JACQCE01 > JACQCE01 > JACQCE01. The sequence goes on along the minus strand of DATIZH010000027.1, from coordinate 13,532 downwards.
GACAACTCGATCACGCCCAGCAACAATCCCGCGCCGCAGCCGCCGGAGGAGTGACCGGGAGGCGTCGCGCATGACCTTCACCGACCTGTTCATCCGCCGACCGGTGCTTGCCACCGTGATCAGCCTGCTGATCCTGGTGCTGGGACTGCGCTCGCTCGGGCTGCTGCCGGTGCGCGAGTTCCCGGAGACTCAGAACGCGGTGGTGACCGTCTCGACCACCTACACCGGCGCCGACCCGGCGCTGGTGGCCGGCTTCATCACCACCCCGATGGAGACCTCCATCGCGCAGGCCAACGGCATCGATTACCTCACCTCCACCAGCGCGCAGAGCGTCAGCACGATCCAGGCCAACCTGCGGCTCAACTACGACCCGAACAAGGCGCTGACCGAGATCAACACCAAGGTCAACGCGGTCCTCAACCAGCTCCCGAAGGAAAGCCAGCAGCCGGTGCTGACGATCGAGATCGGCGAGACGATCGATTCGATGTACATCGGCTTCTACAGCAAGGTGCTCTCGACCAACCAGATCACCGATTACCTGATCCGGGTGGCGCAGCCGAAGCTGCAGACGATCGAGGGGGTGCAGACGGCCGAAATCCTCGGCAAGCACCAGTTCGCCCTGCGCGCGTGGCTCGATCCGAAGAAAATGGCGGCCTACGGCCTGACCGCCTCCGACGTGAGCGGCGCGCTCGCGGCGAACGATTTCATCTCCGCGGTGGGGCGCACCAAGGGACAGATGGTCACGGTGGACCTGACCGCCGAGACCGGCCTGCACTCGGTCGAGGAGTTCCGCAACCTGGTGGTCAAGGCGAAGAACGGGGCGATCGTCCGGCTGGGCGACGTGGCCAACGTGACACTCGGCTCGGACGACTACGACACGGCGGTGGGGTTCGACGGGCAGACGGCGGTCTACATCGGCATCAAGGTGGCGCCCAGCGCCAACCTGCTCACGGTGATCGACAGCGTGCGCAAGGCGTTCCCTCCGATCCAGGCGCAGCTGCCGGAGGGGCTGGGCGGGAAGATCGTCTACGACGCGACGAAGTACGTGAACAGCTCGATCCACGAGGTGATCAGCACGCTGGTCAAATCCCTGCTGATCGTGACGCTCGTCATCTTCCTCTTCCTGGGATCGCTCCGGTCGGTCGTCATCCCGACCGTCGCCATGCCCCTGTCGCTCATCGGTGCCTTCTTCGTCATGCTCGCGCTCGGCTACACCATTAATTTGTTGACGCTCCTCTCGCTGGTGCTGGCGATCGGCCTGGTCGTGGACGACGCCATCATCGTGGTCGAGAACGTGCACCGCCACATCGAGGAGGGCGCGCGGCCCCTCGACGCGGCCCTCGCCGGCGCGCGCGAGCTGGCGGGGCCGATCATCGCCATCACCGTCGTCCTGATCGCGGTCTACGTGCCGATCGGCTTCATGGGCGGGCTGACGGGGGCGCTGTTCACCGAGTTCGCCTTCACGCTCGCCGGCGCCGTGACCGTCTCGGCCGTTATCGCCCTGACGCTGTCGCCGATGATGGGCTCCCGCCTGCTCAAGCCGGCCGCCTCCGGCGGCCGGGGGCTGACCGCCTTCATCGACCGGCAGTTCGAACGGCTCCGCGGCCGCTACGAGCGCGCGCTGCATGGCGCGCTCAACGCCCTGCCGGTCGCCGGCGTTTTCGCGGCGATCATTCTCGTCAGCATCTACTTCCTCTACGCCAACGCCAAGAGCGAGCTGGCCCCGCAGGAGGACATGGGCGTCCTGATCTCGCTGATCACGGCCTCGCCCAACGCGACCCTGGAGCAGACCCAGCTGAACACGCGCCAGGTCTACAAGATCTTCGCCGCCTATCCCGAGACCGATCACGTCTTTCAGCTCGACGGCATCAGCGGCGTCAATACGGGCATCGCGGGGATGGTCATGAAGCCCTGGGACGAGCGGGCGCGCACCACGATGGAGATGCAGCCGATCGTGCAGCAGCAGCTCAACGACATCGCGGGCGTGCGCGCGGTGGCGTTTCAGCGCCCGCCGCTGCCCGGCGGCGGCCGCGGCCTGCCGGTGCAATTCGTCATCGGCACGACCGACTCCTACGAGCGGCTCAACGAGGTGTCGTTGGCGCTCATGGACAGGGCGCGCGCAAGCGGGATGTTCATGTTCGTCGACACCGACCTGAAGTTCGACAAGCCGCAGACGACCGTCGTGCTCGACCGCGACAAGGCGGCCCAGCTCGGGCTGACGATGGCGGACATCGGCGGCGCGCTCGGCTCGATGCTGGGCGGCAACTACGTCAACTACTTCAGCCTCGCCGGCCGCTCCTACAAGGTGATCCCGCAGGTCATGCGGGGCGAGCGGCTCAACGCCGCGCAGCTGAAGAACTACTACATCACCACCGCGGACGGCGCGGCGATTCCCGTCTCGACCGTCGCGAGCCTCAAGACCGTCGTCGTGCCGGAGACGCTTAATCACTTCCAGCAGCTCAACTCCGCCATGCTCTCCGCCGTGCCCGCCGTCGGCATCACGCTCGGCCAGGCGCTCGACGAGCTGGATGCCGAGGCGAAGTCGGTGCTCCCCCAGGGCTACAGCGTCGACTACGGCGGCCCCTCCCGGCAGTACAAACAGGAGTCGAGCGCGCTGATCGTCACCTTCTTTTTCGCCCTGATCATCATCTTCCTGTCGCTTGCCGCGCTGTTTGAAAGCTTCCGGGACCCGTTGATCGTGCTCATCAGCGTGCCGATGTCGATCTGCGGAGCGATGATCTTCATCAGCCTCGGCGTCGGGGGCGCGAGCCTGAACATCTACACCGAGGTGGGCCTGGTGACGCTGATCGGCCTGATCAGCAAGCACGGCATCCTCATCGTCCAGTTCGCCAACGACCTGCAGCGGGAGGGGAGGCCCAAGCGCGAGGCGGTGGAGGCGGCGGCCGGCATCCGGTTGCGGCCGATCCTGATGACGACCGCCGCGATGGTCCTGGGCGTCGTGCCGTTGATCACCGCCTCCGGCGCCGGCGCCGTGGGCCGCTACAACATGGGGCTGGTGATCGCCACCGGCATCGCCATCGGCACGCTGTTCACCCTCTTCGTCGTGCCAGCGATGTACATGTTCCTGGCGACTGATCGGGGGGTCGAGCGGGCCACGGTAAAACAGGGGCGACTGGTGGCCGATGAGCAATGAGCGGTGGCTCGGGGTGTGGGGGTAACGCCTACCCAAAAGCGAAGCTTTTGGGGAATGTAATTCAATGACCCTCTACAGCCCTTTCCGCACGGGCCCTGGGATAACCAGGGGCAACAAGCTGCCAATGGTGGAAACACGGTGGCTTGGGGTGTGGGGGCATCGGAGGACCTTTCTCAGCCTCTTCCGCACGGGCCCCCACATCTAATAATCCCGGCCGCCGGAACGCGCGTAAGCCTGTCTGTCTCTATTGACATCTCTTTGGGGGGAGGTCTATGATCCGGTCGATTTGTCGCTCCGTCTGTGAGGGGAATCCGCTCGTCAACAGGAGACCGGTATGAGGTGCGTGAAGACGGTCATGGTCCGGCTGTCGGCCGGGCTGCTCGGCGCGGCTCTGCTCTGGAGCTGCAGCAGCTCGAACAGCGGATCACTCAATATTCCGGTCGGCATTGCGATCGATTCAAACGGGAAAATCTACATCGCAGATTTCGGTAACAACCGAATCATCCGGATGGACAACATGAACGGGGACAACTGGATCACCTATGACGCGGCGAACAGCGGTCAGGGTCAATTCAGCGGTCCGTGGGGAATCGCCGTCGACTCCGGCTTTCGCATCTACGTCGCCGATTCAGTCAACAAGCGGATTGTGGAGTTCGATGATATGAATGGGTCGAATTTCAAATCGCTGTACGCCGATCCCATCACCACTACGGACCAATTCAGCTTTCCCGAAGGCATCGCTGTCGATTCAAGCGGCCATATTTACGTGGCGGACGCCAAACTTAATCGAATTGTTCAGGTGAACGATATCACCGGATCAATTTGGACGGTGCTCAACCATGACCCCGCCAATAACACGGACACGTTCAATGCGCCGGCCGGCGTCGCCGTGGATGGCAGTGGAAAAATCTATGTCGCTGACTATAGCAATAACCGGATTGTCCAGGTCGACAATATCGGTGGGACGAACTGGACCACCCTTGGCGGGACCGCTTCCGGCAGCGGGACAAAGCAATTTTCCAGCCCGGCCAGTATTACGGTAAATTCTGGCGGCTCACTGATTTACGTGGCGGATAGCCTCAATGACCGGATCGTCCAAATGACCGATATAAGCGGGAATGACTGGTCCAGCATCGGCACTATTGGCAGCGGGATTAATCACTTTAACAATCCGTATGGTGTGGCTGTGGGCAATATCAATAGTTTTTTCTCCATCTATGCGAGTGATACGGGCAACAACGGGATCGTGGCGATGACCGACATCACCGGCACGAGCTGGACCACCTATCCGTAACAGGCCGCCGTCAGCCGCCTCCCGGCGGTGGAGTGCCCTGACAGAGTGGGCCGATGATGGCGTAAGTGAGAACGATGCGCGGCGCGGTGAGGCGAACAGGCCGGGGCTCCGGTGAGCGGTGGTGGGCGATCCCGGCCGTCTGGGCGGTGCTGCTGGGGTCCGCGTTCCTGTGGAGCTGCGGCAGCGCGAGCAGATTCCCGTTCACCTTTCCGGACGGCGTGGCGATCGACGCGAACGGCGCCATCTACGTGGCCGACACATCCAACAACCGGATCGTGCGGATGGATGATATGAGCGGGACGAACAGCGTCGCCTTCGGCAGCCTGGGCGGCGACAGATATCAATTCAACACTCCCATCGGCATCGCCGTTGATGCCAACTTCCACATTTACGTGGCGGATGCCCGCAACTACCGGATCGTGGAGATGGATGATATGAGCGGGACGAACTGGACCGACCTCGGCGCCTACGGGTCCGGGGACTTCCAGTTTGCATTTCCCAAGGGCATTGCGGTTGATGCGACCGGCAAAATCTACGTGACCGACGCCGGTAACGGCCGGATCGTTCAGTTGGACGATATGACCAAGAATGCGGGGACCTGGCATGCATTCGGCACCTCCGGCCAAGGCACAGGACAGTTCAGCGGCCCGTCCGGAATTGACGTGGACAGCGGGGGAGGCATCTACGTCGCCGACTATGCCAATAACCGGATCGTCCGGGTGGACGATATCAGCGGGTCGGGTTGGGCCAGTCTGGGAAACACCGCCCCCGGCCCCGGCAGAGGGATCAATCAGTTTTATGGCCCGTTCGGCATCACCGTCACTTCATCAGGGCAGATCCTGGTGGCGGACAGCCAGAACAACCGGATCGTCCAGATTGACGACATCGGCGGAACGAATTGGACAAGCCTTGGAGGAACTAATCCCGGCGTTGGAAAGAATCAATTCAATGCCCCGGGCGATGTCGCGCTGGGCAATGCCAATTCCGTTTTTTCAATCTTTGTGTGTGATACGGGCAACAGCCGGATCGCGGCGATGACCGACATCACCGGCTTGGACTGGACCACCTATCCATAAGATCGGCCCCCGCGCGCGGACCGGCTGGCTCGCGCGCGTGTGCGAGGGGAAGGCGGACCATGAGGGGAAGGGAATGCGCGACCAGACGGAACTGACCGGCCGGAGAGGAAGTGGTCGCGCGGGGACGCGTCCGGTGGTCTGGGCGGCGCTGCTCGCGGTCACGCTCGTCTGGAGCTGCGTGGACTACGCGAACCACGGCGGGAGCTTGAATGGTCCCACCGGCGTGACGATCAGCGCGTACGGGGGAATCTTTCTGACCGATACCGGCAATAACCGGATCATCCGGATGGACAACATGCAGGGAGGAAGCTGGACCCCCTTTGGATTCCTGAGCACCACCGTGCAACTGTTCAACGCTCCGCTGGGCATCGCCCTCGACTCGGCCAACCGGATTTATATCGCGGATTCGGGCACCAACCAGGTCATCCGGATCGAGAACATGGGCGGGGCGGGCTGGATCGGCTTCAACGGCCCGGCCCTGCCGGCCCCGCCGAGCCCCCTGTCCGGGCCCGCCGGCATCGCCGTGGACGGCGACAACAAACTCTACATCGCCGATGCGAAGAACAACCGGATCGTCCGGATCGACGACATGACCGGGACGAACTGGGTCGCCTTCGGCGGCCCCGCGCTGGATCCCTTCAACACGCCGACGGGGGTGGCCGTGGACGCGGCCAGGGCCATCTACGTGGCCGATGCCGGCAACAACCGGATCGTCCGGATGGACGACATGAGCGGGACGAACTGGACCACGCTCGGGACCGCCGGCTCCGGGATGAACCAGTTTCTCGGCCCCGGCGGCATCGCCGTCACCTCGGCCGGCCGGATCGAGGTGACCGACACCGGCAATGACCGGGTCGTCCAGATCGACGACATGATTGGAACGAACTGGGCCGCGCTCGGCGCCCACGGCTCGGGCGCGAATCACTTCAACGGCCCCGCCGGCGTCGCGGTGGACCGATCCGACGCCATCTACGTGGCCGATGAGCTCAACAACCGGATCGTCCGGATGGACGACATCACCGGCGCGGGCTGGGAGACGTTTCCGTAACGAACGGGCTCCCGCGCGGGGCGGGAGTCCGGCGCGCGACCGGGCTGAAGGGCCAGATATTGACCCCATATTTGGGGGGTAGTTATCGAGACGACTCCGTTGATTTCCGGCAAAGTTTGGTGTAGTCTTCCGGTGGGAAGGGGCGGGCATGATCGCGCGAGACAAGCGAAGTGGCATGGCGACAGGGGGCGCGTCGCCTCTGCGGCCGGCCGGCATGCTGGTGATCGCGTTCGCGCTGGCGTCCTGCGGCAACGTTAATGAAGGCCCCGGTCCTGGGGGCGCACAGCCGCCGGGCACGCAGTTCGCCGGCAGCCCCCGCGCCGGGACGCTCGACGGCGCGTTCGGAGTCCGCGGCGTGGAGACCACGGCGGTCGGACCCGGCGGGAATGATGTCGCCTACGCCCTGATCCAGCAAACGGCGGACCACAAGCTGGTCGCGGCCGGCTTCTCGTTTGACGGCGCGCAGAACCGGTTCGCCGTGGCGCGATATACCACATCGGGCACCCTGGATTTGGCGTTTGGCACCAACGGCAAGGTGACCACGCCGATCGGCGCGAAGGATGACAAAGCCCATGCGCTGGCGCTGCAATCTGACGGCAAGCTGGTGGCGGCCGGCTCTACGAATGACGGCACCCAGAACCGGTTTGCGCTGGCGCGGTACACCACCGCCGGAGCCCTGGATGGCGCCTTTGGCACCGGCGGCTTGGTGACCACGCCGATCGGCGCGAAAGATGACGAAGCGTTCGCGCTGGCGCTGCAATCAGACGGCAAGCTGGTGGCGGCCGGCTTTACGAATGACGGCGTCCAGAACAAGTTCGCGCTGGTCCACTATAATGCCGACGGGGCGTTGGATGCGACGGGATTCGGGACCGGCGGCAAGGTGACCACGCCGATCGGCGCGAAGGATGACAAGGCCTATGCGCTGGCGCTGCAACCGGACGGCAAGCTGGTGGCCGCGGGGTATACCGACGACGGCACGCAGAAGCGGTTTGCCCTGGTCCGTTACAACGCCGACGGATCGCTGGATGCGACGGGGTTCGGGTCCGGCGGCATCGTGACCACGGCGATCGGCGCGAAAGATGACGAAGCGTTCGCGCTGGCCATCCAGACCGACGGCAAGCTGGTGGCGGCGGGCTATACCGACGACGGCACGCAGAAGCGGTTTGCGCTGGCGCGCTACACCACCGCCGGCGTCCCGGACGGCACATTCGGCACGGGCGGCATTGTGACCACGGCCGTCGGGACGACGGATGATCAGATTCATGGCCTGGCGCTGCAATCAGACGGCAAGCCGGTCGTGGCCGGCTATTCGTTCGACGGCTCGCAATACCTCTTCTCGCTCGCGCGCTATACCACGAACGGCGCGCTGGACGCCAGCTTCGGGAGAATCGGCGGCACCGTCACGACGCCGGTCGGATCGACGGAGGACGAGGCCTACGCCCTGATCGTGCAAACGGACGGCAAGCTGGTCGCGGCCGGCCGCTCCATCGTCAGCGGCCAGAGTCAATTCGCCCTGGCCCGCTACTGGTAGCGCGCGACCCCTCACACCCCGGATGAAGATGGAGCGGTCATGGAGTCCCCGGCAATCCGTGTTGCTGGGGGCGGCGTCGCTTGGCCTGTTGGCGTGGTCAACGGGCTGCGATCCCGAAAATGGGGACAGATTTATTTTTGCAAGAAACAGATGAAACCGTTTGCGTTTTTGATGGTATTGACTGGTCTGGCTGGTTTGCTTCAAGCCTGCGACCAGATGTTTGAGAGCGCCGAGGCGCATCAGCAACGGGCCGTCCGGCTGTATCAACAGGAGCAATTCGGAGGGGCGATCGCGGAATCCCGCGCCGCGCTGCGGGTCGATCCGGCCCTGGCCGAGGCGCACAACACGCTCGCGGCCGCGCTGCTGCGCACGGGCGATGTCCAGGGCGCCATTGAGGAATCCCGCGCCGCCCTCAGGTTCAGCCCGGACCTGGCCGAGGCGCACAACAATCTGGGCGCGGCGCTGTTGAGCGACGGGCAGCCCGAAGCGGCGGCGGCGGAATTCCGCGCCGCGCTGCGACTCTCGCCGAATGACGCGGGCGCCCACGTCAACCTGGGCACGGCGCTCAGCCAGAGCGGGCAGCTCGACGGGGCGATCGCGGAATACCGCGAGGCGTTGCGACTCGATCCGAACCGCGCGGCCGCCCACACCGATCTGGGCACGGCGCTCGGCGAGCAGGGCGATCTGGACGGGGCGATCGCGGAATACCGCGAGGCGGTGCGCCTCGACCCGACCCACGCCCCGCCCCATGTCGTCCTGGGCTCGGCGCTCGACGAGCGCGGGGACCGCAAGGCGGCGATCGCGGAGTATGAAGCCGCCCTGCGCCTCAACCCCGACGATCCCGACACGCACTATCTTCTGGGCGTCGCGCTCATGGACCAGGGCGACGCGGAGTCGGCGGCCCGTGAGCTGAAAGCCTATCTCCGGATGGCCCCCAATACGATGGCCAATTACGCCTCCATCGACGATGCCAAGCGCCGCCTCGACAAACTGGGCGGCATCTGACGCCGCGCCCGTCCGGACGGCATCCGTCCCGGCATGAACGGCCGTCGCACCGTCGGGATGGCCGGAACTGGGCTGGGCCTGCTCCTGCTGGCCGCTTGCGCCGCGTTTCCCGGCAACCGATTGCCCACCGTCACGTATGACCAGCTCGAGAAGGGCGGCCCCAAACCCTCGATCGATTATGACGTCATCTTCTTCCTCTCGTATCAGCAGGATCCGTCGGGCGTCTACTTCTTCAACAAGGAGATCGTCAAGGTCTTCGACCGGAGCGGCGTGTTTGCCTCGTACGCCGTCGGCCACGGCACCGAACGCCACCACCTGACGCTCACGCTCCGGGACGAGACCGACCTCGCACTGGGCGCGCTCGGCGGCTTTCTGTCCGGCATGACCGTCGGGCTCATTCCCGCCCGCCTCACGGATACGTTGACGCTGCAGGTCGACGTCAAGGAGGGCAAGCGGGTGCTCAAGCACTATGAGTATCAGGATGACGGGGTGACCTGGATCGAGCTCTTTCTGATCGTCATGACCCCGACCCACTCACCGTCGGCCCTCGCGCGGGAGATCGTCGACAACATGCTGCGCCAATTCCTGTATGATGTGCAGCGGGACGGAATTCTGACGGCGCCTTCCGCCGCAGCGGGGTGATCGGCGGCGGAGACCCGGCGGTCCCGGTTACCGATCCGGTAAATTGTTGATCACGGCCCTCAGCAACGACGCGCTGTGGGCCAGTTGCGTATAGGCCTCTTCCGGCGTCATGTCGCGCCGCTCCGATTTGAGCTTCAGCCCCAGCAGCCGCGAGAGGTTCGCGATCCGCGCGATCTCCCGAGCGAGATCCTCCTCAAAATGGTCGGGCCTCAGGCGGATCTCATACATCCGCTTCTGAATGTCGGCCACCCTGTCCAGGACGTCGCGCTCGACCAGGCCGTCGTTGGCGGCGTGATGCGCCCGGTTGAAGCCGTCGTAGGCGATGTTGTGGAGCGGCTGCGACAGATCGCCGAGATAATGGGCGGCGAACGCCAGATGATAGTCCGCGTACCGGCCCGCCTCTTTGGCGGCGCGGTAGGCGCGCAATGAGGCGATGATCGCGCCATAGAGATGGCCCTGCTCGTCGCCGGGGTCGTTGTACCGGCCGGCCTGGTCTAGCACGAGCCGGGGAGTCACTTCGACGTTCTTGTCATTGTCGAAAAAGTGGTTTTTGTCTTCGATGGCCCCTGCTTTGATCTTGGTGACGTCGGCGGCCGCCGCGTTGTACCACCCCGGATCGCCCGCGGCCTTCGCGATGGCCAGATGCGTGTGATCGTGCCAGGCCCGCGCCGGTTCCGGCGCGAGCAGGAGCAGGCAGACGAAGACCAACGCGCTGCTCAATTTGATGATTCGGCGCCGTGGCGGGATGGCGGGTGCGCGACCGGCGCCTGCCTCAATCATGGCGCCCCATCCGTCCGATGAATTCGATCCGGCACCGCCGTCACTCCCGCCGGAGCGCCGCGATGGGATCGAGCCGGGCGGCCCGCCACGCCGGATAGAAGCCGAAGAAGACCCCGATGGCGACGGCGAACGTGACGGCGAGCAGGGCCGCCCGAGTCGAGAGGGCGAGGGGCCAGCCCAGCGTCTGCTTGATGACGACGTCGCCCCCGAGGCTGAGCAGCACGCCCATCACGCCGCCGACGAGGCTCAGCATGACGGCCTCGCCCAGAAACTGCAGCTGCACGGCCCGCCGCGTGGCGCCCACCGCGACCCGGAGGCCGATCTCGTTGGTGCGCTGGGCCACGGAGGCGAGCATCACGTTCATGATCCCGATTCCCCCCACGAGCAAAGAGATCGCCGCCACGCTGATCAGCATCAGCTCCATCGTCCGGCTCTGCGCGATCTGCGCCTTGATGATCTCATCCGGCCGGCGGATGTTGAAGTCGTCGGGCTCGCCGGGGCGGATGTGGTGCCGCTGGCGGAGCAGGGCGGTGACGGCGTCAATCGCCGGGTCGACGGCCTCGCGGGAGACGGCCGAGCAGAGAATGTCGTCGATCCACGTGTAGCCCTGCCCCCGGATCTTCTTCAGCGCGGTGGTCCAGGGCATGAGGACGATGTCATCCTGATCGCGGCCCCAGGTCGTCGAGCCGATCGGCGCCAGCACGCCGATCACTCTGAACAGGGCCCCCTGCATCCGGATGATCCGGCCGATCGGATTGTCGGACCCGAACAGCTCCCGGCGGACGGTCTGGCCGATCACCGCGACGCTGGCGACATGTTTCACCTGGGCGCTCGTGATGAAGGAGCCCTCCGCCAGCCGCCAGCCCTTGATCTCGAGAAAGGCGGGGGAGATGCCCATGTAGAAGGTGCTCCAGTTGCGGTCGTCAGCGATGATCTGCAGGCGGCCGTCGGCGTTTTCGGAGACGCTCGCGATGAGCGGCATCTCGCGGCGGATCGCCGCCGCGTCCGCGGGCATGAGCGTGGTCGTGCCGTGCGTGCCGTTGCGGACGCCGTTGACGTTCCGGGAGCCCGCTTCGATCCAGACCAGATTGTTGCCGAGCCGCTGCATCTGCGCCTCGACGCGATCCGTCCCGGCCTGGCCGATCGCCACCATCCAGATCACCGCGGCCACGCCGATCGTCACGCCGAGCGCCGTCAGCGCCGTCCGCAGCTTATGGCGGGCGAGCGCCCGGAGGGCTTCAAGACAGAAGAGCCTCGACCAGAGCCGCCACCGTGAGATCATGGAATCCTGTGGTGCCTATCCATCGTGCCGGGCCGGCCGTTGTTGAGCATTTCGCCCATTTGTTCTAACGTGACAGATTCGAGAATGGCTGTCAAACACGGGCCGAGGCGAGATCAGATGGCTGGACGATCGCATGCGATCGATCTTGATCGAGGCAGGCCGCCGCTCATGCGGTGCGTACCTTTGGTCGCTTCCGTCCGATACAGGTTGATTTTTCATGCGTAGGGGCATATTCTTGCAAAGATTTCAGTCAGGCCGGTTCCGTCCGTCCCCGTTGCATGGATGGACCGTGGCATTTAAACGGAGTGTAATTGCCACAACGTACTCCCTGTGCCGTCAGCTGCGATCGCTCTCTATTATATAGTGGAAAGGACGAAACGATGACAACCCCGGCCCCCCAATTCGATCCAGTCAAATACAAGATCACCACCCGCGACCAATGGCAAGCGGCGGCCAAGCCCTGGCATGAGTGGGGCCCCACGATCGCCGCCTGGCTCGATCCGGTCACCGAGCTCATGCTGGACATGGCCCGCGCCGCAGCCGGCCAGCGGATCCTGGACGTCGCCGCGGGGGCGGGGGGCCAGACCCTGCTGGCCGCGAAACGGGTGGGGCCGGGCGGCCGGGTGGTGGCGACGGACATCGCGCCGAACATCCTCCGCTATGCCGCCGAGTCCGCAACGCGCGCCGGATTCAACAATGTAGAGACGAAGGTCCTCGACGGGGAGCAGCTCGATGTGGAGCCGGCATCCTACGACATCGTAATGTCGCGTGTCGGCCTCATCTACTTTCCGGATCAACAGAAGGCCCTGCAGGGGATGCACCGCGCGCTCAAGCCGGGCGGGCGGGTGGCGGCCATCGTCTATTCGACGGCCGAGACCAACGGCTTCTTCTCCATCCCCGTGTCGATCATCCGGCGCCGGGCGCAACTGCCGCCGCCGCTTCCCGGGCAGCCGGGGCCGTTCAGCCTGGGAGGGCCAGGCGCGCTGGAGGCGGCCTTCACGAAGGCGGGTTTCAAGGATGTGAAGATCAACGTGGTGCCGGCGCCGCTTCAGATGGCCTCGGCCGCCGAATGCGTCAGATTCGAAAAGGAGTCGTTCGGCGCGCTCCATCAGATGCTCTCCGGCCTCGATCAGGCCGGCAGGGAGGCCGCGTGGGAAGAGATCACCAGCGAGCTCGGCCGGTTTCAGACCCCCAGGGGCTTCGTCGGACCGTGTGAGATGGTGATCGGCGTTGGGACAAAATAGAAATTTCGGGGACAGATTTATTTTTATAAATACGACCAAAGAGCAGACGGCGATGCCACTTAGGCTTTGCCTGCGGCCTCACGGTATTGAAGGAGGGGGGGTGAAAATAAATCTGTCCCCGGGAGTTTGTTCCAGGGAATTCTGGCACTTCCGGCCGCCGCGTTGTTCATGGTCGGTCGGTGTGACTCGATGGCGGGTTAAATAAATCTGTCCCTAGGTTCCCTAAGACGCTCCATTGTATTGATCCGTCTTCCCGCATGCACCCGATATTTCGGCGATCAGCAATGTATAATATTGCGCTCATGTCTCCGATCGTGCAGAGGGATGTCTTGGAGGTCACCGCCGGGAGCGCGGCCGGCCGATGACGACGGCGCTGCTCTGCGCGATCTTCTTCGTCTCCGGGGCCTCCGCCCTGATCTTTGAGACGCTCTGGTTCCGCCAGGCGGGACTGGCCTTCGGCAACAGCGTCTGGGCCT
>DATIZH010000026.1:0-2957 GCA_035517195.1 Nitrospiria bacterium | reverse complement strand
CGGCCCCACAGGTGGTCACGATCTTCAACACCCAGACCGGTGCTATCCTTCAGACCTACAGTCCGCCCTATCTGTCAGGTACTAAGACTAAATACGATACCGACGGCGCCGGCAAGGGCATCATGTATACGCCGGATGGTCTGCACCTGCTGTTCAGCCAGGACGGCTATAACAGCGCTTACAAATCCGGTACCGCTTACGTCACGATCGCCAACCTCGACCCGAGCACGGGCCTGATCACTTCAACGGGCGGTACAAACCCCTACCCGACCCTGGTTGCGGTTCCGATCGACATTAACAGCCAGAACTATCTGACCAACGTCACTTGCTTCCCTAATAGCCCTGGGGGGACCACGGGCAGCATTAATATCCCCTGCGGCCAGACGGTCTCGATTGTCTCCGATAGTACCTTCACTTCCTATCCCATGGGCCTCGCGATCTCGCCCGACGGCAGCACCGCTTATGCCGTTTTGGACAACAACGATACGCTGGCCAAGTTCAGCTTGACCGCGCCCGCGCCGACAGAGGTGATCGTCGGCGCCGTTCCGAACAGCGTCGTGATTTCCCCCGACGGCAAGACTGCCTACGTGTCGAACGAGGCCGGCCCGATGGCTAGCCCAAACCTGTTCCAGGAATACTCCAACGGCACCCCGGTGGTTGCCGCCTATCCGACTGGCGCCACTCTCGTCGGGACCGTTTCCGTGATCAATCTGGGCACGTTTACGGTCACCGGCACCATCTTTACCGGCTTGCACCCGACCGGTATGGCCTTTTGGGGCAAGTACCTGTTGGTTGCCAACGCCTATAGCGACAGCATCTCCGTGATCGACACGACCATCAACCGCGTGGCGTGGACGATCAACCTTGGGCTGCCCATCGGGGTGCCTGGCCAAGGGTCGGCCTACGGCGCCGGGCCCAACTCGATCGCTGTCGATGCCGCGAACAACATCGCCTACGTCGCGCTTTACAATGCCAACGCCATCGCGGTGGTCAACCCCAGCGAGGGCGCGGCGGATCCCGTCATCGGCATGATCCCGGTCGCCTATGCGCCCAGTTCGGTCGTGCTGGACGCCGCGGACAACGCGCTGCTCGTTGCCAACGACAAGGGCATCGGCACCGCGGGCTTCGGGCCAGTGGGACCCCTTGGTACGAATACGGCAGAAAACTCGTACGCCAAATATTACGGCGTGTCCGGCTTTAACAGCCACCAGGATCTTGGCACCGTCAGCATCGTGCCTATTCCGAACGGCACAACCCTGGCGGCGATGACGACCCAGGTTTATCAGAACAACCACTGGGATCTGGCGGCGAATATCGCGAGTGCCGCCGGTGGCAGCCCGTTTACCAAGCCAGTCGCCATCCCGGCGAAGATCGGCGATCCGTCGAAAATCAAGCACGTTTTCGTGATCATTCGTGAAAACCGCACCTACGATCAGATCCTGGGCGACGTGGCGGGCGGCAACGGCGACGCCGGCCTGGCAGTCTTCGGCGACGAATCGACTTACGCCGAGTACCCCGTCATAACGCCCAACGCGCACGCGCTGGTGGAGCGCTTCCCGCTTCTCGACAATTTCTACGACCCGAGCCGCCAGTCGGCCGACGGTCACAACTGGATCGTCCAAGCCATGGCGCCTTACTCCGACGACATCCAGTCTCCGGACTGGCTCCGCGACTACCCCTCCAACGGCGGCGATGCGCTTGCTTATCAGAAGAAAGGCAACCTGTACGACTTGGCAGCCAGGACCGGCATCACGATGAAGAACTACGGAGAGTACATCGAGTACAACACGTTCACCGTGCCGGGTTGCACTCCGACCACGATGAATGGGTTTGTCATTACGGACAGTTGCGAGCCGACCTGGACCCAATTCTACAACGACACCTTGGAATACGAGAATGGCAAGGAGCCACAGCTTCAATACTACAACACGATCGGCTCGGTCTCCCCGCTCCCGAACGTAATGAAGTATACGGTTCAAAACTACCCGCAATTCGATCTGAACATCCCCGACCAGTACCGCGTTGATGTCTGGGAGCAGGACTTCGCCAAGGATGTGGCAGCCGGTAAGGTGCCCCAGTTGGAATTCATGTGGATCAGCTCCGACCACACCGGCGGTCCGCCCAATGCGACAGCCATGCAGGCCGATAACGACCTGGCCCTGGGCCGCTTTGTCGACATCATCAGCCACAGCGCCATTTGGTCCTCTTCGGCGATCTTCGTCGAGGAAGACGACGCGCAGAACGGCGTCGACCACGTCGACGGTCACCGGTCCCCGGGCTATGTCATCAGCCCTTACGTCAATCAGGTGCCCCCGCAGGCTGACAGCGGGACCGTAATCGAAGAACGCACCTTCTACACGCAGGTCAACATGACGCGCACGATCGAGCAGATCCTCGGTCTCACGCCCATGAACCAGAACGATCTGGTGGCCTCGCCGATGAGGACGCTCTTCATCGACAATCCGCCCAGGGACAACTTCAATTCGTGGACGCACGTGGCGAACGGGGTCCCGCTGACTTACGGCGTTGCGGGGTATGTGCCCCCGGCGAATCTCGGCCTCAACCCCGTAAGCCCCCGCCCCCCGGTTAAGCATCTGAAGGATAGCCCTGCGGCCGCGGCTCTGCGGGCCGGCTGGCTCCAGAAGAAGGCGGAGATCTTCGCCGGCAAATATCACACTCCCGACGCTGAAGACCCGGACACGGTCAGCCACTACAACTGGTACGAGGCTACCGGGTTTGTGGTCCCCTTCCCCGGCGAGAAGACGGTTCGCCCCGCGAGCGACTTCAATCGCCAGGCAACCACCCAGCCTGATTCGGACGACTAAACAACGTTCCGATTCCAACGACCCTCTCCCCGGTGACCGGGGAGAGGGTTTTCATTCCGGCATCAAAGGCGAATTCCTTACCAACCTAATCCGCCCCGCCAACCGGCGTAGGCGGCGTTACTCCCCCGGCTC
>DATIZH010000025.1:0-1053 GCA_035517195.1 Nitrospiria bacterium | reverse complement strand
TGCCAATATTTACTCCCACGATTCCACCGCAGGCGCTTCCAGCGGCTGTGCTGACGATCGTTCCATTGACGGTGACATTTTCGATGGTGCCGTAATTCCGGCCGGCCAGTATCCCCATCATGCCGGGAATGGGGTTTCCGGCGGCCGCTGTGCCGCCGCTATAATTCCACGTCAGCCGCGCGTTTTGCAGCCGCAGATTCATGATCGACGCGCCGCTGCCGATCAGGCCGAACAAACCGGCGCTTCTGTTGGCGGACACCTGGGCGAGGCCGGTAATCGTGTGGCCCGCTCCGTCGAGCGCGCCTGTAAACGGGATGGGATCGGCGTTGGCGGAGCCGCTGCCGGACATCCCAATCGGGGTGAAGTCGGCGATGCCGCCGAGGTCGATATCGGCGTCCAGGACATACCGTGCAGCCATGTTGCTGCTGACGCCCTGCAGATCCGTGGCCGTGTGGATGATGATCTGGGCGCGGGAGGTTCCGGCTGCCGCGGCAAAGAACAGCACTGCGATCACTACCCGGAAATGGTTAGGTCGGTAAGACATGCGACGGACGCCCTCCAGGATTTCCATTAACGGTTCCGGACAGTTCAGTAT
Organism: Nitrospiria bacterium; assembly: GCA_035517195.1. Taxonomy (GTDB): domain Bacteria; phylum Nitrospirota; class Nitrospiria; order JACQCE01; family JACQCE01; genus JACQCE01. Next base: position 458 of record DATIZH010000025.1, on the reverse strand, counting down.
AATAAACTGGCGACCGGACTCGGCCCAGGGCCTGGCGGCGATGGCCCCGGCTCACTGGGGCAGAGCATCCCCAATTTGCCCTTGACGGTATGGGTGGGAGGCTCTCATCGCCAAAAACGATTGCGGCGCACGGCCTGTGACCGCGATGGTCACCGATGATTTTGACCCTGGGTTCGCAGCTTCGGCGCAACGATTTTTGATCACACATTGATCACACCGTAGGGCTCCATAGGGGTCAGTGGCCAGGAAAGGTCGCCTTGCATCCACGCAGAATCAGCTAGTTACGACTCGATCGGACCAGATCGGACGACCTGATTCGGGTTCGATTCCCGTTAGCGCTACCATATCTTGGCTCTACGCCAATAACGGGGGCCACCCCCAATCCCGAACTGATTTCTAAGAACATAACACCTTGACCCGGAGTCTGTAGTTTTGGGCCCCTTCAACGGCTTCCTTAG
>DATIZH010000024.1:0-1202 GCA_035517195.1 Nitrospiria bacterium | reverse complement strand
CGCCGCCGACGTGTAGAATGGGGAAGCCACCACACCGGCGCCGTCAATGGTGATATTCGAAGGCTCCACCAGCGCGCCCGGGATCGGCTGTCCGGTCGCGTCGTCGACAACGCGGATGACCAGTCTGCCGTCAAAGCTCCGGTCCGGCTCGTCGGCAGCCAGAGGCGGCGTGATCGCACGGCGGGGATCGGGATTGGCAACCGTGGCGGCGATCAGGACGTACGCCGACCGGTTCTTGGTGGAAATCACGTCCATCGATTCCACCACTTTGTGTGGATACGGATTCCGTAGCGTGCTGGTGAAGAGGCGAGAGGTCGATTTGAGACTGGAGATCCCCGGTCCGCGCCAGAAGATCTTTGAGTCGTGATCGGTCAGCGATTCAGTTTCCTCGGTGCGCAGCCGCTGCCAGTCGCGGACGTGGCCGCCGTACACGATCGGGAATTCGTGGGACGTTCCGTCGGCATAATTGAGGCGGATGCGGGCAATGCTCTGTCCCTCAACATCCGGCCATCGGACGGCATCGATCAAATGGAGTTCAGCGAAGGTACGTCCGATCCGAATCCCGTCGAGGTTTTCCGGATAAACCAGACCACTGTTGACGCCCGCCTCCGTCTGGCCGTAGAGGATCGCCTCCCCGCCGATCTGAAATGGCAGACCGTCCACCGTTTGCCGACCGTAGATCGCCTTCAGGTTGACGTTGTTCGTAATTGAGTAGAACCGGGCAATATCGAGCACCAACGGCCCCGTGTCGCCCGCAAGAGGCCTCGTTGTCTCGGCAGCGTATCCCGTGACCGCGATGGTTGCTGCGAGTGCCAAGCCAGACGCTGCAAAACCTCTGAACAGCCGTGTCATGATGACCTGTCCTCCCGTTCACCGAAGAATTCTGGGATTTTCACCAACTGCTATTGGGGCATCGTTTTGCCGCAGTCCCGTCCGCACCGCTGAGCAATTCTAATGAAAGCCGGCGGTTTTGTCACCAACCGATTCAGCAGACCAGCTATCTCGCGTTGGCTTTTGCCGGGTCAAGACCGGGAGGGCCAGATCAGTTGGGTGAATGCTGGTTGGCGTACGCCTGAAGCAATTCCCGATTGTCCATAAATCCGGATGTGCCCTCTTAGCCGGACACGTTGATCGGGACGTATCAGCGGGATTGAGGAGCGCTAGTCAGCTTACACGACGGCGACGCGCCACACCAACCAGAC